>CAJYQL010000073.1 GCA_913776965.1 uncultured Xylophilus sp.
TACGCTTTCCGGGGGAAGACGGGGAATATGAAGGCCCGAAAATGGACGCTGCTGGTCTGTGACCCTCCCCGCGAAACGGCCTGCGCTTTCCTGAAAACGAACGACCAGCGGGACGACCGCAGCCGTCCCGTTTGGGATCGATTTCGAGAACGCTTGCGCCGTCTCGCTGTCCGTTCGTTTCCGGAAACGCAGCATCTTGTCTGTGGATCGGCGTGGAAAAGGGACCCCGGTAGCGGGGTGATCGGCGTCGAAAAGGGACCCTCATCCCGGTGGTCTAGGCTGCTCGCTTGGCGGTGTGTCAGGCGGCGAGATCGGGATGCTGGTATTGGAGACGGTGTTGAGAATCCGGCGCGAGCACACGTCGGGGAAGGCCATCAAGGCGATAGCGCGGGACCTGCACCTGTCGCGCAAGGTGGTGCGTAAGGCGATCCGGGCGCCTGAAGCGGACATGGGGTATCGGCGGGAGGTACAGCCGCTGCCGAAGCTGGGGCCGTTTCAAGCGCGACTGGATGCGTTGCTGGAGGAAGACGAGGCACGACCGCGGCGCGAGAAGCTGCGCCTCACGCGTATCCACGACCTGCTGCTGCGCGAAGGGTTCGATGGCTCATACGATGCGGTGCGCCGCTATGCAGCCCGCTGGCGGCAGGCGCGGCGTCGCGATGTGATGGATGCGCCGGCGTTCATCCCGCTGCTGTTCCGACCGGGCGAGGCTTACCAGTTCGACTGGAGCCACGAGGACGTCGAGATCTCGGGCAAGCCGATGCGCGTGAAGGTCGCGCATATCCGGCTGTGCGCGTCGCGGGCGATGTATGTGCGGGCCTATCCCCGCGAAACACAGGAGATGCTGTTCGACGCGCATGCGCGGGCGTTTGCCTTCTTCGGAGGCGTGCCGACGCGCGGCATCTACGACAACATGAAGACGGCGGTGACGAGCGTGTTCACCGGCAAGGAGCGGGTCTTCAACCGGCGCTTTCTGGTGATGGCGAACCACTACATGGTCGAGCCGACGGCCTGCTCGCCGGCGTCGGGCTGGGAGAAGGGGCAGGTCGAGAACCAGGTGCAGACCGCGCGTGGCCGCTTCTTCCAGCCGCGGCTGCGCTTTGCCAGCATCGAGGAGTTGAACGGCTGGCTGGAGGCCGAGTGTCGGCGCTGGGCGGACATGCACCAGCATCCCGAGCAGAAGGAACTGACGGTCGCGCAGGCATGGGCTGCCGAGCGCGGTGTGCTCCAGCCGGTTGTCGCCCCCTTCGACGGCTTCCACGAGAGCGAGCACGCGGTGAGCGGCACGTGCCTCATCAGCTTCGACCGCAACCGCTATTCCGTCTCCGCCAGGGTGGTGCGGCGTACCGTCCAGGTCCGTGCCTATGCCGACCGCATCGTCGTGCGCTGCGACGGCCAGGTCGTCGCCGACCACCCCCGGTTCTTCGGGCGCGACCGGACCATCTACGACCCGTGGCATTACCTGCCGGTGCTGGTGACCAAGCCGGGCGCCCTGCGCAATGGCGCGCCGTTCCAGGGCTGGGAGCTGCCGCCTGCGCTGTCACGCCTGCGGCGCAAGCTCGGCACTGGCGACGATGCCGACCGGCGGTTCGTGCGAGTGCTGGCGGCGGTGCTCGATGACGGACTGGAGGCGGTGGAAGCGGCCGTGCGCGAGGCGCTGCTGGCCGGCACCGCCAGCGACGACATCATCGTCAACATCCTGGCCCGCAGGCGAGAACCGCCGCGACCGCTGACCTTTGTCACACCCGAGGACCTGGCGCTGCGCCATCCGCCTCGCGCCGACTGCAACCGCTATGACAGCCTGCGAGGCCTCCATGCAGCGGCATGAGATGATGACGGCCATGGCCGAGTTGGGGCTGAAGGGAATGGCTGGCGCCTTCGACGAGGCGGTCACTACCGGTCTCCAGCGCAAGCGCACGACCATGGAAGTCCTGACGGACCTGCTGCGTGCCGAGGCGACGCACCGCCATGCAGCGTCGGTCCGCTACCGGATGTCAGCCGCCAGGTTGCCAGCGGTGAAGGACCTCGACGCCTTCGTCTTCGAAGGCACGCCCATCAACGAGGGGCTCGTACGCTCGCTGTACAGCGGCTCGTTTCTTCCGGGCCGGCGCAACGTCGTGCTGGTCGGTGGGACGGGCACCGGCAAGACGCACCTCGCCACCACCATCACCGCCAATGTGGTACGGGCCGGCGCCCGCGGGCGCTATTTCAACACGGTTGATCTGGTGAACCGGCTCGAGGAGGAAACCCGCCTTGGGAAGGCCGGCACGCTGGCGGCCCAGCTCTCGCGCCTCGACCTCGTGGTGCTCGACGAGCTTGGCTACCTGCCGTTTGCCCGCTCGGGCGGTCAGCTGCTCTTCCACCTCGTCAGCAAGCTCTACGAGCAGACTTCAGTCATCGTCACGACGAACCTGGCCTTTGGTGAGTGGCCCACCGTCTTCGGCGACCCCAAGATGACCACCGCGCTGCTCGACCGCATTACCCACCACTGCGACATCGTCGAAACCGGCAACGACAGCTGGCGCTTCAAACATCGAAGCTGACGCCTGGGGTACTGCCAGAAAACGCTTCGCGGTGGTTGCGCCTCCGGTCGGGCTACGCCCGCCCTACGCCGCAACCACCGCGAACGGCGCGCCCGTCGTACCCGTTACGCCGCTCGACGAAGGGGGTCCCTTTTGGACGCCGACAGGGGGTCCTTTTTGGACGCCGATTGACACTCGGTCAGCGAGATGCCGCGCCCGACACGGTGGAACAGCTTGATCGCATGCCGTTCCTCCAGAGCAGCAATAGCCGCGGAAGCCGCCGATTGAGTGACGTTCAGCGCGCGGGCAGCCGCCGTCATATGCTCGCGCTCGGCCACGGCGACAAAGATACGAAGCTGTTCCAGCGTCATTGAGCATTGCTATCACAATCGATCACGTTTAGCGATCGGAATGACAATATAGATACATTGGAATGATCGGTGATCGCGGCCTAGCTAATGCGGCGGAAGGAACATCCACCGTGACCACCATCGCTCGACCCAACACTGCTGCAGCCACCGGGCGGTCTGATCGACTGCTCGCCCTCCTGCCGGGGACCGGCCTGTGCCTGGTAGTGAGCGGCGCCGCCTATGCGCTGG
>CAJYQL010000074.1 GCA_913776965.1 uncultured Xylophilus sp.
CACCGGCAGGCAGTCGGCCACCATGATCGTGCAGGCCTGGCCGGTCGTGGCGCTGGTGCAGCCGTCGGCTTCCGGGACCGCCGACCCTGCGGCGGCACGCTCCGGCGCATCCAGATCGACGACGGTCGTGCCATGGACTTGCTCCAGAAAAACCGGCCGTGTGCCGATCGCCTGCCGCAGGCGCTCGCGATTGGCCTCGACCGCAGCCGTATCGTCGCCCACATGGCTGCCGAGGTTCAGCGTGTCCCACGGCGCGTCCGACACGCCCCCGGCACGGGTGGTGAACACGGCCCGCACCGAGGCGGGCGCCGGCCAGTCCGGGACGATCCAGTCCGGGTGGAACGCCATCCTGCGCTCAGGCCTCGGCATCGGGGCAGGCACTCGGCTGCGCCCGCTGGAAGGCCGGCTCGGCCATGCAGGCCTCGTGCGCCGCCAGTGTCAGGGGCAGGCCCGACAGGTCGCAGCCGAACCGCTGCGCATTGAAGATCTGCGGCACGAGGCAGCAGTCGGCGAGCGTCGGCGCATCGCCACCGCAGAAGCGGCCACGCGACCCGGCGGGCAGGCGCTCCAGTTGCCGCTCGAAGGCTTCGAGCCCCTGCCGCACCCAGTGGCGGTACCAGGCGGTCTTCGCGTCCTCGCCGACCTGCAGGTCGTGGACCAGGTAGCGCAGCACCCGCAGGTTGTTGACCGGGTGGATCTCGCAGGCGATGGTCTGCGCCATTGCCCGCACCCGGACGCGCGCCACGGGATCGGCGGGCAGCAGCGGCGGCGCCGGATGGGTTTCGTCCAGGTATTCGATGATCGCCATCGACTGCGACAGCCGCGCGCCGTCGTCGAGCTCGAGCACCGGGACCAGCCCGTCGGCCGACACCTCGGCGAACGCCGGCTGCGCCTGCTCGCGCCGCGCCAGGTGGATCGGCGCGTAGTCGTAGGCGAGGCCCTTGAGCTCCAGCGCGATGCGCACCCGGAACGAAGCGGACGATCGGAAGTAGCTGTAGAGTTTCATGCCGTCCAGCATAGCGCCGCGTGGCGGCGCATCGTCCCTCCGTACCGACCCTTTCCATGATCCTCGAACACGCCGACATCCGCATCACGCCCGGCCGCAATGCCGAATTCGAAGAAGCCATCCAGCGCGGCCTCTCCACCGTCATCGCGCACGCCAAGGGCTTCCGCCGCGCCCAGGTGCAGCGCGGCATCGAGTCGACCGAGCGCTACCTGCTGATGATCGAGTGGGAGACGCTGGAAGACCACACCGTCGGCTTCCGCAACTCGCCGCAGTTCGCCGACTGGCGCGCCATCGTCGGCCCGTTCTTCGCCGCGCCGCCGGTGGTCGAGCATTTCGCGCTGACCGACGCCCGCGCCTGATCCTGCGCCGCGGCTGCGTGGCACACTGCCCCGCCTCCTCCGCAGGCCTTTCCTTCCTCCCCCGAAAGCGAGACATGAGCTACGTCTTCCCGCCCCCCGCCGTCGTCGCCGTGCCGGTCGTCGGCCGAGCCGAGCAGTTCCCGGTCCACCGTGTCTACTGCGTCGGCCGCAACTACGCCGAACATGCCAAGGAGATGGGCTTCACCGGCCGCGAGCCGCCGTTCTTCTTCCTGAAGCCCGCCGACGCGGTGCTGGTGGTGCCCGAGGGCGAGACCGGCCGCCTGCCCTACCCCAGCCTGACGCAGAACTTCCACCACGAGATCGAACTGGTGGTGGCGATCGGCAAGGGCGGCCGCGACATCGCCGCGGCCGACGCCCACCAGCACATCTTCGGCTACGCCGTCGGCCTGGACATGACGCGTCGCGACCTGCAGAACGACATGAAGAAGCAGGGCCGGCCGTGGAGCATCGGCAAGGGCTTCGACCACGGCGCACCGATCGGCCCGATCGTGCCGGCCGACGCCGCCGGCGACGTGTCCGCCGCCGAGATCTGGCTGCAGGTCAACGGCACCGACCGCCAGCGCAGCACGGTGTCGGAGCTGATCTGGAACATCGCCGAGACGATCGAGTACCTGTCGGCGGCGTGGGAGTTGCAGCCGGGCGACCTGATCTACACCGGCACGCCCGAGGGCGTCGCGGCGGTAGTGCGCGGCGATGTGCTTGAGGGCGGCGTGGCCGGCGTCGGCACGCTGCGGCTGACCGTCGTCTGATGCCCGCGCCCCCGCCGATCCGCCACTGCCGCAACTGCGGCACCGCCGTCGTCCACCGCCTCCCGGACGACGGCGACCTGCGGGAACGGGCGGTCTGCCCGGCCTGCGGCACCGTCCACTACCAGAACCCGCTGAACGTGGTGGGCACCGTGCCCTACCTGGGCGATCGGGTGCTGCTCTGCAAGCGCAATATCGAACCGCGCTGGGGCAAGTGGACGCTGCCGGCCGGCTTCATGGAGTTGGGCGAGACGGTGGCCGACGGCGCACGGCGCGAAACCGACGAGGAGGCCGGAGCACAGATCGTGATTGAGGGCCTGTTCAGCATCGTCGACGTGGTGCGGGTCGGCCAAGTGCACTTCTTCTACCGCGCGCGGCTGTTGTCCGAGGTCTTCGACCCCGGCCACGAGACGATCGAGGCGCGCCTCTTTTCGGAAGACGAGATCCCCTGGGACGAGATCGCCTTCCATACGGTGCGCGACACGCTGCGCCGGTATTTCGACGACCTGCGGCGCGGTGCCGGCTTCGGCATCCACCAGTTCGCGGTCGGCTGAAATCAGACTAGGCCTATGTCGCGCGGCACGCCGCCTGGGAACACCTGCTGGAGCTGCGCGGCATCCAACCCGTACAGTCGGCGGAACAGGCCGCCCAGCACCGACCGGTAGTCGTTGAGAACGGGAAAGTCGCGGTTCTGGTTCAGGCTGCCGGGCGCGACCGCCACCTGTTCGCCCGCGATCCGGCCGCCGCGGACCGCGCCGCCGGCCACCCAGTAGGCAGTGCCGTGACCGTGGTCGGTGCCGCGGGTGCCGTTCTCGCGGAAGGTGCGGCCGAATTCGGATATCACGACGACCACCGTCCGCCGCCACGCTGGCGGGCCGAGTTCGTCGCCGAACGCCGCGATGCCGCTGCCGAGCGTCTGCAGCAGATTGGCGAGCGTTCCCTGCGCGCCGCCCTGGTTGACGTGCGTGTCCCAGCCGCCCACGTCGATGAAGCCGAGGTTGAATCGGTCGCGCATCAGCGCTGCCATGCGGCGCGCCTCCATCTCGAATCCACGCGCGCTCAGGGCGCGTCGGCTGGCCGCTTCCATCTCGCGCATGCGCGCGGCGGAATCAACGGTCGCGCCGCCCTCCATCGCCGACGCACCGCGTGCCCCATCCCGCACCTGCTGCGCCTGCGCCTCCTGGGCCACGGTGTCGCGCAGCGCCAAGCCTTCCGCGACCGGCCCGGCGAGCGGCGTGTCGCGGTACAGCGCGGCCAGTGCTGCGGACTGACGGGCGTCGAAGGGCGCACGGCCGGAGCCCTTCAGCGACACGTTAGGCACCGCGCGCGGGCCGGCCATCACGTTCGGCAGCCCGTCGGTGAAGGCGACTGGCATGGCGCGGGCGTCCAGCACGCCGGCCAGCCGGTTCAGAAAGCCGGTGCCGCGCAGATCGGCCGCGGGCCGGCCCGCAGTGTCGCCCGGCAGGGGAAGCCCGGCCTCGATGCTGTCCTGGGTCTCGAAATGGCTGCGCGACAGGTCCTCGGTGCCGGCGAACGGCACGAATGCCAGTTGCCGGGCCGCCCACAGCGGTCCTAGACCCGGCTGCAGGGACGGATGCAGGCTCCAGTCGGCATCCAGCGCGATGGCGGCCCGCGGGGCGGGCGGCGCGCCGGAAGGCGCCGGCCGCGCAATCGCGATCGTCGGGCGTGAGGCGTAGTAGAACTCGCTGGCGGTCGGGATCAGCACGTGGGCGGCGTCGTAGCCGCCTCGCAGGAACACCAGCAGGAAGCGGGTATCCGCCGCCGCGGGCAGCGCATAGGCGCGGGACATGACGGCAGCAGGGGCCACCAGGCCCAGGCCGGAGGCGCTCAGGCGTTTCAACAAATTGCGTCGGTGCATGGCGGATCTCCTCGTACGGCAGGCGTTCAGCGGCTCATCCATTCGGGCGCCGACAGCAGCGCCGTGTTCCATTCCTGCGGCGTCCGGGCGGCCGCGAGCACTCGGCGGGTGGCCGCCGACAGCCGCGGCTCGAGCAGCTCCCGAAACACGCCGGACGCGATCGGCGGCGGGCCGCCGCGCAGGGGCAGCCCATCGTCGCCAGCGAACAGCCCGGCCGGGCTACTGCCGATGGCCCGTGCGATCTCGAAGCGGCGCACCATCTGGCCCGAACTGGTCCAGGCGGCATCGGCGAGCGGCCAACCGTCGGGCGTGACGCGGCCGTAGAGCGGCTCGCCGAGCTGATCGAGCCAGCCGAGTGCCGGCCGCAGGTTGGCGGGCATCCGGTCCGGCCACGCGAGCCGCAGGGACGACACGACGAACTGCATCGGGTCCTTGAATTTCCCGGATGTCGCAGCCGGCTGCAAGGCAGCATCCAGCTCCGGGGCGGAGAACAGGGCTGCGAGCATCGCGGCGATGTCGCCGTCGGTGTGTCCGAAGGTGGCGACCAGCCGGTCCACCAGCGCGGGCGGCGGCTCGTCTGCCACAAAATAGCGGGCCAGGCGCAGCGACACGAAACGTGCGGTCGCCGGCTGGCGGCAGAGCAGCGCCACCGCCTGCTCGATTTCCGGAAAGCCCGAGGGCACGATGGGCTGGCCCAACAGCGTCTTGGGACCGAAGTCGTGGCGGCCGGGATCGAATTCGAACAGCCCGGCCTTGCGGTAATACCCGCGACGATCGGGCGCCAGCCGCGGCGGCTGGCCGTTGAGGTCGATGCCGGCCCCGGTCAACACGCGGGCCAGTTCCTGCACGTCCTGCTGGGTGTAGCGCGAACCGCTGGGGCCACTCGCGACGCCCAGGGTATGCAGCTCCATCAGTTCGCGGGCGTAGTTCTCGTTGATCCGCTGGGCGGCGCTCTGCGCGTTGTCGAGGTATTCGAGCATCGCGGGCGAGGTGAGCGTCGCCATCGCCAAGTCGCGGAACCGGCCCAGCGCATGCGGGCGCACCGCGCGCTCCTCGTAGTCGGCGACGGTCCAGCGGATGTTGCCTTTGCCGGCATACACGCTGAAATGGTTCATCCAGAACCAGGTCATCTGCTCGCGCAGCTGGGCAGGCGACAGCAGCGCCCGCAGCAGGTGGCGGATGCGCGTCTCTGCGACGGCGTCGTTGCCGGCGCGGTTCAGTGCCTGGCGCGCAGCCTGCTTCTCGTCGTCCGACGCGAGGCCGTCGATGCGCCGGCGCTCGGCCCGCACCGCGCGTAGCCGCGCTTCCGCATCCTGGGCCATCGTCGGCAGCGCTGCGACGGCCACGGCCAGTGCAGGCGGGTCGTCGCGCGGCGGATGCAGCTGCGCATGCAGGAAGGCCTCCCGGCCCAGGATCTGCAGGCGTGCCGCATCGGCGGGCGTCGGCCCAAAGGTGACACGGCCCAGCCAGCGGCTGTCCGTCGGGGTCAGGTGCGCGATCGGCCGGGGCCGCGGGCCGGTGGGCGATGCGCCCTCGCCCGCCGGGCCGCCGATACCCGCACAGCCGCCCAGCAGCAGTGCGGCGCCACCTGCGAGCAGCCGCCGGCGGTCGTCATCGGGTCGTCGGATATCGTGCATGGCGCTCTCCGGTGGCGCCCGACGGGCGCTACATACCGAGGGAGCGTACGGCCTGCGCGTCGGCCACGCGTGTACGTAGTGTGAACCGCAGGCAAAGAGCGGCGTCGGAACGTGTAGCCGGCTCCGGAACCCATCGGCCGCCTCCGCGCCTGCAGACATCCGCTTCCCGTGCCATGCTTGCAGTCCCATCCGTCCTCATCCGCCCTGCTCCGCGCCGCTCCGGCGCTTTTCCGGCGCCTGCCGCGCCGCCCCGCCATGACCCTCGCCACCACCCGACTCGGCCGCACCGGCCTGACCGTTTCGCGCCTCGCGCTCGGCACCATGACCTTCGGCCTGCAGACCGACGAGGCCCTGTCGCAGCGCATCCTCGACACCGCCATCGGCGCCGGGATCAACTTCCTCGACACCGCCGACGTCTATCCGCTCGGCGGCGACACCGGATCGGCCGGCCGCACCGAAGAGATCGTCGGCCGCTGGATGCAGGCCTCGCCCGGCCGGCGCGGCAGTGTCGTGCTCGCGACCAAGGCCTGGGGCGTGATGGGCCCGAACCCCTGGGACCGCGGTGCGTCCCGCCGGCACCTGCTCGACGCGATCGACGCCTCGCTGCGCCGTCTGCAGACCGATTACGTCGACCTGTACCAGCTGCACGGCGACGATCCGGACACGCCACTCGACGAGACGCTGGAGGCGCTCGACACCATCGTGCGGTCGGGCCGGGCGCGGTATATCGGCGTGTCCAACTTCCTTGCTTACCGGCTAGCGCGCGCACTCGGACGGTCCGAAGCACTGCGGATCGCCAAATTCGTCTCGGTCCAGCCCCGGTACAGCCTGCTGTTCCGCGAGATCGAACGAGAATTGCTCCCGCTCGCGCTGGAGGACGGCCTGGCCGTGATCCCCTACAACCCGCTCGCGGGTGGCCTCTTGACCGGCAAGCACCGCAAGGGCGCGCCGCCCGCCGAAGGGACCCGCTTCACGCTCGGCACCGCCGCCGGCCGCTACCAGGAACGCTACTGGGCCGACCGCTATTTCGACACCGTGACCGCGCTGGAGGGGCTCGCGCAGCAGGCCGGCGTGCCGCTCGCGACGCTGGCGGTGGCCTGGGTCATGGCGCACCCGGCGGTCACCGCACCGCTGCTCGGCGCGAGCCGGCCGGAGCAGCTGGCCGACACTATCGCCGCCGCGTCCTATGTCCTCGACCCGGCGCTGAAGCAGCAGCTGGATGCGCTGACCCACGAGTACCGACGCGGCGACGCCGCCCGTTGATTGCTATCTAATCGATAGCGATCCACGCAGGCTGCACCTGCGCAAGAGGCCCAAAAACACATGAAAAAACTCGAACGCATCTGCATCGTCGGCGCTGGTGCCATCGGCGGATTCATCGGTGCGCGGCTGGCCGCCGTCCGCAGTGTGCCGGTGGCAGCGATTGCGCGCGGTGCCACGCTGCAGGCGCTGCGCGACCACGGCTGGCGCCTGCAGCAGGACGGTGCGCTGCTGCAGGCGCCCGCCATCGCCACCGACCGCGCCGAGGACCTCGGGCCCCAGGACCTGGTGGTGATCGCAGTCAAGGGCCCGGCGCTCGCGAGCGTCGCGGCGTCCATCGCCCCGCTCATCGGCCCCGACACGGTCCTGCTGCCCGCGATGAACGGCGTGCCGTGGTGGTTCGGCCAGGGCGTGCCCGCTCTCGGCGACACGCCGCTGCAGAGCGTCGATCCCGACGGGCGGATCGCCCGCGCGCTGCCGCAGGCCCAGGTGCTCGGCTGCGTCGTGCATGCCAGCACGGCCGCGCAGGAGCCGGGCCTCGTCGTCCACCACATGGGTCGTGGCCTGATCGTCGGCGAGCCGGCGGGCGGCGATTCGCCGCGTGTGCAGGCGGTCGTCCGCCTGCTGGCCGAGGCCGGCTTCGACACCACCGTATCGGCCGACATCCGCTACGACATCTGGTACAAGCTCTGGGGCAACATGACCGCCAACCCGGTGTCGGCGATCACCGGCGCGACGATGGACCGGCTGCTCGACGATCCCCTGGTACGCGACCTGTGCAGTGCCGCGATGCGCGAAGCGGCGGCCATCGGCGCCCGCATCGGCTGCCCGATAGCGCAAACGCCAGAGGACCGCCATGCGATCACCCGGCGGCTGGGCGCCTTCCGCACGTCGATGCTGCAGGATGCCGATGCCGGCCGGCCGCTGGAGATCGACAGCCTGATCGGCGCGGTGCACGAGATGGGCCGGCGCCTTGGCGAGCCGACGCCGAGCATCGACGCGATCCTCGGCCTCGCCCGGCTGTTCGGCCGGGTGCGCGGACTCTACCCCGCCGCCTAAAACTGCCCCGGCCTGCGCCGACCGGGCGGGTGCCTCACATCTGATCGATCATCACCTGCCCGAAGCCCGAGCAGCTGACCTGCGTCGCGCCTTCCATCAACCGCGCGAAGTCGTAGGTGACCCGCTTGCTGGCGATCGCAGCTTCCATCGCCTGGATGATGCGGTCGGCCGCATCGGTCCAGCCCATGTGGCGCAGCATCATCTCGGCCGACAGGATCATCGAGCCGGGGTTGACATAGTCCTTGCCGGCATAGCGCGGCGAAGTGCCGTGGGTCGCCTCGAACATCGCGACCGTGTCGCTCATGTTGGCGCCCGGCGCGATGCCGATGCCGCCGACCTGCGCCGCCAGCGCATCCGACAGGTAGTCGCCGTTGAGGTTCAGCGTGGCGATCACGCTGTACTCGGCCGGGCGCAGCAGCACCTGCTGCATGAAGGCGTCGGCGATCGCGTCCTTGACCGTGATGTCCCGACCGGTGCGCGGATTCTTCAGCCGCATCCACGGGCCGCCGTCGATCAGTTCCGCACCGAACTCGCGCCGCGCCAGCGCATAGGCCCAGTCGCGGAAGCCGCCTTCGGTGAACTTCATGATGTTGCCCTTGTGCACGATGGTCATGCTGGGCTTGTCGTGGTCGATCGCGTACTGCAGCGCCTTGCGCACCAGACGCTCGGTGCCTTCCCGCGACACCGGCTTGATGCCGAGGGCGGAGGTGTCGGGAAAACGGATCTTGTGGATGCCGAACTCTTCCTGCAGCACCTGGATCAGGCGCTTCGCCTTCGCACTGCCCGCCTCGAATTCGATCCCTGCGTAGATATCCTCGGAGTTCTCGCGGAAGATCGCCATGTGGGTCTTCTGCGGCTCCTTCACCGGGCTGGGCACGCCCTTGAAATAGCGGATCGGGCGCAGGCAGACGTACAGGTCGAGCTGCTGGCGCAGCGCCACGTTCAGCGACCGGATGCCGCCGCCGACCGGCGTGGTCAGCGGGCCCTTGATCGACACCACGTATTCGCGCACCGCGTCGAGCGTCTCGTCGGGCAGCCAGACGTCGGGCCCGTAGATACGGGTCGATTTCTCGCCGGCGTAGATCTCCATCCAGTGAATCTTCTTCTGGCCGCCGTAGGCCTTGTCCACGGCCGCCTCCACCACCCGGCGCATGACCGGGGTGATGTCCGCTCCGGTGCCGTCGCCTTCGATGAACGGCACGATCGGCTGGTCCGGCACATTCAGCGTCGTGTCGGCGTTCACGGTGATCTTCTGGCCTTCGGCAGGCACCTGGATGTGCTGGTAGGGCATAGGGGAACTTCTCCGGGAGGGGGCGGGCGAGAGCGCAGCGGGGCGCGTGCCGCAGAGGGACGGGTGGGCGGAATTCTATGTGCAACGCTATGTGCAACGACGACGCGCCACGCTGTCAACCGGGGGGCGTGCCATCGCGTTTCGGAAGGGCGCGGCCGACCTCCGGCCGCGCCCTTCTCACGGAGCTCACGACATGAAAAAGCTGCTCGTTCCCCTGATCGCCGGATGCATCGCCGCCGGCGCCTTCGCCCAGACACCGGCGACCGCGCCGTCGAACACCACCACGGCGGCACCGCCGGTACCGCAAGCGCAGGCCGCCGGCGAGGCCAAGAAGGAAGCCCGCAAGGCTACCGGCAAGACCGCCAAGAAGCACCGCGCCACCACCAAGGAAGCGCAGAAGGCGCAGTGACCGCCTGATTCCCTGCATCGCACGAGGCGCCCCGACCGGGCGCCTTTTTCATGCAGCGCCGCTTTCGCGACAATGTGTCCCCGCCGCTCCTACTTCGTCCCCTGCCCATGCACGCCGCCACCGTTCGCCTTCTCGGTCGCCTTTCGTCCTTCGTCGCAGCCCTGGTCGCTGCGAGCGCGCTGCACGCCCAGCCGGCCGACGGCGTGCCGCAGACGCAGCTCCCGCGCACCACCCTCACCGTCGGCATGCACCGCATCGACGCGCAGGTGGCGCAGACGCCGCAGCAGCGGGAGATCGGCCTCATGTTCCGGCGCGAGATGCCGCAGCACGAAGGCATGCTCTTCATCTTCGAGCAGCCCGGGGTGCAGTGCTTCTGGATGCGCAACACGCTGCTGCCGCTGACCGCTGCGTTCGTCGCGGACGACGGCACCATCGTCAACCTGGCGGACATGCAGCCGCTCTCCACCGCGTCGCACTGCTCGGCGGCGCCGGTGCGCTATGTGCTCGAGATGCACCAGGGCTGGTTCGACAAGAAACGCATCAAGGCCGGTGCCCGGCTGTCCGGCGTGCCGTTCTCCAGTCGCTGACGGCGCCGCATCCCCGGCTGCGCGCAGGGCGTCGGCCGATCAGTCGTGCGGCTGGACGGTGACGGGCACCGTGCCGTCCGCGAAGGTCGCGCGCAGCGCCTGGCCGGGGCGGGTCTGCGCGGCACGCTGCACCGTGTTGCCGTCGGCATCCTCGATCCACGCATAGCCGCGCTGCAGCACCAGACCGGGGTCAAGCAGTTCCAGCCGCAGCGCCACCCGGTCGGTCCGCTGCTGCAGCCGCGCGATGCGCTGGCCGACCGCCTGCGGCAAGGCTGCGGCCGCCCGCTCCTGTGCCGCCGTCGCGCGCTGCAGCCGCTCCCGCACACCGTAGCGCAGCGCCTGTGCCTGGCGGTCGAGCAGCAGGCGCTGCCGGCCGACCAGCGACGATGGCCGGCCGAGCCGGGACGCTAGTCCGTCGAGCCGCTGGCCCCAGCGGTCAATACGGCGCTGCACCACCGCCTCCAGCGCGTCGGCCGCCAGATCAAGCGCCGCCACCAGCGCCTCGCGTGCCGGCGCGGCCAGTTCCGCCGCGGCGGTCGGCGTCGGCGCCCGCAGGTCGGACACGAAATCCGCGATGGTGAAGTCGGTCTCGTGGCCCACGCCGGTCACGACCGGCAGGCGGCTGGCGGCGATGGCGCGCGCCAGCCCTTCGTCGTTGAAGGCCCAGAGATCCTCGATCGAGCCGCCGCCACGCACCAGCAGGATGAGGTCGAGCGGCACGCCCTCCGCCGGATCGTCGGCCAGCGCCTGCAGGCGTCCGAGCGCAGCCACCAGTTCGGCGGGCGCGCCTGCGCCCTGCACCGCAGCGGGCGCCAGCACCACCAGGAGGTGCGGTGCCCGCCGCCGCAGGGCGGTGACCACGTCGTGCAGGGCCGCCGCGCCCAGCGAGGTCACGATGCCGACCGCCCGCGGCATCGCCGGCAGCGGCCGCTTGCGGCCGGCATCGAACAGGCCTTCGGCTTCCAGCCGCGCCTTGCGCTGCAGGAACTGCTCGAACAGCCCGCCCTGGCCGACCCGGCCCATCCATTCCGCGACCAGCTGCAGGTCGCCCCGCGCCTCGTACACGCCCAGCCGTCCGCGCACCTCGACCAGTTCGCCGTCGCGCGGTGCGAAGTCGAGCAGGCTGGCCGCGCGACGGAACATCGCGCAGCGGATCTGCCCGCCCGCGTCCTTGATCGAGAAGTAGCAATGGCCGCTCGCGGCCCGGGAAAAGCCGCTGATCTCGCCGCGGACCGCCACCGGGTTGAAGCGCGCGTCGAGCGCGTCGGCCACCGCATGGCACAGCGCACCCACGGCCCACACGCGGCCGGCCGCGCCTCCGGAAGCGGCGGAACTCAGGACCATGCGCGGCCCTGCAAAATCGGTGCTGAAAATTTCATCGAATAGTCACAACCCAAGGCCGGTGCGGCCTGGCGGCGAATGCAGCGGGCTTTCGCACATGTTTATCCACACGATCTGTGGGCGAGGTCGAGGGCCTGCGGACGACCCTCGGAAAAATCCGGCGACCCTGGTGCCTGCGCCATAATCGCCGCCCACCATCGTCAGGCGTATCGGGGAGCCCTCTTGCTTTCGATCATACAAGCGGCCGGCTGGCCGATCTGGCCCCTGCTGGCCTGTTCCGTCATCGCGCTCGCCCTGGTGGTCGAGCGCGCCCTGAGCCTTCAGATCTCCAAGGTCGCCCCCCCTAAGCTGCTGGACGAGGCGATCGCCGTGTCGCACCGCGGCCTGCCGTCGCCCGACGTGGTCGCGCAGCTGGAGCAGAACTCCGCCCTGGGCGAGGTCCTGGCGAGCGGCTTCCGCACCCTGAACGCCCAGCCCCGCTGCACCGAGGAAGACCTGCGCGCCGCGGTCGAGAGCGCCGGACGCCGGGTCGGCCACCGGCTGGAGAAATACCTGAGCGCGCTGGCCACCATCGCATCGGCCGCACCGCTGCTCGGCCTGCTCGGCACGGTGATCGGCATGATCGAGATCTTCGGCGCGCAGACCGGCGGTGCCGGCGGCGGCACGAATCCGGCCCAGCTGGCGCAGGGCATCTCGATCGCGCTCTACAACACCGCTTTCGGCCTCATCGTCGCGATCCCGGCGCTCGTGTTCTGGCGCTATTTCCGCGGCAAGGTGGACAGCCACCTCCTGGTGCTGGAACTGTCGGCCGACCGCTTCCTGCGCCATCTGACCCAGCTGCGCAGGCCCTGAGGAAGCCGCACGATGGCGCTCAACTTCCGCGGTCGCGGCCGCCTCGACTTCCGGTCCGGCGGTCGCGAAGAACCCGAGATCAACCTGATCCCGTTCATCGACGTGCTCTTGGTGGTGCTGATCTTCCTGATGCTGTCGACTACCTACAGCCGCTTTACCGAAATCCAGCTGAAGCTGCCGGTCGCCGACGCGCAGGCCCAGCGCGACTATCCCAAGGAAGTACAGGTCGCGGTGGCTGCCGACGGTCGCATCCTCATCAACCGCCAGCCGCTGACCGCCGGCACGGTCGATGCGATCGCGCAGGCGCTGACCGCCGCCGCGACGGCCGGGCGCGACAGCGTGGTGGTGATTAGCGCCGACGCGAGCGCCGCCCACCAGAACGTCATCACCGTGATGGAAGCCGCACGCCGCGCCGGACTCGGCCAGATCACCTTCGCCACCCAGCATTCCTCGCGCGGCGGCGCGGGCGGCTGACGCGGATGACCGGGCTGCGCGCGGCGGCCGCCCATCGGCTGCAGCAGGCCTGGCTGGGCCGCGGCCTGCTGACTTGGGCGCTGCGCCCGGTGTCGCTTCTGTACTGCATCGTCTGGTCCATCCGCGGATGGCTCTATCGGATCGGTATCAACCGCAGTGAGCGTCTTCCGGTGCCGGTCATCGTGGTCGGCAATGTGGTGGCCGGCGGCGCCGGCAAGACGCCGACGGTCATTGCGCTGGTCGAGCATCTGCGTGCGCGGGGACTGCAGGTCGGCATCGTCAGCCGGGGGTACGGGGGCCGGGCCAGCCGTTCGGAAGCCGCTTACGAGGTGCGGCCCGACAGCGATCCGTCCGATACCGGCGACGAGCCCCTGCTGTTGCGACGCCGCGCCGGCGCGCCGGTCTTCGTCGGACGGCGGCGGGTGGACGCCGGTCGTGCGTTGCTGGCCGCGCATCCGGGCGTGCAGGCGATCGTCTGCGACGACGGACTGCAGCACGCGGCGCTGGCCCGCGACATCGAGATTTGCGTGTTCGACGACCGGGGTGTCGGTAATGGACTAATGCTGCCAGCTGGCCCACTGCGCGAGCCGTGGCCCAGTGCGGTCGATGTTGTGCTTCACACCGGCGCCCGGCCGGCCTTTGCAGGCGGATTCAGCGCGGATCGGAGGCTGCAGGACCACGCCGTGCGGGCCGACGGTACGGCGTGCCCTCTCGCCACCCTGGGCGCCGACGGACCGGTCGTCGCCGTCGCCGGCATCGCATCGCCCGAATCGTTTTTCTCCATGCTGCGCGAACGTGGCGTGCACTTGGACGAAACAGTTCCGCTACCCGATCACTATGATTTCGATAGCTGGTCGCGCACACCTCACCAGCGCGAAACCCTGATTTGCACCGAAAAAGATGCCGCCAAACTGTGGCGCCGTGCGCCGCAGGCATGGGCCGTCGGACTGTCGTTCGCACCCGAACCGGCGTTCTTCGCCACCGTCGATCGGCTGCTGGACGCACGGCTATCATCGGCCGCTCGCCCCTCCTCTCCACCCATTTCACCGGACGCCTGATGGACGGCAAACTTCTCGAACTGCTCGTATGCCCGGTCACCAAGGGCCCGCTGACGTACCTGCCCGATGTCCACGAACTGGTGTCGCGCAGCGCACGGCTCGCCTATCCGGTGCGCGACGGCATTCCGATCCTGCTCGAATCCGAAGCACGCGTCCTGGCCGACGACGAGCTCGACCGCTGAACGTCTGGCGCGCCCCGAACGCATGTCCTTTACCGTCATCGTCCCGGCCCGGCTGGCGTCGACCCGCCTGCCGAACAAGCCGCTCGCCGACATCGCCGGCCTGCCGATGGTCGTGCGCGTTGCGCAACGTGCGGCGCTGTCCGGTGCCGACCGGACGGTGGTGGCGGCGGACGACCGGTCCATCGTCGATGCCTGCCTGCAGCACGGTGTCGATGCCCTCCTGACCCGCACCGACCATCCCAGCGGCAGCGACCGGCTGGCCGAGGCATGCGATCTGCTGGGGCTCGCCGACGAGGCGGTGGTCGTCAATGTCCAGGGCGACGAGCCCCTGATGCCGCTGGCGCTGGTGCGCGCCGTCGCTTCACTGCTCCATGCGCGGCCCGAAGCGGCGATCGCCACCGCTGCCCATCCGATCGACTCGCTCGATGACTACCTCAACCCGAACGTGGTGAAGGTGGTGACCGATGACCACGCGCTGGCGCACTATTTCAGCCGTGCGCCCATCCCGTGGCAGCGGGACGGCGGACCGGCCCTGCCCTCGCCGGCGCCGCTGCGCCACATCGGCCTGTACGCATACCGCGCCTCTTTCCTGCGGCGGTTCCCCGCACTTACCCAGGCGCCGCACGAGCGCACCGAAGCCCTGGAACAGCTGCGTGCGCTCTGGCACGGCTACCGCATCGCGGTCCACACCGCCGACGCCGCGCCCGGCACAGGCGTGGACACCGCCGAAGACCTGGAACGGGTGCGCGCCCTCTTCGCCTGACGCCCGCGGCCGTACAGGCCTGCGATGAAGGTTTCGTGCAAGGCGTGCATGCTATCCTCGCCCGCCATCCGAGCACCCCACCCGCGCCCCTGCAGCGCGTGACGCGGCCAGCGGTGCCGCCAGATCCATACCATTCGAGGACACCATGAGACTGATTCTGTTGGGCGCGCCCGGCGCAGGCAAGGGCACGCAAGCCGCTTTCATCTGCCAGAAATACGGCATCCCACAGATCTCCACCGGCGACATGCTGCGCGCCGCCGTCAAGGCCGGCACCCCGCTGGGCCTACAAGCCAAGTCGGTCATGGAATCCGGCGGCCTGGTCAGCGACGACCTGATCATTGACCTGGTGAAGGAACGCATCGCGCAGCCCGATTGCGCCAACGGCTTCCTCTTCGACGGTTTCCCGCGCACCATTCCGCAGGCCGACGCGATGAAGGCGGCAGGCGTGAAACTCGACTTCGTCCTCGAGATCGACGTGCCTTTCGACGCCATCGTCGAACGCATGAGCGGTCGCCGCTCGCACCCGGCGTCCGGTCGTACCTACCACGTGAAGTTCAACCCGCCGAAGGTCGAAGGCAAGGACGACGTCACCGGCGAAGACCTGATCCAGCGCGAAGACGACAAGGAAGCCACGGTGCAGAAGCGGCTGGACGTCTACAGCGCCCAGACCCGTCCGCTGGTGGACTATTACGCCGAATGGGCCGCGCGCGACGCGGTGTCGGCACCCCGCTACCGCCGCATCAGCGGCATCGGCTCGGTCGAAGAAATCACGGCACGCGCGCTGCAGGCGCTGGAAAGCTGACACCGCGCTGATACCGCCGACGGCGAGCCAGCGGTACTCGCCTGTCGAATGGCCCTTCGCATCGAAGGGCGGTGGGACTTGCCAATCCGCATCGAACTGGTCAAAAATACAGGTACTGGATATCCAGACAGCCTGAGGACCACCATGCTCGACCGGCCCCCCATCAAACTCACCGCACGCCAGCAACAGATTCTGGAGATCATCCAGTCCGCCATCGCGCAGACGGGCGCCCCCCCCACCCGGGCGGAGATTGCGGCCCAGTTGGGTTTCAAATCTGCCAACGCCGCCGAGGAGCATCTGCAGGCCCTGGCCCGCAAGGGCGCCATCGAGCTGGTCAGCGGCACCTCGCGCGGCATCCGGCTCAAGTCCGATGCGCTGCGCACGCTGCATGCAGGGCATGCGGTCCAGAACGTACCGCCGTTCGCAGGCCTGTCCCCGCTCGCGTTACCGCTCATCGGCCGTGTCGCGGCTGGCTCGCCCATCCTGGCGCAGGAGCATGTCGCCCAGACATACCACGTCGAGAGCAGCCTGTTCCAGCAGAAGCCCGACTACCTGCTGAAGGTCCGCGGCATGTCGATGCGCGACGCCGGGATCATGGACGGCGACTTGCTCGCCGTCCAGGCCACACGCGAGGCACGCAACGGCCAGATCGTCGTAGCACGCCTGGGCGAAGAGGTCACGGTCAAGCGGCTGCACCGTACGGCAGACGGTATCGAACTGCATGCCGAGAATCCCGATTACCCCACGATCGTGGTCATGCCCGACGAGCCTTTCGAGATCGAAGGCCTCGCCGTCGGCCTCATCCGCAACACCATGCTGATGTAGCGCCCTCCTGCCGCATGTGGTGGCGGGCGTTCGGCAGACCTGGCATTCAGGTCCGGCAACCCGCATGCGGCAGTCCTTCAGCAAATCCTGCCTGTGTCCACCTTTCGACTTCGTCGCTCCTGGAGAGTTGTCACATGGGATTTGCCATTCATTCCGGCGGGAGTCTGCTCGCGCCTCTCGCGTCCTGGGTCGCGCGCCGCGCGGCGATGTACGCCATTCCCGGTGGTGCGGGCCGCCCCGCACAGCCGGACATTCAAGTTGCAGTTCCGATAGCCATTGCGCCTGCGCCACGTCCCCTGCGGGTGCTGAAGGTGGCGGACGGCTCGGCCCGGCACTGTGCCGGCCGCATGGTGATCACCGGCCGCATGGCCGACGTGTGCGCCGAACTCGATCGCCTCGCCGCACGCGAGGCCGTCGCCACACGACCGCATGGCATTGCCTGAACCGGCATTGCGGAGCACATCGCTCCCGGTTCGACGGGCCGGGATCCAGTTGGCTACGCCGGAGGCCGACACGTCTGGCTCGGCGAGGCACAATCCGGGCATGAATATCGTGATCCTCGACGACTATCAGGATGCTGTGCGGAAGCTCCCGTGCGCCGCCCGCCTGGACCCCTACTCTGCCAAGGTGTACACCAATACGGTCAAGGGTCTGGGTCAGTTGTCGGTGCGCCTTAAGGATGCGGACATCATCGTGCTGATCCGGGAACGTACCCAGATCAGCCGGCAGCTGATCGAAAAGCTCCCGAGGCTGCGGCTGATCGCGCAGACGGGCAAGGTCGGTGCTCACATCGACTTGGCCGCCTGTACCGAGCGCGGTGTCGCGGTGGCCGAAGGTGTGGGTTCGCCGGTCGCACCGGCCGAGTTGACCTGGGCCTTGATCATGGCCGCGATGCGGCGGCTGCCGCAGTACATCGCTAACCTCAAGCACGGCGCCTGGCAGCAATCCGGCCTCCGGGCAGCGTCCATGCCGGCGAACTTCGGAGTCGGGACGGTGCTGCGCGGCAAGACGCTCGGCGTGTGGGGCTACGGCAAGATCGGCCAACTGGTGGCCGGCTACGGCCGCGCCTTCGGCATGAACGTACGTATCTGGGGCCGGGAGGCGTCGCGTGCCAAGGCGCTGGCAGACGGTTATCAGGCGGCGTCGAACCGGGAGGACTTCTTTGAACAGTGCGACGTGATCTCGTTGCATCTCCGGCTGAACGACGATACGCGCAATATCGTGACGCTGGACGACCTATCGAGGATGAAGCCGACCGCGCTGCTGGTCAACACGTCACGCGCTGAACTGATCGAGCCCGATGCATTGCTCGCCGCACTGAATCGTGGCCGGCCAGGAATGGGCGCGGTGGATGTATTCGAAGTCGAGCCGCCACTGCAAGGTCATGCTTTGCTGCGTCTGGAGAACTGCATCTGCACTCCCCATATCGGCTATGTGGAGCAGGACAGTTACGAGCTCTACTTCGGTGCGGCGTTCGACAACGTCGTGAACTACATCAAGGGCGTGCCGACCAACATCGTGAACCCTGGGGCCCTCCAGGTCCGCCGCTAAAGTCCGATCAGGGCTTGCGCGGAGGGCGAGGCTTGGGAACCTCCAGGTCGAAGGCGTCGAAATCGATGAGGTTGCTCGGCTGATCTTTTTTTTGCGATGCTGTCGGATCAGCCGATTTGCGCTGAGTGACATCGGCGGTATTCGGCAAGACCGAATGTTCCTGCGCCGGGCTGTCTGCAGCGAGCGCCGACGTCGCGGTGTCGGCAAGCTCCAACGTAGAGAAATCGAAGTCGGTATTCAAGGTTTTCTCAGGCGACAACGAGGTCGATGGCGGCGGATATCGATCTTCAGATAACGGAAACTTGGGCTGGTAATCGATGTCGAGGTCCGTCGGCTCAGAGGGCACCACCGGTGCATCGAAACGTTCATCAAGAAAAAACTCCATGGGTGTGACTGCTGCAGGTGCGCCCGATGACATTACAGTGTCTGGACTCGACGTTTCGTCGATCAACGTCGATTTTGCAATCTCATAAAGCATCAAGAGTTCGCGAAACGCCTCCAGTTCGAATACCACTTGCTCATTTTTCCCAGTTGTACGTCCCGGGACCATGAGATCTTCGATAGTATCCAGGACAGACGCCGTTCCCCACGCCGAGACCAGTGGCTCCATGACCGGCTCATAGCTTTCCAGGAGTCGCGTCGGTCTGAGAAACGCTGCAAACACCGGAATGGTTGCATTAAATGCTGCGTTGAACTGCTCGCGTAACCGACGGTACGCATCGGTCAGGCTCAGCGTGTGGAAGATCTGAAAGAGGTCCAGGTATGCTTCCGCTCCGTCTCGAGGGTGTTGGGCGATGTACTGCTGCAGTGCGTCGATCGCCTCTTCGTATTGGCCAAGTGAGGTGAAAAATTCGGCATTCTGTCGCACCTCCATCAGTGCCTCCGCTGAATTTCCGCGCAGTTCACGGGCGACCGAAAGCACACTCTGTCGAGATATCGGAGAAAGTCTACCAAGCTCGGTGGCCGGCGTCGGTGCAACTACAGGTCTTCTGGTATCGCCGCTGTCGAACACGATTGCAGAAGACACGGCGTCCGGCTTCTGGACATGCTCCAGAAAGTCCGCCGGCTCTTCAAAATTGTTTACGGCCGGCGTCACTGCTTCCGTCCGTACGGATGAAGCAGATCGTGATGCATGTAATGGACCAAACGTGGACGGCTGGGTATCCACAAATTCCGGCTCATCCATGATGCCCGTCGAGTCGTACCCGCCCATTTCCCGCTCACGACGGGGCTTCCACCAGGCGGCGGGGCGGCCCTTACGCCGCACCGCCACCGCTGCACCGACTATTGCCAACAGCGCCACTGCACCGATGGCGCCGGGCCATGCCCACCTACGTATCCAATCGCTCTCTCGCTGCGCCACCTCGAGTTGGGCTTGAAGTTCGGCTTCCCGCAAACGGGTTTTCGCGAGACCCTCCCGCAGCGTCTTGTTCTGCTGTTCGAGTACCTGCGTGCGCTGCTGCACGTCGCTGCTGCCTGCAATAGGCACTGCTTCACCGTTCAATGTCCGCCATAGCGCCGCTGCGGCCGCACGCTGCTCCGGGCTTACCGCCGACAGAGTAGCCAGCGTATTTGAATACCGCAGCGGGAGTTGCAGATCTTCCAGCCATTCCGCTGGGGATTGCAGTTCCAGTCGCGGGCGCGGCAACGATGTGGATGGAGTGCCCGTCACGCGGCGCGGCGCCGTCGCTGGAGCATGCCGCGCCTCGGCGGCTCGTGCAGCGGATCGGATTTGCGCACTTTTCACACGCTCACCGAGTGGAGATTGATCGGTGGGATTCTGCTGCCGGCGCACGACGCTGCTCGATCGAGGCGTAGTAGCCGCTTCTCCGAAAGGTACTGTTGCGTCGGGGCCTGCCGGCGGTGTCGCGCGCCCGAACGGCGTTGTCACATCGCCGGGACGCCCTCCCGCCATCTCGGGCGAAGACGACAAAAGCACATAGCGACGAGACAATGTCTGTCCGCAGCCGGCTCGCAACACGACCGACACCACCGGTTCGTTCACAGCGACGTTCGATACCAGCCGCACAACGGCCTGTTGAGATGCTGCACCCGCCGAGGTGCTGATACGGAATCGGGAACTGTCTATCCGCGTATCACCGTAGAAGAGCTCTGCCTGCGCACAGGCCGATGCCGCGTCCATGCCGGGATCGAGCCCGATATCGAACGACAGTTCCAGGGGCTGCCCGATCACCGCGCTGCCACGCGACGGGCCCATGGACATCGCTGCGCTTACGAACGCAACCGTGCACAGGGCGATACCGAGTACGGTATTACGATGCTCCACAAACGACCTTGTTGATTTGATTTCCCCTTTGGGTCTGCGCGGCATTCTGTCACACGTGTTGTCCAGACCTGTCCTCGAATAATGGGGTCGTGCAAGTTCACTTCCCGAAGCAGTTCTGTGGCTGCGTTGACATGGCGTGCTCGGTCTCAGTCTGCAGCATGTCGAAGGCTCAGCCGACCCTGGCGCGGAAGCGCATCCGACTCCCTCCCCCTCCTTTCGTCTGGAAATTCTCGATACATGCCCGCCGAACTCCGCAGTACCAGTCATGGGCGCACGATGGTGCTCACGCTCCATCATCCGGAGCGTCGCAATGGGTTGAGCCCCGAGATGTGCGCCGCCGGGGTCGAGGCGCTGAATGCAGCGGGTGACGATTCCGATGTGCGTTCCGTCGTGATCGTAGGGGACGGTCGCCACTTCTGCAGTGGCGTCGACCTGCTGGGGCTGCAGTCGCGGCTCCAACGTGCGCCAGAAGCACCCGCCGACGGCATCGACGGCCTGCATATGTGGATCGAGGAAATCCGCACATTTCCGAAGCCGGTGATTGCCGCGGTGGAAGGTTCGGCGGCCGGCGCGGGCTTCTCTCTCGCGATGGCCTGCGACTTCATCGTCGCGGCGCGCGACGCCGTACTCGCCATGACGTCCGTACGCGTAGGCCTGTCGCCGAACGGCGGCGGTACGTGGGAACTGGCCCGCGCCCTGCCGCGCCAATGCGCCAACGAATTTGCCATGCTGGGCGGCCAGATCCCGGCGGAGCGGCTTGCAGCGCTCGGGATCGTCAATCGTGTCACCGCGAGCGGCGGCGCGTTCGCCGCGGCATTGGACATTGCGGCAGAACTGAACGCATTGCCATCCAACGTCATCGCCAGCACCAAGGAACTGATCACCGAGGCGGCTGCGATGCCGGCGAGCCTCCACCTCCGCAAGGAACGGGACCACTTCGTCCGCAACCTCCACTATGCGAATGCCGGTGTTGGCATCGACGCATTCATAACCGGTACGGTCGCCCGGTTCGACTAGTGCATCGCGTCCGCCGACGTGGGCCGACGCGAAAGCGACAGCATCCGTTCATCGGCTTGGTCGCGGGCGCGACAATCCGCGGCTGTTCAGTCACGTCCAAGACAGCCTCATGGAAGACCCCATTCTTAGCATCGAAGAACGCGAGGCGATCAATTCCGGTCGCTGGTTTTCCTCGCTTTCACCGTCCCTGCGACACGACATCCTTCGATGCGCCTACGTCAAACGTTACGCCGACGGCGACCTGATCACCGCCCGCGGCGACTCCCCGGAAGAATGGATCGCATGCGTACGGGGGGCTGTACGCGTCAGCTCCACCTCGGTTTCCGGCAAGCAGATCACCTTGACGTATGTGGAGCCGGGCATCTGGTTCGGCGACGTGGCGTTTTTCGACGGTGAACGGCGCACGCACGATGCCTACGCACACGGCAGCACCACCATCCTGTGCGTGGCCCGCGCGGACTTCCGCAAGATCCTTGCGCAGCATGTGGAACTCTACGAAGCGCTGCTGCGGCTGCACGCACGGCGCATTCGCCAGCTTTTCGGACTGGTGGAGGATCTCAACACTCTTCCACTGCGTGCACGTCTGGCCAAGCAGCTCGGACATCTGGTCCGCAGCTACGGCGTGCCCAGCCTCGCCGAAGGCGACGATATCCGGATCGGCCTGCAATTGGCCCAGGAGGAACTCGCTCAGCTTCTCGGCGCGTCGCGTCAGCGGGTCAACCAGGAACTCAAGGCGATGGAGCGCGAGCAGATCATCCGCATCGAGCCCGGTGGCCTGGTGGTGCGCAACCGTTCTGCACTTTCCAGCATCGGCGAAGCGGGCTGACTCCTGCCGTGCCGCACATTCATAGGAGACAATATGGCGGCCACTGAAACGATGATGAGCGGGACCCGTCCCGTCCCGGAAGCCCATGCCTTCGACCAACCGGCACTCGAACGTTGGATGGCGGAAAAGGTGCCGGGCTTCCAGGGGCCGCTCACCGTCGGTATGTTCAAAGGCGGGCAATCGAATCCGACATACCGCCTGAGCACGCCCCGCATTGCATACGTCATGCGTGCCAAGCCGGGCCCCGCCTCCCGGCTGTTGCCCTCGGCCCATGCGATCGAGCGCGAGTACACAGTGATGCGTGCCCTCGGATCCACAGACGTGCCGGTCCCCGACATGCTGGCCTTGTGCGAGGACGAAACGGTCCTCGGGCGGGCGTTCTACATCATGTCGTACGTCGACGGGCGGGTGCTGTGGGATCCGATGCTGCCGGGGATGTCACTGCCCGAACGGGCCGCTCACTACGACGAGATGAACCGGGTGATCGCCGCTCTGCATACGGTCGATCCGAATGCCTGCGGCCTTGCGGAATATGGGCGCCGGGGCAACTACTTCGAGCGTCAGATTGCCCGTTGGACACGGCAATACCAAGCATCCGAAACCGGCGCCAATCCCGCCATGCATCGCCTGATGGCCTGGCTGCCCGACCACCTTCCGGAAAGCGCAGTCCGGCAGACAGCGGCCCGGGTGGTGCACGGCGATTTCCGGATCGACAACCTGCTGTTCCACCCCAACGAACCGCGCGTCCTGGCCGTGCTGGACTGGGAGCTGTCCACGCTGGGACATCCGCTCGCGGACTTCAGCTACCACTGCATGGTGCGGCACATTCCTGCCGGCACTTTCCGGGGCATAGGCGGCGTCGATCTAGCAGCCTTAGGCATCCCGCTGGAGCGTGACTACATCCAGCGCTATTGCGCACGCACCGGCGAGCATGACCCGGCGGAATTGCAGCGCGACTGGGACTTTTACCTAGCCTACAACCTTTTCCGCATCGCCGCGATCCTGCAGGGCATCGCCAAGCGCATTGAGGAAGGCACAGCGTCGAGCGCAACCGCTGCAGCATCCGCCGCAGGAGCGCGCCCGCTTGCAGACCTTGCCTGGACTTTCGCAGAAAAGTTTGGCCGTCGGCAGACCTGAGACATGCGCTGTAGGTCTGGATCCATTTATGCATCATCGGTCCCTCTTTGCATCGCAAATGATCGACGGGGCTCCATACTGATCGTGCCTTCAACCAACAGGAGAAGCTGATGAACAGAACCCCGACCTTCCTGCGTATGGCCCCGATCGCCATCGCGTTGACATTGGCATCTGCAGCATTGCACGCGCAGACCTCGGCTCCTCCTCCAGGCGCCAACGGCCCCGCGGAGCGCGTTGAAAACGCAGGCAAGCGCGCTGTCCATGCGACCGAACGTGGCGTGAAAAAAGCGGGCAAGGCGACCAAGCGAGCCGGCAACCGCGCAGCCACGGCCGTGCGCCATACCGGCGAACGACTCGGCTCCAAACTGCCGCCTGCCCCGCGCGATCAAGGCTTGACACCGCAGGGCACCCCTCGGGATCCCAAAGCCTGATCAAGAACGTCGTGCGTCACTTGAAAGCCCGCCGCAGCGGGCTTTTTTGCGAGCTCCCGATCAACTGTCCGCGGAAAAGCGCGCTGTCCTACGTTGGTCCCGAGGTTTGGAATAGAAGCTATCAGGGCTAGTTCGACGGGCCCGATCTGCTCGGCATTTCTATCAGAAGGACTTGACCCATGACCATTGAACCTATCAACGATCTCCCCGGCAGTGCCAACATCGACCCGGATAGCATCGTCGGGCGTGCTGCCGCCGGCGCCCACGACAAGGTCGACCAAGCCGCCGCAAAGGCGCAGCAGGGATGCGCCTGGGTCGAGGAAAAATGCCAGGAAGCGCTGGACATGCCGCGCGATGTGATTCGTGATCACCCGATTGCGGCTGTTGTTACTGCACTCACGATCGGGTTCATCTGGGGACGCCTCGGCGGCACGCGCGATTGACGGTTCTGCGACTAGAAACAAAAAGCCCGTAAAGACGGGCTTTTTGTTTCTAGTCGCCGACTGGTTCGGGCTGCACAACGCGCTCTATTTCTTCATCAAAAGGTACGCCGGCCGGCTCGACCAGACCATCACCGCCGTTCGTGCCTGCCTCGTCATCCGTCGAAACATCGGCCTCTGCGAAATCTTCTTCAGGAACTGGAAATTCGGGATCGTTCGCTGACATGGTGTCCTCCTTGGGATAAAACAAAGTTGAAAGATCGGACGCTATGATCGTGACCGGGCTGCCCGTAGCTCAGCTGGATAGAGCATCGGCCTTCTAAGCCGAGGGTCACAGGTTCGATTCCTGTCGGGCAGGCCATCGCTGAACCATCAGGGTTACCGGGCGGCCAGATGCCAGGAGGGCTGAGGCCAGCGGAAGGCAGCCGCCGCCAAAAACCGCGGATGTGCCAGGAACCGAAAAGCGATCGCACGGTGCAACGACAGGGCCGAAGACATCTTCAGCTTGGAAGCGACCGATGGGGTGTATTCAACAGGGTGCATGTTCGAAACTCCAGTGGATAGACCGATGGTCAAACCGAGGAAGACAGCCGACGTTCGGCGGAGAAGCCCGTTTCGCGTGGGATAAAGCTGACGCACCTGTCCGTCAAACATCTGTCAATAAAAAAGCCGCTCCACGAGCGGCTTTGCGACTATTGCACAGGCCTCAGTTCAACGGAGTCCGCTTACCGTCTTTGTATACGTACAGCGTCATGGCAGGGTTCTTCAGCTCCCCGTTCGGCTCGAATGCAATGTTCGCGGTGACGCCTTTGTAGTCGGACTTCAAGAGTTCCGGGATGTACACCTTCGGATCCCAGGAACCCGCGCGCCTCATTGCATCGGCCAGCAACATGGTCGCGTCGTAGGTGTAGGGGCTGTAGATCTGGAACTGGCCGGGATACTTGGCGTCGTAGCGCTTCTTCCAGGCTTCGCCGCCGGGCATTTTCGCCAGCGACGATCCACCTTCGGCGCAGACCACGTTGTTCAACGATTTGGCTCCGCCCGATAGACGTGCCAGCTCCGCGGTACAGATGCCGTCGCCGCCGAAGTACTTGACCTCGCCCAGACCAAGCTGCTCCATCTGCCGCAGCATAGGCCCGCCTTGAGGGTCCATGCCACCGAAGAAGATGGCGTCAGGCGCCTTCGCCTTGATCGAGGTCAGGATGGCCATGAAATCCGTCGCCTTGTCCGTCGTGAACTGCTCGTCCACGACCTGGATGCCCTTGGCCGCAGCCGTGCGCTTGAATACAGCTGCCACACCCTGACCGTAGGCAGTGCGGTCATCGATGATCGCGACCTTCTTCAATTTGAGGGCTTCTGCCGCGTACATGGCGAGGCCGGTGCCGAGCGCATTGTCGTTCGCGATGATGCGGAACGAGGTCTTGTAGCCGGGCTTCATCAGCTGCGGGTTGGTCGACGAGCCCGTCACATGCGGAATGCCGCAGTCGTTGTAGACCTTGGAAGCCGGGATGGTGGTACCGGAATTGAGGTGGCCCACCACGCCAGCCACTTTGGCGTCGCACAGTTTCTGTGCGGCGGCCGTGCCCTGCTTCGGGTCGGCAGCGTCGTCTTCGGCCTGCAGTTCCCACTTGATCTTCTTGCCGCGAATGACGATGTTCTGCGTATTGAGCTCGTCGATCGCCATGCGTGCGCCGTTCTCGTTGTCCTTGCCGTAGTGGGCCTGCGGACCGGAGACGGGGCCGACATGGCCGATCCGGATCACCTGCACATCCTGTGCAGAGGCGGTCCCCGCCCAAGCAGCAAACGCGGCCACCGCGGTCAATTTCAACGTCACGTGCATACGAAACTCTCCTTGGACAACTAAAGGTGTGCCGGCGCCCGCATGGCGGCGGTCCAGAGCAACTTAACGCAATTTCCGGGCCGCAGCCAGGGGGTCAGTGCGGAGTCGCATGCACTATCAGCTACGGTCGGTCGGTCGGTGCGACGCGGCGCGGCAGTTCGTGCGATAGGGCATCGGCTAGCGTGGCCTGCACCACGTGGCCGATTTCGTCCCGCAGCCGCGGCAGCAGTGCGATGGTCTGCTCCTGCACCACGACTTCGACGGCCGATGCCAGGCGGGCTGCGAGCAGCATGTCCACCCGCTGCAACACGCGGTGCAGGATCTGCTCGCGCAACGCATCCGACAGCGCGGCAGAGGACTGACCCTGGGACGTCGGCGCAGGAGACGGCGACGGCGCAACAGGCCGTTCCGCCGGCTCCACGTCGGCATCGGGCGGCGCTACGACCTCGGTCAGCGTCGGGATGAATCGCGGTACGGCAGGCGGCTGCGGCATGTCATTCCTTCAACTGCAGGTCGTGCCGGACGATGGCATAGCCTCGATCCGCGTAATGTTTCCAGCGCGCCCGGGCCTGATTCCTGTCCTCCGCGTCGTCGCGGCTGACGATCTCGATCAGCCGCTCGAAACGACTGAAGGACGGCGGCACCTCGTCGCCCAGATTCACCAGCACCTGATGGTGCGGCGCGGTTTCGTGATCGAGCGCCAGCACGATCGGCGACACCCTGACCA
>CAJYQL010000075.1 GCA_913776965.1 uncultured Xylophilus sp.
GACGGCGCAGGTGCAGATGCGCTAGCGGCGGTGGCCGCGCCGGGCGAGGCGTCGACGCGCCATTGCTCCACCATCCAGCGGCCCGCTGCATCGCGCGCCACCGTTCCCTGCGGTGCCGCCAGCGCCAGCCGGTCGGCCGCCACCGTGCGACGTGCGGTGTCGATCCGCAGGCCGGTCGCCTCGGCCCGGCGGACGCCGAGCAGCGTGTCCGCGCCCTGCGTCAGCGCCAGCGCGTCGATCGCAAGCGACCGTGCGTCGATCGTCGTGCCGGCCGACGACCAGGCGACGGTGCCATCGGCGCTCGCCCGGCCGGCGAGGGCGGGCTTCAGCCGCGCCTGCAGATAGGGAGCCGCCCACGCGAGAGGCAGGGCCCGGGCCTGCATCGCGATCCGGCCCGCCGCAGGAGCAACGGTGCCGTCCCACGCGATATGCGGCCCGCCCTCGCGCGCCGGCGCGGACCGGGAAAGGTCGGCTGCCGGGCCGACGACATCGGCCGATCCCTTGATAAGTGCCGGCGCGGACACCGGCCAGGCGGCGTCCGCGACCGCCATTTCCAGCCGGCGCAGCCCGAGTGCCACCGGCGCGGCAACGGCGGCGTCGCGCCAGTCGAGGCTGCCGTTCTCGACCTGCAGGTCGGCCACCCGGACCTGCCACGGCGTCGACGCGTTGCTGGCGCCTCGGTCGCCCGCCTTGTTGTCCGCGGCCCCGGCACGGCCGGCTGCCAGCGCAAGCCGTCCGTCGCTGCGGCGCTGCAGCCGCACATGGGGCTCGCCGACCGCGATACGCGAAAGCTCCACCGACCGGTCGAACGGACGCAGGTGCGCGAGCGCGATGTCGATCCGCTCGGCCTCCGCCGTCGGCGTCCCGGCGTCGTCGCCCGACAGCACGAGCTGGCGGATCGTGAGCGTGCCGCCGATCTCGAGGGTGCGCTCGCCATCGCCCGCGACCTGGCCGTCGGCGGACGGCGCCACGTCGGCGAAGCGGATGCGCAGATCGGCGTCCAGCGTGCCGCGATCCAGCCGGAGAGGCGCCCCGGCAGGCAGGTAGTCGCGCAGCGGTGCCAGGTCGAGCGCCGCGACCCGCAGCCGGGCCTCGCCGCGGCGCTGCTCGGCGAAGGGCAGCGCCTCCAGGTCAGTATCCACCCGGCTGCCGTCGAAGGTGAAGGCCAGCCGCGGCGTGACCGGCGCGGAACGGTCGGGCGCCAGGCTGCTGAGCGATGGGAGGTCGATCGTCAGATCGCGTAGCGCATGGCGGCGGCCGCGGTCGTCGATATCGACCTCGCCTTCCGACAGGCGGAAGTGGCGCAGGGCGAAGCGCACGGGCGGGCGCTCCGGCTCCGCAGGCCGCGCCAGACGGTCGAGCACGTCCTGCAGGTCGTGGCGCCCGTCGCGGTCGATGGCGAACGAGAGCCGCGGTGCGTCGATCTCTAGCGCATCGATCACCGGCGCGCCCGTCCAGACCGAAGCGAGCGCGGTGCGGACACGGATGGTGCGGACGGCGAACTGCGCATCGCTCCCTCCGCCATGGCCCCCGCCGGCCGGCGCGATCGTCAGCCCGTGCAGCGTGGTGCGCAGGGCCCACGGCACGAACTCGATCCTTTCCGCGCGTACCGCCCGGCCCAGGCGTTCGCTGACGCGCGTCTCTAGCTGCCAAGCGATTACCCGCGGCACGCCCCACCACGCCAACCCGACCAGCAGCGCGGCAGCGCCGGCCAGCCAGGCGAATGCGCACAGCCACCGCCAGAAGCGATCAGGCTGGGTCGGCGGCGGAGGGTCGGAAACGGAAGCGTCCATCGCGGCCGAGCGTACCCAAGCGCAGCGACTTGAATGTTTCCGGGCGCGTAGCGGCGGAAACGCGCCGCCAACGAAAAAGCCCGGCCGGAGGGCCTGAAGCCGCATCCGCCGGGCTCGACGGCGGGTGCAAGACCCTGGGCCGTCTGGGTTCGCATACAGGAGTGGATCGTCCTACATGCGCAGAGGGCAAGGGATTGCCCTCCAGAGGGACCGGATCGGATGACGGCGGACCTTGCGGAACCGCTGCAACCGGACCGGTGAACGTCCATCGAATGGACGCCGCCACGATACCGCGGACCTGCGCGGCGAGCCAAAAGAAATCGGTAATGGCGCCTGAAGCGCCCATCGCCGTTTTCATTCGGATACATCCGCACAGGGACTCGGAGGCACCCTTCCTCCCGGGGAAGACCCCTTTGTACATACCCAATTCTCATAAATAACAGTTTTCATATTCTTGACTTGATATTAAAGCCCCTCCTAGAATCCGCCCCGTTCCCGCATCCGGGGACCGACCGACCCCGCTGCCGACCCGACGGCTAAGTCCGATTCGCTGCCTCACCTTCCCTCCGCCGCCGTTGCGGAGGCTTCGCGAATCCGATGGCGACCCCCTTCAATCGAGGCATTCCTTCCCCTGACGCCGCGCGTTCCGCGTGTTCCTGCGTCCTCCGGGGAACGGTCCCTTGCGTAGAAAGGTACAGCGATGACAGCGTTAGGAAAGTTCGTCCACGGCACACGCACCTTCGGTGCGGACGTCGCCGAGGGGTTCTTCGAGATCACCCACAACGGCTTCGCCCTGCTCGGCCTGTCGGTCGCCTTTGCCGCCGTGATGCTGAGCGCGCGGCCCGACCTGCGCGACAGCGGCGAGGAACAGCTGCGCACCTGGCTGCAGGACCGTCAGGTCGCGCTGATCGGCACGCCGATCAAGCCCGACGCCGTGGAACGCGCCACCGCCACCAATCCCAAGGACCTGCCGAAAGCGCAGGCCGCCGTCGCCTACTGGCTCAGTAAGAAGTACCGCGTCGCGCCCGAACCAATCGGCGCCCTGGTGGCTGAAGCCTTCGACCTCGGCAGCCGCAACAAGCTCGACCCGACGCTCATCCTCGCAATCATGGCGATCGAGTCGGGCTTCAATCCCTTCGCTCAGAGCCCCGTCGGCGCCCAGGGCCTGATGCAGGTCATGACCCGGGTCCACAGCGACAAGTACGACCACTTCGGCGGCCACTTCGCCGCGTTCGACCCGGTGAGCAACCTGCGCGTCGGCGTGCGGGTGCTGCAGGAGTGCATCAGCCGCGCCGGCTCGCTCGAGGGCGGCCTGCGCTACTACGTCGGTGCGGCCAACATTGAGGACGACGGCGGCTACACCATGAAGGTGATCGCCGAACACAACCGCCTGCGCGCCGTCGCCACCGGCCGCAACGTGCCGATCACCTCGCCGATGGTGGTCCCGCCGCCCGCCAACCCGGCAGCGCCGCCGGCCGTGCTGCCGGTCGCGGCGCCCGCGATGCCGGCCGCTGCCGAGAAGGTCGCGGTGCTGGCGGCCGACGACGGTCTGGCCGTCGCCACCCTGCCCTGATCCCCTCGCGGCAAGCTGCCGCCCGCCGCACGCTAAAATCGCCGCGCACGCGACTGGCGATAGGCGCGGCGCTTCCCTCCAACGGATGCCGCCGCCGCTGACGTGGAACCGCACGGGCCCCGGGGCCCGGAACAACCACTGGGAAGCGTGCCGCCCGCAGCGACGACGGTCGCGCGGCGCGTTCAGCCGTTCGCCTGGGCAGCCCTGGTTCACAGGGACCATTCCATCGCAGGACTGCCAAAGGGATACCACCCATGTACGACCGTTCCATCCTCGTCGAACAGACCGACCCCGAACTCTTCGCCGCCATCCAGGCCGAGAACGCCCGCCAGGAACACCACATCGAACTGATCGCGAGTGAGAACTACGCTTCGCCGGCGGTGATGTGGGCCCAGGGCACCCAGCTCACCAACAAGTACGCCGAGGGCTACCCCGGCAAGCGCTGGTACGGCGGCTGTGAGGTCGTGGACCAAGTCGAGCAGCTCGCCATCGACCGCGTGAAGGAACTGTTCGGGGCCGCGTGGGCCAACGTGCAGCCGCACTCGGGCAGCAGCGCCAACCTCGCGGTGTACAACGCCCTGATCGAGCCGGGTTCGACCGTGCTGGGCATGGACCTGTCGCACGGCGGGCACCTCACGCACGGCAACCCCGTGAACTTCTCGGGCCTGCGCTACCAGATCGTGGGCTACAAGGTCAGCC
>CAJYQL010000076.1 GCA_913776965.1 uncultured Xylophilus sp.
TGATCACCGTGGGCCCGACGCTCAAGCTGCACCAGTGCGGCCTGCCGAAGCTGATGGCCCTGGAGCTGTTCAAGCCTTTCATCTTCTCGCGCCTCGAGCAGATGGGCATCGCCACGACCATCAAGGCGGCGAAGAAGGAAGTCGAATCCGGCACGCCGGTGGTCTGGGACATCCTGGAAGAGGTCATCAAGGAGCACCCGGTCATGCTGAACCGGGCTCCGACGCTGCACCGTCTGGGCATCCAGGCTTTCGAGCCGATCCTGATCGAAGGCAAGGCCATCCAGCTGCACCCGCTCGTCTGCGCGGCCTTCAACGCCGACTTCGACGGCGACCAGATGGCCGTCCACGTGCCGCTGTCGGTGGAAGCGCAGATGGAAGCCCGCACGCTGATGCTGGCCTCCAACAACGTGCTGTTCCCCGCTTCAGGCGAGCCCTCCATCGTGCCGTCGCAGGACGTGGTGCTGGGCCTGTACTACACCACCCGCGATCGCATCAACGGCAAGGGCGAAGGCCTGGTGTTCGCCGATACCGGCGAAGTGCAGCGCGCGTTCGATGCGGGCGAGGTCGAGCTGACCTCGAAGATCAGCGTGCGTCTGACGGAGTGGACCAAGGACAAGGCCACCGGCGAATTCGTGCCGTCCACCTCGCTGGTGGACACGACCGCCGGCCGTGCGCTGCTGTCGGAGATCCTGCCGAAGGGCCTGCCGTTCGCCAACATCAACAAGGCGCTGAAGAAGAAGGAAATCTCCAAGCTCATCAACGTGAGCTTCCGCAAGTGCGGCCTGAAGGAGACGGTCGTCTTCGCCGACAAGCTGCTGCAGAACGGTTTCCGCCTGGCGACCAAGGCCGGCATCTCGATCGCGATCGACGACATGCTGGTGCCGCCCGAGAAGGCCGGCATCATCGAGCGCGCCGAGAGCGAAGTGAAGGAAATCGCCCAGCAGTACTCCTCGGGTCTGGTGACCGCGGGCGAGCGCTACAACAAAGTGGTGGACATCTGGGGCAAGGCCGGCGACGAAGTGTCGAAGGTGATGATGGCCCAGCTGTCGAAGCAGAAGGTCACCGACCGGCACGGCAAGGAGGTCGAGCAGGAGTCCTTCAACTCCATCTACATGATGGCCGACTCGGGTGCCCGCGGCTCCGCCGCGCAGATCCGCCAGGTGGCCGGCATGCGGGGCCTGATGGCCAAGCCGGACGGCTCGATCATCGAGACGCCGATCACCGCGAACTTCCGCGAAGGCCTGAACGTGCTGGAGTACTTCATCTCCACCCACGGCGCCCGGAAGGGTCTGGCCGACACGGCGCTCAAGACGGCCAATTCCGGCTACCTGACGCGCCGCCTGGTGGACGTGACGCAGGACCTGGTCGTGACCGAGGACGACTGCGGTACCCACCACGGTTCGGTGATGCGCGCCATCGTCGAGGGCGGCGAGGTGATCGAGTCGCTGCGCGACCGTATCCTGGGACGCACCGCGGCCGACGACGTGCTGCACCCGGAGAACCGTGCGGTGCTGGCACCGGCAGGCACGCTGCTGGAAGAAGACCTGATCGAGGAGCTCGAAGCCGCCGGCGTCGACGAGGTCAAGGTGCGTACCGCGCTGACCTGCGAGACCCGCTTCGGCATCTGCTCGAAATGCTATGGCCGCGACCTGGGCCGCGGCGGCCTGATCAACCTCGGCGAGGCCGTGGGTGTGATCGCCGCGCAGTCGATCGGCGAGCCGGGCACGCAGTTGACGATGCGGACCTTCCACATCGGCGGTGCCGCGTCCCGCGCGGCGGTCGCGTCCAGCGTGGAAGCCAAGTCGAACGGCGTGATCGGCTTCAACGCCACGATGCGCTATGTGAGCAACACCAAGGGCGACTTGGTGGTGATCGCACGTTCCGGCGAGATCGTCATCCAGGACGAGCACGGCCGTGAGCGCGAGCGCCACAAGGTGCCGTACGGCGCGACGCTGTCGGTCAAGGCCGACCAGGCGATCAAGGCCGGTGCGATCCTCGCGACCTGGGACCCGCTGACCCGCCCGATCATCACGGAGTTCGCCGGTCAGGTGAAGTTCGAGAACGTCGAGGAAGGCCTGACGGTCGCCAAGCAGGTGGACGAAGTGACCGGCCTGTCGACGCTGGTCGTGATCGATCCGAAGCGCCGCGGCTCCGCCAAGGTGGTGCGTCCGCAGGTGAAGCTGGTCGATGCGAACGGCGCCGAGGTGAAGATCCCCGGCACCGACCATTCGGTGACGATCGGCTTCCAGGTGGGCGCACTGATCCAGGTGCGCGACGGCCAGGACGTGGGTCCCGGCGAAGTGCTGGCCCGTATCCCGGTCGAAGGCCAGAAGACCCGGGACATCACCGGCGGTCTGCCGCGTGTGGCCGAGCTGTTCGAAGCCCGTTCGCCGAAGGACAAGGGTATGCTGGCGGAAATCACCGGCACGGTCTCGTTCGGCAAGGAAACCAAGGGCAAGGTGCGGCTGCAGATCACCGATCCGGACGGCAAGGTCTGGGATGAACTGATCCCCAAGGAAAAGAACATCCTGGTGCACGAAGGCCAGGTGGTGAACAAGGGCGAGTCCGTGGTGGACGGTCCGGCCGATCCGCAGGACATCCTGCGCCTGCTGGGCATCGAGGAACTCTCGCGCTACATCGTCGACGAAGTGCAGGACGTTTACCGCCTCCAGGGCGTGAAGATCAACGACAAGCACATCGAGGTGATCGTGCGTCAGATGCTGCGCCGCGTGGTGGTGGAGAGCACGGGCGACTCGGGCTACATCGCGGGCGAACAGGTGGAGCGTTCGGAAATGCTCAACACCAACGACCGGCTGCGTGAAGAGGGCAAGATCCCGGCCACCTACACCAACCTGTTGCTGGGCATCACCAAGGCCTCGCTGTCGACCGACTCGTTCATCTCCGCCGCATCCTTCCAGGAAACGACGCGCGTGCTGACCGAAGCGGCGATCATGGGCAAGCGCGACGAGCTGCGTGGCCTGAAGGAAAACGTCATCGTCGGTCGCCTGATCCCCGCGGGCACCGGCATGGCGTACCACGCCGCACGCAAGGTGAAGGACCAGATGGACGAAGCCGAGCGCCGTGCGATCGCCGATGCGGAAGCGGCCGACCTGGCGGGCTCCGATGCCGACGCGGCCTCCGAAGCCAGCGAAGGTGCCGCCGCCGACTAAGCGACGCACCCTGGCTGCCGAGCCCCGGTCCGCCGCCAGGCGTGCCGGGGCTTTTTTCATGCCTGTCTTTTTGGCGATACTCCTGCGATGACTTGGCCTCTGTGGTGGTGGATCGCGCCAGCCGTGCTGGTGTTCTGGGCGGTGGGCGCGCACAACCGGCTGGTGCGCCTGCGCGCGGCCGTGCTGCAGGCATTTGCCGCACTGGACGGCCATCTGCAGCGCTGGATCGCGCTCGCGACGGCCGAACGTGCACCGTCTGCCGTCGCCGATGGAGACCCTGAAGGGCCTGCCACAGCGCCGCCCGCGCTGTCGACGCCGTTGCCGGGGGGCGGACACTGGACCGCGCTGCAGGCGGCGGCGCTGCAGCTGCAGTCGTCGCTGGGCGTTTCCCGGCTGCGGCCCCTCGATCCGGACGACACCGCCGCGCTGGCCGCGGCACGTGCGGTGCTGCAGACGGCCTGGCAGCGCCTGCTGGCCGAGGCGCCCGAGGTCGCCGGACAGCCCCGGCCCGGCAGCCTGCACCTGCTCTGGGACCAGCACGACACACAGGTCCAGCTGGGCTGCGACCAGTTCAATCTTGCGGTGCGGCGCTACAACGCCGCACTGACCCAATTTCCGGCCGCGATCCTGGCGTGGATCCTGCGGTTCCGCCCCGTGCGCACCCTATGAATTCTTCTGTTTCGATCCCTGGTGCCCCCGCGGCGCCGGCCGGTTCCGCGCCGCCGCTGTGGCAACAACTCCAGGCCGCAGCCCAGGTGCTCGCGGCGGTGCGGGGCGGCCAGTCGGCGCCGGTCGCACTGCTCGAGGTGGACGCGTCGCTGCGGCCCGGCGTGCGGGCGCTGGTGTACCGCGTACTGCGCTGGCTCGGCCAGGCCGAAGCCCTGCGGCGCAAGCTCGCACCACGCACGCCGCCGCCGCTGCCCGACGCCCTGCTGTGCACGGCGCTGGCGCTGGTCTGGCGCGAATCGGATGCTCCCTACGAACCCTTCACCCTGGTCGACCAGGCCGTCGAAGCCGCCAAGCGCAGTCCGGCCATGCGGCCGCAGTCCGGCTTCGTGAACGCCTGCCTCCGCCGCTTCCTGCGCGAACGCGACGCGCTGGTCGAGGCGACGGCGCAGGAGCCGCTCGCGCACTGGAACCATCCGCGCTGGTGGATCGAGCGGCTCAAGCGCGACCATCCGCGGCAGTGGCAGGACATCCTGCGGGCGAACAACCTGCAGGCGCCAATGGTCCTGCGGGTCAATGAACGAAAAACGACCCGGGCGCAGGTGCTGCAAGCGCTGATTGCTATCAATGTAATAGCAGAAGAGGTGGGCGAACACGGCGTGTTGCTGGGCCGCGCCCTGCCGGTGGAAGACATCCCGGGCTTCGCCGACGGCCATGTCTCGGTCCAGGACGCAGCGGCGCAGCTCGCCGCCCCGCTGCTGCTGGACGGCATGGACCGGTCGCGGCCGCTGCGGGTCCTCGACGCCTGCGCCGCCCCCGGCGGCAAGACGGCGCACCTGCTCGAACATGCCGGCGCGGATGCCGCAATCGATGTCACCGCGCTGGACATCGACCCGGCCCGCTGCGAGCGCATCCACCAGAACCTGGATCGGCTCGGCCTGTCGGCGCGCGTCGTGGTGGCCGACGCGCAGGAGCCTTCGGCCTGGTGGGGTTCGGCGGTCGAGCGCCGGCCGTTCGATGCGATCCTGCTCGATGCGCCGTGCACCGCCTCGGGCATCGTGCGCCGACAGCCCGACGTGCGCTGGCTGCGCCGCGAAAGCGACATCGGCCAGCTGGCGATCGTGCAGGCCGCGTTGCTCGCCAAGCTGTGGCCGCTCGTCGTGCCGGGAGGGCGGCTGCTCTACTGCACCTGCTCGGTGTTCCGGGACGAGGGCGACCGCCAGATCGAGGCGTTTCTTGCGCACCACACCGATGCGGTGCTGCTCCCGTCGCCCGGGCATTTATTGCCCCGCCATGGCGCGGACGCCGGGGGCGTCCGGGAGAATCTGCCCCGTGACCACGACGGATTCTTCTACGCCCTCCTGCACAAGCGCCCCGGCTGACATGCCCGCCACGCTCCGGCGGCGTCGCTGGCTGGCAGGGCTGGCGCTGACCTTGTTGCTGCCCACGACCGTCGTGACGGCGGCCGTCGAGGTGCCCCAGATGCGTCTCGAGCGCAGCGACGACGGCCTCTACCTGTCCGCCGCCCTTGCTTTCGATCTGCCGCCGCTGGTGGAAGATGCGCTCTACAAGGGCATTCCGCTGTTCTTCGTGGCCGAGGCGCGGGTGCTGCGCGAGCGCTGGTACTGGACCGACCAGCGGGTCGCGGTGGTGCAGCGCCATATGCGCCTCGCTTACCAGCCGCTGACCCGGCGCTGGCGGCTCAATGTCTCGCCGCAGCCGTTCGGCACCGCGGGTCTCGGCGTGGCGCTCAGTCAGAATTTCGAGGAGCTGAACGAGGCGCTCGACGCGATCCGGCGCATCTCGCGCTGGCGCATCGCCGACATCGCGCTGCTCGATCCGGAGCAACGCTACACCGTCGGATTCGATTTCCGGCTCGACACCTCGCAGCTGCCGCGCCCGCTGCAGATGGGCATCGCGGGGCGATCCGACTGGAGCCTGTCGGCGGATCGCACGCTGCAGTTGCCGCCGGAGAGCGGACGGTGACCGGACGCCCCGCGCCGCACTTGGTCGCGGGCGACCGCTACTCGCTGCTGCGCTCCCGCGCCATGCGCTGGGCCGTCGGCATCGGTGCCGCGACCATGGTGTCGATCGGGCTGGTGCTGATGTTCCTGCTGACCCAGGCCACCAACAACCGTGTGCTCTACGAGCGCAACTACGGCCGGCTGTTCACCGTCAACGTCGTCGTCGCGGCTATGCTGTTCGCCGTCATCGCCTGGATCGGGGTGCGGCTGTTCGTGCGGCTGCGCCGCGGCCGGTTCGGCAGCCGGCTGCTGGTCAAGCTGGCGGTCATCTTCGCGGTGCTCGGGTTTCTGCCGGGCATGCTGATCTACACCGTGTCGTATCAGTTCGTGTCGCGGTCGATCGAGAGCTGGTTCGACGTCAAGGTCGAGGGCGCGCTCGACGCCGGTCTGAGCCTCGGGCGGGCGACGCTGGATGCGCTCGCCAGCGACCTGGCAGGCAAGACCCGCAGCGCCGGAGCGCAGATCGCCAACGTGCCGGACGCCGCGGCCGGACTGGCGCTGGAACGCATCCGCGACCAGCTGGGCGCCAATGACGTGGTGCTGTGGAATGCGCAGGGCAACCTGATCGCGAGCGCGGGCCAGTCGCGCTTCCAGCTCAATCCGGAACGGCCGGGCGCCCCCCTGCTGCGCACCGTGCGCAGCCAGCGGTCGGTAGCGCAGGTCGAAGGGCTGGACGACCCGGCGCTGGCCGGTGGGGACGCTCCGGCGCCGGCGCGCATCAAGGCGATCGCGCTGGTCGCGAGCGGCGGGGTGGAGCTGACTTCGGAAACCCGTTATCTCCAGGTGACGCAGGCGCTGCCGCCGACACTGGTCGCCAACGCCATTGCGGTGCAGGAGGCCAACCGCGAGTATCAGGAGCGGGCGCTTGCGCGGGAGGGCCTGCGGCGGATGTACATCGGCACGCTCACGCTGAGCCTGTTCCTGGCGGTCTTCGGCGCGGTGTTGCTGGCGGTTGTGCTCGGCAACCAGCTGGCGCGGCCGCTGCTGGTGCTGGCCGAGGGCGTGCGCGAGGTGGCCGCCGGCGACCTGAGTCCCAAGGCAGTGCTGCAGGGCCGCGACGAACTGGGCGGCCTGACCCGCTCGTTCGCCGACATGACCCAGCAGCTCGCCGACGCCCGGGCTGCGGTGGACAAGAGCATGGCGCAGGTCGATACCGCCCGCGCCAATCTGCAGACCATCCTCGACAACCTGACCGCCGGCGTGATCGTGCTCGATGCCGGTGGCCGCATCCTGTCCTCCAATCCGGGGGCGACCCGCATCCTGCGGGTGCCGCTGGCTGCGCTGGAGGGCGAGTGTCTCGACGATGTACCCGGTCTCGAAACTTTCGCCCGGCAAGTGCGGGCCCAGTTCGAGGCTTTCCTCGGCGAGCGCAGCCAGCACGGCCTGGACCACTGGCAGGAATCGTACGAACTGCATGCCGCGCCTTCGGGTCCGACGCAGGCGGAGACCACGACCACGCTGATCGCCCGCGGCGCAGAACTGCCAGGCGCCGCGCGTCTGCTGGTGCTCGACGACATTTCCGAAATCGTCTCGGCCCAGCGCGCCCAGGCGTGGGGCGAAGTCGCACGACGGCTGGCGCACGAGATCAAGAACCCGCTCACGCCGATCCAGCTGTCTGCCGAGCGGCTGCAGATGAAGCTCGACGGCAAGTTGGACGGGCCCGGGCAGGCGGTGTTGGACAAGTCGGTCCGTACCATCGTCGACCAGGTCGATGCGATGAAACGGCTGGTCAATGAATTCCGGGACTACGCGCGCCTGCCGGCGGCCGAGCTGCATCCGGTAGACCTCAATGCGCTCGTCGCGGACGTGCTGCAGCTCTACGACCACGGCACGGCCAGCGTGCCGGTGCAGGCCGACTACGACAGCGACTGCCCGCCGGTCCGCGGCGATGCGCAGCAGCTGCGCCAGGTGATCCACAACCTGGTGCAGAACGCGCAGGACGCGACCGAGGCGGCGCACCGCGACGGACCGCCCCCGCCGGTGGTGATTCGGACGCGGTGGAGCGCGTCCACGCAGCGGGTACGCCTGACGGTGCTCGACCGCGGTACCGGATTCGCGGACAACATCCTCAAGCGGGCGTTCGAGCCTTATGTGACGACGAAGTCGAAAGGGACCGGTCTCGGCCTGGCCGTGGTCCGCAAAATCGCCGACGAACATGCCGCTCGTATAGACATAGGCAACCGTTCGGAGGATGGTGTTACGGTCGGCGCGCAAGTCTCGCTATCATTGCCCGCTGCCCTGACGGCTGCGGGCTGATCCCGCACCCACCCTCATTTTCAACCGAAGTGCACACTATCGTTGGTGCCGCTTCGAGATCAACCGGTTCAATCGGCTTCTTTCGCTATGGCAAACATTTTGGTGGTCGATGACGAGTTGGGCATCCGCGATCTGCTGTCGGAAATCCTGAACGACGAAGGCCATGCGGTAGAGCTGGCCGAGAACGCCGCACAGGCCCGCAACGCCCGGGCGAACGGCGCCTACGACCTCGTGCTGCTCGACATCTGGATGCCCGACACCGACGGCGTCACGCTGCTGAAGGAATGGGCCGCGTCGGGCACCCTGACGATGCCGGTCATCATGATGAGCGGCCACGCCACGATCGACACCGCCGTCGAAGCGACCCGTATCGGCGCGCATGCGTTCCTGGAAAAGCCGATCACCCTGCAGAAGCTGCTGAAAGCGGTGGAGCAGGGCCTGCAGCGCGGGACGCTGAAGGCCCCAGCGCCCGTTCCTGCGCCACTGCGGCCGTCTGCATCGCCGCCAGCAGGTGCGCCGGCCGCCGCCGTGGTCGATGCGGTGCCGGCGGCCAGCATGGGTGGGTCGCCCGTCGGCGAACCGGCGGCGAACAGCGTACCGATGCGCCCCGAGGCCGCAGGCCCGCGCCAGCACCAGCTCTTCGATCTGGATCGGCCGCTGCGTGAAGCCCGGGACGGATTCGAAAAGGCGTACTTCGAGTTCCATCTGCAGCAAGAAGGTGGCTCCATGACCCGCGTGGCGGAAAAGACCGGCCTGGAGCGTACCCACCTGTACCGCAAGCTACGCCAGCTGGGTGTGGATCTGATCCGCAACAAGCGGAATGCGGCCTGAATAGAATTCGATCAAAAGCCGTGCTATACTTTGCGGCTCCGGCCCGGTAGCTCAGTTGGTAGAGCAGCGGATTGAAAATCCGCGTGTCGATGGTTCGATTCCGTCCCAGGCCACCATATTTGGAAAGCCGCTACGACTCAAACAGTTGTAGCGGCTTTTTCGTTTGCGCAATCGACGGGGCAGGGCGATAAAAAGGACGCAAAAGCGCGGCTTTGCAAGCCCCGATACAGCTAACTCCGCAGCAAGACCAAGCCGGGTGGCAGAGCTTCGCCGAACACGCGCTGCCGGTCTGCGTCTTCCAGAAGCGTCACTTCCCGCACCATCGCCGCCCAGCGCGCAGGCATCTGGGTTTGTTGCAGCTGCCCGGCTAAAGCCATCCGCACCGCTTCCGGCAGATCGCGTGCCCGGTCGCCGGTCGCTTGGGCCATTAGCGCCACGGCGAACGCGGAAGGTTCATGGCGGGCCCAGTCCGGGGCGATGGCGGTGATGGTGTGGAGCCACTGCTCGACCGTGGCGGCCGGCAGGACGTGGTGCGTGCTGGCATAGAGGGGCTGGCGGGCGCCGAGGCGGCCAAGCGCCCACCAGAGTTCGGTCGTCGGTTGCCGTCGCAGCCGCTGCAGCAGCCAGCCGCCGAACTGCGTCTTGTCGGCCGGCGCAATGCGTTCGAACGAGGCCGCCATGCGCAGCAGTTCGTCGGGCGCCTGCATGCGCGGGCCTTTGGGGGCAGGGATGTCGGTGCCGCCAGCGGGCTGCAGGTAGTAGGCAATGACGTCGTACACCATCTGCTGCGGTTCGGCGTCCAGGCCGCCCGCGATGCGGCGCCAGAGGGTCCACCATTCGGACCATTGCTGGCTGTCGTCACTGTGTGCGATGCCGGGGCCGAACAGCTCCCACATCTGCTGCATGCGCCAGCCGTCGAGCGGGTCGCCGAAGCCGGGGCGCAGGGTGAAGCCGACGAGGTTGAACCAGGTGCGTTCGTGCTGGGCGGAGCGGCGGCGGCGCCTGGCGCCCTGCAGCAGGGCGCCGAAGAGGGTGCGCAATAGCGGCGTGGGCCAAGTGGCGCGGTCGCCGAGCAGGCGCTCCAGGGTGACGCGCAGCTGGCGGACCTCTTTCGCGTCCACGCCCTGTTGCTTCTTGCCGCCGTAGACGCGGTCGATGGCGGTGAGGGCTTCGGACAGGCGGGGGTGCGTCGTGGTCGTGGCCGTGGCCTTGGATCGGGATGCGGCGGAAGCGGTCTTGGCGCCGGTATGCGTGTCGGCACCTGCATTCCCGTCGTCATGCACATCCTGCGTGGCCGCATCGCCGCGCAATTGAAATTCAAGCTGCCAACGCCGGGTGGGCTGGTCGCTTTTGCCGTCGCTGTCGGCTCCTTCTGCATTCACGGCGACGCAGTGCATTTCCAGCGTGCCGACGTCGGTGATGCGGGCTTCGAGCTGCACCTCGACCTGTGCCGCACCGGCTGCGCCGCCTGCACTTCCTGCCGAAGTGGTAGCGGGTAGCACGGTGGCGATGGGCGGCAGGCGCTGCAGGCCTTGGTCATCGTCTTGTAGGGCGACGAGATCCCCGGCGCGGTGGTGGCGATCGGCGGCGCTGGTGGCCAAGTTGAAGCGCACGGGCCGGCCCAGGCGCAGGCGGAAGCGCCGGTCCGCGAGCCGCACGGTGTCGCCTTCGGGCGTGCCCTGCGGCAGCACGCAGACGCCCTGGTCGCCATCGAGCGCAAGGTAGTAGGCGCGAGCCGCACTGCTGCGGATGCGGGGTGCGCTACCGGCGCGGGCCATGGCGTAGGCGACGGCGCCGCGCGCGACGGCGGCGTCGAGGCGGGGTCCGTCGACCTCCAGCAGGCGGATGGATGGAGCACTGGCCGGCTGCCAGCCGCGCAGTGTGGCAAGCAGGCGGTCGCGCAAGGCCTGGGCGTGGAATACGCCGCCGTTGAGCAGCACGGTGTCGGGCAGGGCGCCCCCCTGGCACTGCAGGAATGCGGCGATGTGGCGGGTGATGGCGGCGTCGTGGGCGTAGGGCAGGCCGAATTCGACGAGGGCGCCACGGCCACGCACGGGCTGCGCATCGGCGGCCACCTGCGGGAAAAAACCTTCGACCAGCAGCCGGTCCACGTCGGCGCGCGTGAGGGTGGCGGAGCGCGCGCCGCCGATCAGCCGGCTGCCGCTGCCCTGGAGCGTGACGGTGGTCTCCGCGGGGCCGTCCGGGGCGAGCAGGCGCTCCTTGGCGCTGCGGCAGCGCTGGGTGAGCTGGGCGAGCTGGATCGCCGAGAGCGGGGCATGCGCGGGCTGGCCCGGCTGGCTGGGTTGGCCCGCCGGTCCGCCCGACAGCCGCGGCTCGATCCAGCGGGCGAGCGCGAGGTCCATGTTGTCGCCGCCGAGCACGAGGTGGTCGCCTACGCCGGTGCGCGCGAGCTGGGGCTGGCCGGCGGCGTCCAGCGTGACGTCGATGAGGGTCAGGTCGGTGGTGCCGCCGCCCACATCGACCACGAGCAGGCGGCGCGTGCCGGCCAACTGGCTGGCGAGGCCGGCGCGGTGGGCGAAGACCCAGTCGTAGAACGCGGCCTGCGGTTCTTCGATGAGGTGGACGGCTCCCAGGCCGGCGAGTGCGGCGGCCTGCAGGGTGAGCTGGCGCGCGCCT
>CAJYQL010000077.1 GCA_913776965.1 uncultured Xylophilus sp.
CATCGGTGCGAGCCGTGCGGCGGTGGATGCGGGCTATGCGCCCAACGACCTGCAGGTCGGCCAGACCGGCAAGATCGTCGCGCCGCAGCTCTACATCGCCGCCGGCATCTCCGGGGCGATCCAGCACCTCGCGGGGATGAAGGACTCGAAGGTGATCGTGGCGATCAACAAGGACCCGGAGGCGCCGATCTTCTCGGTGGCCGACTACGGGCTGGAGGCCGACCTGTTCGCCGCGGTGCCGGAGATGGTCAAGGCGCTCTGAGAGGCGCCATGGCCCGTCCGCCGTGTGGCGCCGGGCCGGTTTCTTCCGCAGGACTGACGGGCGCAGGCGCGCCCCGGAGGATGGAGACATGCAAGCTCGGATCGTGGGCGGTCGTGCCCGCCAATGGATCGCCGCGTGCCTGCTCGTATGCGGTGCGTCGGCCGCGTCGGCGGCGGCGCTCGTCGTGGGCCAGGTGGCGCCGATGACCGGTGTGGAGGCCACGCAGGGCCGCGGCTACGCCGCCGGTCTGAAGCTGGTGTTCGACCAGGTGAACGCCGCGGGCGGCATCGCCGGCAACACGCTGGTGCTGTCCAGCCGCGACGACGGGTCGCGCGCCGCCGACACGCTTACAGCAACCCGCGACCTGGTCGAGAAACAGCGACCGATTGCGCTCGCCGGCTACTTCGGCGCGCAGCCGATCGGCGAACTGATCGCGAGCGGGCTGCTGGAGCGCGAGCGGCTGCCGCTGGTCGGCTTCCGCGGCGCGATGGTGGCGGCCAACACCCCGTATGTCTACAACGTGCGCGCCGGCTGGCCGGAGCAGATCGACCGGATCGTGCGCCACGTCGCCACCTTCGGCATCACCCGGCTGGGCGTCCTGTACGAGGACGGCACGCAACTCGCGGCGACCCGTGCGCTGGTGGAGAAGACGGCGGCCCAGCACAAGGTGCAGCTCGCCGGCGACGCGGTGGTGCCGGCCGGCTCCAACCGGGTCGGGCCTGCGGTCGAGGCGCTGGCGAAGGCCCAGCCGCAGGCGATCCTGATCCTGGCCAGCTCGGCCTGCAGTGCCTTCGTCGAAGCCTACCGCGCTGCCGGCGGCGGTGCGCAGCTGTTCGCGACGGCGGAGGTCGATGTCGAGCAGCTCTCCAAGCGGCTGGGCGAAGATCAGCTCAAGGGCATCTCGATCGCCCAGGTAACCCCCAGCCCGAACCGGCTGGCGAGCCGCATCACCCGCGATTTCCAGCAGGCGGTCAAGGCCGTGCCGCCGGACCAGCCGGTGAGCCACGCGATGTTCGAGGGCTACATCGCGGGACGGGTGCTGGCCGAGGCGATCCGCCGCGCCGGTCCTGCGCCCAACCGCGAAACCCTGACCCGGGCCCTCGACGGCCTGGACCGCCTGGACTTGGGCGACTACGTGATCGGGTTCCGGCCCGGCATGCACACCGGCTCGCGCTACGTGGATCTGTCCATTGTCGGGCGCGATGGGCTGCTGCGCCAGTAAGCGGCGTTTCGCTTTTTTCTCTTTTCATTGCGGGCCGACCGGAGCGTCGGCCTGCCTCACCACGAGCCTGCTGCCATGAGCTACACCGCACCCGTCCAGGACATGCTGTTCGCCATCGAACACCTTGCGCACATCGACCGCATCGCGGAATTGCCCGGCTTCGAGGACACCGGGCTCGACACGGCCCGGGCGGTGCTGGAGGAATGCGCGCGCTTCAACCAGGAGATCGTCGCACCGCTTAACCAGCTGGGCGACCGGCAGCCGTCGTCCTGGAAGGACGGCGTGGTCACCACCACGCCCGGCTTCAAGGAGGCGTTCCGCCAATATGCCGAAGGCGGCTGGCAGGGCTTGCAGCACCCGGCGGATTTCGGTGGCCAGGGGCTGCCCAAGACCATCGGCGCTGCCTGCGGCGAGATGCTCAATGCGGCCAACCTGAGCTTCGCGCTCTGCCCGCTGCTGTCCGACGGCGCGATCGAGGCGCTGCTGACCGCCGGCAGCGACGCACTGAAGGCGACTTACCTCGAGAAGCTGGTGAGCGGCGAATGGACCGGCACCATGAACCTGACCGAGCCGCAGGCCGGCAGCGACCTATCGCTGGTGCGTACCCGCGCCGAGCCGCAGGGCGACGGCAGCTACAAGGTCTTCGGCACCAAGATCTACATCACCTGGGGCGAACACGACATGGCGGACAACATCGTCCACTTGGTGCTGGCACGGGTGGCCGGTGCGCCCGAGGGCGTGAAGGGCATCAGCCTGTTCGTGGTGCCGAAGTTCCTAGTGAACGCCGACGGCAGCCTCGGCGCGCGCAACGACGTGCAGTGCGTCTCGATCGAGCACAAGCTCGGCATCAGGGCCTCGCCCACGGCAGTGCTGCAGTTTGGCGACGCCGGCGGCGCGACCGGCTTCCTGGTCGGCGAGGAGAACCGCGGCCTGGAATACATGTTCATCATGATGAACGCCGCCCGTTACGCGGTCGGCGTGCAGGGCATCGCGATCTCCGACCGGGCCTACCAGAAGGCCGTCGCCTATGCCCGCGAGCGGGTGCAGAGCCGGCCGGTCGACGGCTCGCTGCCGACCAGCGCGCCGATCATCCACCACCCGGACGTGCGACGCATGCTGATGACGATGCGCGCGACCGCCGAGGGCTGCCGTGCCATGGCGACCGTCGCCGCCGCCGCCTACGACCGGGCGCACCACGGCACCGATCCGGACGAGCGCCGGCAGGCGCAGGCGTTCTACGAATTCCTGGTGCCGCTGGTCAAGGGCTATTCGACCGAGACCAGCCTGGAGGTGACGTCGCTCGGCGTGCAGGTCCACGGCGGCATGGGCTTTATCGAGGAAACCGGCGCCGCGCAGTACTACCGCGATGCCAAGATCCTGACGATCTACGAAGGCACGACCGCGATCCAGGCCAACGACCTGGTCGGGCGCAAGACCGCCCGCGACGGTGGCCAGGTGGCGAAAGCGATCGCGGCCCGCATCGCCGAGACCGAGCAGACGCTGGCCCAGCGCGACGGCGACGCGGCCGCGTCGATGCGCCAGCACCTGCAGACGGCGCGCAAGGCATTTCTGGAGGTGGTCGATTTCGTCGTCGCCGGCACCCGCAGCACGCCGAACGCGGTGTTCGCGGGGTCGGTGCCGTACCTGATGCTCGCCGGCAACCTGGTGGCCGGCTGGCAGATGGGCGTGTCGCTGCTGGCGGCGCAGGACTGTCTCGACCGCGACCAGGACCGCGCGTTCATGGAAGCGAAGATCGCGACCGCCCGGTTCTACGCCGAGCACCTGCTATCGCGGGTGCCGGGCCTGCGCGACAGCATCGTGCGCGGGGCCGACAGCGTGATGGCGATGCCGCTCGACGCATTCTGATCCGTTCGCTATCGAAAAAATAGCTGGCAGCGCAGGCTGCACCAGCGCAAAAGGCCGAAAAGGCCATTAAACGCCCATGAAAGAGGAGAGCCTGCCCATGTCCCGCCGCCTGCCGCCCGTCTTCGACCGCCTGCGCCTGCCGGTGATCGCATCGCCGCTGTTCATCATCAGCAACCCGCAGCTGGTGATCGCCCAGTGCCAGGCCGGCGTGGTCGGCTCGATGCCGGCGCTCAATGCGCGCCCGGCGGCCCAGCTCGACGACTGGCTGGCCGAGATCACCGAGACGCTCGCGGCCTACGACCGTGCGCATCCCGAGGCGCCGTCGGCCCCGTTCGCGATCAACCAGATCGTGCACAAGTCCAATGACCGGCTCGAGCACGACATGGCGCTGGTCGAGAAATACAAGGTGCCGCTGGTCATCACCTCGCTCGGCGCGCGCGCCGACGTGAACGAGGCGATCCACGGCTACGGCGGCGTGGTGCTGCACGACATCATCAACAATACCTTCGCGCACAAGGCGATCGAGAAGGGCGCCGACGGCCTGATCGCGGTGGCGGCCGGTGCGGGCGGCCATGCGGGCGTGAAGAGCCCGTTCGCGCTGATCCAGGAAATCCGCCAGTGGTTCGACGGCCCGGTGGCACTGTCGGGTGCGATCGCCAGCGGCGGCGCGGTGCTCGCGGCGCAGGCGATGGGCGCCGACTTCGCCTACATCGGCTCGGCCTTCATCGCGACCCACGAGGCGCGAGCGAGCGACGCCTACAAGCAGGCGGTGGTCGACGGCGACTCCGACCAGATCGTCTACAGCAATCTGTTCACTGGCGTGCACGGCAACTACCTGGCGCCGTCCATCGTCGCCGCGGGCCTGGACCCGGCCAACCTGCCGGCGAGCGACCCGAGCAAGATGAATTTCGGCGGCGATGCGCGCAAGGCCTGGAAGGATATCTGGGGCTGCGGGCAGGGCATCGGCGCGGTGACCGAGGTGACCGGAGCGGCGCAACTGGTCGAGCGGCTGGCGCGCGAGTACCAGGCGGCGCGCAGCCGCCTGGCGCTCTGACGTCCGGGGTCGGGTGACGTCTCCGTCCGCCGCTGCGGCAGCGCGTGCCGCCGGCGACCGCTTGCCGCTGGTCGATGCGCTGAAGGCCGGCGCCTGCCTGTTGATCGTCGCGCACCATCTGGCGTTCTACGGCCCGATGTCGCAGACGGCGCATGCGCTGGCGCCGGACATCTTCGACTGGCTGGCGGACTACGCCCGCTATGCGGTGCAGATGTTCCTGGCCATCGGGGGCTTCCTGGCCGCGCGGACGCTGGCGCCGGCCGGTATCGGTGCTTCTGGCGCGCCTTGGGGGCGCATCGCGCGGCGCTACCGGCGGCTGGTGGTGCCGTATGCGGCAGCGCTGGCCGTCTGCATCGGGGTCAGCGCGCTCGTGCGTCCGGTATTGACGGGCGATCTGGTGCCCGAGGGGCCGGACGCCGTCCAGTTGCTGGCCCATGTGCTGCTGCTGCACGACCTGTTCGGCATCGACGCGCTGTCGGCGGGCGTCTGGTATGTGGCCATCGACTTCCAGCTGTTCGTACTGACCAGCCTGCTGGTGTGGATCGGCGGCTGCATGCCGTCGCCGTGGCGTCACGGCTTCCTGCCCATGGCGGTGGCGGTGCTCGCCGCGCTGTCGCTGGCGCTCTTCAACCGCGACCCGGCGCTGGACGCCTGGGCCTGGTATTTCTTCGGTGCCTACGGTTCGGGCATGCTGGCGTGCTGGACCGCGCAGGCCCGGCAGCCGTTGCGGGCGATCGTGCTGCTGGCATCGATCGGCGGCGCTACACTCCTGATCGAATATCGCGGCCGCATCGCCGTCGCGCTCGCCACGGCGCTGCTGCTGGCGGTAGCGCAGCAGTCCGGGCGGATGCAGTGCTGGGAGCCGCCGGCCGCGGTGCGCTACCTGGGCCGCATCTCCTATGCGGTGTTCCTGATCCACTTCCCGGTCATCCTGCTCGTCGCGGCCGTCGTGCATCCGGTCTGGCCGGACGCGCCGTGGGCCAGTCTGCTGGGAATCGTGGGCGCGCTCGGACTGTCGGTGGTCGCGGGAGCCCTGTTCCACCACGGTGTCGAGCAGCCGCAGGGGCGCTGGCATCGCTGGGCGGATCGCCTGCGCTGGTGGCGCCACCGGACCGGGGCGCCGGTGCCCTGACAGTTCGCTTCCCCCACGGCGGTTGGTCGGATAAACTGTATTTTCATACAGTTCTCGCCGGTCGCCTTGGAACCCGTCTTCATCCCTTTGCAGGCTGTACGCGGCCGGGGCAGCGCCACGCGCCATCCGCACCGCTTCGAGACCACCGACCGCGAAGCCTGGGACGACGGCTGGTGCACCCTGGCCGACCTGCACGAGGCGCGCAACGCTCCGCCGCCGACGCAGGTGCGCTTCGAGGATGCGAAGAGCGTGATCAGCCGCAACGACTCGCCCGACATTCCCTTCGATGCGTCGCTCAACCCGTACCGCGGCTGCGAGCACGGCTGCATCTACTGCTTCGCGCGGCCGACGCACAGCTACCTTGGGCTGTCGCCGGGACTGGACTTCGAGACCCGGATCGTCGCCAAGCAGAACATTGCCGAGGTGCTGCGCACCGAACTGTCCCGGAGGTCGTACCGGCCCAGCCACATCGCGATCGGCACGGCGACCGACTGCTACCAGCCGGTGGAGCGCGAGCTGCGCCTGACCCGGTCGGTGATCGAAGTGCTGGGCGCCTGCCGGCATCCGTTCGGGCTGGTCACCAAGTCGAGCGCGGTCGAGCGTGACTTGGACCTGCTTGCGCCGCTTGCGGCCGACCGGCTGGCGGCGGTCTACGTCACCGTCACGACCCTCGATGCCAGGCTGGCGCGCATCCTGGAGCCCCGCGCAGCCGCTCCGCACCGGCGGCTCGAGACGATCCGGCGGCTGACCGCGGCCGGCGTGCCGGTCGGCGTGAGCGTCGCGCCGCAGATCCCGTTCATCACCGAAGACATGGAGCAGGTCCTGGACGCCGCCTGGCAGGCCGGCGCGCGCAGCGCCTTCTACACGGTGGTACGCCTGCCGTGGGAAGTGGCGCCTATGTTTCGCCAGTGGCTGGAGTTGCATTACCCGGACCGGGCCGCGCGGGTGATGGCGCGCATTCAGGACATGCGGGGCGGCCAGGACTACGACGCCGACTTCGCGTCGCGCATGAAGGGCCGCGGCCTGTGGGCCGACCTGATCCGCCAGCGCTTCGAGCGGGCCTGCCGCCGACACGGCTTCAACCAGGAGCGGGTGCTGCTGGATGCGGACCGCTTCCGGCCGCCGGAACCGGCGGCGCAGGGGACCTTGTTCTAGCGACCGACGTGGCCTGCCGGCTCAGGGGTGGCCCCGCACCTCGCCATCGGCCAGGCCCGGCAGGTGCAGACCGCCGACGGTCACGCCGCGTGCTGCCCGCACCGCCCGCACCACGGCGCGGGCGGTCGCCTCTGCTGCCAGCACGCCGAGCAGCGTCATCGGCGGCGGTTCGGACCGCTGGCCGGTGGCGAGCGCGAACAGGGTGTCGCCGTCGGACATCGTGTGCACCGGGTTGATGCTTCGCGCCAGGCCGTCGTGTCCCGCCTGGGCGAGGCGCCCGGCCTGCGCCTTGGTCAGCGTCGCGTCGGTCGCCAGCACGCCGATCGTCGTCTGGGTGCCGGCCAGGGGCAGCTGGGTGGGGTCGCCGCGCAGCAGCGAACGCCGGCTGTCGCGCAGCGTCCGGCCGTCGGCGGTCCGCGCGCCGGCCAGCACGGCGCCGGTGTCCGGGTCCACCACGTCACCCAGGGCATTCACCGCGATCAGCGCGCCGACCGTGAAACCGCCGGCACTGACCGCCGCCGTGCCGATGCCCCCTTTCATGGCGAAATCCATCCCGAAGATCTTGCCGACCGTCGCGCCGGCCCCTGCGCCCACGCTGCCTTCCGCCGGCGGCTCGGCGCGCGCGGCGGCGCAGGCGGCGAAACCGGCATCGGCATCCGGGCGGATGCGCATGTCGCCGACCGCCAAGTCGAACAGCACCGCCCCCGGCACGATCGGTACCCGGCCGACACCGACGTCCAGCCCGATGTCTGCGCCCTCCAGCCACCGCATCACCCCGCCGGCCGCATCCAGCCCGTAGGCGCTGCCACCCGACAGCAGCACCGCATGCACCTGCGGCACGAGATTGCCGGGGTCGAGCAGATCGGTCTCGCGGGTACCGGGCGCGGCGCCACGCACATCCACGCCGGCCGTCGCGCCGCCGCGCGCCAGCACCACGGTGCAGCCGGTCGGCCGGCGCGCATCGGTGAAGTGGCCGACCTCGATGCCGGCGATGTCGGTGATGGAGGTGCGGTCGGCGGCGGTCATCGGGCGATTATGGAAGCGGCGAATCCGTACCGCGTGCCGACCACGGCCCTCAGAAATGCGGCACTTACGGGTAAGTCCGGATGGCGACGGAAATTCGAGCATAGCGCTCAACACATAAGCGTTGTTTGCTATCAATTAAGGAGCATGTGAATGTGGACTCTCGAATCGCCAGCCCGTTCGCTTCGGCAAAGCTGATCAGAACCTTACACTGCCAGCCTCTCGCGGCCGCCGGCATTCCGCCGGTGCCGGAGCTCTCCCGAGATACGTATCGCCCCCGTGGACACGGCGCTGAAAAAAATCCCGGTCGCGCAGCTGCGCCGGGGCATGTACCTGCACAAGATGACCGGCTCCTGGCTGGATCATCCGTTCTGGCGCAGCGCGTTCGTCGTGGACGACACCACCGACCTCGCCGCGGTGCAGCGGTCCGGCATCGAAGAAGTCTGGATCGACGTGTCCAAGGGCCTCGATGTGCTGATGGCCGATGCGGCTTCGCTGCCGGCAGCACCCGTCGCGCCGACTGCCGCTGCTCCCGCGCCTGCGATGCCCGAGCCCGAGGCGCCGGCCGCCCCCGTCGCCCCCGCGGTGATCGCCCGGCCCCAGCCGATCCCGCTCGCCGAGGAACTGCAGCAGGCCCGCGCGATCTGCCAGGGCGCGCGGGATGCGGTGGCCTCTATGTTCGGCGAGGTGCGGATGGGACGGGCGGTCGATGCCACCGCCGCGCTGCCGCTGGTCCAGGAGATTTCCGATTCGGTACAACGCAATCCGGGTGCCCTGATCAGCATCGCCCGGCTGAAATCGCGCGACGACTACACCTACATGCACTCGGTCGCGGTGTGCGGGCTGATGGTGGCGCTCGCCAAGCAGATCGGGCAGAGCGACGCCCAGGTGCGCGAGGCCGGGCTCGGCGGGCTGCTGCACGACTTGGGCAAGGCGCTGGTTCCGCCGGAAGTGCTGAACAAGCCGGGCTCCCTCACCGAAGCCGAGTTCCGGATCATGAAGTCGCACCCGATGGAAGGCTGGAAGCTGGTGAACCACGGGGCGGCAGTCAGTCGGCCGGTGCAGGAGGTGATCCTGCACCACCACGAAAAATTCGACGGGTCCGGCTACCCGCACCGCCTGTCGGGCGAAGGGATCTCGCCCCTGGCCCGCATGGGGGCGATCTGCGACGTCTACGACGCCGTCACGTCCAAGCGCTGCTACAAGGACGCCTGGGACCCGGCGCATGCGGTCCGCCAGATGATGCAGTGGAAGGGGCACTTCGATCCGGCGCTGATGCAGGCATTCGTCAAGAGCCTGGGCATCTATCCGGTCGGCTCGCTGGTGCGGCTGGCATCCGACCGCCTGGCCGTGATCGTCGAGCAGAACCCGCAGGCGCTGCTACAGCCGGTGGTGCGTGTCTTCCACTGTGCCAAGAACCATCAGCCGCTCGTGCCCGAGCGGATCGATCTGCGGACGGCGGCGGTGCCCGACAAGATCGTCGGGATTGAAGACACCAAGAAGTGGGGCTTCCAGAACCTCGACGCGCTCTGGATGCAGGCCTGACATCGGCCTGCGCCGGGCCGGAGGCGCCGGTCAGAGCCGCTGCAGGCGCTCGAGCGCGGCCTGCAAGGTGGCCTCGCGCTTCGCGAAGCAGAAGCGCACCACACGCTGGTCGAAACTGTCGCCGTAGAACGCCGACAGCGGAATCGCCGCGACGCCATGCTCGCGGGCGAGCCACTGGCAGAACTCGGCCTCCGGCAGGTCGCTGACCGCAGAGATGTCCGCGCACTGGAAGTAGGTGCCCTCGCTCGGCAGCAGCCGCAGCCGGGACCCGGCGAGCCCGGCGCGGAAGAAGTCGCGCTTGGCCCGGTAGAAGGCGGGCAGGTCGCGATAGGGCGCCGGGTCCTGCAGGTACTCGGCCAGGCCGGCCTGCACCGGCGTGTTGACGGTGAATACGTTGAACTGGTGCACCTTGCGGAACTCGGCGGTCAGCGGTGCAGGCGCCGCCACGTAGCCGACCTTCCAGCCGGTGACGTGGAAGGTCTTGCCGAAACTCGACACCACGAAGCTCCGCGCCGCCAGCCCCGGAAAGCGCGCCGCGCTCTCGTGCTCGCCCTCGTAGACCATGTGCTCGTAGACCTCGTCGCTGATGACCAGCACGTCCGTCGGTGCGAGCAGGTCTTCCAGTTGCTGCATCTCGGCCCGCGTCCAGACGGTGGCGCTCGGGTTATGCGGCGTGTTGACGATGATCGCCCGGGTGCGCGGCGACAGCGCCGACGCGATGCGTCCGAAGTCGGGCCTGAAGGTGCCCGGCACTAGCGGCACCCGCACCACGGTCCCGCCGGCGAGCTCGATGTTGGGCACATAGCTGTCGTAGCAGGGCTCCAGGACGATCACCTCGTCGCCCGGCCGCACGATGGCGAGGATGGCCGTGAGGATCGCCTGCGTGGCGCCGGCCGTCACCGTGATCTCGTCCGCCGGCCGGTATCGGCGGCCGTGCATCGCCTCGGTCTTGGCGGCGATCGCTTCGCGCAATGCGGGCCATCCTGCCATCGGCGGGTACTGGTTGGCGCCCGAACGCATGGCGGCGGCCACGGCCTCCACCAGCCGCGGGTCGCAGTCGAAATCCGGAAAGCCCTGGCCGAGGTTGACCGCGCCGGTGTCCGCCGCGAGGGCCGACATCACCGTGAAGATCGTGGTGCCGACCTGCGGCAGTTTGCTCTGCACCGCCGGCGTGCGGGGTGCGTGACGCGTGTCGGGGGGCAAGGTCGTCGCAGGGTCCATGATGTCGTGCAGAGAAGCTCGAAGAAGGCGGGCGTGGGCGTGCGTCAGAGGTCGTAGTCGGACGCATGGCCGGAAAGCGCCTTACCGATCAGCTCGCGGTTCAGCCGGTCGCTCAGCAGCTCGGCGAACCGGAAGACGAAATTCCGCAGGTAGGCGCTGCGCTTGAACGCCACGCGGGCCAGGTTCTGGCCGAACAGCTGGCCGAGCGGCCGGACCACCAGGTCGTTGTTGGAATCGTCGCGGACCGCCATCTCGGCCACGATGCCCACGCCCAGGCCGAGCCGCACGTAGGTCTTAATGACGTCCGAATCGATCGCCTCCAGCGCGATGCGCGGCTCCAGCTTGCGCGAGGCGAAGGCTTGGTCGATCCGCGTGCGACCGGTGAAGGACGGGTGGTAGGTGATGATCGGCTCGCGCGCCAGATCTTCGAGCGCCACCCGCTCGATCTGCGCCAGCGGATGGCCCTGCGGCACCACCAGCACATGCTGCCATTCGTAGCAGGGCAGGGTGACCAGGCCGGGGTAGTCGGCCAGCGATTCGGTGGCGATGCCGATTTCCGCGACCTCGTCGAGCACCATGCGCGCCACCTGGTCGGGCGAGCCCTGGTGCAGGCTCACGTTCACCTTGGGATACGCCTCGCGCAGCCGGGCGACCGGCAGGGGCAGTACGTAGCGCGCCTGGGTATGGGTGGTGGCGATCGACAGCGTCCCGCTGTCCTCGGCACTGAACTGCTCGCCGATGCGCCGCAGGTTGCCGATCTCGCGCATGATCACCTCGATGCTCCGCAGCACGTGTTCGCCGGGTTCGGTCACCCGCTTGAGCCGCTTGCCGTGACGGGCGAAGATCTCGACACCGAGTTCCTCTTCCAGCTCGATGATCGCCTTCGAGACGCCGGGCTGCGACGTGTGCAGCGCCTTCGCCGCTTCGGTGAGGTTCAGGTTGCGGCGGACGGCTTCCTGGACGAAGCGGAACTGGTGCAGATTCATGGCATGCGGTGGGCGGCGGCGGGCGCCATTATGGGGCGGCGACCGCGGCGCTACCCGGTCGGGGCTCGACGGGATCAGCCCGCTGCGATATGCGCGAGCAGGTCCAGCAGCCGGTCGTCCTCGCCCACGGCGGGCTGCAGATCGAAACGCACACCGGGATGGTCGCGCCGTAGCGCATCCACCAGCCCGGGCAGATCCTCGCGTGCGTGGCGACCGACACCCAGGAACATCGGGACGATGCGGACGGCGCTGCAACCACTAGCAAGCAGCGGTTCGAGTGCGGTCGCGAGGTCGGGCGGCGTGAGTTCAAGGTACGCGCAGAGGACGGTGGTGTCGGGATGCTGCGCCCGCAGCCGCTCCGCCACCGCCTCGATCGGACGACGCCACAGCGGATCGCGAGAGCCGTGCCCGAACAGCACGATGGCAGGGGAAGCAGGGTTCATCGTCGCAATACCAGCCAGCTGAAGGCCGCCAAGGACAGCACCGTGTAGATCATGCCGGGAGCGGCCGCCGTGAGCCAGGGCATCCAGTTCTGCAGGTTGCCGATGTAGCCGAACACGTTGTTCAGCAGGAAAAAGCTGATGCCCGCCATCACGCCGCCGAAAACGTAGGTCGCGATGCCGCCCGAGCGGAAATGGAGGTACGCGAACGGCAACGCCAGCACCACCATCACCAAGCACGACAGCGGATAGAAGACCTTGCGCCAGAACTCGATCTCGTAGCGCTGTGCCGACTGGCCATTGGCATCGAGATGGCGGATGTACTGGAACAGATCCACCGTCGGCATCTTGTCCGGCTTCAGCAGCGATGCCGAGACCATCTCGTAGGTGATGTGCGTCGGCCATTGCAGCGCCGGCGGCATGGTGCGGTCGACGCGGGCACGCTGGGCGTCGCGCGTATGGAAGGCGCGGCGCTCCACGCCATGCAACGTCCAGGCATCGGGTCCGAAGGTGCCTTGCTCCGCCTGCGTCAGCGCCGAGAGAAAGCCACGATTGTCGAACTCGTAGATCCGGATACCCTTCATCTGGCCGTCCGAGGACAGCGACTGCACGTTCGCCGCATAGGACATGTCGCCCTGCTTTTCGCGCAGCCAGGCACCCGTCTGACCGATGGTCAGGCCGCCTTGGTAGCGGGCCTTGACGAGCTGCGCGGCCCGTTCGCTCGCGGGCGCCACATAGTCGCCCACCGCGAAGGTCAGCACCACGAAGACCAGTCCGAGCGACAGCAGCGTACCCAGGGCGCGCCAGGGGCCGAGTCCGCTGGTGCGCAGGATCGTGTACTCGGAGCTCTGCGCCAGCCGCGCCATCACGAAGATGGTGCCGATCAGCACGGTGATCGGCAACAGTTCGTAGAGGTGGCTGGGGATCGACAGCGCCACGAACGCGAGGGCGTGGGGGAGTTGGTAGCCGTCCGAGCCGGTCCGGCCGACCCAGCGCAGTTCGTCGACGAAGTCGAAGAAGAAGAAGAGCGCCAGAAAGCCCAGCGTGACGAATGCCACGGCCGCGAGCACCTCGGCGTACAGGAAACGACGGATCGTCTTCATGCCGCGACCCTGCTACGGCCGCCGATCATCCGGCGGACCGACCATTGGTGGTGGCGCTTGGCCAGGATCAGTCCGCAGGCCGCGAGCACGCCCCCATGCAGCAGCAGCAGATAAGGCGCTGCGCCGATGCGGCCGCTCATGATCCAGCTCTGGCCCAGGTTCAGGAAGTTGTAGTACACGATGAAGGCGAACAGCGCGAACACCAGATTGCCGCTGCGCCCGGCACGCGGGTTGACCGTCGATACCGCCAGTGCCATCACGACGAAGTTGAAACCCGCGAAGGCCAGGCCGATGCGCCACGCCAGTTCCGCCTGGTGCACCAGCGTCGGCTCGCGCAGCAGTTGCAGCGTCGAGCGGGACTTCACCGGCGTTTCATCCTGCCCGCTCAGCGCTGCCGTGCCGATCCGGGTACCGTATTCCTTGAATTCGCTGATCTTCAGACCCGGCTGGCCGACCGTGCTTTCGAGCCGCTGTCCGTCGGAAAGCACGACGAAACGATCGTCCTTGATGGTTTCCAGGCGTCCGCTGCGCGCCGAGGTCACGACCTCGCGGCCGCGCTCGCTGGCGGTGATGAAGACATTGCTCGCGCTCTGGCTGTCGGGCGTGTCCTTGTCGATGAAGAACACCCGGTTGCCACGCGCGGATTCCTGAAATTGTCCCGGTGCCACCCGGTCGATGTCGCCTCGGCGCTCGTAGCGGTCCTTCATGTCCTGGATCTGCGTATTCGCCCACGGCCATACCAGCAGGGCCAACACCGCGATCACCGCGAGGATTGGCCACGAGAAGCGCAGCAGCGGCGTGATGAAGCTGCCGAGGCCACGGCCAGCCGACAGCCAGATCGCCATCTCGCTGTCGCGGTACATGCGCGACAGCGTGCCGACGATCGAGACGAACAGGCTCAGCGCCAGGATGGTGGACAGCTGCGACAGCACGGTGTAACCCATCACCATCAGGACGTCCGACGGGTTGACGCTGCCGCGCGAGGCCTGGCCCAGCACCCGGATCAGCATGATGGTCATCACCACGGTCGCGAGCACTACCAGGGTCGCTCCGAAGCTGCGTCCCAGCTCCTTGCGTATGGAGGAATGGAATAACATCGGTTCGATCAAAAACGAATCGCGAATTATGGACTTCCAACTCAAGACCCTGGACCGTGCAGGAGCGTCGGGCGAGAAGGCCGATGCGCTGGTCGTGCTGGTGCAGGACGACTTCCAGAGCGCTGGCGACGAGCTTTCCCGGATCGTCGCTGACGCACGCAAGGCGGGTGATTTCGAAAGCAAGGCAGGACGCACGCTCGTTCTCTACCGCCATGCCGCACTGACCGCGCAGCGCGCCGTTCTGGCAGGGATCGGTACCGGAGACGCCAAAGGGATTCGGCAGGGCGTCCTGGCCGCTATCGGCGCTCTCAAATACCATGAAGGCGTCAAGCGGATCACATTGGTCCTGCCGGCTCAGGCCGGCGCCGACGGCGTGCGCGCGGCCGTGGCTGCAGCCGCGGACGGCAGCTATGTCTACACAACCACCAAGCCGAAGGCCGAGCCACGGCGCATCGAGCGGGTGACCCTCGCGGTGCCGGACAGTGCATCGGTCAAACAGGATTTCGCCATTGCGCGCGCATCGGTCGCCGGCATCGAGTTCGCCAAGGAGTGGGGCAACCGCCCGGCCAACTACGCCACGCCGACGCTGCTCGCGGATGCGGCGAAGTCGCTCGAAGGACCGGGGCTGAAGGTGCAGGTGCTCGGACCGCGCGAAGTCGAGAAGCTGGGGATGGGCTCCTTCCAGGCGGTGGCCCGTGGATCGGAAGAAGAACTGCGTTTCATCGTGCTCCGCTACGAGGGAGCGGGACGGGACGACGCACCGGTCGTGCTGGTAGGCAAGGGCATCACGTTCGATACCGGCGGTATCTCGATCAAGCCGGCGGCCGAGATGGATGAAATGAAGTTTGATATGTGCGGCGCGGCCAGCGTGCTCGGCACCTTCCGTGCGTTGGCCGATCTGCGTCCTGCGGTGAACGTGGTCGGGCTGATTCCGGCTTGCGAGAACATGCCCGATGGCCGTGCGCTTAAACCGGGCGATGTGGTCACCAGCATGAGCGGCCAGACGATCGAAGTCCTGAATACGGATGCGGAAGGGCGGCTTGTACTGTGCGACGCGCTGACCTACGCAGAGCGGTTCAAGCCGCGGGCGGTCATCGATATCGCCACCTTGACAGGTGCCTGCGTGGTGGCGCTCGGCAATGTCCGCAGCGGGTTGTTCAGCGCCGACGACGCGCTGGCGACGGCGCTGGCGACTGCGGGCGACGCCGCGCTCGATCCGTGTTGGCGCATGCCGCTCGACGACGAATATGCCGAGGGTTTGAAGACCAATTTCGCGGACGTCGCCAATGTCGCAGGCCGGGCAGGCGGTGCTGTCACCGCCGCCAAGTTCCTGCAGCGCTTCGCCGGCAAATTCCCATGGGCGCATCTGGACATCGCAGGGAGTGCCTGGAAGGGCGGTACCGCGAAGGGTTCTACCGGCCGGCCGGTCGGGCTCCTGCTGCAGTACCTGCTGTCCCAGTCCGCGGCGAGTCGGCCGACGGTCAGGAAGACCGCCCGCAAAAGCGCGAAGGCCTGAGGTCGCCCGTTCCTTCGCATGACCGAGATCGCCTTCCACTTCAATGCGCCGGACAAGCTGTCGTATGTCTGCCGTCTGCTGCGCAAGGCCATCGGCGGGCAGGCCCGCGTCGTCGTGGTCGGGGCACAGGAGATGCTCGATACCCTGGACCGGGCACTTTGGTCGTTCGCACCGACGGCATTCCTCGCGCATT
>CAJYQL010000078.1 GCA_913776965.1 uncultured Xylophilus sp.
GCGCGGGTGGAGCGCTGCAATAGCCGCACGCCCAGCCGCGCCTCCAACGCCGCCACCTGCGCACCGACGGTCGCGCGGCCGATGCCCAGCGCGTCCGCCGCGGCGGTGAAGCTCGACCGCTCGGCGACCGCCAGGAATGCGGCCACGCCGGCCATCGCGTCGAGTGTCTTCATCAGCACGATCTTCGGTACAACGATGCGCGATTCTCGGGCTTCCGGCCGCGCGGGCCGGCGCGAAGAATGGCGATCTTCTCCACTCGCTCTCCTGCCCGCTTCACCATGGCCGACCACCTCTGGTTCACCACCGCCCGTCTCTCCATCCTGCTGTCGAAGACGCAGAACACCGGCGGCATCTCGCTGATCGAACACCGCATGCCACGGGATTTCGCCGTGCCGCTCCATGTGCACGTCGACGAGGAGGAGAGTTTCTGCATGCTTGACGGCGAGGTGCGCATCCGCGTGGGCGAGGAGATCCGCCTGCTCACGCCGGGCGAGTCGCTGGCGGTGCCGGCCGGGCTGCCGCATTCGTTCCGGGTGGTGTCGGGCGAAGCCCGTTTCCTCACCGTCACCACCGGCCGGTTCGAGGACATGGTGCGCAGCCTCGCACGGCCTGCCCAGGGCCCCGGCCTGCCGCCGCAGGAGGCGCCGACGGCCGATCAGATCGACGCGCTGGTGGCGGCCTGCGCGCGACACGGCATCGAATTCCGCGGCCCGGCGGTGGACTGACGGGCGCCTTGCAGGGCCCCGGTAAGCGGCGGTCAGCGACGCAAGGGCGCCAGCAGCGGCCGCAGGCCGTTGTGGTCGATCTCGAACATCAGCGCGAGCAGCCGTCCGGTCTCGCCCGGCGGGAATCCCTCGCGGGCGAACCAGTGCAGGTAGTTCGCCGGCAGGTCGGCGATGACGCGTCCCTGGTGTTTGCCGAAGGGCATTTCGCGGGTGACGAGCTTCTGCAGGTCGTCGGGGTTCATCGCGGCATTCTGCAGGGCCGGACGGAGGCGTCCGGCATGCTCAGCCCCCGGCCCGCTTCGGCGCGTAGCCCTGCTGCTCCAGCAGCGCCATCACCGTGTCGCGGTGGTCGCCCTGGATCTCCAGCACGCCGTCCTTCGCGGTGCCGCCGGCGCCGCAGGCGGTGCGCAGGCGCTTGCCGAGCGCGGCCAGGTCGTCGGGCGCCAGCGGCAGGCCTCGCACCACCGTCACGCCCTTGCCGCCGCGGCCCTTGGTCTCGTGCAGCACCCGCACCCGGCCGTCGCCGCGCACGGCGGCCGCGGCCTGCGCGCGGCAGGTGCAGCCGGCCACCGGCTGGCGGCAGTCGGGGCACATGCGGCCGGCCTCGGTCGAATAGACCAGGCCGCCGCCACCGGTGCTGCTGCGGTCACGCATCGCCATGGTGTCGTCTTGTCAGGTTTTTCGGAAGGAAATCGGCCTCCTGCGCAGGCGGGACCTGCGCAGACTGCTATCGAAACGGGAGCTCAGTGGTGGTGGCCGTGTTCGCCGTGCACGTGGCGATGGGCGATCTCATCGGCCGAGGCGGCGCGCACGTCGGCCACCTTGAAGCTGAAGCGCAGCGCCTTGCCGGCCAGCGGATGGTTGCCGTCCAGGTGCACCTCCGGTCCCTTGATCTTCACCACGTTGAAGACCTGCGGCTGGCCGTCGGCGCCGGTGCCCTGCAGCTGACCGCCGACCTTCACGCCCGGCGGGAATTCGCTCTTGGGGATGACGCGCACCAGGCTCTCGTCGCGGGCGCCGAAGGCCTCCTCGGCGCTCAGCTCCAGCGTGCCGGCATGGCCGGGCTCCTGGCCTTCCAGCGCTTCCTCGACCTTCGGGAAGATGTTCTCGTAGCCGCCGTGCAGGTAGACCAGCGGGGTCTTGCCCTCGTCGAGCGTGCGGCCGTCCGCGCCGGCGATCTTGTAGCGGAGGGTGACGGCGGTGTCCTTGGCGATTTTCATGGTGTGCTGGGGTGCGGCGGCGCAGCGCGGCGCGATGGGCAAAGCGCCGATTCTCGCCGTGCGGATCGGCGCCTGCAGCCGCCGCCGCGAAAACGCCCCCGGCCAGCAGGCTGCGTCCGATCCTGCTAATCTCGCAACATGCAGAGTTACATGAAATCCGGAAGCCGGTTGTCGGCGGTGCTGCACGCGCTGCTGCACATGGCCGAGCATGCGGGCCCGATGACGTCGGAGGCGCTGGCCGCCTGCATGCGCACCCATCCGGTGGTCGTGCGCCGCACCATGGCCGGGCTGCGCGAGGCCGGCTTCGTTGTGTCGGAGCGCGGCCACGGCGGCGGCTGGGTGCTGGCGCGCGACCTCGCCTCGGTCACCCTGCTCGACGTGCAGCTGGCGGCGGGCGACGCCGCGTCGCCCACCGCCGCGCCACCGCAGCCGGACTGCCTGGTCGAGCAGGCGGTGCAGCATGCGCTGCACGACAGCCTGCAGGCGGCCGAGGCACTGCTCGCAGCCCGCCTCTCCCAGGTCACGCTGGCCGACCTGTCGGCCGATTTCCACCGGCGCCTGCAGCGCCATCCCGACTGGAGCATCCATGCCCCCCACGCCTCTTCATGACGCCATCGTCGTCGGCGGCAGCTATGCCGGCCTGTCGGCTGCCCTGCAACTCGGCCGCGCACGGCGGCGGGTGCTGGTGATCGACGCCGGGCAACCGCGCAACCGCTTCGCGTCCCACGCCCACGGCGTGTTCGCCCAGGACGGCCGGCCCGGCCGCGAAATGCTGGACGAGGCCCGGGCGCAGCTCGCCCGCTATGCCACCGTCACGCTGCTGCAGGCGACCGCGACCGACGCGCAGCCGCTCGACGACGACGCGGCAGACGGCTTCGTCGTGCAGACCGACGACGGTGGCCGCCCTGCCGGCCGGCGGCTGCTGCTCGCCACCGGCTACCGCGACCAGCCGCCCGCCCTGCCGGGCGTGGCCGAGCGCTGGGGCCGTTCGGTGCTGCACTGCCCGTACTGCCACGGCTACGAGATCGGCGGCGGCCCGATCGGCGTGCTGGCGGCGATGGGACCGATGGCCGCGCAGTACGCGATGCTGGTGGCCGACTGGGGCCCGGTCACCCTCTTCACCCACGGCCAGTTCGTGCCCGACGCCGAGACGCATGCCCTCCTCGCCGCGCGCGGCGTAGCCGTCGAACCGGTGCCGGTCGCGGCGGTCGAGGGTCCCGGCGACACCCTGCGCCACGTGCTGCTGCAGGACGGCCGGCGGGTCGCCGTCGACGCGCTGTTCGTCGGCCAGCAGCCGGTGTTCGCGAGCCCGCTCGCCGCCCGGCTGGGCTGCGCGATCGACGACACGCCCGGCGGTCCGCTGGTGCGCACCGATCCCCAGCGCATGACGACCGTGCCCGGCGTCTACGCCGCGGGGGACATCGCGCAGGCGCCTTCCAACATCAGCATGTCCGTCGCCAGCGGCGTGCTGGCCGGGGCGATGCTGCACCACAGCCTCGTGGCGGAGGATGCGGCGCGCGGTGCGGCTGCACGGGCGCCATGAATGCGGGATCCGGTGCGTAACCCGGCGCGGGCCGCCCGCCGTACCCGCACCCTGCATGCCCCGCCGGATCAGCCCGCCACGTGCCGCTCGTCGAAGGCCGCCGCGAACGCCATCGACGGCCGCGCCCTGCAGCGCTCCACCCAGGCGTCGATCGCCGGCACGCCGGGCAGGCCGAAGAACGCATAGGGCGAATGCAGCAGCAGGTCGGCGGATGTGAAACGGTCGCCGCACAGGTAGGGCTGCCGCGCCAGCACTGCGAGCAGCTGTGCCTCCATCTCGGCCTTGCCGCGGAAGGTGGCGGCGAGCGCCGGGTGCTGCAGGCCGGTCGCCTGCAGCACCATCACCGGCTCCATCACGCCTGCGTACCAGGCGAACCACGACAGGTAGGCGCCGCGCTGCGGGTCGCCCGGCGGCACCTGCAGGCCGGCTTCGGGGAAACGCTCGGCCAGATAGGGCACGATCGCCGCGGATTCGCGGATCGCCACGCCGTCCTCCATCAGCAGCGGCACCTTGCCCTCGGGATGCGGGTTGCGCGGGTCGGTGCGGCCGCTGCCGTCCATGCGCGGGATGTCGACGATCTCGATGCGGACCGCGTCGAGCGCGCCGAGTTCGTGCAGCAGCGCGACGATGCGGGTGGAACGGCTGCGGGGGCTGTGGAAAAGGGTCAGCATGGAAGCTCCTGAAAACAAATGGAAGGGTCGGCGACGGCTGCTACTCTAGGCACCCCAACTGCCAGTTCCTGTCAGCTGCAGCGCTCCCCGCCATGGCCCGCCCCGACCGCCTCTTCCGTTTGCTCGACGCCCTGCGCCGGCTGCCCGCGCCCGTCACCGCCCGCCGACTGGCGGAGGAGACCGGCGTGTCGGTGCGCTCGGTCTACCGCGACATCGACAGCTTGCGCGCCGCCGGCGCCGAGATCGGCGGCGAGCGCGGCTTCGGCTACTGCCTGGTGGAGGACGGCAGCCTGCCGCCGCAGATGTTCGACCGGCTGGAGATCGAGGCGCTGGTGCTCGGCATGGGTCGGGTCGCGCATGCCGGCGACCCGGCGCTGGTGGGCGCCGCGGCCTCGGTGCTCGCCAAGCTGGCGGCCACGCTGCCGCAGGCGCGCCAGCAGCAGCTGGTGCATGCGGTGTCGATGGTCCACCGCTTCGACGACGAGCCCGCGCCGCCGCTGCCCGACATGGCGCTGCTGCGGGAAGCCTGCTGGCGCGAGGAGGCGGTGGCGATCCGCTACGTACGCGACGGCGAGACCACCGAGCGCACCATCTGGCCGCTGGCGATCGTCTACCTGAGCCGCTCGCTGATGGTGCTGTCGCGCTGCTGCCTGCGCAACGATTTCCGCATGTTCCGCGCCGACCGCATCCACGCGGTGAAGCGCACCGGCGAGAGCTTCCGGCCCCGGCGGGTGGCGCTGCTGCGCGCCTACATCGCCGAGATGGCGGCGCGGCGCCAGATCCCGCCGTGCGACGCGACGACCGCTCTGGCGTCGGAGGCCGCGGCGTGCGCGACGGCCGCACGCGCGGCGCTTTCGCGTACCCCGCCGACCCGCTGACCGCTCAGCCCGCCGGCCGCTCCTCGCGGCCGTCCGGATGCCGCGCGAAGCGTGCCGGATCGCGGCCGTGGACCGGTGCCGGATCGTCGAACGGCCAGCCGCCGAAGCCGGTGCGGCGGTAGTCCTCCAGCGTCTGGCGGATGTCGGCCTCGCTGTTCATCACGAACGGGCCGTACTGCACCACCGGCTCGGCGATCGGCCGGCCTTGCAGCAGCAGGAACTCCGCTTCGGTCTCGCCAGTGTTGGCGATCTCCACCGCCGCGCCCGGGCGCAGGGCGATCGCGGCGTGCTGCGCCACCGCCTGGCCTGCCACGGCGACCTGCGCGCCCTTGAAGAAATACAGCCGGCGGCCGGTGTCCGCGCCCGCCGCGGCCGGCAGCGTCCAGCGTGCGCCGGGGGCCATGCGCAGCGTCCAGATCGCCACGTCGGCATCGGCCTGCGCGGCCCAGGAATCCGGCGGCGGCGCGAGCGGCTCCAGCATCTCGGCGCCGGCGGCGCAGCGGCCGGCGATCACCGTGACTTCGGTGGTGCGGCCCTCGGCGTCGGCGACCACCGTGCGCGGCAGGTTCCCCGACCAGAGCATCGTGAAATGCGGCGGCGCGGTTTTGCTGCGCGCCGGCAGGTTGAGCCAGATCTGGAACAGCTCCAGCGGATTGCCGGCATCCTGGCGCAGCAGCGGAAACATCTCGGCATGCACGATGCCCTGGCCGGCGGTGAGCCACTGCACGTCGCCCTCGCCGAAGCGCGCAGCCGCGCCAAGCGAGTCCGCATGGTCCACCAGGCCGCGGCGCACGATGGTCACCGTCTCGAAGCCGCGGTGCGGATGCGCCGGGAAGCCGGGCACCGTCTCGCCGTGGTACATGCTCCAGCCGTCCCGGCGGCTGAAGTCGCTGCCGAGCGTGCGGCCCGCGAGCGAGGCGGCCGGCCGCATCTGCGCGTCGGCGGCCGGATAGGCGTCGTCGTGGTAGACGCAGAACAGGAACGGGTCGGCGGTCTCCCAGGGAAAACCGAGTGGGCGGACGTCGAGTACGGGATGGTCGGGCATGGGCGGGGATCTTCCGGAAAGGGGAGCAGGGCGGCAACCCTGCAGATGCGGCCGGCTCGCGCCGCTTCAACCGCGGCGGCACAATCCCCGCGGAGCGCCAGCCCGGCCGCACCGCATGGAGGAGATGTGCTGAACAACTACCAGACGATCACCGTCTTCGCATCGCTGCTGTACGTGGCGCTGCCGCTCATGACCTGGACCATCCTGCGCCGCCGGCACCGGCGCCGCACGGTCGTGCTGTGGTGCGCCGGCAGCCTGCTGTACGGCGCGAGCGTGCTGCTGATCGGCCTGCGCGACATGCTGCCGGCATGGCTCTTCGTTTGGATCGCAGGCCCGATGTTCTTCGCCTCGTATCCGCTGCGCGCCGCCGCGCTGCGGGACGAGGCCCGTCTGCCGACGCCGCAAGGCCTGTACGTCGTGTGCTGGGCGGTGAGCGCGCTGGTCCACGTGCTCGCGACCCACGACTCCGACGACCCGCTGCACATCGTGACCACGTCGCTGATGCACTTCCTCGGCAGCATCTGGCTGTGCCACGAGGCGCACCTGCTGCACCGTGCGACCGGCTATCACTTCGCCCGGGTGCTGCGCAACGTCTACGGTGTGTTCGCCCTGGTGCTGGCGGTGCGCTTCATCACGGTGGCGCTGTTCCTGGGCGCCGCGGCGCCCGCGCTCGACCACCAGATCTTCATCCTGATGGTCGCGTTCGCGATCTTCGCGGCGCTCTACGGCAACATGGGCTACATCGGCATGGCGCTGGAAGCGGCGCGGCGGGAGGAACTCGCGCTCGCCAGCGACCGCGCCCGCGAGCAGGAACGCCGGTTGCAGACCGAGCTGCGCATGGAGGAGCAAAGCCGCCTGCTGGTCGAGCGCGGCCGCTTGCTCGCGCACCGCGAGGAGATGCTCGCCACGCTGGCGCACGAGGTGCGGCAGCCGCTCAACAATGCCTCGGCGGCGTTGGAGAGCGCCACGCAGGCGATCGCCGACGGCGGCTCGCCGACCGACCGCGACAACGCCGCAGCTAGGCTGCAGCGCGCCCGCAGCGTGCTGACCCAGGTCGCCTCGGCGGTCGACAACACGCTAGCCGACGCGGTGCTGCTCGCCGGCACCGAGCCGATCCGCTGCCAGGACACCGACGTGGACACGCTGGTCGAGCTGGCCATCGCCGACATCGACGGGTGCGAGCGCGGCCGGGTACAGGTGCAGCGCGCCACCGCGACCCGCACCGCCTCGATGAACATCGGCCTGATGCGGCTGGCGCTGCGCAACCTGATCGGCAACGCCCTCGCCTATTCGCCGCCCGGCACGCCGGTGGTGGTGCGCATCGACGATTCGGACGAACCGCTGGCGCTGGTGATCGAGGTACGCGACCAGGGCCCGGGCATTCCCGACGACCTGATGCCGCGCCTCTTCAGCCGCGGCGCCCGCGGCACCCAGGCCCGCCACCGGGTCGGCCACGGGCTGGGGCTGTTCATCGTGCGGCGGGTGATGGACCTCCACCGCGGCACCGTGGAGGCGCTGCACGACACGCCTCAGGGTGCCTGCATGCGGCTGGTGCTGCCGCAGGGCATGCAGACCTGAACGGCCGCGGGCGCCACCGCTTCGCGCGTGTCGTCGGCACCGTCCTCGTAGGGCCGCCACCCCAGCGCCGTGGCGATGGCCTGCCGGTTCACCGTCGCGAGCGAGGGCGGCACCCGCCGTACGTAATCCTCGGCATGCGCACGCCGTTCGCCCGCGAGCCCGGCGAGGTAGGCCACCGCTTCCCCGGGCCCCGGACAGCGGCCGTTGCAGCCGTCGATGCGCGGCGGCAGCGCCGTCCAGACCACCGCCTGCAGCCCACGCTCCCGCCGCCAGGCCTCGATGGCCCGGCTGGCCGCATCGTCCGCCGCGCGGTCGGAACTGCCGACCCATTCCGGGTGCTCGCGGTCGATGGCTTCACGGATGCGCAGCTGCTCGCGGGCGGTCGCCAGGTCGTCGGTCGCGAGCAGCGCCCACCAGGTGGACTGCAGCGCGGCACCGGGACAGAGGGCCGTGGCCAGCTCGCCGCCGTCGCCGACCCGCGCGAATTCCACCGGCAGCCGCGGACCGTCGTCCTGCCAGGTCGATGCGAGCAGCAGCGCGCCGCTTTTCCAGAGAAGGGAGCCCCAGCCGAGGCAGGCGATGGTCATGGTGAATTAGCGGTAGGCACCGCAGGAGGGGACGAGGACGGGCGATGCTGGCGCGCGAAAGGCGATGGGCGCACCGGATAAAACAAAGGCCACCCGCAGGCGGCCTTCAGTCGGGCTGCAGCCGCGATCAGCAGTTTTCTTTCAGCCGCTTGTCGTGCGCGGGATCGGTGACCCGGCCCTGGCCATGGCTGGCGTGGGACTGGCCGCTCTTCTTGTCCATGTCCTTCGCCATGCCCTTGTCCATCGATTTGTCCGTGGACTTGGCCATGCCCTTGTCCATCTTGCTGTCCATCGCCTTGCCGCTGTCGCGCTGCATGGACATGCCGGCTTCGGCGCGGTCGCTGCCCTTGTGGGCCTGGGCCTTTCCGCCCTGGTTTTCCTTCAGACGGCCGTCGGTCGACGGATCTGTGACGCGGCCCTGACCGTGGTTGTCGTTCTTCTTCATGGTGTGCTCCTGAGGGTGTGTGTGGGTGAAAGAAGTGCCGGCGATCTGCCTGTGCACTGGGGTCATCTTTCACGTCGCTACCCAGCCGGATGTGTCGAGCCGTTCTGCCGATTTGCCCGCCTTCCACGGTGCGGCGCCTGCGCGTTTGCACAACCCGCAACATCCGCAACCTCCGGAGGCAAACGCATCCTGCGCGCCTCTTGCGTACCCACACACCTCGCCCGAAAACGCCTACACCGCAGCGTTTTCGCACCCTGCTGAAAACGCTGCAGTGACGCGCCTATCAGGCCAGCGACAGTTGCGCACGGAACAGGTAGCCGACCCGCGACTGCGACTGCAACGGCACCACCACCGGCGTCGCCCGTTCGATGCGGCGGCGCAGCCGGTAGATCGTGGCGTGCAGGGTGTTGTCGGACTCCGCTTCGTCGGTGTGGCCGAGCCGCTGGCGCAGCGTGGCCCGCGCCACGGTGCCGCCGGCGGCTTCGACGAAGCACTCCATCACCGCGAGGTCCTTGTCGCTCAGCGAGATGCGGGTGCCGTCGGGCGCGACCAGTTCGCTCGCATGCCGGTCGAGCTTCCAGCTGTTGTGCTGTTCGCGGGCGGCCACCACGCGGCGGTACACCGCCTCGACCGCCAGCGCGACCTGCTCGAAGCGCACCGGCTTAGCGAGGTACATGTCGGCACCCGCGGTCAGCACTTCCTCGAACACCGCCGGCGCCAGCCGGCCGGACACGACCAGCACGCCCGCGGTACTGCGGCGGCGCAGGATCTTGATCAGGTCCAGGCCGTCCACGCCGGGCAGCATCAGGTCGAAGATGTAGAAGTCGAAGCTGTAGGGCGTCTGGGCCGCCAGCAGGTCGTTGCTGTCGCCGAAGACCTGCACCGCGATGCCGCGCTGGCGAAGATACTGGCTCAGGAATTCGGAAAACTCGGCATCGTCGTCGACGAGCGCCAGGGTCGAAGGCATCATGCCGCGCGCCCTCCTGCAGCGCGTTGCGCCGCAAGGTGTCCGCCGTCGGCGTGGGGGTGGATCTCCTCCTGCATATCAACTTTCCTCGGTACCTGTGTCATTAATGATCGAATAGGTCACATGCCGCGAAGCCATGATGCGAAAAGCGAATAAAACTGCTTTTCTGACCTGCAACAGCGGCCAAAACCTGTCTTTTGACGTGGACTGATTGTCGGGCAACCCGACAGGACCGTGCACCATCATGTACCGAGATGCGATGCCGCAGCATTCCGGGCGGATGCTGTGCGGACAGGGCCCGGATGGCCCTCGGTCAGCCGAGCCAGCGGGTGAAGTCGGCAACCGTCTCGCGCGGCGTGCGCAGCGTGTTCACCGGCGCATCCCCATCCGCATGACCCAGCGCCATGCCGCAGACGAGCATCTCGTGGTCCCCGGCGCCCACCTGCGGCAGCACCACGGTCTCGAAGCGGTTCCAGGCGGCCTGCGGACAGGTGTGCAGTCCGCGGGCCCGCGCGGCCAGCATGATGCTCTGCAGGAACATGCCGTAGTCGAGCAGCGCGCCGCGGCCGAGCGCCCGGTCGACGGTGAAGATCAGCCCGACCGGGGCGTCGAAGAACCGGAAGTTGCGGCCGTGCTGCGCATGCATCGCCTGCTTGTCGCCGCGGCCGATGCCGAGCAGGCCGTACAGGCTCCAGCCATTCTGCCGCCGCCGGTCCAGATATGGCGAGAACCACTGCTCCGGGTAGTAGTCGTAGGCCGGCCGGTAGGCCTCGCCCAACGCCGGGTCGGCCGCGATCGCGTCGTGCAGGGCGCACACCGTATCCACCAGCCGGTCGCGGCTCGCGCCCTGCAGCACGTAGACCTTCCACGGCTGGATGTTGCTGCCGGAGCCGGCGCGCGCGGCGACCGCCAGGATCTGCTCCAGCACCGCCTGCGGCACCGGGTCCGGTCGAAAGGCGCGCACCGACTGGCGGCTGAGCAGGGCGGCATCGACGCTCGCCGGATCGGCGATGACGGTGCCGACGGGCAGGGGTCCGGCGGGGGGATCGGGCAGGGCGGCGGCGGTCATGGCACGGCAGTGTGCCCGGAGGGCTGCGGCTCCGCTGCCGCCGACGCGGCAGCACCGGCCGCCGCCTGCAGCAGCGACAGCTCTTCCGGCAGCAGCCCCGCCTGGCCGGCGCGGGCGAGCGCATAACGCGCCATCGCCTCGGCCGCGGCCGCGAACGGCGGATGGCCCAGGCGCCGGACCGAGCCGAGCGCCCGCTGCAGCGCGATGCCCACCTCCACCGCCGGAGCGCCGTAACGGGCCAGCGGCGCGAACACGTCCTCGACCAGCCCGGCATCACGCAGCGCGGGCGCACTGACGCGGTCGAACAGCACTTCCGGCGGCGCGGCCGCCTGCGCACGGCGGCCTTCGGCCCAGACCGCCAGCGTGCGGACCGCCGCGGCCGTCACGTCGAGCGCGGTGCCCGGATCGTTCACCGACGCCGACATCGCCCGCGCCGCGATCTCGCCCATCACCACCATGCCGAAGCGCGGATCGTGGTCGAAGCTGCGGCTGGTGCCGACCAGCACCGCATCGGCAATCGCCTGGCGGGCGGCGTCGTCGAACGGCCGGTCGCCGGTCACCAGCACCACCGACGGCTCGACGAACGCGCCCGGCAGCACATGCAGGTGCAGCCTGCAACCGGCGGCCTCGGCATGCCGCTGCAGCAGGTCCATCGACACATGCTGGACGAAGCCGGTGGCGGCGGCCTGCAGCGCATGGGCGCCGCGCTCGCCCTCGGCCTGCGGACGTCCGCCGAGATGGGGCTTGTCGAGGCGCTGGCGCATCGCATCGGCGGTGGCGAGCTCCACCCGCCGGATCGTCTCGCCCAGCCGGCCGAGCACCGACAGGTAGTCGATCCAGCGCAGCAGCACCACGACCACCACCGCCAGCATCACCAGGGTAAAGCCGAACAGCACCAGCCGGCCGCCGTCGCCGTAGACATGGGCATGCAGCCCGACCAGCGCGATCACGCTGTAGAGAAAAGCGCCGACGAAGGCGGCGAGCGTGTTCTGGATCGTCGTGTCCTCGATCAGCAGCTGCGCCGCGCGCGGCGTGGCGGTGCTGCTGACGGCAGAAAACGACGACACCATGGTGGTGGCCGAGAAGATCGCCACCGTCAGCATGCTGGAAGCGAGGATGTTGAGCAGGCTGTCGATCGAATCGGAGCCTAGCTGGGTCGCCACGTCTCGCGGGATGGCCGGGCCGAGAAGGGCTGCCAGCGCGACCGCCAGCACTGCGAACAGCGAAAACAGCGCGCAGCGCCACCAGGTCTTGCGGACCAGCTTCTGCAGCAGGTAGCGGAATTTTTCGGACACGGCGCCTTCCGCGGGGCGGTGCCGTTCAGCGGCCCCGGCGCTGCCAGGCCCAGAGCGCGCAGGCCAAACCGACCGCGGCTAGGCCGGCACCCGCCGCGGTCAGGCCGGCCTGGCCCTCGCGGTGCCCGCCGTCGACCGCATTGCCGCGCGAGGCGCCGTAGAGGTTGCCGTCGGTGATCGGCGCCGGCGTGCTGCGGCGCAGAGCCCAGTCGATGAACGCGCGCATCGTGCGGCCGACCAGCCGGGGTGCCAGCGCGTAGGCGATACGGCCGGGCAGGGCCGGCGCCCCGATCCAGGTCACGTCGCGCGGGCGGTCGCACAGCCGCACAATCGCTTCGGCTACGCGGCGTGGGTCGATCAGCGGTGGCGGCGGACGCAGCGTGCGGCCGGTGTAGTTGGCCCCGTGCGCCAGGCCCGGCGTATCGACGAAGGTGGGCGCGACGTCGCAGATGTGCACGTCGCGCAGGTCCGACACCTCGCTGCGCAGCGCTTCGGACAGGCCCCGCACGCCGAACTTGCTCGCCACGTACGCAGCGGCGTACGGGGTGGGGATCCAGCCGCCGAGCGAGATCATGTTGACCAGCAGACCGTGCCGCTGCGCGCGGAAATGCGGCATCGCTGCATGGCAGCCGTTCAGGTGGCCGAGCAGGTTGCATTCCAGCACCCGCTTGTGCGCCTCGGCAGGCGTGTCCTCGAAGCGGCCGACGGCGCCCACGCCGACACCGTTGACCCAGACGTCGATACGGCCGAAGCGCGCCAGTGCTGCATCGGCCAGCGCCTTCATCGCACCGGCATCGGCCACGTCCGTCGGCACCGCGAGCACCGGCACGCCGGCGCGTTCGCAGGCCATCGACACCGGCTCGAGCGATTCGGCTGACCGCGAAGCCAACACCAGTGCGGCGCCGTGCCGCGCGAAAGCCAGCGCCGTGGCCCGCCCGATGCCGCTGGACGCGCCGGTCAGCACGACCACGCGGCGCGGCGAGGCGGTGGAGAGGGGGGCGTCGTCGGACGGAGCGGGACTCATGGATCGGATCCTTCGTGTGGAATGAGTTGATGGATCCGTCGTTGTAGGACGGCGCGTGCACGCCGCGGCGTAGGACGATGCCTTGCGGGGCAGTGCGCGCGGCCCGCCACCCCGGGGCGCGCACTTCGCGCAGGACGGGCTTCAGCCGCGGTGCGGGATGTCCAGGCCGCGCACCACGGCCGGCCGCGCGACGAAGGCGTCGAGCACCCGCTGCACGTTCGCGAAGGCATCGAAGCCGACCAGCTCGTGCGCGCCGTAGAAGCCCACCAGGTTGCGCACCCAGGGGAACACGGCGATGTCGGCGATGGTGTATTCCGCGCCCATGATCCAGTCGCGACCCTCCAGCCGGCGGTCGAGCACGCCGAGCAGGCGGCGGGATTCGTCCACGTAGCGGTCGCGCGGGCGCTTGTCCTCGAAGTCCTTGCCGGCAAACTTGTGGAAGAAGCCGAGCTGGCCGAACATCGGCCCGACCCCGCCCATCTGCCACATCAGCCATTGCAGCGTCTCGTAGCGGGCGGCCGGGTCGGCGGGCAGCAGCCGGCCGGTCTTCTCGGCGAGGTACACCAGGATCGCGCCGGATTCGAACAGCGCCAGCGGCGCGCCGCCCGGACCGGCGGGATCGAGGATCGCCGGGATCTTGTTGTTCGGATTGAGCGACAGGAATTCGGGCGAAGTCTGGTCGTTGCGGCCGAAGTCGACGAGGTGCACCTCGTAGGGCAGCCCGATCTCTTCCAGCGCGATGGACACCTTCACGCCGTTGGGCGTGGGCAGGGAGTACAGCTGCAGCCGGTCCGGATGCTGCGCAGGCCACTTGGCGGTGATCGAAAAGGCGGACAGGTCGTTCATGGTCGTCGGTTCCTCGAAAAAAGGGGGATGCGGAAGGGCAGTCGGTGCGCCGATCAGACCACGCCCTGGACCAGCCCGAGCGCCCGGGCTTCCTGCGCCTCCAGATACCAGTCGGACTGGCCGATGCGGGCCATCAGTTCGTCGATCGTCAGCTGGGTGCCCTCCACCAGCACGGCGAAGGCGCGGCGCTCCATCTCGCGGGCGCTCTCGATCTCGGCCAGCGTGTCGCGCACCAGCGCCTCCATGCCGCGCATCGCGCCCTTGAGTTCCAGCGTCTTGTCGAGCCGGCGCTCGTGGATCAGCAGCATGCAGTGCTCGGTGAGCCAGCGACGGTCGGGTGCGAAGGCCGACATGATGGTCACGCCGGCGGAATAGACGACCGACTTGCCGACGAAGTGCAGATCGGCGCCGAAACGCTCGCGCGCCAGGATCAGGTCGGTGGCGATGCGGCGGCCGGTCTCGGCATCGCCGCCGGTGGTGGTCAGCTCGACCAGCACCGGGCCGGCTGGGCTGCCGAGGGCGGTGTCGAGCTGCTGCAGGAAGTTGTTCAGCATCGCATCGTCGACCTTGCCGTGGAGGCGGATCTGCGGCTGTCGGAGGAGGTTGGCGGGAAGCATGGCAGGGCCCATCGGTGGAGGAAAGACGCGGAGTATTTGATGCAGTGGGCGGACACTACCGTCATTAATCGAAATTCCGCTCTCGTCCTACAGCACAGTCGTGGCGCGGGCCTTGCGCGGGCTGTCGGCTGACAGGCGTCTGCGTCGCAGCGCTGTGGCCGGGCGCGGCACCGTCGGCGATGCTCGGTAGTCTCTGCCAATGCCGCACCGAACCGCCATGCCCGTTGCTTCCGCCACCGTGCCGACCGACGCCGACGACGCCCCGCCGCCGCCGCTGCACGGTGTGCGGGAGCTGCCGGGGGTGACGGTCGAGAGCTACAGCCTGCCGGTCCTCGACCATGCGGACGGCTCCTTCTTCGGCGACCGCGCGAGCCGGCGCGCCTTCGGCTGGATGCTCGATGCGTGGCGGGGCGTATTTGCCGACATCGCCGGCAAGGACGCGCTCGGCGTCCGGCCGACCGCCGACATTCCGAAGGACCGGCTCGATGCGCTGCTGGCCGCCAACGGGCCGGCCGCCGCCACGATCCGCGCTGCCTGCGAGGACTATGCGCTGCAGCTGGTGGCGGTCGTGCGGCGCTTCCAGCGGCAGAAGAGCTGGAAGCAGGTCGAGCGGGTGGTGATCGGCGGCGGTTTCCAGGAAAGTGCGGTCGGCGAGCATGCGATCGGCCGCGCCGCCGAACTGCTGGCCGAGGCGCGGGCCGGCGTGTCGCTGCGCACGCTGCACCACCATGCGGACGAGGGTGGCCTGATCGGCTGGCTGCACATCGCGCCGCCGGAGGTGCTGCAGGACCACGACGGCCTGCTGGCGGTGGACATCGGCGGCACCAACGTGCGCTGCGGCATCGTGCGGGTGCGCGGCCACGGCCCCGACCTAACCCGGGCCGAGGTGCTGGCCCACGACAAGTGGACCCATGCTGACGACGAGGACGTGCAGCGCCGCCACCATGTGGTGGAAGGGATCGCCGACATGCTGGAGCGCACGATCCGCGAAGCCCGCGGCGACGGCGTGACGCTTGCGCCGTACGTCGGCATCGGCTGCCCGGGCACGGTCGAGCCCGACGGCACGCTGTCGGCCGGCGCGCAGAACCTGCCGGGCAATTGGGAGAGCAGCCGTTTCCACCTGCCGCGCGAGCTGTGCGCCCTGCTGCCGAAGATCGCCGGCCGGACCACGCAGGTCCGGCTGCACAACGACGCAGTGGTGCAGGGCCTGTCCGAGCTGCCCTACATGCGCGACGTGAAACGCTGGGGCGTGCTGACCGTCGGCACCGGCCTGGGCAACGCGAGCTTCACGAACCGCTGACCGGCGGTGTCCGCGGTGGTGCCGGTGTATCCGACGGAGCCGCGTGCGGCGCCGCGGCGGCCCCGGGCGGCGGAGCGAGCGCCGCCAGCATGTGCGCGGCCAGCGCTTCGTACAGCGGCCGGCTGATCATGCGCGACACCAGGCTGGCCAGCATCGCACAGGCCATCAGGCTCAGCACCATCGCATGGCCGTCGACCATCTCCATCACGATGATGAAGGCGGTCAGCGGCGCCTGCGTCACCGCCGCCAGGAAGCCGGCCATGCCCATCGCGATGAGGGCGGGGCCGAGCGCGGGGCCGGCGAACTGCGCGATGCCGTCGCCGATGCCCGCACCGATCGACAGCGACGGCGCGAAGATGCCACCGGGCACGCCGCACCAGGCGGTGAGCCAGGTCGCGACGAACTTGAGCAGGGTGTAGAGCGGCGTGAGTTCGTCGTGGCCGGCCAGCATCCGCTTGACCGCCTCGGAGCCGGCGCCGAAGGTGGCGCCGTCGGTCGCCAGGCCGATCACCGCCAGCGCCAGGCCGCCGGCGGCAGCGAAACGGACCGGCCAGCGGGCGCGCCAGCGGTTGAAGCGCTGCGGCGAGCCGGTGAGCGAGGCGATCATCAGCCGCGCGAACAGGCCGCCCGCCACGCCGCTGGCCAGCGCCACCAGCAGCCCCGGCCCGACCAGCGACCAGCCGAGCGGCGGCACGCGGATGATCCCGAAATAGCTCAGGTTGCCGAAGGCCGACACCGCCCCCAGACCGGCCAGCACGATGCCGGTGATGATCACGCCGCTGGCGCGCGCCTCCAGCCGGCCGGCGAGTTCCTCGATCGCGAATACCACGCCGGCCAGCGGCGCGTTGAAGGCCGCGGCGATGCCGGCGGCGCCGCCGGCGATCAGCAATGCGCGGTGGTCGATCGTGCTGCCCGGCGACAGCCAGCGGCGCGCATGCTGCATCACCCCCGCGGCCACCTGCACCGACGGGCCTTCGCGGCCGATCGACAGGCCGCCCGCGAACCCTGCGGTGCACAGCCCGATCTTGGCGAAGCCGAGCCGCAGCGACACGAAGGCGCCGCGCCGCCCGGCCGGCATGTCCGAATCCAGCGCGGCCTTCACCTGCGGAATGCCGGAGCCGCCCGCGCCGGGGAACCAGCGCCGGGTGCACCAGACGATGCCCGCGGTCAGCAGCGGCGTCCAGAGCAGCACCGCCCAGGGCGCGCCGTGGTGCAGCTGCTCGAAGCCGGCGAAGGCCCATTCGGCCAGCAGCGTGAACGCCACCACGCACAGGCCCGACGCCACCGCGTAGCCGAGCACGATCGCGCGGTCGAGCCAGACGCGCACGCTGGAAAACTCGGCGCGCAGGTTCTGGAAGAAATTGGGTTCCTGGTGCATCTGCCGGGATTCTCCGCCCGGCGTAGGCGATCCAGGCAACTGAATGGTCAGTCCAGCACGATCCGCGCCTGCGTCACCACCCGGCGCCAGGACCGGACCTCCGCCGCGGTATGGCGGGCCAGCGCGTCCGGGGCGTACTGCGCATCGGGCAGCAGCCGGATGCCCTGGTCGGCCAATTGCCGCTTCCAGGCGACGTCCTCCATCGCACGGGCGTAGGCCCGGTACAGCCGCTGCACCACGTCCGGCGGCGTGCCCCGGGGTGCGTAGACGCCGTACCAGGTCGCCATCTCGAAATCCGGCAGCAGCCGCCGGCCCAGCGCCGGCACGCCGGGGAACTGCGGCAGGTCCTGCGCCGAGGTCAGGCCGATCGCGCGCAGCCTGCCGCCGGCCAGGGCCGACAGTGCGGTATTGCTCTGGTCGAACACCGCATCGATCTGCCCGGCCATCAGGTCGGTCAGCGCCTGCGCGGTGCCTTTGTACGGCACCGACGTGGCCTCGATGCCGGCGCGCTGGGCGAACAGCGCCGCCGCCAGGTGCGAGGTGGAGCCGAGGCCCGCATTCCCGATGTTGAGCCGGCCCGGATGCCGCCGGGCGAAGGCGATCAGGGCCTCGGCGTTGCCGAACGGGGACTGGCGCGCGACCAGCAGCACCAGCGGCGTGTCGGGGAAGCGGAACACCGGGTCGAAGTCCTGCAGCGGGTCGTAGCCGAGGGTCCGGTACAGCGACGGCGCAGCCGCCATGAAGCCCAGGTGGCCGACCAGCAGGGTGTAGCCGTCGGGCGCCGCCTGGGCGGCCCGCGCGGCGCCGACGGTGCCGCCCGCTCCTGCGACGTTCTCGATCAGGATCGTCTGGCCGAGCGCGGCGCCGACGTGCGCGGCGACATCGCGGGCCAGCGCATCGGTCGGGCCGCCGGCGGGAAAAGGCACGATCCACACGACCGGCCGGGTGGAGTAGCCCTGGGCCCGCGCGCCCGCCGCCAGCGCGGCGCCGGCCAGCGCGACGACGGTACGGCGGTGCAGGGACATGAAATCTCCGGGAAGGAAAGGAAGGGAAGGTTCGGGCGCGTAGAGCACATGCCGCGGCCCGGTCCGACCTACCGAACTGTCGGTCTCCGACAGCGACCGGTCAGCGGGGCAAACCCGCCCCGGGATAATCGACCGCCATGCAACGCCCCGATTACGCAGACATCGCACGGCACCTGACCGAGGCGATCACCAGCGGGCATTTTGCCGTCGGCAGTCTGCTGCCGACCGAGCTGGAGCTGTGCGCCCACTACGGCGCGAGCCGCCACACGATCCGCGCGGCGCTGACCGAGCTGCAGGCGCAGGGGCTGGTGTCGCGCCGCAAGAACATCGGCACCCGGGTCGAATCGGCCGAAATCCGCTCCGGCTTCCGACCGACACTGGCTTCGGTGGACGATCTGGTGCAGTTCAGCAGCCACCAGATCCGCCGGGTGGAGACGGTCGGGGAAGTGGCGCTCGACGAGGCCGTCGCCCGTGACCTGCGCTGCGCTGCCGGCTCACGCTGGTTGCGGCTGTCCAGCCTGCGGGTCGATGCCGAGGGCGACCGCCTGCCGGTCGGCTGGACCGACGTGTATGTGGAACCGGCCTATGCCGAGGTGGCCGAGATGGTGCGTCAGGAGCCGGGCACTTTGGTCTGCGCGCTGATCGAGTCCCGCTGGGGCCGGCGCGTCGCCGAGATCCGGCAGGACATCCACGCTGCCCTCAACACCGATCCGGTCATGGCCGAGCGGCTGCAGCTCGCGCCGGATGCGGTGGTGCTGAAGGTGATCCGGCACTACCTGGATGCCGACGGCATCGCCTACGAGATGTCGGTCTCGATCCACCCGGCCGACCGGTACTGGGTGTCGCTGCGGCTGCAGCAGCCGCCGGTGCCGGAAGTGCCGCAATCGCCGGAACCCTGAGCCCGGCTTTGCGAGCCCTGGACGGCACGGGCGCCCACTGCACCGACGCATTCAGCTATCGATAACATAGCATGGAGCCCCCGGCGGTGCCGGTCAGCACTTCCGCCAGATACGGCGCCGTGCGGCTGCCGGCCGCCCACGCCACCTGCTCCGGCGGCCCGCAGGCCACCACGGTGCCGCCGGCATCGCCCGCGCCTGGGCCCATGTCGATCACCCAGTCGCTGGCGGCGACCAGCCGCATCTCGTGCTCGACGACCACGACCGTGTTGCCGGCCTGCACCAGCCGGTCGAGCTGCGCGAGCAGCCGGTCCACGTCGGCGGGGTGCAGTCCGGTGGTCGGCTCGTCCAGCACGTAGAGCGTGTCGCCCTTCTGGGTGCGCTGCAGCTCGGTCGCGAGCTTGATGTGCTGGGCCTCGCCGCCGCTCAGTTCGGTGGCGGGCTGGCCGAGGCGCAGGTAGCCCAGGCCGATGTCGCGCAGCACGGCGAGCGGCCGCAGCACCGCGGGCTCGTTGGTGAAAGCGTCGCAGGCCGCCTCGACCGTCAGGCCGAGCACGTCGGCGATGGTCAGGCCGTTCCAGGTGACGGCGAGCGTCTCGGGGTTGTAGCGGGCGCCGTGGCAGGCGGGGCAGGGCGCATAAACGCTCGGCAGGAACAGCAGCTCGACGCTGACGAAACCCTCGCCCTCGCAGGTCGGGCAGCGGCCCTTGGCGACGTTGAACGAGAAGCGGCCGGCGTCGTAGCGGCGGCGCTTCGCGTTGGGCGTGGCGGCGAAGATCTTCCTCACCGCGTCGAACAGGCCGGTGTAGGTCGCGAGGTTGGACCGCGGCGTGCGGCCGATCGGCTTCTGGTCCACCTGCACCAGTCGGCGGATGCGAGCCATGCCGCCCGCGATGCGGCCCGCCGTGCGTTCCGTGGGCAGGGCCGGAGCGCCGGCGCCCGGGTCGTCGTCGCCCGCCGCGGCGTCGGGCGGGCCGTCGTCGGCAGGCGGCTCCACTGCCACCGGCTGGCCGAGCGCGGCGCCGACCAGTTCCAGCAGCGCCTGGCTCACCAGGCTCGATTTGCCGGAGCCCGAGACACCGGTCACCGCGGTCAGGCAGCCGACCGGAAAAGCCGCATCGATGTCGCGCAGGTTGTGGCGAGCGACGCCCTCCAGCCGCAGCCAAGCATCGGTTTTTTCGATGCTTTCAGGTGTTTTGCGCAGGCGGGACGTGCGCAAGGCGCTATCGAACAGATAGCGCCGTGTTTGCGACGCTTCGACCTGCGACAGCCCGTCCGGCGGGCCGCTGTAGAGCACCCGGCCGCCGCGGCTGCCGGCCTCGGGGCCGACGTCCACCAGCCAATCGGCGCGACGCATCGTGGCGATGTCGTGCTCCACCACGAAGAGCGAGTTGCCGGCGGCCTTCAGTCGCTGCAGCGCGTCGAGCAGCGCCTCGCTGTCAGCCGGGTGCAGGCCGGCCGACGGTTCGTCGAGCACGTAGACCACGCCGAACAGCTGCGAGGCCAACTGCGTCGCGAGCCGCAGCCGCTGCAGCTCGCCCGGCGACAGCGTCGGGGTCGCGCGGTCGAGCGACAGGTAGCCGAGGCCGAGCGCCGTCAGCTGCCGCACCCGGCCGAGCAGCTCGGCCGACAGGCGCTGGGCGGCGATGCGTTTTTCGACGGACAGGTGGGGCGTGCGGCGCACGTCGGGTGCCGCGGCATGGGCCGAGCCGCCCGCGGCGACGCGGCGGGCGATGTGGGCGCGGTGCCGTTCCTTCGACGCCGACGGTGCGTCGTCGCCCGCGCCATCCGCATCGTCCTCGTCGGCGAAGCGACCTTCGGCGGCCGGTTGAAGCAGCGCCGCCAGCGCATCCAGCGGCAGCCGCTGCAGCGCCCCGATGTCGTGGCCGCAGAAGGTGACCGACAGGGATTCGCGCTTCAACCGCTTGCCGTCGCACACCGGGCAGACGGTGCCGACCATGAACTGCGACACCCGCTTCTTCATCAGCGCGCTCTGGCTGGTGGCGAAGGTCTGCAGCACGTAGCGCCGCGCGCCGGTGAAGGTGCCCATGTAGCTCGGCGACTGCTTCGCCTGGATCGCGGCCCGCACCTCGGCGCGGTCGAAGCCGGCGTAGACCGGCACGGTCGGCTGCTCGTCGGTGAAGAGGATCCAGTCGCGCGTCTTCTTCGGCAGGTCCTGCCAGGGCAGGTCCACGTCGTGGCCGAGGGTGGTAAGGATGTCGCGCAGGTTCTGGCCCTGCCAGGCGGTCGGCCAGGCGGCGACGGCGCGTTCGCGGATGGTGAGGGTCGGGTCCGGCACCATCGACTGCTCGGTCACTTCGTAGAGCCGGCCCAGGCCGTGGCATTCCGGGCAGGCGCCCTGCGGCGTGTTGGGCGAGAAATCTTCGGCATACAGCATCGGCTGCTGCGCCGGATAGCGGCCGGCGCGCGAATACAGCAGCCGTACCAGGCTGGAGATCGTGGTCACGCTGCCGACCGACGAACGCGCGGTGGGCGTGCCGCGCTGCTGCTGCAAGGCGACGGCGGGCGGCAGGCCGTCGATCCGGTCCACCTGCGGCACGCCGACCTGGTCGATCAGCCGCCGCGCATAGGGCGCGACCGATTCGAAATACCGGCGCTGCGCCTCGGCGTACAGCGTGCCGAAGGCGAGCGACGACTTCCCCGAGCCCGACACGCCGGTGAAGACGACCAGCGCATCGCGCGGGAGGTCGACGTCGACGTTCTGCAGGTTGTGCTCGCGGGCGCCGCGCACCTGGACGAACCCGGGGCGGCTGCCGGGCGCAGGCGGCGAAGGCGTCGGGGAAGAAGGTACTGGAGAGGAGGGCATGCGTGACCGAAGCGTCGCCAGCCACCGGTGGTCGCCCGGTCGGACCGCGGAATTCTCCGGTGTAGGCCGACAGCGGTTTCGGTCGCTTCGCCCGCCGCAGACGAAGCGCCGCCCCGCCACACTGCGGCGATGGACGCATCTTCCGCCACCGCCCGTACCGCCCATGTCGTTGCCGGTGTCGATTTCGGCGCCGATTCCGCCGCCGTCGCGCAGGCGTTGATCGGCGTCGGCGTGTGGGTCGGGGGTGTCGGCGGCCGGATCGTCGAGACCGAGGCCTACGACCGCGACGATCCGGCCTCGCACAGCTTCGCCGGGCCCACTGCGCGCAATGCGGCGATGTTCGGCCCGCCCGGCCGGGCGGACGTCTCCCGCTCCTACGGCATCCACTGGTGCCTGAATTTCGTCTGCCGCGAGGCGGGCCACGGCGCCGGGGTGCTGATCCGGGCGCTGGAGCCGACCGACGGGCTCGACACGATGCGGGCGCGCCGCGGCGTGGACGACCCGCGACTGCTGTGTTCCGGGCCCGGCCGGGTGGGACAGGCGCTCGGCATCGATGCATCGTTCAACGGTTTCGCGCTCGACGCGCCGCCGTTCGCACTGGCGCCGCGCGGCGCGAACGCGGTAGTGCTGACCGGCCCGCGCATCGGCATCAGCCGGGCCGCCGACGTGCCGTGGCGTTTCGGCGCGGCGGGGTCGCGGTTCCTGAGCCGGCCGTTCCGCTGACCGGCCGGCTTCATCGGCACCTACACCATTCGACAGGCCGGCGGCCTACAAGGGCAATGCGGGCGGCGTGTGCCCTCCGCCATCCTGCCCATCACCCCCACGACGACCCATGGCCCCCACGACCACCGCCTCCGCGCCGCCCGTGCGCTACACCCCCAATGTCGAGACACCGAAGGACGACGAGGCGAAGACCTCGGCCGAACTGGTCGAGACGCTGCTCGAGATCGCCCGGACGATGCAGGAGCACACCGGCCACGGCCTGCGCAGCGTGCATGCCAAGAGCTTCGGCCTGCTGCGCGGCACGCTCACCGTACTGGACGGCCTGCCGCCTGAACTGGCGCAGGGCGTGTTCGCCCGGCCCGGCAGCCACGAGGTGATCGCCCGCATGTCCACCCCGCCGGCCGAGGAGCTGGATGACCGCGTCTCGCTGCCGCGCGGCCTGGCGCTCAAGGTGCTCGGCGTGGAAGGCGAGCGGCTGCCCGGCAGCGAGGCCAGCACCACCCAGGACTGGCTGATGGTCAACGGCCCGGTGTTCAACGCCCCCGACGCCGAGAGCTTCCTGCGGTCGCTGAAGCTGCTCGCCGCCACCACCGACCGGGTGCCGACCGGCAAGCGCATGCTGTCGGTGGTGCTGCGCGGCACCGCCAAGGCGCTGGATGCGGTCGGGGTGGAAAGCCCCAAGCTGATGGCGATGGGCGGCCATCCCGAGACCCATCCGCTCGGCGAGACCTTCTTCACCCAGCTGCCGATCCGCTACGGCGACTACATCGCCAAGCTGCAGGTCGCGCCGGTGGCGGCCTCGCTCACCGCACTGACCGACCAGCCGCTCGAGGTGCAGGACGAGGCCAACGGCCTGCGGGAGGCGGTCAACAACTATTTCGCCGCGCACGACGACGCCGAGTGGGAACTGCGGGTGCAGCTCTGCACCGACCTGGAATCGATGCCGATCGAGGACGCCTCGGTCGAATGGCCCGAGGCGCAGAGCCCCTACCGCACCGTGGCCCGGCTGCGCATCCCGCGCCAGACCGGCTGGAGCGAGGAGCGCTCGCGCGCGGTGGATGACGGCCTGGCCTTTGATCCGTGGAACGGCATCGCCGCGCACCAGCCACTCGGCAACGTGATGCGGGCCCGCCGCGAAGCCTACAAGCCGTCGGCCGCGTTCCGCGCGCAGGCCAACGGCTGCCCGATGCACCAGCCGCGCGCGGCCGACGCCGTGCTGCCCCGCGCCTGAGTGGCAGGACGGTGTAGGCTGGCGCCCATGGCTTCCTCCGCTGCTTCCTCTGCACTTTCCTCCGCAGCACCCGGCACCCCGGTGGACCGGCGCCTGAAGATCGGCCTGTCGGCCTGCTTCCAGCATGCCGACCCGGACCGCTCGCTGTTCACCGGCAAGACGCTGCAGTACGTCGAGCAGTCGATCGCGCACTGGCTGATGTCGGCCGGCGCGATGGTGGTGATGGTGCCGTGCCCGACCGGCGAGACGGCGCGCGGCGACGTGACGCTCGCGCACTATGCCCAGTGGCTCGACGGCGTGGTGATGCACGGCGGCGCCGACGTCTGGCCCGGCAGCTACGGCGAGGAGCCGCTGCAGCCGGCCTGGATCGGCGACCGCATCCGCGACCTGTACGACCTGGCGGTGGTCGAAGCCTTCGACCAGGTCGGCAAGCCGATCTTCGGCGTCTGCCGGGGGCTGCAGCTGATCAACGTCGCCTTCGGCGGCACGCTCTACCAGGACATCGAGACCCAGAAGGCCGGCGCGCTGCGGCACCGCGACCCGGTGACCTACGACCAGAACTTCCACGAGATCGACCTGGTGGAAGGCACCCGGCTCGCGCAGCTCTATCCGGGCGTGCTGCGGGCGCGGGTCAACAGCATCCACCACCAGGGCATCAAGCAGCTGGCCCCGGATTTCACGGTCGAGGCCTGGAGTGCGCCCGACCGGGTGCCCGAGTCGATCCGCCGCACCGGCGGCATGCAGAAGGGCTACATCGCCGCGACCCAGTGGCACCCGGAATTCCACCGGTCGGGCTCCAACACGCTGGACGACACGGCGATCCTGCACGACTTCCTGGCGGCCTGCACCGCCGCCCGTGACCGGCCGCGCACCCCGGCACCGGTGCCGGGGCGCATCCGCGACCGCGCTGCGCGGCTGCTGCGCCAGGCGCTGCTGCGCTGAAGAAAAAGCCGCCGCCCTCCGCGGGCGCGCAGCCCGGCGGCCGCTTCAGTTCGACCCCCGGCTGCCGATAATGCGGCGCGGCCCGACGGGCCGTCCGCCTCCCGGCTGCGGCCGGGAGGCCGGGGCATCGCGCAACCACCGGTCCTTCCTGCATGACTCTCTCGAACTTCCGTTTCGGCGCCAAGCTGGGCGCCGCGTTCTTCGCCACGCTGCTGGCGAGCCTGGCCATCGGCGCGATCGCGCTGGTCAACTTCCAGCGGCTCGGCGCCCGGGCCACCGAGCTGGCCGAGGTCTCCCTTCCGAGCGTGATCGCGATCGGCGAGATGCGCGGGCTGGCGAGCGACATGCGGCGACTCGAGCCGCAGCTGCTGCTACCGACGGCGCCCGGCGAGCGCGAACGGCTGACCGAGCGGCTCGCGACCACGAAGGCGCAGTTGCGCGAGTCGGCGCAACGCTTCCGCCAGACGATCCAGGCCGACGACCAGGAACTGCGCATGCTCGGCCTGGTGGAACAAACAGAGGAGCAGTACTTCTCCGCCAACGAACGGCTGCTGATATTCGCGATGGCCGACACCGACGACGCCCGCCGGGACGGCACGGACTTCCTGCAGGGCGAGTCGCGCACCCTGTACCAGTCGCTCACCAAGGCGATCGACGGCCTGCAGGAGGCCACCCGCAGCCACGCCCGGAACGCCGTGCAGGCCGCCGAGGACGCACGCCATGCGGGCCAGCGCAACGTCGTCATCGCGCTGGTCGTCGCGGTGCTGCTGTCGGCCGGCCTCGCGGTCTGGATCACCCGCATGCTGACCCGGCCGCTGGCCCGGGCGGTGGCGGCCTCCGACGCGATCGCCGAAGGCCGGCTCGATACCGACGTGAAGGCCGAAGGCCGCGACGAGACGGCCCAGCTGCTGGGCGCGCTGGCGCGGATGCAGGACCGGCTCGCCCACGTGGTGGAGGACGTGCGCCGCAATGCCGAAGGCGTGGCCACCGCCAGCGCGCAGATCGCGCAGGGCAACCAGGACCTGTCCTCGCGCACCGAGAGCCAGGCCTCGGCGCTGGAGGAAACCGCCGCGTCGATGGAGCAGCTCGGCTCGACCGTGCGCCAGAACGCCGACAGCGCCCGGCAGGCCAACCAGCTTGCGGTGCAGGCGTCGGACATCGCCGGCCGCGGCGGCGAGGCGGTGCACCGGGTGGTGGAGACGATGCGCGCCATCCAGGACAGCTCGCGCCGCATCGCCGACATCATCGGCACCATCGACGGCATCGCCTTCCAGACCAACATCCTGGCGCTGAACGCGGCGGTCGAAGCCGCCCGCGCCGGCGAGCAGGGCCGCGGCTTCGCGGTCGTGGCGTCGGAAGTCCGCAGCCTGGCGCAGCGCAGCGCCGACGCCGCCCGCCAGATCAAGACGCTGATCGGCAGCAGCGTGGAGCGGGTCGAGCAGGGCACCGCGCAGGTCGACGACGCCGGCGCGACGATGACCGAGGTGGTGGCCGCGATCCGGCGCGTCACCGACATCGTGGGCGAGATCAGCGCGGCGAGCGCCGAGCAGAGCGCCGGGGTGGAGCAGGTGGGCGAGGCCGTCACCCAGATGGACCAGGCGACGCAGCAGAATGCCGCGCTGGTGGAGGAATCGGCGGCTGCGGCGGCGAGCCTGCGTGCGCAGGCCGACCTGCTGGTGCAGGCGGTCGCCTTCTTCCGGCTGGGCGCCGCAGGATCGCCGTCGGCCGGCACGCCGCTGCGGATCGGATAGGAATCGACCCCTGGCGCCCGCCGGTACTGCGCAGCCCGCTATCGTATCGATAGCATCCGGCAAAACAGCGGTCAGCCCCGGCGGTGGCGCACCCGCAGGGTGCTGAACACCGCGGCCAGCAGCGCGAATCCCGCTGCCGCGCCGAGCGCGATCAGTGGCCCGCGCACCTCGTGCGCGCGGGCGAAGAAGCTGAACACGACCGCCAGCAGCACCGCGCCCAGCGTCTGGCCGGTCAGCCGGGCCGAGCCCAGCATGCCGCTGGCGGCGCCGGCCCGGTGCACCGGCGGCGCGGTCACGATGGTGTGGTTGTTGGGCGACTGGAACAGCCCGAAGCCGACGCCGCAGAGCACCAGCCGCCAGGCGATGTCGATGTTCGACGGCTGGGCCGGCAGCGCCGCCAGCAGCGCCAGGCCGCAGGCCATCGCCACCATGCCGATGCCGCCGAGCGTGCCGTCGGCCACCCGGCCGATCAGCCGGCCCGCGAGCGGCGCGGTGGCGACGATCGCGAGCGGCCAAGCGGTGATCAGCAGCCCCGCCTCGCCGTGCGAGCGGCCGTAGCCGTCGAGCAGCAGGAAGGGCAGGGCGATGTAGGCGAGCATCTGCGCGGCGAAGGCGCAGACCGAGGCGCCCATCGACAGCCGGAACACCGGGATGCGCAGCAGGTCGATCGGAAACAGCGGCAGTGCCAGTCCGCGCTGGCGCCGCAGGTAGACCGCCCCGACCGCGAGGCCCGCCACCAGCAGCCCTGCCGCGGCCGCCAGAGCACCGGCGCCGGCCTGGCTGCCGGCCCGCACGCCGAGCGCGTCGGCACCCAGGAACACCAGCGCGAACATCAGCACGTTGAGCGCCACGTCGAGCGGCGACAGCCGCACACCCGCCGGTGCCGGCGCCGCATTGGCCGGCAGCGCGCGCCGGCCCATCCACAGCACCGCGAGGCCCATCGGCAGGTTGATCGCGAACAGCGCCGGCCAAGGCGCGACCGACAGCACCGCCGCCGCCACCGACGGCCCGGCGACCGAGGCGATCGCCACCGTCATCGAGTTGAGCGCCACCCCGCGGCCGAGCAGCCGCTGCGGGAAGATGCGCCGCACCAGCGCCGCATTCACCGCCATGATCCCCGCCGCGCCGACCCCCTGCACCGCCCGGAAGCCCGCCAGCCAGCCGAGCGACGGCGCCAGGATGCAGCCCAGCGAGGCGGCGGTGAACAGCGCGAGGCCCGCCAAGTAGACCCGCCGGTAGCCGACGAGATCGCCGAGCGTGGCCGCCGGCAGCAGCAGCCCGAGCGTCGCGACCTGGTAGGCATTGACCACCCAGATCGCATGCGCCGGCTGCGCCTGCAGGTCGCGTGCGATCGCCGGCAGCGCCAGGTTGACGATGGTGCCGTCGAGCACCGCGAGCACGATGCCGAGCAGGATCACTGCCATCGCACGGCGGCGTTCGGGGGCGGGCAGGCCGTCGTCGGTAGGGGACATGGGGTGGGGCCGGGGCGGAATCCGGCGGGAGCGGAGCGAAGGGGCGTACGGGACTAGCAGCGGCGGAGAAGCATGCGGCGCGGGAGCACAGCCCAGCCGGCGATCAGCCGCTGGCGGTGTCGGTCAGGCCTGCCGCAGGCAGCGGACAGCGGACAGCGGACAGCGGACAGCGGACAGCGGTCGATTGTGAACCGCTGCGCCGATGCGTGCAGGCGGTGGCAGGCAGTGGCGTTTCGGGCGTCCGATACCCGTCCGCCCGTGGCGTGCGGTCGCTGGCGCTCGGGCGGCAGGCGATGGTCGCCCGCCCTCCGACGGCGAGGCAGGGCCGTGACCGGTCCGCGGACGCTCAGGCCTGCCGGCGGCCGTGCGCGAGGAAGAAGCGCAGCATTTCGGCGCTCGCATCGGGCCCGGCCGGGTCGGTGTAGCTGCCCGCCGCAAGGCCGCCGGACCAGGCATGGCCGCCGCCGTGCAACTGCCAGGACTCCGCCTGCACGCCACGGCCGTCGCCGCGCGGCACGACGCTGCGGCTCCAGCGGCGGCCGCGGGCCGTCGTGCCGCGCTCGACGGGCCCGGCAGCCAAGCCCGGCGCCGCGGCCGCGAGCACATGGTCGCCGTGGCCCGGATGCACAGTGGTGTCGGCGTCGCCGTGGAAGACGATGGTCGGCGCGGCCGCGGCAGTGCCCGCCGCCGGTGCCCCCGGCCCCTGGCCGCTGCGCATCGCGTTGAGCGCCGCCATCGCATCACGGGCGGTGCCGGGCGCCAGGCCGGAATGCACGCCGGCCGCGGCGAACACGTCGGGGTAGGTGCGCGCCAGGATCGCCGCCATCGCACCGCCGGCCGACAGGCCCGCCACGTAGATCCGCTCCGGATCGGCGCCTTCCTGCCGCGCCACCGCCTGGGCCAGCGCCGCCAGCAGCGCCGGCTCGCCGCGGCCGCGCTGCTGGTGGGAATGCTTGAACCAGTTCCAGCAGCGCTGCGGATTCGCATCCTGCGCCTGCGCGGGGTAGAGCACGATCGCACCCTGCTCCCGCGCCCGGTCGTTCATGCCGGTGCCGGCCGCGAAATCGTCCGGATGCTGGGTGCAGCCGTGCAGCATCAGGACCAACGGCGGCCGGGTGCCCGCGGGCGCCGATGCGGCCGAGGCGGGCACGAACAGCTTGTAGGCGAGCGTGCGGCCGCCGTGCGTGAAGCTGCCGGCGACGAAGCGGTCGGCCGCCGGGCGGGCGGCGGCACCGGGCGGAGCGACAGGCGCCGTGGACGGCGCGGCCGCGGGCGAGGTGGGTGCCGGTTCGGCGCGACCAGCAGCGCCGGCGGCGGGGGCCGTGTCGTCCGGCCGTTCGGTGACGCAGCCGTCGATCACCCAGCCGGCGGGGGCCGCCGATGCCGCCGGTGCGGCCGGCGAACGGGCGGCGCCTGCCCCAGGCGCGGCGCCGCCCGGCATCGGCGGCAGGCCGAGGGCCTGCTGCAGCGCGGTCGTCGCCTCCTGCAGCCGCCCCGCGCGGGTCAGCCGGGTGGCGTCCCGCAGGATGTCGTGGAGATCGTGGCGCATGGGCACTTTCGGTGGGGAGGAGGGAATGAACGCAGAGTGCGATGACAACAGCGACGGCTTCAGCCGATCCGGTCGGCCAGCGCCTGCCGCACCGCCGGGCTCGCCTGCAGCGCGCCCAGCACTTGGATCGAGGCGATCGTGGCGCGGGCCAGTTCCGGCGACACGTCCGCGGCGATGCTCGCCAGCCCCAGCACCCGGATCTGCAGCTGCTCGCCGGCGGCGCGCACGGCCTCCAGCTCGGCCACGCCGACGTGCTGCAGCCCCATCACCAGCATCCGGCGCGCGGTGACCTGCCGCACCGCGTCGCCCTGGGCGGCGAGCTGGTTGCGGATCGCAGTGCGTATGAAGTCCGTCCGGTTGGAATAGAAGCCCTCGGCCACCAGCAGATCGATCTGGCCCAGATCGACGTAGCCGAGGTTGATGGTGATCTTCTCCGCCTCGGGCAGGCGGGGCGGAGTGCGGGCGGGGAGGGGTGCGTCAGCCATGCGCCATCCTAACACCATCCAATCGGATGGCATGAGGATGGCAAAGCACAAAGATGCGGAGGATCAGTAGTTGACGATGCGCCGCTTGGGCACGCCCGGCTGCTGTCCGGCGTCGTAGCAGGTGCTGGACGACAGGGGCGAGTTCTTTTCTTTGCAGGCACAGCTGCCGCACTTCCAGCCCAGGTAGTGGAGCGACGCCTTCTGCACCACCGCCCACAGCTGCGGCTCCAGCGCGTTCCACTCGGTCACCCGCGCGCTCATGTGGTGCACCAGCTGCAGGGCCTGATCGAGCCGCTCGATGGACTTCTTCAGGTGCCAGACGAATTCGCCGGTCAGCTTGCCGAAGGCGAGCGCGTCTTCGCAGGTGCGCAGGGTGTGCGACTGCTTGGTGAGTTTTTCGTAGGCCTCCTCGGCCTGTAGCAGATGGCGGACCGACTTCTTGAAGATGTTGTCGCCGATGTCCTTGCCGGAGGCGGTGATGCCGACGTCGCTCACCTCCTTCGGCGCCTTGTCGACCGTCTTGTTCGCGATGAAGGGCGTCGCGAGCTTGACGCCGATGCCGGCGAGCTTGACCGATCCGGTCACGCTGCTGTTGACCAGCGCACCCGTGCCCTTGGACACCACAGTCGCGGTGGCATCGGTGATCACGTCGTTGATCACGTTCTGCAGCAGCATCACCAGGCCGTTCTGGGCGCTGTTCTGCAGCTGCACCACCACCATCTGCGATGCCTGGATCGCCCCGTTGATCGGCGTGGTGACGAACGGCGTGACCACATGCGTGCCGAAGGCCGAGCCGCCGCCGGAGGTGCCGACGCCCACCACCAGGTTCACGCCGCGGGTGACGCCACCGGAGATCAGCTCGCCCTTGGTGCGCCGGGTCCAGGCGTTGCTGATGTAGTGGGCGGTGCGCCGCACCTGGCCGGGCTTGTCGTAATAGGCGGCCGCATCTTGCAGCAGCTGGTCGAAGCGCTGCTTCGCCGCGGTGTTGACATCCTCCGGCACCGCGAAGTCGCCGGTCAGGTCGGCGGTCAGCACCTCGCGCAACTCGATCAGCCCTTCGAGCTGCAGCTGGAGTTTTTCGGCGTGTTCGCCGAACCGCATGATGCCGTTCGGGATCGTGTTCGGACCTTCGGCGAGCGGCCGGCACGGCTCCGGCACGCCGCCGCCCTTGGACGCGTAGCAGATGTCGCCGCAGGACGAATGGTCGCCGTTGAACAGGTAGGCCGCCATCTGGTCGCGGTAGGCCGGCATCAACTGCGCCCACGAGTCGCACAGCTTCGCCTGGGTGTTCTTCAGCAGGATGGCCAGGTCGATCGCGGGCACCAGGTAGCGCTCGGTCTTCTGCACCTCGTGGATCCACTTCATCTGGCGCTTGACCACCGCGGTGAGTTCGGAGCAGTTAGTGAAGTCGCAGTATTTCGACTCCTGGATCTCGTGGGCGATGTCGCGGGCAGCGTCGCAGGCCTTGCGGTAGTGGTCCACCGCCCGGCGGATCGCGTCGCAGCTGTCCTGGATCAGCATCAGCTTGTCGGCTTCCTTGTCGATCGTCTGGCGCACCTTCGGGTATTTCTCCAGCCAGCCGCGCATGCGCTTCTGCCGGTACTGGTTGCGCACCAGATCCACCACCACGTCGGCCACCTGGTTGGCCGCCCACGTCCCGGCCGCGAGGCCCGCCAGCGCCAGCGGGGTGGCGATGCCCTTGGTGCCGGCCGTGATCGCCAGCCCGCCCGCCGCGCTGACCACCACGATGCTGCCGCTGATCCCCATCTGCAGCGCCGTCAGGCCTTTCTCGTTGTAGAGCTTGTGCTTGACGTTGTACTGGACCTGGTTGTGGACCATGTGCCCGACCGTGTGGCCGAACCGGACGTACCACTTGCCGTGGGTCGAGGCCACCTTGCCGTAGGCGTCTTCCAGCAAGCGCGAGGCGAGGCTCAGCTCCATGCCCTCGGGGCCGGTCTTGAACACACCGTTCGAACGGCCACGGGTCGGACGCTGGTATTGCGGTGCGCTGCCGGGCAGCAGGGCTTGGGAACGTTGGCGGGTCATGGCGCAGCACGAAGAAAAGTCGCGTGAATGCGACGGTCATACATCTTGTCACGCTCCCGGCGCCGATGCGCATCGGCGGTGCGGACACCCGTCAAAACGGGACGTTCCGCTGTCGGCCGACTTCTTCCCTAAAGTCTTCTAATTCAATAGCAGTAGTAGTAGAGGGCCGGCCCCCGCTGGGGACAACCGTCTTTTGCCGTGCCGGATCAAGGACTTGCGTCGTGCCGAACCGTGTGCGGCACCGCGCCGGAACGGCGGGAGGGCGAGACAACAACCGGCGCCAAGACGCACCGGCTGTGGACAAGTATGCGCTTGCGCGCAAACCGTCACCAAGGTTGTCCACAGGCGGAAACGGATGACGACCCGCTGCCCATCAGCGAACCCGCCGAGGCGGGTTGCGGCCCGGTCAGGACGCCGGCAGGGCGCTGCCGCCGTCGCCCGGCTGCAGGTGCTCGACCAAGAGCCGGGTCGCCGGCGGAAGGTCGCCGCCGGACCGCACGCATAGCACCAACTCGCGCCGGGCCCAGGGGTCGTCGAGCGCCAGGGCCGCCAGCGGCAGCGCCCGCAGGTAGAGCGCCGCACTGCCGCGCGGCAGCACGCCGAAGCCCAGTCCGTTCGCGACCATCAGGCACAGCGCGTCGTAGCCGGTCACCTGCATGCGGATGCGCAGCGCCAAGCCGTTCTCGGCGGCGGCCTGGGTGATGCGCTGGTTGATCGCGCTGCCCGGGTGCATGCCGACGAAGTCGTAGGGCAGCGCCTCGCGCAGCGCCACCCGGCGGCGGCGGGCCAGCGCATGGCCGCGCGGCACGATCAGCACCAGTTCGTCCTGGCGGTACGGCCAGAAGGCGACGCGCGGTTCGCCGTAGTGGCCGGCGTTCAGGATGCCGACATCGGCGGTGTTCTCGGCCACTTCGCGCACCACCGCGGAACTGATGCGTTCCTGCAGGTGCACCTGGACCTGGGGATAGCGGTCCATGAAGCCGCGCAACTCGGCCGGCAGGAACTGGGTGATCGCCGAGATGTTGGCGGCCACCCGGACCTGGCCGCGCACGCCGTCGGCGTATCCCTGCATCTGCGCAGCGATGTCGTCCAGGCCGTTCAGCACGCCGCGCGCCAAGCCGAGCAGCGCATAGGCCGCGGCGGTCGGCTCGGTGCCCTTGTTGCTGCGCGCGAAGAGGCGCGCCGCGAGCTGGCCTTCGAGTTCGCTGATCCGCCGGCTGACCGCCGCGGTGGCGATGTGCTCGCGCTGGGCGGCCGCGGCGATGGTGCCTTCCTCCATCACGGCGACGAAGAGGCGCAGGGAAACGGGGTCGAGTCGCATGGAGGTCGCGGGCTTTCGGCAGGAACGGGGACGGGACAGGAAGGGCAGGCGGACGGACGGATGCCGCCATCGCGTGCGGCGATGGTGCGCTCGCCAATGGCCGCTGTGCAAGGGCGGCCGGCCCCCGGATGATGCGCGGCTTACCCGAAGGAGATTTTCCGCATGACATCCGCTTCTTCCGCGGCAGCTACCGCAGCGCCGCCGGCCGGCGCCCTGCACGGCGTGCGCGTCGTCGAGATGGGCCAGCTGATCGCCGGGCCGTTCTGCGGCAAGACGCTCGGCGAGTTCGGCGCCGACGTGGTCAAGATCGAGACCCCCGGCGCCGGCGACCCGCTGCGCAACTGGCGCATGCTGCAGGACGGCACCTCCGTCTGGTGGCAGGTGCAGTCGCGCAACAAGCGCAGCATCGCGGTCGATCTGCGCAGCGCCGAAGGCCAGGACATCGCCCGCACCCTGATCGCCGAGGCCGACGTGCTGGTCGAGAACTTCCGCCCCGGCACGCTGGAGGGCTGGGGGATGTCGCCCGAGGCGCTGCATGCGATCAACCCCGGGCTGGTGATGCTGCGCATCTCGGGCTACGGCCAGACCGGCCCGTACCGCGACCTGCCCGGTTTCGGCGTGATCGGCGAGGCGATGGGCGGCCTGCGCCACCTGACCGGCGAGCCGGGCCGGGTGCCGGTGCGGGTGGGCGTGTCGATCGGCGACACGCTGGCGGCGCTGCACGGGACCATCGGCGTGCTGACCGCGCTGTACCACCGCAAGGTGAATGGCGGCCGGGGCCAGGTGATCGACGTGGCGCTGCACGAGGCGGTGTTCAACGTGATGGAGAGCCTGATCCCCGAGTACAGCGCGTTCGGCGCGGTGCGCGACGCCGCCGGCAGCGCGCTGCCGGGCATCGCGCCCAGCAACGCCTACCCGTGCACCGACGGCTGGGTGCTGGTGGCCGGCAACGGCGACAGCATCTTCCGCCGGCTGATGGAGACGATCGGCCGCGCCGACCTGGCTACCGCGCCCGACCTGCAGAGCAATGCCGGCCGCGTCGCGCGGGTGGACGAGCTCGACGCCGCGATCGGCGCCTGGACGCAGGGCCGGCCGATGGCCGAGGTGCTGGCGGTGCTCGGCGCGGCGAAGGTGCCGGCCGGCAAGGTCTATACCGCGAAGGACATCCACGAGGACCCGCACTACCGTGCCCGCGACATGATCCTGCAGCAGACCACCCGCGACGGCCATGTGCTCGACGTGCCGGGCATCGTGCCCAAGCTCTCGGCCACGCCGGGCAGCGTGCGCAGCGCCGCCCCCCACCTGGGCGGCGACACCGACGCGGTGCTGCGCGACGCCGGCCTGACCGACGACCAGATCGCGCAATTGCGCCAGAAAGGCATCGTGGCATGAACGCTTCCGCATCTTCTTCCCCCGCGACCGCTCCGGCCGGCGTCTGGCAGGGCGCCCGCCGCCGCCTGCACCTGCAGGAGGTCGGCCCGCGCGACGGCCTGCAGATGGAGCAGGCCTTCGTGCCGACGGCCGACAAGATCGCGCTGGTGGACCTGCTCTCCACCGCCGGCCTGGCGAAGATCGAGGTCACCTCCTTCGTCTCGCCGACCGCCATCCCCGCGCTGCGCGACGCGGAGATCGTGCTGCGCGAGATCCGCCGCGCGCCGGGCATCGTCTACACCTGCCTGGTGCCCAACCTGCGCGGTGCCGAGCGGGCGATCGAGGCCCGCGCCGACGAGCTCAACCTGGTGATGTCGTGCAGCGAGACGCACAACATCGCCAACCTGCGGATGACCCGCGAGCAGTCCTTCGCCGCCCTGACCGGCGTGGTGGCGCTGGCGCGGCAGGCGGGCACCGCCGTCAACGTGTCGCTGTCGTGCGCCTTCGGCTGCCCGATGGAGGGCGACGTGCCGTTCGACGTCGTGCTGGACTGGGCGGCGCGCTTCGTGGCGCTGGACGGCGTGCGCGGCATCACGCTGTGCGACACCACTGGCATGGCGTATCCGACCCAGGTCGAGGCACTGACCCGCGCGTTCCGGGCGCGCTTTCCCGCCACCGAGCTGACCCTGCATTTCCACAATACCCGCGGCATGGGCCTGGCCAACGTGCTGGCCGCGATCGCCGCCGGCGCCGACCGGTTCGACGCCTCGCTCGGCGGGCTCGGCGGCTGCCCCTATGCGCCGGGCGCCAGCGGGAACGTCTGCACCGAGGAGATCGTGCATGCGCTGGAACTGATGGACTACGACACCGGCTGCGACCTGCCGGTGCTGCTGCAGGCCGCCTGGCGACTGCCGGCGCTGATCGGCCATCCGGTTCCGAGCCAGATCGCCAAGGCCGGCCGCCGGCTGGACCTGCACGAGCCGCCGCCGGACTTCCGGGCCTGGCGCGAACGGGCGCTGGCCCGGGGCTGAGCCGCGGACCTGCCCGGCACCGACGACTTTTCCCCTTCCAACGACAGAGAGACAGACCTCCATGACCTTCCTCCCTAATCCCGCTGCCGGCCGCCGTGCCGCCCTGCGCGCCACCGGCGCCGCGCTGATCGCCCTGGCCGCGGGCGCCGCCTGCGCCCAGGCCGGCGGCTATCCGAACCGCCCGGTCACGCTGCTGGTGCCGACCGCCGCCGGCGGCACCACCGACATCTCCGCCCGCATGCTGGCGGTGCCGCTGGGCACCGCGCTCGGCCAGACGGTGGTGGTGGACAACCGCGGCGGCGCCAACGGCGGCATCGCGGCGACGGCCGTCAAGCGGGCCGAGCCGGACGGCTACACGCTCCTGATGCAGTACTCGGGCTACCACGTCATCACGCCGCTGGTGAGCAAGCAGGCGCCGCAATGGAACGCGGCCGACCTGACCGCGGTGGCCAACGTGATCTCGGCACCGCAGATCGTCGTGGTGCGGGCCGACCTGCCGTACAGGACGATGGCCGAGTTCATCGTCTACGCCAAGGCCAACCCCGGCAAGGTGAACTACGCCTCGTCCGGCAACGGCAGCCTGCAGCATGCGACCGGCGCGATGCTGGAGCAGCAGGCCGGCATCCAGATGACCCACATCCCCTACAAGGGCACCGGCCCGGCGCTGCAGGACCTGCTCGGCGGCCAGGTGGACATCACCTTCGGCACCGCGCCGCCCTTCATCCCGCACATCCAGAGCGGCAAGCTGCGGGTGCTGGCCACTACCGGCAAGACCCGGCTGCCCAGCCTGCCGAACGTGCCCACCACCGCCGAGGCGGGGTTGCCGAAGCTGGACGCGACCTCCTGGTTCGCCGTCTACGCGCCGGCGAAGACGCCGCGCGATGTGGTGGAGAAGCTCTCGGCCGAGATCGCCAAGGTGGTCGCCGCCCCGGCCTTCCAGCAGAAAGCCCAGGAGCAGGGCGCCAGCGCCGACTACCAGCCGCCGGCGCAGCTCGACGCCAAGGTGAAGAAGGAAACCGCCGACTGGACCGCGGTGGTGAAGGCGGCGCGGATCGAGGCGGACTGACCGCCTCCCGACGCGCTCCGGCGCGGCATGCAGGCACGAGGCCCCGGGAGACCGGGGCCTTTTTTCATGGCTTTTAGGCTTCTGCGCAGGCAGGACCTGCGCAACTAGCTATGAATTCGATAGCGAACCCGGCCGACATGCCGGGCGCACGGCGTGACACGGGCCCCGGTCGGCTGTTCTTCCTTATCTCTTCTATCTTTCAATAGCAGTAGTAGTAGAGCAGGCGACTTTCTGGGGACAAGCCGGTTTTTCCGTGGCGCGACAGGGACTTGGGTCGCCGCCAAGCCTGTGCGGCGGAGGCGGCGAAGGCACGGGCGGATCGATAACAACTGGCGGCCGCCGCAGGTTTCTGTGGACAACTCCGACTTCCGCCGGAAGTTGTCCCCAGGGTTTCGAGCCAAAAAAGGGTCAGGCGCCGGCGAGCACCCGTTCGGCCTGCCGCAGGTCGTCCAGCCAGCGGGCGAAGTTCTCCTCGCCGTGCGCCGGATCGGCCCGCAGCAGGGCCGACGGATGCAGCGTGACCAGCACCGGCAGGCCGCGCAAGCCGCCGTCGATCCAGACGCCGCGCTCCTGCGTCACCGCGACAGGGCGGCCCAGCACGGCGCGGGCCGCGGTGGCGCCGAGCGCCAGCAGGGCGCGGGGGGCGACCAGGTCGATCTCGTCCTCCAGCCAGTGCAGGCAGGCGGCGGCCTCGCGCTGGCCGGGGGTCTTGTGGATGCGGCGCTTGCCGCGCAGTTCGTATTTGAAGTGGCGCACCGCGTTGGTGACGAACAGGGTGTCGCGCGACCAGTCCAGTTCGGCCAGGGCCCGGTCGAACAGCCGGCCGGCGGGGCCGACGAACGGGCGGCCGTGCAGGTCCTCCTGGTCGCCGGGCTGCTCGCCGACCACCATCAGCCGCGCGCCGAGGGGGCCCACGCCGGCCACCGACTGGGTGGCGTGGGCGCCGATCGGGCATTCGCGGCAGCGGTCGGTGGCGGCCTTGAGCTGGGCGATGCTGCGGATCGGCACCGCGGCGGCGCCGTTCGGCGCGTCGTGCACCGCCTGGGCCGGATGGTCGGGATGGAGGGGCGCCCGCCCGGCGGCAGAAATGCGGCGGGCAGGGGTGGTGGATGCTTTCGCGATCATGGCGGCGCTGCGCTCCAGGGCCTGCGCCGAGAGCTCGCCGATCAGCCGCGCCTCCGGCAGGTTGTGCCAGTAGCGGCGCGGCATCTCCTTCTGCATCATGGCGAGCTTCAGGCGCGCGGGGTTGAAGATGTGCGCGTAGTAGGTGAGCCACAGGACTTCGCCGGCGTCGGCCGGCGGCGCATCCTCGCGCCGGCCACCCGGCCCCAGGGTGAGGCGGCGGCCGTCCCAGGCGATGCTGCGCCCGGGCGTCAGGATCGCCCAGCGCATGCCGGTGAAGCGCCGCTGGAAGAAGGCGGCGGTGGCCTCGACGATGTGGTGGCCCGGCTCGAACCAGGCGACATGCAGCGGGCCGGCGCCGCCGGATGCGCCGCCGCCGTCGTCCACTTCCCGGAAGCGCACGAAGGCATGCATCTTGTGGATGTCGCGCCGCACCGCCTTGGCCATCTGCTCGGCCTGCAGCATGTCGGGGTCGAGCGGGTCGTGGCGCAGGCCGGGCTCGTGCACCAGCCGCCAGAGCAGCCGGTAGAGCAGGCCGAAGCGGCCGGGGTCGGCGTGGAGGATCACCTGCTGGCACAGGGCGAGGAATTCCGGGGGGACGCGGGCAGTGGAGGCGGGGCGTTCGCTCGGACGGGATGCTTTTGCCGGTGCCGAACCCACGGTCCCTTCGGGACTCGCATCCGTATCCATGCCGGGATCCAGGTCCGTGAACAACGGCAGGTTGCGCGGCGTCGCCGGATCGGCGGCGGGCGGCCGAGGGCCCGGAAGGCCATCGTCCGCCGCAGGGTCCGACACGTCGGCGAACAGGTCGCCCGCCACCGCCCCGGCCACGTGCCATTCGACCGCCGCGGGCGGCACCCCCGCGGCCAGCAGGCGCCGCGCCTCGGTCCGGAAGGCGTCCAGGTCGGTCTCGGACGGCAGGATGACCGCGCGGTGGGACAGGCCGGTGTTCATGCGTCGATCATGAAGGAAATCGGCCTTTTGCGCAGGTGGGGCTTGCGCAAGCAGCTATCGAAAAAGGAGCAACGGCCCCGGACGCCTCAGAACAGGCTGGCCTGCGCGGGCGCCGGCAGCGCTGCCGGCCCCCGGACCGCCGCCAGCGGCGCGGCTTCCATGGCCCGGGTCGGCCGGTGGTCGTCGGTCGTCACGAACGGCCAGACCTTCTTCAGCGGCACATGCAGCCGCTTCAGGTCGTCGGCGCGCACCCGGCGCACCCGGCGGGCCATCAGCAGCCGGTCGACCGCCTTCACGCCCAGGCCCGGCACCCGCAGCAGCATTTCGCGCGGGGCGCGGTTCAGGTCGACCGGGAAACGGTCGCGGTGGGCGAGCGCCCAGGCCATCTTCGGATCGACATCCAGCGAGAGCATCTGCCGGCCGCTGCGGTCGGGCGCGACGATCTCGTCGTGGGCGAAGCCGTAGAAGCGCATCAGCTAGTCGGCCTGGTAGAGCCGGTGTTCGCGCACCAGCGGCGGCGCCTGCAGCGGCAGCGCGGCGGTGGCGTCGGGGATCGGGCTGAAGGCCGAGTAGTACACCCGCCGCAGCCGGTAGCTGCCGTACAGGGTGGCGCTGGTCGCAAGGATCGCGCCGTCGTCGGCCGCGTCGGCGCCGACGATCATCTGGGTGCTCTGGCCGGCCGGGGCGAAGCGCGGTGCGGTGGCCCGGCGCGGCGTGCCCCGCGGCAGCGAGGTCACCGGCGCGGCGGCGGCGTCGCGCGCCTCGCCCTTCGCGTCGTCGATGTGCAGCCGCAGCCGCGCCATCGACCGGCGGATCGCCGCGCTGTCCTTCTCGGGCGCGAGCGTCTCCAGGCCCTGGGTCGTCGGCAGCTCGATGTTGATGCTCAGCCGGTCGGCATAGCGGCCGGCGGCCTGCAGCAGTTCGGGCGAGGCGTCGGGGATCGTCTTCAGGTGGATGTAGCCGCGGAAGTCGTGCTCCTCGCGCAGCCGGCGCGCCACCTCGACCACCTGCTCCATCGTGTAGTCGGGGTTGCGGATGATGCCGCTCGACAGGAACAGCCCCTCGATGCAGTTGCGGCGGTAGAAGTCGAGGGTCAGTTGCACCACCTCGTCCACCGTGAAGCGGGCGCGCGGCACGTTGCTGCTGACCCGGTTGACGCAGTAGAGGCAGTCGTAGGTGCAGAAGTTGGTGAGCAGGATCTTCAGCAGCGAGATGCAGCGGCCGTCCGGCGCATAGCTGTGGCAGATGCCCGAGCCCTCGGTGGAACCGATGCCGCGGCCGGTGGTCGAGTCGCGCTTGGTGGTGCCGCTGGATGCGCACGACGCGTCGTACTTGGCCGCGTCGGCGAGGACGGCGAGCTTGCGCTGGAGGGCTTCGGAAGGTGGTGCCACTGGACGAATGTACAGTTTCGCCCCCCGCCCGTCCGGCGCGCGGGGGACAACCCGCCCCCCGCCGCGGTCATTCGACCTTGATGTTCGCCTTGCGGATCACCGGTCCGTACTGGGCCTGGTCGCGCTTGACCAGCGCACCGAGTGCCTCGGGGGTGCCGGGCGCCGGCTCGAAGCCCTGCTGGCGCAGCCCGTCCACCAGCGCCGGCACCGCGAGCGCCTTCGCCAGCGCGGCATTGAGCTGCCGGATCACCGGCGCCGGCGTGCCCGCCGGCGCGAAGAAGGCCAGCCAGCCGGTCGCCTGGAAGCCGGGCAGGCCGGATTCGGACACCGTCGGCACCTCGGGCAGCAGCGGCGAGCGCTGGGTGCCGCCGCTCGCCAGCGCCCGCACCTTGCCCGACTTCACGAAGGGCATCGCGGTCGAGACGCTGATGAAGAACATCTGCACCTCGTCGGCCGCCAGCGCCACGATCCCCGGGTTGCCGCCCTTGTACGGAACGTGGACGATGTCGGTGCCGGAGCTGTCCTTGATGACTTCCATCGCCAGGTGCTGCGGCGTGCCGACACCGGTGGAGGCGTAGTTCAGCTTGCCCGGCCGGCTCTTGGCCAGCGCGATCAGCTCGGTCACGTTGCGGGCGGGCAGCTGCGGGTTCACCAGCAGCACGTTGTCGAGCGTCGCGCCCAGCCCGACCGGCGCCAGGTCGCGGTTCACGTCGTACGGCGGCTTGGCGTAGAGCAGCGGGTTGGTGGCGATCGACGACTGGTCGACCAGCAGCGTGTAGCCGTCGGCCGGCGCCTGCGCCACCGCCGCGCCGCCGAGCAGGCCCGAGGCGCCCGGCCGGTTGTCGATGACGACCGACTGCCCGAGCTGCCGGCCCAGTTCCTGGCCGACCAGCCGGGCGAAGGTGTCGGTGCCGCCGCCGGCGGAGTACGGCACGACGATGCGCACCGGCCGGTCGGGATAAGCGGCCGCGGCCGGCAGCGCGGCCAGCGCCGCGAGCGTGCCGGCGGCCAGCGCGAGCGCGGTTCGGCGGGTGCCGCGGAGAGCGGAAACGAAGGAGGGCATGGTGGTTGTCTCGTGTTCTTGTCGGGTGAAGGGCGGCGCAGGCGGCCGGGCGGTCAGACCAGGCTCATCGGACCGGAGGTCGGCCGGTCGGGCAGGTCGAGCGCAAATTCCTTCTTCAGGATCTGCTGGATCTGCTCGTAGCAGCAGCCGAAGCGCAGCACGCGGCGGGTGCCCATCTCCAGGATGGTGCTGCCGACCAGGTGCTCGTTGGCATAGCGGCAGCGGCCGTAGTCCACGCCGATGTCGGACTGCGCCAGCACCTCGTCCTCGATGTCGCGCAGCGCGAACTTGTTGCCGGTGAGCGAGCGGTTGGCCGAGGAGCCCATCAGCGGCGTGGCCGCGTCGAGCGACATGCGGGCCAGCGCGCCGTGCAGGGCACCGGCGTTGAGCAGCAGGTCCATCGTCGGGCCCTTGGTCGACCGCCGCAGCGCGCCGAATTCGGTGGTGCGCAGGAAATCGTGGTCGGCCCGGTACGGCCCGACCACCGACAGCGGCAGGTCGTGGTCGCGGATCACGCAGGACACCAGGTCGCGGTCGGCCTGCGAGGCATCGATCAGTTCCTGGAAGATGTCCCAGTTGCCGATCACGCCGTTGGGCTTGGCGGAGCTGCGGTTCTTGATCTCGTAGATGCGCTCCACCGCGCGGGCGGTGTGGGCGAAGATCGCGTAGGACACGTCGAACGGGATGATGCCGACGCCGCCCGAGCGCAGGATGCCGAAGATGCGGCGGGCGTCGGTGGCGAGTTCCTCGGGCGTCGGCTCGCGGCCGCGGTCGATCAGTTGCATGGAGAAAAGTCCTGTTTGTCTCGTTGGTCGGAAGTCGCGGCCGGCCTGCGCAGGCCGACCGGCATCCGGTATGGGGCAGGAAGCGTGCCACTTCCGCGGCACGGCCAAACCCTTGATCGGCCACGGGATTTTCAGGAACGGCGGGCTGGACGAAGGCCGGGCGCGTCGCACTGCGACAGCCGGCTGTTTCAGTGCGACATCGCGACCGGGCGGACCGCCCTCAGCGCGGCGGGCGGCCCGCCGCCACCGACCGGCGGCGGCGCGACCGCAGTTCGGTCGCGAAGTACGCCACCGTCGCCACCGCCAGCGGCACCAGGTAGTACACCACCCGGTAGCCGAACAGCGCGGCCAGCAGCACGCCCGCCGGCGCCTGGTGCGACAGCAGCGCGACGAACACCGTCTCCAGCACGCCCAGGCCCGCCGGCACGTGGGCAATCACGCCGGCCACCGCGCCCACCAGCAGCGTGGCCAGCACCGCCGGATAGTCGAGCCGGCCCTGCAGCAGCACGTAGAGGATGCCGGCGTTCAGCGACCAGTGGGCGCAACCGAGCGCCAGCTGCACCAGCGCGACCGGCCAGGTCGGCAGCGGCAGGCGGCGGCCGCGCACCACCAGTTCGCGGCCGCGGCGCACGACGCAGGCGAGCAGATAGGCCAGGGCGACCGCGACCAGCCCGCCGCCGAGCCAGCGCAGGCCGCTGCTGTCGATCTTCCATTGCGGCGGCAGCGCCGGCGGCCAGGTCCAGAACACGATGCCGGCCAGCAGGCAGTAGCCGATCCAGTTGGTCAGCATGCTGAGCGCCAGCACCTTCGTCGTCTGCTCGGGCCGCAGCCCGAGGCGGGCGTAGAGCCGGTAGCGGAAGGCGACGCCGCCCACCAGCGAGCCGAGGTTGAGGTTGAAGGCGTAGCTGATCAGGGTGACGCCGACCACACGCCGGACGGGCAGACCGTGACGGATGCAGTAGCGGCCGACCAGGTCGAAGGTCGAATAGACGGCGTAGGTCAGCAGCGCCAGCCCGGCGGCACCGGCCAGCACGCTGCGCGGCATGGCGCGCAGGGCCTGCAGCACCTCGTTCCAGTCGATGGTGCCGGCCTGCCGCACCAGCAGCCAGGCCACCAGCCCGAAGAACAGCAGCGTGCCGAGCCGCTTGGCCCACGGCCACCACGGGCGGGCGGCGATGCCGCCGGACGGTGCGGGGGCGGCGGGCGGCGGCGGCATCGGCGCGGGCCTCAGGCGGTATCGGTGCGCGTCGGCCCCTCCGACACCAGGGTGCCGGTGGGCGGCAGCTGGACCGGATGCAGCTGCTTGCGCGCCTTGGGCAGCCAGCCGAACCAGGTCGGGTACCAGCGCAGGATGTGGAACACGAAAAAGCTGCGGACCAGCCGCCAGCCGCTCCATTCCTCTTCCAGTTGCTCCTTCTCGATGCGCTTGCAGCTGTGGCGCATCAGGTGGTCCAGCCGCTCGAACAGGTGGGCGTTGAAGGCTCGGTCGCGCACCACCACGTTGGCCTCGAGGTTGAGCGACAGGCTCAGCGGATCGAGGTTGCTGGAACCCACAGTCGACCAGTCGTCGTCCACCAGCGCGACCTTGCCGTGCAGCGGCCGGTCGCAGTATTCGTGGATCTGCACGCCGGCATGCAGCAGGTGGTGGTAGAGCATGCTCGCCGCCTTTTTCACGATCGGCATGTCGGGCTGGCCCTGCAGGATCAGCCGCACGTCCACCCCGCGGCGCGCGGCGCGCCGCATGTCCTGGATCAGCCGGTAGCCGGGGAAGAAATAGGCATTCGCGATCACCACCCGCTGGCGGGCCGCACGGATCGCCGCGCGGTACTGGCGCTCGATGTCGGTGGTGTGCCGATGGTTGTCGCGGGTGACGAAGAAGGCGTCCGCCTCGCCGGTGGCGGGCAGGTCGGGCACCACCGCCTTCGCACGGCGGCGCAGCCAGCGCCGGCCCTGGCCGCCGATCGCGATCGCATGCAGCACGAAGCGGTGGATGTGCGCGACCAGCGGTCCGGTCAGCTCGCAGGAGTAGTCCTGCTTGGCCTCGGGACCGAAGTCGCCCAGATGGTCGGCCGAATAGTTGATGCCGCCGACGAACGCCCGTTCGCCGTCGATCACCACGATCTTGCGGTGCATGCGCCGCAGCCAGCCGGTGCGGATGCCGAAGATGCGCGGCGTCGGATCGAACACCCGCAGCCGCACGCCCACGTCGGTGAGGGACCGCAGGAAGTCCTGCGACAGGTCGGGCGAGCCGAAGCCGTCGACCATCACATCGACCCGCGCGCCGTTGCGGGCGGCCTGCACCAGCGCGTCGCGCAGCGCGAGCCCTACCTTGTCCTCGAACAGGATGAAGGTCTCGAGCACCACCTCGCGGCGCGCGGCGGCGATGCATTCGAAGACGCGCGGAAAGAATTCCTCGCCGTTCTCGAGCAGCGTGACATGGTTGCCGGGGATCCAGCGGCCGGAGCGCAAGGGGAGCATGGCGGGGTCCGAGATCAGATCGACAGTTCCGCCGCGAGCGGCGCGTGGTCGGACAGGTGCGACCAGGGCTTCTTCGGCAGCACCAGCGGCGCATGGGCCGAGGCATTGCGCACGTAGATGCGGTCGAGCTGCAGCAGCGGCATCTTGGCAGGGAAGGTGCGGGCGGCCTGGCCGTGCGCACCGACGAAGATCTCGCGCACGCCCGCGCCCTTCTGCAGGATGTCGTGGGCGCGGCAGCGCCAGTCGTTGAAGTCGCCGGCGATGACCAGCGGCGCGTCGGCCGGGATCTCGGTGCGGATCAGGTCGCACATCAGCTGCAGCTGCTGGCGGCGGTGGTTCTCGGCCAGGCCCAGGTGTACGCAGAGCGCGTGCAGGTTCTGCTCGCGGCCGGGCAGCTGCATCACGCAATGCAGCATGCCGCGCCGTTCCGGGCCGGCGATCGACACGTCGTGGTTCTGGTAATGGACGATCGGGAATTTCGACAGCAGCGCGTTGCCGTGGTCGCCGTTGTCGTAGACCGCGTTGCGGCCGTAGGCGAACTGGTGCCAGATCTCGTCGGCCAGGAATTCGTAGTGCGGCGTCTGCGGGAAATTGGCATGCCGCTCGTGGTGCTTGATGTGGCTGCCCAGCACCTCCTGCAGGAACACCACATCGGCCGAGATCGCACGGACCGCATCGCGCAGCTCGTGCAGGATGAAGCGGCGGTTGAAGGAGGTGAAACCCTTGTGGATGTTGACCGTGAGCACCTTGAAGGTGAACGGCTGCAGGGGGGCGGTCATGGCGTGCAACTTTCTTCGTCTCGGGCCTGCCGCGGCAGGGCTGCCGGGGGCCCGGACATTGTCCCGAGACCGCCTTCCGGCGACCTGTAGGACGGAAGGCCGACGCCCTGCCGCCCGGCCACGTCAGAACGCGTGCGCGTAGCGCAGCTGCACGAAGGTATCGCCCGGATTGGGCTTCTTGATGCCGGCGTTGGAGAAGTGCTGCACGCGCAACGACACTTCCTGCGCGCGTTGCGCGCCGAAGGTGTAGCCGACCGCGACATGCGAGCCGAAGTTGAAACGGGTGCTGAACGCCTTTTCCTTGAAACGGTAGATCACGTCGGTCACCGATACGCCGACGCCGCCGTCGACGAACCACGGCGAGCGGCCTTCGTCGAAGCGCATGCGCAGCGTGGGTGTCAGGCCGATCAGCCAGGTGTGGTTGTCGCTCGCGTTGCGGAAGCCGTCGGACCGGATGAAGCTGCCGTACACGTCCCAATAGGCGCCGACCTGCGAACCCCAGACGCTGCTTTGCCAGGCGATCGGTGCAGTCGCGCCCAGGGTATAGATATCGGAGCCGCTGCGGCTGCCGGCGTGGCCGTACTGGCCGTAGACGGACGGAGCGACGAGCGGGTCGGCGTGGGCGGTGACGGAGAACAGGCCGGCGGCGATCAGCGCGGCGGCGGCAAGGGCAGAGGTCTTCATGGGTGGGAGCGGTCAGGTAGGGTGCCGGAAGAGGCAGGTCCAGTGTAGGGACGCACCCTCGACTTCGCGCACTCTGTACCCGCGGTCGCGCCGGCGTCCTACAGATCCGCGTTATGCGGTCCGATAAGGCCGCCGCCACAGTCATTTATGGTCAACCCGAGCCCGGAAAAGCACGGGCTTTCGGAACATCCACCCGAGCTTTTCCAGCGAACGAACCAACCTATCTGAAGGACCTGTCATGACGAAAGCCACGAACGCCCTGATCCTCACCGCCCTGCTCGCCGCTGCCGGCGTCGCCAGCGCCCAGGTGCCCACCACGACCCGCCCGGGCGAAGCCACCACGATGGTCGGCGGCCAGTCCAACCCGGTCGACAAGTCGCCGAAGACCAGCGACACGACCCGTGCCGAAGTGCGCGCGGAAGCCGCCGCAGCCAACCGCAACAAGGCGAACACGACCACCATGGGCGGTACCGCCAGCACGGTGGTGAACGGCAAGCCGAACGCCATTCCGACCGCACAGAACCCGACTACCAGCGGTCAATCCATGATCACCCGCGACGAAAAGCGCGCGGAAGGCCGTGCCGCAGCCAAGGTGTCCCCGACGGCTGCCGAAACCGCGAAGTGATGCATTCCGCCGGCTTCAGGGCTGGCTGAATGCGCACGATAAAAAAAGGCCCGCGTTGCGGGCCTTTTTGTTGGGGTCAGAGAATTGGCGTAATTAACGCGCTGCCGGTGCGGCCGGCGGCGGGGGCGGCATGCCGCCGCCATGATGGCGGTGACCCCCAGGGCCGCCCGGGCCGAAGCCGCGGTGCATCGGCTGCTGGTCGAAGGTCTGCTGCTGGGCAGGCGTCAGCGCCGCGTAGAAGGTTTTCACCGCCTCGCCGCGACGGTCGGCTTCGGCGGCATGGCGCGCCCGCATCTCGCGCATGCGGTCGATGCGCTGCGGCGTCGTCAGCTTGGCGAATTCCTCGCGGTCGAAGCGCGGCTTGCCGTTCGCACCCGGGCCGGACGGACGGGCACCGGCCACGAAGGCCGACCAGGCGCCTTCCTGCTGGGGCGTGATATGCAGCTTCTGCTTCAGCTGGGCGAAACGCTGGTCGATGCGCTGCTGGCGTGCGGCCGGGTCGTGGCGGATATCGCCGGCCGGGCCGGCCTTGCGCACGCTGGCGGCCGGCGGCGCCTGTTCGGCGACCGGTGCGGCGGGGGCCTGGGCGAAGGCCGAGAAACCGGCGGAGGCGAGCAGGCCGGCGAGGAGGAGCGAACGGGGATGGCGGTCGAGGCGCATGGGAGAACTTCCTTTTCAGAAAACCCCCGGTGCCGGTTGGCATCAGGTTGGGTGTCAGTGTCGGCCGTGCATGTAAGGGCCCGGTTCACCGTGCGTGAGGCGCAGGTAAAGATGGAAGGCGGTGCGGACACATGGCGCCGCGCCGACAGATGCCGCACGGCGGGCGCCGGCCATCGCCGACACCGGACAATCGCGGGTTTCGCCCGCTGCGGACCCCCGCGCCGCTGCATCTCAGGAAGGCAAGCATCGTGTTCAAGAACGTCATCGTCTACCGCATCGCGCCCGGCTGGTCGGCCACGCTGGAGCAACTGGAGGAAGGGTTGGACAAAGCCCGTTTCGCGCCCTGCGGCGCGTCGCAGGAACGCTCGGCCGGCTGGATCGAGCCGCGCGGCGAGGCGCACGGCCCGCTGGCCGAATCGGTCGGCGGCCAGTGGATCGCCAAGCACATGGTCGAGGCCAAGGTCGTGCCGGGCTCGGTGGTCAAGCGCAAGCTCGAAGAGCGCCGCGAGCGCATCGAAAAGGAGACCGGCCGCAAGCCCGGCAAGAAGGAGACGAAGGAGCTCAAGGAAGACGTGATGCTCGAACTCCTGCCGATGGCCTTCACCAAGCAGGGCGCGACGCTGGTCTGGATCGACCCGGAGGCGCGGCTGCTGGTGCTGGGCGCTTCCAGCCAGGGCCGGGCCGACGAGCTGGTCACGGCGTTGGTCGATGCGATGCCCGGCTTCGCGGTGGCGCAGATCGACACCCAGGTGACGGCGGTGGCGGCGATGTCGGAATGGCTGGTCAGCCAGGAACCGCCGGCCGGCTTCAGCGTGGACCGGGAGTGCGAACTGAAGGCTTCCGACGAATCAAAGGCGGTGGTGCGCTACGCCCGCCATCCGCTCGACATCGACGAGATCAAGGAACACATCGCGCAGGGGAAGCTTCCGACCAAGCTGGCGCTGACCTGGGACGAGCGGGTGTCCTTCCTGCTGACCGAGGGCATGCAGGTCAAGAAGATCACCTTCCTGGAGGGCGTGTTCGACGGCACGTCAGGTCAGAAGGAAGACGGCTTCGATGCCGATGCCGCGATCTCCACCGGCGAGTTGCAACAGATGATTCCGGACCTGCTGGAAGCGCTGGGCGGTGAAGTGGCGAACGGGACGCTGGCGGCGGCTGCGAATGCTGCATCCGCAGCGACTGCGGCGCCCAGTAAAGAAGCCGCTGCGTCAGATCAGGCGGTCAATGAAGACTTCTGATACAGATTTGTCGTATTCCTGCAACAAATTGCAGACTTGCCGCCGGATTGTCAGATCGAAAGGCAGTTGAGAGTCATTTTCGTTCGCGTTGATTTCTAGAATCGGGCCGCGCGTCGTCGTGGGGTCCGTTGCCGGGCTGGAGAGCGGGGGCGCCACCACCGCTTTTTCCCTTCCAGGAACAACAACGTGAACACCTCCCTGTGCAGCCGCGAAGCGCCGTCGCGTCCGGATGCTGCCGTTTCTTCTCCGTCGTCTGCCCTGTCCGACCACGCCCTGCTGCCGCTCGGCGCGCTGATGCTCGCCGCCTCGGTCGGCAGCTGGGCCCAGGCCCTGCCGGCCGAGCAGACGCTCAAGCCGGTGACCGTCACCGAGAAGGCCGACGCCACGCCCCAGGGCAAGGACTCCCTCAAGACCCGCAGCACCTCGGTCGGCAAGGGCAACCAGGACATCCGCGACGTGCCGCAGTCGATCACCGTGGTGACCGAGAAGCTGATCGACGACGTGAAGCTCGACACCCTGCGCGACGCGCTGCACTACACCGCCGGCATCACCTTCGCCGCCACCGAGAACGGCACCGACCAGGACATCCGGCTGCGCGGCTTCCCGATCGCCACCACCGGCGACCTGATGATCGACGGCATGCGCGACCCGTCGCAGTACGACCGCGATACCTTCAACCTCGACCGCGTGGAGATCCTGCGCGGTTCGGCCTCGATGCTGTACGGCCGCGGCTCGACCGCCGGCGTGGTCAACCAGGTGAGCAAGAAGCCGCTGCTGGCCGACCAGACCGACGTGGTGGGCACGGTGGGATCGCGCGGGTACTTCCGCACCACGGCCGACTTCAATCTGCGCACCGGCGAGACCACCGCGCTGCGCATCAACGCGATGGTCAACAACGCCGACAACGGCGGCGCCAAGATCGACAAGCACGGCATCGCGCCGAGCTTCAGCTGGGGCCTGGGCACGGCCGACGAATTCACCGTCGGCCTGTTCCACCTGCAGAACAACAACATACCGTTGTCCGCGGTGCGGTATTTCAACGGCAACCTGGCGCCGGTGAAGCCGAGCGTGTTCTACGGCACCACCGCCGACTTTGTCGACGGCGAGGCCAACTACCTGCACGGCAGCTGGAAGCACATCTTCGACAACGGCGGCGAGCTGCGCACCCAGCTGCGCAGCGGCGTGTTCGAGCGCGCGCAGTGGAGCACGGCGGTCGGCGCCGCGGCGGGCACCACCGCGTTCCGCGACACCACGGTGCTCACCCGCGCAGGCCTGACGCCGCGCAAGGACCGCTACAAGGCGACCTATTTCCAGAGCGACTACAGCCAGGCGTTCAATGCGCTCGGCATGCGCCACGAAGTGCTGACCGGCGTCGATGCCGCGCACGAGGAAGCGAACCGCTTCCAGAACAACGGCACCACGCTCGGCACCCGTCCCAACACGCTGGTCGGCACGCCCGACGACGGCGCGATCCTCGGCGGCACCGGCAACATGCCGCGCTGGCGCAATTCGAGCAACTACGAAGCTAAGGCTTTCGGCTTCTACGCGCAGGACCTGGTACAGGTCGCGCCGATGTGGAAGGTGCTCGGCGGTGTGCGCTACGACAGCTTCAAGGGCGACTTCCAGCAGCTGACCTACGGCACCGGCGTGCAGACCGTGCCGTCGGCCGTCGCCAACACCCGGCTGTCGAACTCGCCGTGGAGCTACCGCACTGGCGTGCTGTTCCAGCCGACGCCGACGCAGTCCTACCACGTGTCTTACGGCACCTCGTTCAGCACCTCGGCCGACACCTACCAGTACGTGACGCCGCAGAACGCCGCCACGCCGCCCGAGAAGAGCCGCAACTTCGAAATCGGCACCAAGCTCGACTGGCTGAACGGGGCCCTCTCGACCCGCGGCGCGATCTTCCGCACCGAGAAGTACAACGAGCGCACCACCGACGCCGACTTCGCCGGCACCGCCTACACCCTCTCCGGCAAGCGCCATACCGCCGGCCTGGAGCTCGACGTGGTCGGCCGCATCACCCCGCAGTGGGAGGTCTACGGCTCCTACACCTGGGTGCCGGTGGCGAAGATCGACGCCGCCGGCAGCGCGGCGAATGCACAGGCCTCGATCGGCCAGCGCGTGGGCCTGACGCCCAAGCAGTCGGGCGCGCTCTGGGTGACCTACCAGCCGATCCCCAAGCTGCGGGTCGGCCTGGGCGCCCGCGGCGCCACCGAGAACCGGCCGCTCACCGGCACCACCGGTGCGGCATCCGCCTCTGCCCGCGTCCCCGGCTACGTGGCGATCGATTCGCTGGTGGAATACAAGTTCACGCCCGACGTCTACGCCCAGCTCAACATCAACAACCTGACCAACAAGGCCTACGGCGACCAGCTGTACCCGGGCTTCACCATCTTCGGTCAGAAGCGCACCGTACTGGCTTCCATCGGGGTGCGGTTCTGACCGCACGCGTATCCTCGTCGCCATGCTGCTGCACATCCGTGAAGTCCTGACCCGCGACGAGGTGCGCCATGCGCGCGCGATCCTGGCCGACGCCCCCTGGGGCGACGGCCGGATCACTGCCGGCAGCCAGTCGGCCCAGGCCAAGAACAACGAGCAGCTACCGGAGAACTGCGAGGCGACCCGGCAGGTGCAGCAGCTGCTGCTGCGCGGGCTGGAGCGCCACCAGACCTTCTTCTCGGCAGCGCTGCCCAAGCAGATCTCGCCGCCGCTCTTCAACCGCTACGGCGGCGCGTCCAACCGTTTCGGCAACCATGTCGACAGCGCCGTGCGCTACCTGCAGGGCGGCGCCGGCCGGGTGCGCACCGACATCTCCTGCACCCTGTTCCTGGCCGAGCCGGACGAGTACGACGGCGGCGAGCTGATGGTGGAGGACACCTTCGGCGAGCACCGCGTCAAGCTGCCGGCGGGCGACCTGGTGCTGTACCCGGGCACCAGCGTGCACCGGGTCGAGCCGGTGACGCGCGGCCAGCGCATCGGCAGCTATTTCTGGATCCAGAGCATGGTGCGCAGCGACGAGCAGCGCCGCCTGCTGTTCGACATGGACAACCACCTGCGCCGGCTGCGCGCCGCCGCCCATCTGGGCGAGGCCGATCCGTCGGTGATCGGGCTCACCTCGACGTACCACAATCTGCTGCGCATGTGGCTGGACGTCTGACCTTCCGCCTTCGGATCTCCGCATGACCAAGACTTCGTTTTCCCTCGCCGTCGTGTGCGCGGCGCTCGCCTTCGCCGGCGCCGCATCGGCCCAGATCGTCAACCACGACACGGTGCGCTGCGCCCCGGTGCCGAAGGACGAGATGAAGCCGCAGATGGACCTGCAGAAGAAGCTGGTCGGCGAGGGCTGGAAGGTGCGGCAGGTGAAGAATTTCAACGGCTGCTACGAGGTCTATGGCTTCGATGCCGCCGGCAAGCGCACCGAAGCCTTCTTCCATCCCAAGACCTTCGAGAAGATCGGCGAAGTCGCGCAGCCGCAGTGACCGTGCCCACGCCGCCCGATGCGGCGCCGGTCCGGGTCTGGGACCTGCCGGTACGCCTGCTGCACTGGACGCTGGCCGCGGCCGTCGCGGCGGCCTGGTGCACCGGCGAGGAAACACTGCGCTGGCACGAGGCGGCAGGTTTCACCGCGGCCGGAGCCGTCGCGCTGCGCACCGCCTGGGGGTTCTGCGCACGGGGCGCGGTCCGTTTCGCCTCGTTCGTCCGGTCGCCCGCCGCCACCTGGGCCTACGCCCGCACGGTGCTGGGCGGCACCGAGGCCCGCTACCGCGGCCACAACCCGCTCGGCGGCTGGATGGTCGTGGCCTTGCTGGCGACGGTGGCCGCCGCGTGTATCACCGGCTGGCTCTACACCACCGACGCGTTCTGGGGGCTGGCCTGGCTGGACCTGCTGCACCGCGGGCTCGCCTGGGCGGTGCTGCTGCTGGTGCCGGTCCATGTGGCCGGCGTGGTGCTGACCGGCCGGCGCCACCGGGAGAACCTGGTGGCGGCGATGGTCATCGGACGCAAGCGCCGGGGCGGTGCCGAGACCGCCGATGCGGGCGACGACCCGGGCCGCACCTGAGATTCGATTTCAGGAGGTTTTCAGCCTCCAGCGCCCGTCCTGCCTGCGCAGGCAGCTCTCAATTCGGGAGCGTCGAGCCGGTCGGCGGCAGGTCGTCCACCGGGGTGTCGGTGTCGAAACGGATCGACTCGCGGTCGCGGTGCTTCTTCTGGCGGTCCAGGGTGCTTTCCAGCGCGTGCTTCAGCTTGTCGATGCTGCCGCGAAACGCCTCGTCGAGCGTCGGCGCATGGTGGCTCGCGGCGATCGGCGGATGGTTGGCGAGCCGTGCCTCGAGCAGGCTGCGCTTGTCGCCGGCGCCGGCCTTGCCGGTGCTGTTCTCGTCGCTCAGGTGCACCTCGATGCGGGTGACGTCGGCGCGGAAGCGCTGCAGCTGGGTCTGCAGTTCGCTGTCGGCCCAGCGGTCGAGCGCTTCGCGGTTCTGGCCCTGGAGGCTGCTGGTGGCGTTGACCTGGATCTGCATGCGGATGTCCCTTAGTTCGTGTGGTGGGGGGCGGAGCCGCCGACGGGCGGCCGGGACCAAGCAGTGTGCGGCGGCGTGTCGCGGCGCGCTGTAAGTGCGCGTCACGCGGTGCACCGGCGGTAACCGGCCCGCGGCGGCGCCCGACTACGATGCGTCACCGGCGCGGTGCCGGCGGAGTTCCCGATCCCCATGCTGATGAAACGCCTCACGCGCTATTTCCTGCGCGGCCTCGTCGCCATCCTTCCGGTGGTGCTGACGCTCTATTTGCTGGTCATGTTCCTGTCCTGGGCCGAAAGCTTCGCCTATGCGCTGCTGCGGCCGGTGATCGGCAGCTTCTACGTGCCGGGGCTGGGGCTGATCTTCGCGGTGCTGATCGTGCTGGGCGTCGGCTGGCTGCTGTCCAAGCGCGAAGTGCAGCGCCTGATGCGCTTCGTCGAGCTCCCGTTCACCAACATCCCGGTGATCAAGAGCATCTATTCGTCGCTGAAGAGCTTCGCCGACTACTTCACTCCGAGCGGCAACAAGGCCAAGGCCCAGCAGGTGGTGCTGCTGCGCTGGCCGGGTGGCGCGCTGGAGATGGTCGGCCTGGTCACCCGGCGCGGCATGCAGGGCCTGCCCGACGGCTTCACCCAGGGCGACCGGGTCGCGGTGTATCTGCCGATGGGCTACAACATCGGCGGCTACACGGTGTTCGTGCCGGCCGACTGGGTGACGCCGATCGACATGTCGGTCGAGGAGGCGATGCGCTCCTCGCTGATCGGCTGGATGGCCCGCAGCACGGACCCGCATCCGGCGAACGGCGGCGGTGCTGCGGCCGGCGTGCCGGGTGCGCCGGCCGGCGGCATGCCGCCCTTCGCAGCGCCTGCCGGACCGATGGCGGCACCGGCCGCCCGCACGGCTGCCGGTCCGGCCGGAGCCGCGGCGGCCACGACCGTGGCGACGTCCCACGGCGTCGCCGATCCGGGAATGGCGTCCGGGCCGGCCGCGATTCCGCCCGCGGCCGGCGTGCAGCCCTTCCCCCCGGCCGGCCCGACCGACCGGTTCTGAGCGCTGCCCCTCCCCGCGCGTGCGGCCGTGCGGGCGCACACGCGGGTTCGCCGATGCCGGCCGCCGCGCAGTGCCTGCCAGCGCGTCCGTGTCTTCCCCCTTTTTCTGACCCCCGACTGCCCATGATCGTCCTCGTCGACCAGGACGGCGTTCTCGCCGATTTCGAACAGGCCTTTTTCCAGGCGTGGTCCGCGGCCGGCCATCCGTGGCCCGCGATCCCGCCTGCGGCCCGGCGCAGCTTCTACGTGCGCGATGACTATCCGCTCGCGGCGCGGCCGCAGGTCGAGGCGATCTACACCGCCCCCGGCTTTTACCGTGGCCTGCCGCCGGTGGCGGGGGCGGTCGCGGCGCTGCAGCGCATGTTGGCGCTCGGCATCGACGTGCGCATCTGCACCTCGCCGCTCGGCGCGTACCGGCACTGCGTGCTCGAGAAGTACGAGTGGGTGGACGAACACCTCGGCCTCGACTTCGTCGCCCGCATGGTGGTCACCAAGGACAAGACGATCGTGCGCGGCGACGTGCTGATCGACGACAAGCCGACGATCGAGGGCGCCTGCGTGCCGGAATGGACGCAGCTGGTGTTCGACCAGCCCTACAACCGGCAGGCGACGGCGCGGCGGATCGACTGGAACACCTGGGAAGCGGTGCTGCGGCCGGACGGTCCGACCAGCGGTGCGCCGGGCATCGGCGCCGGCCGCGCCTGACGGCCGGCGGCGCGACCGCGCACGCGGGCAGGTTCAGCCCGCGTCGAACAGCCCGCCCTCGTCCAGCAGGTCGTAGGCGATCTGCGGGCAGCGCTCCAGCGCGACGCGGATCGCGGCCGGGATGTTCTGCCGGGTCTTCTTGCACAGGCCCGGCTGGTCGAGTACCAGGATCGTGATGCCCTTCAGGCTGCGCACTTCCCGCGGACCGGGGCCGATGCGCAGCCGCAGGCCGAGCTGCTGCTCCATGCGGGCCTCGATGCGGCGCAGCTCGGCCAGGCTCTGGACGTTCTCCAGCCGCTGCAGCAGCCGGCGCTCTTCCTCGCGGGTGAGGAGCAGCACCCGCAGGTCGGCACCGGTTGTGGAGAGCAGGGCGTCGCGGTCGCAGACGCAGGCGCCCGGCGGGCACTCGGTGCGCAACGGTGGCAATGCAGGCAGGGACGGCGGCAGGAGCGAGGACATGGCGTCGGTCGGCGGAGCGGGTGCCGGTGCCGGGCGGCACGGTCGGGCCGCCCGATTCTCGGGCCTCGGCCGCCGTACCTGCTGTACAGCCGGGCAATGTCCCCTGCGGACCGGCCGGCCCGCAGGCGCCGTCAGCGCTGCGGCATGTCCTTCGCGCCGTAGCCCAGGCTGACCGTCGCATCGCCGGGGATCGGCGGCATGGTGGCGTTCCAGGCCTCCCAGTCGGCGCGCATCGCGGCCAGCCGTTCGGGGGCCCGTGTGGCGAGGTTGGCGCGTTCGCGTTCGTCGGCCGACAGGTCGAACAGGTAGTCGTGGCCGTCGACCCGCAGGTATTTCCAGACGCCGTCGCGCAGCGCCCGCTGGCCGCGGTGGTTCATGCGCCAGTAGAGGCGGTGGTCGTCCAGGCGGTGCGTCGCATCGCGCAGCAGCGGCAGCAGCGACACGCCGTCGAGCGGCCAGTCCGGATCCGGCGCGGCGCCGGCGGCGTCGAGCACGGTGGCGCTCCAGTCCATCGTCATGCAGGGCTGGTCGCTGGTGCCGCCGGCGGCGATGGCGGCCGGCCAGTGGGCGATCCAGGGCACGCGGATGCCGCCTTCGGTCAGGTCCATCTTGCCGCCGACCAGCGGCCAGTTGTCGGAGAAGCGTTCGCCGCCGTTGTCGCTGGTGAAGACGATCAGCGTGTCGTCGAGGATGCCGTGGCGCTCCAGGGCCCGGGCGATCCAGCCGATGCCCTCGTCCATGTGGTGAATCATGCGGCGGTAGGTGTGGACGTTGCCGCCGTGCAGGTGGAACAGGTTGCCCGCCACGGTGGGCGCGACCGCGCCGTCGTCGCGCGTCTCCCAGGGCCAATGGGGCGCGGTGTAGTGCAGGCTCAGGAAGAAGGGCGTCGTGGCGGCATCGGCGGCCATGCGGTCCACGTATTCGACCGCGCGGCGCGACAGCAGGTCGGTCAGGTAGCCGTCCTGCGCGCATTCGGTCTCGTCGAGCCACAGGTCGTGGGTGCCGCGGCTGTCGCAGTGGGTGAAGTAGTCCACGCCGCCCGACATCGGGCCGAAAAATTCCTCGTAGCCCGAACGCAGCGGCCCGAAGTGGGGCGGGTAGCCGAGGTGCCACTTGCCCACCAGCGCAGTGCGGTAGCCGGCGGCGCGCAGCCGCGAGGCGACGGTCGGCTGCTCCGGCGGCAGGCCGAGCGCCGGGTTGCCGCGGCTGTCGCTGCGGATCGGCTCCTCGGCCGCGCCGCGCAGCCGGTACTGCCAGCGGCCGGTCGCGAGCGCGAAGCGGGTCGGCGAGCAGACCGGCGAGTTGGCATACCCCTGCGTCAGCCGCAGCCCGCCCGCGGCCAGCCGGTCGAGCACTGGTGAGATCGGCTCTCGGCCGCCGTAGCAGCCCAGGTCGGCATAGCCGAGGTCGTCGGCGACGATGAAGACGATGTTCGGGCGGCGCGGCCGGGTCATGGCTGGTAGCCGGACTTTTGAACGACCGGCGCCCACTGCGCCCGGTAGGCCTTCAGCATCGCCACGGTCTGCGCCTGGGTGCTCACCACCGGCACCAGCTTGCCGTCGGCGAAGCGGCGCTGCACCTCGGGGTCCTGCATGGCGGTGCGGATCGCGTCCGCCAGGCGGGCGACCTTGTCGGCGGGCATCGTGGCCGGTGCGAAGAAGGTGTTCCAGCCGGTGGCGACGATGTCGATGCCGGCCTCCTTGAAGGTGGGGATCGACGGCGCGAAGGGCGAGCGCTTGGCACCCGACATCGCCAGCACCCGGATGCGGCCGGCCTCGTGCGGCGCGACCACCGTGTCGAAGGTGTCGATCGCCACCGGCACCTGGCCGCCCATCAGATCGGTCATCAGCGGACCGGAGCCCTTGTAGCCGACGATCTCGGCGCGGGTGCCGGCACGCTCGCCGAGCATCAGCCCGAAGAAGTGCGGCAGGCTGCCGGTGGCCGGCACGCCGAAGTTCGCCTTCTCGGGGTTGGCGCGCAGCCAGGCCATCAGGTGGCCGAGCTCGCGCACCGGCACTGCCTGCGCCACCGCGAGGGCGAACTCGTATTCGTTGACCTGCGACACCGGCACGAAGTCGCGCTCCGGGTCGTAGCCGTTGTCCTTGAAGACCAGCGGCGCGACCACCATCACCGCCGGGTTGGCGAGCATCAGCACGTTCTGGCCGGCCGGCGTAGCGCGCGTCTGCTGCGCGGCGAGCCGGCCGCCGGCGCCGGGCTTGTTCTCGACGATCACCGGCACGCCGAGCGAGGCCTGCAGCTTGTCGCCGACGATGCGAGCGACGCGGTCGTTGGCGCCGCCGGGCGGATAGCCGACCACCAGGCGCAGCGGGCCGCCCTCGAGCGGCGCGGCCGTGGGCTGGGCGCGCAGGGCGGGCGTGGCCGCCAGGGCGAGAGTCGCCGCGGCACAGGCCAGGGTCAGGCGGCGGGAAAGGGTCGGGCGCATCGGGGGCTCCTGGATTCGGGGGGCGGCGTGGGCGCACTCTAGGGCCGCGACAATCGATTGATCAAATCAACCATCGCCGAGACAAACCCGATGCTGGAGCCGCCCCGCGCGCTGGAAGACCTGCTGCTCTACCGCCTGAGCCGGCTGCAGGCGGTGGCCGGCGGCATGGTGCTGCGGCTGTGCGAAGGCCGCTTCGGCATCACCCGGCGCGAATGGCGGCTGCTGCTGGTGCTGGCCGACCGGGGCACGCTCGGCTCCTCGGCGCTGGCCGACGCGGCGCAGCTCGACCGGGCGCGCACGTCCCGCGCCATCGGCTCGCTGGTGGAGAAGCAGCTGGTCGCGCGCACCGCCATGCCGGGCGACCGCCGGCAGGTGATGCTGGCCCTCACCGCCGAGGGCCGCCGGCTGCATGCGCAGCTGTTCCCGCTGGTGGCACGGCTGCAGCACGACCTGCTGGCCGCCCTCGATCCGGCGGCGGTCGCGGCGCTGGACGCAGCGCTCGCACGGCTGCAGGCGCAGGCCGAGGCGCTGGCCGCGACCGCCGCGCTGCCCAAGGCCAACCGGCGTCGCCGGCCGCCGGTTGCTCCTTAAGTGATAGCTGGATGCGCAGGCAGGGCCTGCGCTACAGGCACTTCTTTATCTGAAATTCAGCGCGGAGCGGGCCCGGCGAGGTCGTCGAGGATCGGGCAGTCCGGCCGGGCATCGCCCTGGCAGCAGGCGACCAGCCCTGCCAGGGTGCGCTGCATCGCCTGCAGGTCGGCGATGCGCCGCGCCAGGTCGTCCACATGGGCTTGGGCGATATGCCGCACCTGGGCGCTGGCCCGCGCACGGTCGTGCCAGAGGCCGACCAGGTCGGCGATCTCGGGCATCGAGAAGCCCAGCGCCCGGGCCCGGCGAATGAAGCGCAGGGTGTGCACCTCGCGCGGGCCGTACTGGCGGTAGCCGCCTGCGCTGCGCGGCACCGGCGGCAGCAGGCCGAGCGCCTCGTAGTGCCGCACCATGCGCACCGACACGCCCGAGCGCCGGGCGGCTTCGCCGATCGAGGCGGCTGGGCCGGTGTCCGCCTCGTCGGTGGCGACAAGGGCGGTCATCGGCTCAGGCGGCGCGGTAGCCGGCGTTCTCGATCGCCAGCCGCACGCTGTCGCGCGGATGCTCGGTCAGTACCGCGACGTGGCCGGTGCCGACGTCCACGGTGACCTGGGCGGAGGGGTCGATCGCCTGCACGGCGTCGGTGACGGCCTGCGCGCAGTGGGCACAGCTCATGCCGTCGACCTGGAACTGGAGGTTCATGGGAAAGGCTCCTGGGAGGGGAAAACGAGGGTGGGCAACGAGTCTCGACCCTGACGCCCGCCGGGCCGACGACGCGCCGGACTTGACCCTGCCATGGTGTGAGGCTTTAGCCTGTGGGCATGGCACCTTCTTCGTCCTCTCCTCTGTCGCCCGATCCGGTTGCCCCGACTGGCGCGCCGCCGGCGACATTCGACCTGTCCATCGGCGGCATGACCTGCGCCTCCTGCGTGGCGCGGGTCGAGCGGGCGCTTCGGGCCGCACCCGGCGTGGCCGAGGCCAGCGTGAACCTGGCGACCGAGACAGCGCGCATCACCGCCGGTCCGGGCGCGGCGGTCGCCGATGCGGACTGGCAGGCGCGCCTGCGGCGGACGGTGCGCGATGCCGGCTACGCGCCGCGCAGCCCCGACGAGGCGGCCCGCGCCGCGGCGCAGACCGGACCGTGGACCGGCTTCGCGCCGGTGGCCGCCGGACTGCTGCTGTCGGCCCCGCTGGTGGCGCCGATGCTGCTCGCGCCCTTCGGCCTGCACCTGCTGCTGCCGGCCTGGCTGCAGCTGCTGCTGGCCGCGCCGGTGCAGCTCGGCCTGGGCGCACACTTCTACCGGGCCGGCTGGCATGCGGTGCGGGCCGGCGCCGGCAACATGGACCTGCTGGTGGCGCTCGGCACCTCGGCGGCGTTCGGGCTGTCGCTGTGGCTGTGGGCGACGGCGGCGCCGGGGGACATGCCGCACCTGTACTTCGAAACGTCGGCGGTGGTCGTCACGCTGGTTCGGTTCGGCAAATGGCTGGAGGCCCGCACCAAGCGCGGCACCACCGCGGCGATCCGCGCGCTGCAGGCGCTGCGGCCCGACACCGCCCGCGTGCTGCGGCGCGGCAAGGAAGTGGTGCTGCCCGCCGCGGAACTGCTACCGGGCGACCGCGTGATCGTGCTGCCGGGCGAGCGTTTCCCGGCCGACGGCACGCTGGAGGAAGGCCGCAGCCAGGCCGACGAATCGCTGCTGACCGGCGAGCCGCTGCCGCTGGACAAGCAGCCGGGCGACCGCCTGACCGGCGGCGCGGTCAACGGCGACGGCCGCATCGTGATGGCGGTGACGGCCACCGGCGCGGAAACGGTGCTGGCGCGCATCGTGCGGCTGGTCGAGGATGCGCAGGCCACCAAGCCGCCGCTGCAGCGGCTGGTGGACCGGGTGGCGGCGGTGTTCGTGCCGACGGTGCTCGGGATCGCGGCGCTGACCGCGGCCGGCTGGTGGCTCGCCGGCGCGGGCGCCGAGGCGGCGCTGGTGCATGCGGTGGCGGTGCTGGTGATCGCCTGCCCGTGCGCGCTCGGCCTCGCGACGCCGGCGGCGCTGATGGCCGGCACCGGCGCCGCCGCCCGGCGCGGCATCCTGGTGCGCGACGCCGAGGCGCTGGAGCGCGCCCGCCGCGTCGATACCGTGGCCTTCGACAAGACCGGCACGCTGACGCTCGGCCGGCCGCGGCTGCTCGGCGTGCATCCGGTGCCGGGCGCGGATGCCGGTGCGCTGCTGCGGGCCGCGGCGGCGCTGCAGGCGGGCAGCGAGCATCCGCTGGCGCGGGCGGTGCTGGCGGCGGTGGCCGAACGTGCGGACCACGCGGCGGGTGCGATCGAGATCGGAAGAGCACACGTCTGAACTCCAGTCACTGGAGCTGATCTCGTATGCCGTCTTCTGCT
>CAJYQL010000079.1 GCA_913776965.1 uncultured Xylophilus sp.
GCCTAAATTTTCAGCACCTGTGTGAGTTCTAGGTGTGAGTTGCATTCTTCAGCTTCCTGAAAAAATCCTTATAAATCAAGGACTTAGGAAGACTGGAGCGGGTGAAGGGAATCGAACCCTCGTATGAAGCTTGGGAAGCTGCCGTTCTGCCATTGAACTACACCCGCGGCGCGGCGGATTCTAGCGGAGCGTTTCAGTGGGCGGCCTGCGGTTTGCCCGGGGGCTGACGCCCTGAAACACCCTTGGACGCCACGACGCCCAGAATCCGCGCCACACGAGGAGCACCATGGTCACGCACGCATTGCAGATTCTGAGAGATGCCGCCGGCGGCTACTGCTGGGGGCTGCTCAGCAGTACCGAGACCGAGTTCACCTTCGTCCAGCACAACGCGTCGGGCTGCAGCTTCGGCACCTACGCCGAAGCGCTGGCCGCCGGCACACTGGCGCTGGCCCAGGCCGACGGCGAAGCGATGGACGACGAGCCGGACGAGGACAAGGTTCGTTACGACGCCTGAGCCCCGCCTTGTAGGACAAGCATCGCCGGCAGTGCCTACGCGGCGAAGATTTCGCCGACATCGCTGTAGGCAGCACAAGACAGGGCGAGTGGCCGCGCATCCGGCCCGACGATGCGGCCGATGCTGCACCACAGCATGACGACCGGTGGCGATCATGGATCCCATGAAAACCGCAGCCCGATCCCTTGTCAACGCGCCTCTCGCCGCCGTCGCAGCCTGTGCCTTGCCGCCGGTCGCGCTCGGCATGGCAGCGATGCTGGATCAGTCGATGCGCCGCCCGTCGCTGGCGCGGCTGGTGCTGCATTCGCTCCAGATGGTGTTCTGACCGAGCGGTCGTCAGAACTCGGTGTGCAGGCGGGCGGACACCACCCGCACCGGTCCCCGGTCGGCGTTGTACGCCGGGTTGCGGATGTATTGAAAGCCAACGCTGAGCGCGTTCTGCAGATTGGCCGGCCCGGCGAATCCGATCCGGTAGTAGGTTTCCGTGATCTGCTCGGTTCGATAGCGCAGGCGGCCGTCGCCGACGAAGAAGCCCGCTCCGCCCGCGGCCAGGAAGTCCCGGTGGGCGGGCGACAGGCCGTTCTGGGCATGCGCGATGCCGAGCGCGTCGGCCGGCCGGCCCCAGGTGCGGCCGCCGATGGTGGTGCCGACCGACCAGGACCGGTCGATCTCCGCGAAGGCGTAGGTTTCGGAGCGACCGTCGTTGCGCGCCCAGCGCGCGAAGACGCCGACGTCGTCGGCCACCTGCTGCTCGAGGTTCACGCCCGCCCCCAGCTTGGTCCGCCGCTGCCGGACCGGCGCGACGTCGGGCGTGTCGCCCGTCTGGGCGGCGTAGGCCAGGGCGTCGCGGAAACCGCCCATCGTGGCGACGTTGCGGAAGGCCAGCAGCCGGACTGCGCCCGGCCTACCGGCGACCGTGTGGCTGCGCTCCAGCTCGATCTGGTCGCCGTAACGGCGGAAGAACCGCCGGTCGAGTTTCAACCCGTTGGATTCCCGCGGCTGCAGGAAGCGGCCGGCCCGCACCGTCCAGTCGTCGTCGTGCCGGTATTCCAGCGCGACGCCCCAGGAATAGCCGCGCGAGTCGGCGGCGAAGTCGTAGGCGCCGTGGGTCAGGAACGACCAGTTGAGGAACTGGGTTCGCGCATCGTGCGCGTAGGCGTTGTCGTCGAAGATGTCGGACGCCGCGAAGTTGCCGACGGTGACCGTCACCCGCCGCTTGTCGCGCACCCCGGCGAGCTGGTTGGCGTCGGCCTCGACCGCCTCGCGCTCGCCGCCCAGGCCCCAGGTCTGGCGCAGGAACAGGCGGGCGCGGTAGGCGACGGGCTTGGCGCCGGCGGTCTTCTGCAGTTCGCCGTTGGTCAGGCCGCCCAGGCCGGTCAGCCGGGACATCGGCACGCCCTGGACCACCTCGGGGTTGAAATACAGCTCGGTCTCGGGTGCCAGGCGGAGTCCGAGGAAGGCGGTCGACGTGAAGGAATAACTGCGCTCGCGCTCCGGCGACAGGCTGTTGACGCCGCTGTACGGTGCCTGGAAGGCATGTTTCTGCTGGCGGATGTAGGTGGCCTGGGCATGGATGCCGAAGCGTTCGGGCTCGGGCGGCGGTAAGGGATCGGGGGCCTGCTGGGCGACGACGGGCGCGGCGAGGAACAGCAGCAGCCAGCCGGCACGACCGGCACCCGCTGCGAGAAATGACGAAGACGGACGCATAGCCGCCGAGTATAGGAAGCTCGGCGTGTCGAAATCGTGACGTTTCTGGCCGCCGGCGCAGGTGGGACGTACGCTACCTGCTACAAATTCAGGAGCGTTTTGCCGTCAGTCCTGGACGTGGTCGAGCGGCCCCACGCCGCCCGCCTGGCCGGTGGCGAAGCGCAGGTCCAGCTCGGCTGCGAGTGCGGCCTCCAGCAGGTCGAGCTGCGTCGCCTCGCGTTCGGCGGCCGAGGTCAGCGCGTCGATGAACTCCAGGATGCCGCCGCGGCCGAGCGTGTAGGCGTCGCGTGCCATGCGGCGCAGTTCCGGCAGCGGCGCCAGCGCCTCCTGCTGGTAGCGCTCGGCCAGCGCGCGCCGGCGGGCGAACTGGTCGGCGGCGCGCTGCAGGTCGGCTTCGGCCTGGCGCTCGACCGCGTCCTGCCGCAGGACCAGGGCGTCGGCCTCGGCCCGCGCGCGGGCGATCGGGCCCTGGTTGCGGTCGAACAGCGGGATCGCCACGGCCACGCCGAGCACGGTATGCCGGCCTTCCCCGTCGCGGACCCGGCCCACGCCGAACGACGGGACCGGCCACGCCTCGCGGCGCTCCAAGTCGATCCGCTGACGCGCCTGGGCGGCATCGGCACGGGCGGCGCGGACCGCCGGCAGCCGTTCGCGCGCGGTGCTCCACAGCTGGGACGCGGCCGCGGCCGGTGCGGGCAGGGTCGGCGGCGCCGCGGTCCGGGGCCGCCAGCCGGGTGCCCCGACCTGCAGCGCCAGCCGGGCCGCGGCCTCGGCCGCCTCGGCCCGCTGGCGTTCGGCCGCAGCCGACAGCGCGGCGCGTTCGACCTCGATCCGCGTGCGTTCGTAGCGGCTGCGGCTGCCGGCCTCGACCTGGCCGGCGACGATGCGCGCGGCGTCGTCGAAATCGGCCAGCAGTGCCTCCTCCAGCCGCACACGGGCGTCGGCCGCCTGCAGCGCCAGGAAGGCGAGGCCAGCCTCCCGCTGCACGCTGGCGACCTGCGCGTCTACCCGCGCGCGGACCGCCCGCACACCGAGGCGCGCGTTGGCCTGCCGCAGTCCGCGCTGACCGAAGATCGGCAGTGGCTGCTCGATTGCCGCTTCGTGCTCGCTCGCGGCACCCCGCCGGCCGGCCTGACGGCTGCTGGACACCACAGGATTGGGCAGCGTCCCGGCCGTGACCACGTCGGCCCGGGCGGCGTCGATCCCGACCCGCTCGACCGCCAGTGCCGGGCTGCGCCAGCGCACCAGCTCCAGCCAGGTGTCGAGGGTGAGCACGTCGGGCAGGGCCGCGGCGCCCGGCTCGACCGGGAGGGCAGGGGGGCGTTCCTCGGCCGGCGCCGAGGGTGTGGCCAGGAGGAGCAGGGCGCCGCATGCGAGCGGCCAAAGAGGTCGTCGGAGATTCATGGGGCAGAAGCCGGAGAGGGTTCGGCGGCAGGACGTTCGTCGTCGGCGTCGTCGGCATCGGCCGCCCGCAGGCGGCGCGGGCCGAAGGCGGCGTACAGCACCGGCAGCAGCACGAGCGCGACCAGCGGCAGCACCGCCATCCCGCCCACGATGACCGAGGCGAAGGGCCGCTGCGTCTCGCTGCCGACGCCGGTGGAGACCGCCATCGGCAGCAGACCGAGCAGCGCCAGCAGCGCGACCAGCAGCACCGACCGCATCCGCTCGGCGGTCCCTTCGACCAGCGCCGCCAGCAGCGGCATGCCCTGGTCGCGGCGCAGAGACTCGACGGCGCTCACCACCAGCAGGCCCACCAGCGCGACCTGGCCGAGCAGCGCGATGAAGCCGATCGCCGCGCTGATCGACAGGTCGATGCCGGTCAGGTGCAGGGCGGCCACGCCGCCGACCATCGCGAACGGCGCGGTCGCCAGGATCAGCAGTGCCGACCGGGCCTGCCCGAGCGCGCCGTACAGCAGCGCGAACACGATCAGCAGCGACAGCGGGATCACCACCTTCAGCCGGGCGGCGGCGCGCTGCTGGTTCTCCCATTCGCCGCCCCAGACCGCCTGGTAGCCTTCGGGGATCGGCACCTGCGCATCGACGGCGGCGAGCGCTTCCTTGACCACCGAGCCGATGTCGCGGTCGCGCACGTTGAACTTCAGCGCCATGAAGCGGGCGTTGCCCTCGCGGAAGATCGACGAGTTGCCGACCTCGATGCCGATGGTCGCGACCGCATGCAGCGGCACGGTGCCGCCGCCGGGCGCCGCCACCGCGATCTCGCGAATCGCGGCTTCGTCCATCCGGTCGGCATAGGGGAGCCGCACCCGCACCGGCACGCCGTGCTCGCCTTCCCACAGGGTGGTCACCACCTTGCCGGCCAGGGCGATCTCCACCGCCGATTCGGCGGCCTCCACCAGGATGCCGCGGCGGGCCAGCTCCCGGCGGTCGAAGGCGATGTGGAGCTGCGGCGCCGGTGCGTCGCGGTACAGGCCCAGGTCGACCACGCCGTCGATCGGGGCGATCGCGGCCTGCGCCTGCTGCAGGGTGCGGCGCAGGGTGGCGATGTCGGGGCCGAACAGCTTGAGCACCACGTGCCCGCGTGCACCGGAGGTCGATTCCTCCACGCTGTCGCGGATCGGCTGGGCGAAGTTGAAGTCCACGCCGGGAATCTCCTGCAGCCGCTCGCGCATCGCGTCCACCAGGCCCGGCTTGTCGATGCCGTCGCGCCAGTCGGCCGTCGGGCGCAGCCGCACCAGGATCTTCGCCATGTTGAGCGTCTCGTTGTCGGTGCCGGACTCGGGCCGGCCCTGCTCGCTGGTCACGCTGAGCACCTCGGGGAAGGCCCGCAGCCGGCCGCGGATGTCGCGCAGCACGTCGCGGCCGGTTTCCAGCGATATCGACGGTTCCATCTGCACCAGCACGTAGACGTCGCCCTCGTCGAGTTCCGGGAGGAACTCGGTGCCGAGCGCCAGCACCGATGCCCCCGCGGCGACCAGCGCGACCGCCGCCGCCGCCACCGCGGTCAGCCGGCGGCGGCCGCTCGCCAGCAGGCCGGCCAGCCAGCGCTGGAAGCCGTGGTGCATGCGCTCGAACATCGGCGGCTCGGGCTGGGCCACGGTGCGCGGGTGCAGCAGCAGCGCACACAGCGCCGGCACGAGCGTCAGCGCGAACACCAGCGCGCCGACGAGCGCGAAGGTATAGGTCAGCGCCAGCGGTCGGAAGATGCGACCCTCGATGCTCTGCAGCGAGAACACCGGGATGAGCGCCGCGATGACGATGGCCATCGCGAACAGCGTCGGCCGGGCGACCGCGATGGCCGAGTCGACGATCACCGCCCGCAGCTCCGCGCGGGACTGCGGCTGGCGCAGCCGGGCGTTGCGCAGGATGTTCTCGGTCAGCACCACGGCGCCGTCGACGATGATCCCGAAGTCGATCGCTCCCATCGAGATCAGGTTGGCCGGCATGCCGAGCAGGTACAGGCCGACGAAGGCGACCAGCAGCGACAGCGGAATCACCGTCGCCACGATCAGCGAGCCGCGCAGGCTGCGCAGGAAGAGCCACAGCACGCCGACGATCAGCGCAGCACCGAACAGCAGGTTGTGGTGCACCGTGTCGAGCGTGTGGGATACCAGGTCCGCCCGGTCGTAGGTGGTGTCGATCCGCATGCCGCGCGGCAGCAGCCCCTCGTTGAGCTGGGTGACCGCGCGGTGGACCTGCGCCAGCACCACCGACGGGTTCTCGTCGCGCTTGAGCAGCACGATGCCCTGGACCACGTCGTCCTCGTCGTCCATGCCGACCGAGCCCTGGCGCGGGGTGTGCGATTGGGTGATGCGCGCCACGTCGCCCACCGTCACCGGCGTGCTGCCGGCCGCCTTCAGCACGATGGCCTCGATGTCGGCCGGCGTCTTCAACAGGCCGATGCCGCGCACGATCAATGACTGTTCGCCGCGCCGCAACAGGCCGCCGCCGACGTTCATGTTCGACTTCGACACCGCTTCGACCACGTCGCCGAGCGTCAGTCCCAGGCCGTGCAGGCGCAGCGGACTGACCTCGACGTGGAACTCCTTCACAAAGCCGCCGATGCTGATCACGTCGGCCACGCCCTGCACCTGCTTGAGCATCCGGGTGATCGTCCACTCCTGCTCGGTGCGCAGCTGGGGCAAGCTGTGGCGGTCGCTGCTCAGGCGGTAATAGAGGATCTTGCCGAGGGGGGTGTAGTCGGGCGCCATCTCGGGCTGCGCGCCGTCGGGCAGCGCGGCCTGCGGCAGCCGCTGGATGATCTCGGCGCGCGCGGCGGCACTGCGGGCGCCGTCGTTGAACACCATGTTTACCATCGCGAGGCCGAAATAGCTCTCCGACCGAAGCGCCAGCAGGCCGGGCGTGCCGTTGAGCACGCGCTCCAGCGGCAGCGTGATCTGGCGCTCGACCTCCTCGGGCGCGAGGCCGGGGGCCTGCGCGATGATGCCGACCTGGACGTTGGTGACGTCCGGATAGGCCTCGATCGCCGTGCCCAGGTAGGCATAGACGCCGCAGGCCGCCACGGCGAGCGTGGCGACCAGGGCGGCGAGCCGGCGGCGCACCGCCAGCGTGATCAGTCCGCGCAGCATGCCGGTCAGAGCAGCTGGCTCGCCGCGCCGTCGAGCAGCAGCCCGCCCCGCACCACGATGCGTTCGCCGGGTGCCAGCCCTTCCAATACGGTGATCGCGCCGCGCAGGGGCAGGCCGAGCTTCACGTCGCGCGCCTCGAACACCGTGCCGTCGGGTCGGTCGCCGCGCTGCACGTAGACGATCGACCGGCGCTCGTCTTTGATCAGGACCGCCGACAGCGGGATCGTCAGGCCGCTGCCGGGAGCGACTTCGATACCGACCCGCGCCAGGGCGCCCGGCCGCAGACCGGCGACGGTCTCGCGCAGGGCGATGTAGACCGGCGCGCGGCGCGTCTCGGCTTCCAGCGCCGCGCCGACGCGCTCGACCCGGCCGCGCACCGGATGCGCCATCGAGGAGAACTGCATCTGCACCGCTGCGCCGGGCAGGATGCCTTCGAGGTCGCTTTCGAACACGTCCGCCACCACCCACAGGGCGGCCGGATCGCCGATGGTGAAGAGCGTCGCGCCGCCCGCGTCGGCCATGCCGCCGGCGGTGGCGCTCAGGTTGACGACCACGCCGTCGCGCGGCGAGCGCAGCACGACCCGGTCCTGGTCGCCGGCGCCGACGAAGGCGGCGGCGCGGTCGGCGCGCGCCACTTCCAGCCGGGCGGCGTCGTGGCGCGCGGCCGCGGCGGTCTTTTCGGCGGCGGTGCCGACGCCACGGTCGAGCATCGTCGTCTGGCGCTGCAGCTCGGCTGCGGCCAGCCGGGCCTCGATGCCAGCCGCGGCCCGCTCGCTGCGCAGCCGGGCCGCGTCGGGGCTCGCCAGGGTGGCGAGCGGCGCGCCAACCTGCACTGCGTCGCCGACCCGTGCGTGGATCTCCACCACCCGGCCGGCGGCCGGCGCGGCCACCGCGGTCACCCGGTCGTCCTGGAACACCACCCGTGCCGGCGCCCACACCGGCCGTGTGCCGCGCTCGGCCGACACCGGCTGGATCTCGAGCACCTTGAGCGACGGCGGCTGCAGCCGCACCTGGCCCCGCTGCAACGGGGCGGGGGGCGGGGCGTCGTCCGCGATGCGGGGCACCGCGTCGGGCGCACAGCCCAACAGGATCAGGAGGGACAGCAGCGCGGCGCAGGTCGACCCGGCGGTGCGCCGGAAGGGACGGGACAGGGACAAGGACAGGCTCCGGACGGCCGCGGCTGCGGCGTTCGACCGATGCTAGGCAGTCCCCGGCCGGCGCTGCATGAACGGAGCATTACCATTCGGAAAGGTGGCGGTCGCGTCGGTGCCGCAATGCCGCGCTGCCGGCCGCTCAGCGGTCGTGCGCCGGCAGGTCCAGGACGACCGCGGTGCCCCGTCCGCCTGCGGCACCGGTATCGCCGGCGCCGTCCTCTACCGCCATCGTGCCGCCGTGCAGGTGCGCGACGGCGCGTACGCTCGCCAGGCCCAGGCCGACGCCCGGCGCGTCGGCCTCGACCGCCGCCCGCAGACGGTGGAAGCGGGTGCCCAGCCGCGACCGTTCTTCGGCCGGGATGCCGGGGCCGTCGTCCTCGACCACCAGCCGGCAACGGTCGCCCCGGCGCTCGCAGCGCAGCCGGATCGTCGCGCCGCGCCCGTCGCCGGTGGGCCCGCCGTATTTCAGGGCGTTGTCGAGCAGGTTGGCAACCGCGTTCGCGAGCAGGTCGCGGTCGCCGCGCACCACCGCATCGGGCGCCGCCGCCAAGTGCAGCGTCGCGCCCTGTGCCTCGACTACCGCGTCGTACAGCTCGGCCAGGTCGGCCAGCACGTCGCCGAGCGCCAGGGGGCTGAAACCGTGCCGGCGGGCGCCGGTCTCCGCCTCGGCGATCCGCAGCAGCTTGTCGAACACCACGGCCAGCGCCTCCACCTCCGTCACCGCGCCGTCCACGGCCGCGCGCAGTTCCGGCACGCTTGCGTCCGGCCGCTGGGCGGCACGCAGCTGCAGCAGGATGCGCGACAGCGGTGTGCGCAGGTTGTGGGCGATGGTGTCGGAGACGTGCCGCACGCCGTGCATCAGTTCCTCGATGCGGTCGAGCATGCGGTTGATGTCGTGCCCCAGGTGCGCGAACTCGTCGCCTTCGCCCGTGGCGGGGATGCGCTGGTCCAGCTCGCCGGCCTCGATCCGCGCGGCGGTCCGCCGGATGCCGGCGATGCTCCCTTCCACGTCGCGCCGGAACAGGTACGCGCCGATGCCGACCAGCAGCAGCGCCACCAGCCCGGCGGCCAGGGTCGCATGGCCGACCACCCGTTCCATGCGGTGCTGCTCCCGCAGGTCGCGGCCGACGACGAGGATGCTGCCGTCGGGAAAGCGGCGCTGCTGCACCCGCAGCGATGCCGGCTGGCCGCTGCGCCGGGCGGTGCGGGGCACGACCGCGTCGCCCAGCCGGGTCCAGTCGGGCGAGGGCGCCAGGTTGCCGGCGACGGCGCGGCCGGCAGCGTCCTGCAGCAGATAGACCTCGGAATCGCTGTCCACACCGTCCACCAGCTGCAGCGCGATCTGCTCGGCCACATCCTCCTGTCCACCCAGCGCGAAGCGGGCGGCGAGCCGCTGCGCGGCGGCGACGATCTGCCGGTCGGTACGGTGCTGCTGCACCACGACCGTCTGCCAGTAGACGATCGCGAGCAGCACGGCCATGAAGAAGAGCGTCAGCAGCCCGTAGTGCAGGGCGATCCGGAACGCGACCGAGCGCCAGAGCCGGCGCACCGCCGCGATCACCGCAGCGCCGCCTCGGGCGCGTCCGACAGCAGGTAGCCGACGCCGCGGACCGTGTGGATCAGCGGCGGGGAGAAACCGACGTCCACCTTCTGGCGCAGCCGGCTGATCTGCACGTCGATCACGTTGGTCTGCGGGTCGAAGCGGTAGTCCCACACCGATTCGAGCAGCATGGTGCGGGTGACCGCCTGGCGCGCATGGGTCATCAGGTAGGCGAGCAGCCGGAATTCGCGCGGCTGCAGCGCGATCGTCTGGCCGGCCCGCTCCACGCTGCGCGCGACCAGGTCGATGCGCAGGTCGGCGATCTGCAGTTCGCGCACCTCCGGTCCGGTGCGGGCCCGGCGCACCAGCGCCTGCAGGCGCGCCAGCAGTTCGGAAAAGGCGAACGGCTTGGGCAGGTAGTCGTCGCCGCCGGCGTTCAGGCCGCGCACCCGGTCGTCGAGCGCCGACAGGGCCGACAGCACCAGCACCGGCGTCTTCTTGCCGAGGCTGCGCAGGGTGGAGAGGATCGACAGGCCGTCCACCTTGTGCGGCAGCATCCGGTCCAATACCAGCAGGTCCCAGGCTTCGGCGACCGCGCGCTGCAGGCCTTCCATGCCGTCGGCGCACACGACCACGGTGTGCCCGTGCTCGCGCAGGCCGTCGGCGATGTAGCGGGCGTTGTCGGCGTCGTCCTCGATGACGAGGACGCGCCAGGGCAGGGCGGCGGAGGCGCCGGCGGGAGCGGTCATGGCGGGCGGGTGCGCCTGTCCTCGCGCTGGAGCGCGAACGTGCGTCGCAGGGCAGGTGCAGGGAAAGTCGGGGTCATCGAGGGAGGGACGGGGCGCCGCGGGACCTGTCTACCTTAGCGGGTTGCAGGCCCGTCAAGGCATGTGGGCCGCGCGCAACGATTCTAGGGCGGGCCGATGTGCGCAGCCCCGCGCTAGAACGCCTGCCGGTAGATCGCCAGCGCGTCCGCCTCGGTCATCTCGCGCGGGTTGTTGACCAGCAGCCGGGTCTGCTGCATCGCGTCGGCGGCGAGCGTCGGCAGCATGTCCTCGGCCACGCCGTGGTCGCGCAGCCGCATCGGCAGCCGGGTGGCGGCGATCAGCGCCTCCACGCCGGCGACGAAAGCCTCGGCCCGGGCCGGCACTTCGCCCGAGCCGCCCGGCTGCAGCGCGTCGGCGAGCGCCGCATAGTGGTCCGGCGCGGCGGCGATGTTGAAGCGCAGCACGTGCGGCAGCACCAGCGCATTGGTCAGGCCGTGCGGCAGGTGGTAGCGCCCGCCCAGCGGATAGGCCAGCGCGTGCACCGCCGCGACCGGCGAATTGGCGAAGGCCTGGCCGGCCAGCATCGCCCCGAGCAGCAGGGCTTCGCGGGCGTCGAGGTCGTCTCCCTGCTCGCAGGCGCGCACCATGTTGTCCGCAAGCAGCCGCAGCGCGAGTAGCGCCAGATGGTCCGACAGCGGATTCTTCAGCCGCCGGCCGGTGAAGGCCTCGATCGCGTGCACCATCGCATCGAGCCCGGTGGCGGCCGTCGCCGCCGGCGGAAGGCCGGTGGTGAGGGTGGCGTCCAGGATCGCCATGTCGGCGTACAGCTGGCGGGCGACGATGCCGCTCTTGGTGGTCTCGCCGGTGGTGACGATCGAGATCGGCGTGACCTCGGAGCCGGTGCCGGCGGTGGTCGGCATCTGCACCAGCGGCAGCCGCTCGCCACGCACGTTATCGATACCGTACATCGCCGCCAACGGCTGGTCGGACGCCAGCAGCACCGCCACCAGCTTGGCCACGTCCATCGACGAGCCGCCGCCGAGGCCGAGCACCACCTCGGTGCCGGCCTCGCGTGCCCGGGCCGCCACCGCCGCGACGACATGGTCGGGCGGATCGGCCTGCACGTCGCTCAGCACCTGTGCCTGCCAGCCGTGTGCGGCGAGGCTCGCGAGCGCCGGCGCGAGCAGGCCGCTGCGCTCCAGAAACGGATCGGTCACGACGCAGATGCGGCCGGGCGTGAACCGGGTCGCCAACACCTCGCCCAGCCGGGCGGCGGCGCCGCGCTCGACGACGATGTGGGGGACGGTCTGGAATCGGAAGGGCTGCATGGCGGGTGGACTGGTCGGGAGGAGGGAAGAGCGATCCTCGATTCTTGCGGCAGCCCGGGCGGTCGCCCAGAGGACAACTACCTGCGTGGCTAAAATTGTGCGCCCATGTCCGCCGCCGCGGCTTCCCCCGGGAGGGCGCCGTTCCTGCCGCGTGCGACGGGCAGCGCATACCCCCCCGGCCGCATCCGCAGACCCCACGATTTTCCGCACCGGCACCGGTCCGCTGATGGCGAACGCGCCAGGCGGAAGACCTCCGCCGGCGCCGACCGTATCCGAATCGAGACCCGCACCATGAACGCACCGCAGACCACCTTCACCGTCGCCGACATCCGCAAGAGCTTTCTCGATTTCTTCGCCAGCAAGGGCCACACGGTGGTGCCGTCGTCCTCGCTGGTGCCGGGCAACGACCCGACCCTGATGTTCACCAACTCCGGCATGGTGCAGTTCAAGGACGTGTTCCTCGGCGAAGACAAGCGCCCCTACGTGCGGGCCGCCTCCGTCCAGGCCTGCCTGCGGGCCGGCGGCAAGCACAACGACTTGGAGAACGTCGGCTACACCGCGCGCCACCACACGTTTTTCGAGATGCTGGGCAACTGGTCCTTCGGCGACTATTTCAAGCGCGAGTCGCTGCAGTGGGCCTGGGAGCTGTTGACCCAGGTCTACCAACTGCCGCCCGAGCGTCTGCTGGCCACCGTCTACGAAGAGGACGATGAGGCCTACGACATCTGGACGAAGGAGATCGGCCTGCCGCCCGAGCGGGTGATCCGCATCGGCGACAACAAGGGCGGCCGCTACAAGTCCGACAACTTCTGGATGATGGCCGACACCGGCCCCTGCGGCCCGTGCTCCGAGATCTTTTACGACCACGGCCCGCACATCCCCGGCGGCCCCCCGGGCAGCCCGGACGAGGACGGCGACCGCTTCATCGAGATCTGGAACAACGTGTTCATGCAGTTCGACATGGCCGAGGACGGCAGCGTCAAGCGCCTGCCCGCGCCCTGCGTCGACACCGGCATGGGCCTGGAGCGGCTGGCCGCGATCCTGCAGCATGTGCACAGCAACTACGAGATCGACCTGTTCGACGCGCTGATCCGGGCCGCTTCGCGCGAGACCGGCGAGCAGGACCTGTCGAACAAGAGCCTGCGCGTCATCGCCGACCACATCCGCGCGACCGCCTTCCTGGTCGCCGACGGCGTGGTGCCGAGCAACGAGGGCCGCGGCTATGTGCAGCGCCGCATCGTGCGCCGCGCGATCCGCCACGGCTACAAGCTTGGCCAGAAGAAGCCGTTCTTTCACAAGCTGGTGGCCGACTTGGTCGCTCAGATGGGCGACGCCTATCCGAAGCTGAAGGCCGACGAAGAGCGCATCACCGCCGTGCTGAAGACGGAGGAAGAGCGCTTCTTCGAGACGCTCGCCAACGGCATGGAGATCCTGGACACCGCGCTCGCCGGCGGGGTGAAGACGTTGCCGGGCGAAGTCGCCTTCAAGCTGCACGATACCTTCGGCTTCCCGCTCGACCTGACGCAGGACGTGGCCCGCGAACGCGAAGTCGAGGTGGACGCCGCCGGCTTCCAGGCCGCGATGGACAAGCAGAAGGCCGCCGGCCGCGCCGCGGGCAAGTTCAAGATGGACCGGGCGCTGGAATACACGGGCGGCGGCAACACCTTCACCGGCTACGACGCGCTGGTCGAGGAGACCGCCCAGGTCATCGCGCTCTACCACGAAGGCACGCCGGTGCAGCAACTCGCCGAAGGCCAGAGCGGCGTGGTGGTGCTGAGCACCACGCCCTTCTATTCCGAGTCGGGCGGCCAGGTCGGCGACCAGGGCACGCTGTCGGCCGAAGGCGCGCAGTTCGGCGTGGAGGACACGCAGAAGATCAAGGCCGACGTGTTCGGCCACCACGGCACCCAGACCCAGGGCACGCTGACGGTCGGCGACACCGTCACCGCCCGGGTGGACACGCAGCTGCGCTTCGCCACCCAGCGCAACCACAGCGTCACCCACCTGATGCACAAGGCCCTGCGCGAGGTGCTGGGTACACATGTGCAGCAGAAGGGCTCGCTGGTGAACGCGGAGCGCACCCGTTTCGACTTCGCGCACAACGCGCCGGTGACCGATGCGCAGGTGCTGGAGATCGAGCGCCGGGTGAACGAGGAAATCCTCGCCAACACCGCCAACGTGATCCGGGTGCTGCCGATCGAGGAAGCGCAGAAGACCGGCGCGATGATGCTGTTCGGCGAGAAGTACGGCGAGACGGTGCGGGTGATCGACATCGGCACCAGCCGCGAGCTGTGCGGCGGCACCCACGTGCAGCGCACCGGCGACATCGGCCTGTTCAAGATCGTGTCGGAAAGCGGCGTCGCCGCCGGCGTGCGCCGGGTCGAGGCCGTGACCGGTGCCCAGGCGCTGGCCTACCTGCAGGAGCTGGAATCGACGGTGCACACCGCCGCCGGCACGCTGAAGGCGCCGTCGGCCGAACTGCAGGGCCGGATCGCGCAGGTGCTGGAGCAGGTCCGCACGCTGGAGAAGGAAGTCGCGGCGCTCAAGGGCAAGCTGGCGTCTTCGCAAGGCGACGAGCTGGTCGGCCAGGCGGTCGACGTCGGCGGCCTGAAGCTGCTGGCCGCCACGCTGCCGGGCGCCGATGCCAAGACGCTGCGCGACACGATGGACAAGCTGAAGGACAAGCTGAAGACCGCGGTGATCGTGTTGGCCGCAGCCGACGGCGGAAAGGTGCAGATCGCCGCCGGCGTGACGGCCGATAGCACCGGCCGGATCAAGGCCGGCGAACTGGTCAACTTCGTCGCCCAGCAGGTCGGCGGCAAGGGCGGCGGCAAGGCCGACATGGCGATGGCGGGCGGCACCGACGCAGCAGCGCTGCCGGCAGCGCTGCAGTCGGTCCAGGGCTGGGTAGCCGAGCGGGCCTGATCGGCCGCTTGCTCCTATTTCGATAGCTGGTAGCGCTGGTGCAGCAAGCGCAAAAGACCTTTTTCTGCATGAAGTGGCGCGGCGCGGTGGCGGGCCTGCTGCTGGCCGCTACCGCGCAGGCTGCGGAACCGCTCCAGCCCGTCGCGTTCGACAGCCTCGACGGCACGCCGCTGCGGGCCTGGCTGCTGATGCCCGACGGCGCCCCGCGCGGCACGGTGGTCGCCCTGCACGGCTGCGGCGGGCTGTATGCGACTTCCGGTCCGCGCGGGGGGCTGCTGAACGCCCGGCATGCGGCGATGGGCGAGATGCTGGCGGCCGACGGCTACGCGGTGCTGTTCCCGGACAGCCTGCGGCCGCGCGGCGAGACGCAGCTTTGCACCCAGAAGATCGGTCAGCGGTCGATCGACCAGTCGCACCGCCGGGCGGACGCTCTGGCGGCGCTGGCCTGGGTGGCGCGCCAGCCGTGGGCCGATGCCCGGCGGATCGCGGTGCTCGGCTGGTCGCACGGCGGCAGCGCGGTGCTGGCCGCGACCGATGCCACGCGCGAGAGTGTGAAGGCGTCGCCCCACCGCTTCGCTGCCGCCATCGCCTTTTATCCCGGCTGCAGCGCCCCGCTGCGCAGCGGCTACCGGCCGGCCGCGCCGCTCACGCTTCTGCTCGGCGCCCTGGACGACTGGACGCCGCCCGTACCCTGTATCGCGCTGGGCGAGGCGGTCGGTGCCGACGTGCAGGTCTACCCCGACAGCTACCACGACTTCGACAACCCTTCGGGCCGCCTGCGCGTGCGGACCGACGTGCCGAACGGCACCCAGCCGGGCCGGGGCGTGCACGTCGGCCCGAACCCCGCAGCCCGCACGGCCGCCTATGCGCATGTGCGCATGGTCCTGCGGGACGCCTTCGGCGCCCCGCCGCGCTGACCCGCGCGCCGCGGCGCTTCCTTTTTTTCGAACCCGCACCCCATTCCCATGTCCCAGGCAATCCACTGGCAGTTCTTCCGCGCGGGCGGTGTCCCGCAGGTGCATATCCGGACCGGCGCGGACATCGCCCGGCTCGACACCCTCGACCAGAAGCTGTGGGTCGCACTGGCCTGCCCGACCCGCGGCATCGAGTTCGATCCACGCACGCTCGACCTGATCGACAGCGACAAGGATGGGCGCATCCGCCCGCCGGAGCTGCTGGCGGCCTGCCGCTGGGCCTGCGCACGGCTGCGCGACCCGCAGACGCTGGTAGCCGGCGGCGACAGCCTGCCGCTCGATGCGCTGGCCGAGACGGAGGAGGGCGCCGCCCTGGCGCAGGAGGCGCGCCGGTTGCTCGGCCTGCGCGGCCGCCCCGAGGCCACGATGGTCGCGCTGGCCGACGTGCTCGACCGCAGCGCGCTGCTGGCTGCGATGCGCTTCAATGGCGACGGCGTGATCACGCCCGCCACCACCGACGACGCCGACCTGCGGCGCACCCTGCAGGAAATCGCCGCCACGCAGGGCACGGTGCACGACCGCAATGGCCAGCCGGGCATCGACCGCATCCGCGCTGAAGCCTTCTTCGCCGACGCCCGCGCGCTTGACACCTGGTACGCCCGCGCTGGCACCGAGCAGCCCGCCCTGCCGCTCGGCGACCGCACGCTGGCCGCGGCCGAAGCGATCGAGGCGGTCCGCGCCAAGGTGGACGACTATTTCGCCCGGGCACGGCTCGCTGCCTACGACGACCGCGCCGGCAGCGCGCTGCAGGCATCGCCGGAGGAATACCACGCGCTCGGCCGGCAGACCCTGTCGGCCAGCGACGCCGTGCTGCGCGCGCTGCCGCTGGCGGTGCCGGCGCCCGGCCGGCCGCTGCCGCTCGTCGGTGCGGTCAACCCGGCGTGGGCCGCAGCGCTGCGGACGCTGAAGGAGCGCGCGGTCGATCCGCTGCTCGGTGCCGCGCACGAGGCGCTCGACGAAGCCGGCTGGCTGCAGCTGCAGGAGCGGCTCGCCACCGGCCGCGCATGGCTGTCGGCCCGGCCGGCGTCCGGACTGGACGCGCTCGACGTGGACGACCTGCGCCGCCGGCTCGCCGCGGGCGCGGAGGCGGCGGTGCTCGCCCTGATCGCCGACGACGAGGCGCAGGAGCCCCACAACGCGCGGCTGGCCGATCTGGAGAAGCTGCTGCGGCTGCAGCGCGACCTGCTGCGCCTGCTGCACAACTTCGTCTCGTTCCAGGATTTCTACCGTCGCGAAGGCGCGATCTTCCAAGCCGGCACGCTCTACCTGGATGCCCGCAGCTGCGACCTGACGGTGCGGGTCGCCGATCCGGCCAAACATGCGGTGCTGGCGGGCCTCGCCAAGACCTGCCTCGCCTACTGCGAATGCACCCGCGAGGGCGAGAAGATGCACATTGCGGCGGCCTTCACCGCCGGCGACGTGGATTTCCTGTTCGTCGGCCGCAACGGCGTGTTCTACGACCGGCAGGGCCGCGACTGGGACGCCACGATCGTCAAATTGATCGAGAACCCGACCAGCATCGGCCAGGCGTTCTTCTCGCCGTACAAGAAATTCTTGCGCGTGCTGGAGGAACAGGTCGCCAAGCGCGCGGCCGCCAGCGAGACCGCGGCCCAGGGTTCGCTGAGCGCACTGGCCGGCAGCGTCGCCACCGCCGGCAAGTCCGGCAGTCCGGCGGCGACCCACGCGGCGGTGGCGAAGCTGCCGGGGCGGGTCGCTGGCGGCACCGTGGCTGCGCTGGGTGTGGCCCTGGGCAGCATCAGCGCGGTGCTGGTCGGCATCTTCGGCAAGTTCGTCGAGCTCGGGCCGTGGATCCCGATCGCCATCGTCGGCATCGTTGCGGCGATCTCGGGTCCGAGCATGTTGATCGCCTGGCTCAAACTGCGGCAGCGCAGCCTCGGCCCGATCCTGGACGCCAGCGGCTGGGCGGTGAACGGGCGGATGAAGGTCAATACGCGGCTCGGCGCGTCGCTGTCGAAGATCGCCCAGGTGCCGCCGGGGGCGACGGCGCTCGCCCGCGACCCCTTTGCCGAACGCAAGGGGCCGGCCTGGCTGCTGGGGCTGGTTGTGGTGGTGGTGCTGCTGGCCGCCGGGGCCTGGCGGATGGGCTGGCTGGACCGGGCGCTGCCGGAGCCGCTGCGCCGGTCGGTGCCGGCGCCGGTGGTTCAAAACAGCTCGACGTCGTCGTGCGCCACGTCGGCGGCCTGCAATTCGCCGCTGCCGACCAGTTCCTCGTAGTAGCAGACCTGGTTGCGGCCGTTTTCCTTGGCGTGGTAGAGCGCCTGGTCGGCATGCCCGAGGATCTCGACCGGCGCACCGTGGCCGGTGCCGGTGAAGCCGACGCTCACTGTCACCCGGCCCACCTGCGGGAACGGGTACTGCTCAATGTTCGTCCGGAAGCGGTTGAAGATCATCCGCGCGTTCTCCAGCGTGGCCGAACGCAGTAGCACCACGAATTCCTCGCCGCCGAAGCGGAAGATGCGGTCGTGGTTGCGGAAGGAGGAGCGCAGCAGGTTGGCCACGAGGATCAGCACCTCGTCGCCGTAGACATGGCCGAAGCGGTCGTTGACCTGCTTGAAGTGGTCGATGTCGACCACCGCCAGCCACTGGGTGGCGGCGCCGCCGTCGTCCTGCGGCGGCATGCCGCGGTCGCCGGCCGAGCGGGAGAACTGCTCGTCGAAGGTCTTGCGGTTGAACAGACCGGTCAGCGCGTCGCGCTCGCTGTAGTCGAGCAGGCTCTGGTAGTTGCGGTAGACCTCGACGATACCGTTGATCACTTCCAGCGTGTGGGGCGAGAACGGCGTGCCGTTCGACATCTCGAAGCAGGACACGACCTTGTCGTCGAGCCGCACGGGCAGCCAGAGCCGGTGTTGGCCCTCGTGCTCGTCCTGCGAGTTGGCGCCGCGTTCCTCGATGCACCGCAGCAGCGCGGGGTAGTGGCTCAGGGGCTCGAGTTCGCCGTCGGGAACACCGGCGACGGCGTCGGGGGAGAGCAACTCGCCGTCCTGCATCAGCACCCGGGGGCGTACGCAGGTCACGTCCTTCACCGTCTGGAATTCGAGCTTGCGGACATGCTGAATGCTGACCAGGTGGCGAAGCGCCGAGATCACCGACATTTCCAACCGCGACTGGTCGCGATGGCCGGTGATTTCCACCATGTGCTGCAGGATCGGTGTCGGATTCGTCTGTGTCATCGGCGAAGAGGCGGTCCGGAGTCGGGGAGCGACACGCCGGTGCGGTCCTCAGAATCGGCGGATGATGTCATGCGTTCCCGGGGGCCGCAAGTAGGCAGGTGCTAACGTGGTAATAGCTCTGCCACAGATTCAGATCCGGCGGAAAACCAGATCCCAGACTCCGTGGCCGAGCCGAATCCCGCGGTTCTCGAATTTCGTCAGCGGCCGGTAGGCCGGGCGGGGCGCGAAGTCCGCCGCGGTGTTGCGCAGGGTCGGCTCCGCGCTGATGACTTCGAGCATCTGCTGGGCATAGGGCTCCCAGTCGGTGGCGCAGTGCAGGTAGCCGCCGGTCTGCAGGCGGGAAGCCAGACGCGCGATCAGCGGCGGCTGCACCAGGCGCCGCTTGTGGTGGCGCGTCTTGTGCCACGGGTCGGGGAAGAACAGGTGCACGCCCGCGAGCGTGCCGGGCGTCAGCATGTGGTCGATTACCTCGACCGCATCGTGCCGCAGGATGCGGATGTTGGTCAGGCCCTGCTCGCCGATCCGCTTGAGCAGCGCGCCGACGCCCGCCTCGTGGACTTCGCAGCAGAGAAAGTTGGTCTCGGGCATCAGCGAGGCGATGTGCGCCGTCGCGTCGCCCATGCCGAAGCCGATCTCCAGCACCGTCGGCGCAGTGCGGCCGAAGGCCGCGGTCAGGTCGAGCGGTTCCGGGCGGTACGGCAGCAGGAAGCGCGGGCCGAATTCCTCGAAGGCGCGGGCCTGCCCGGCGGTGGTGCGGCCGGCGCGCAGCACGTAGCTCTTGATCGCCTTCGGATGGGGGACGGATGCGGGGGCGCCGGTAGCGCCGGAGGGAGTGGTGTCGGTCACGGCCGGGATTGTAGGAGCCGCTGCCAGGCGGGAAGCCAACCGGCCAGCAGGGCGTCCGGCCCGTCGCCCGGTGCTCCGTCGGGCAGACCCAGCACCTGCGCGGCCGCCCGCAGGGCCGCGGCCGGACGGCCGGTATCGATCGCCGGCGCGCCGGTCTGCTTCGACAGCTTGTCGCCGTGTGCGTCGAGCACCAGCGGCGTGTGCAGGTAGCGCGGCGTCGGCAGCCCGAGCGCCCGCTGCAGCAGGATCTGGCGAGGCGTGTTGTCGAGCAGGTCGGCTCCCCGCACCACGTCGGTCACGCCCTGCAGGCCGTCGTCCACCACCACCGCGAGCTGGTAGGCCCACAGGCCGTCGGCGCGGAGCAGGACGAAGTCGCCGACCTCGGCTTCCACGTCCTGCGTCTGCGGGCCGCACAGGCGGTCGCTCCAGCGCAGCTCGGACAAATCAGCGCGTGCTATTGAATCGATAGCTGGCTGCGCTTGCCCCGCCTGCGCAAAGTGGCTGTAGACGTCTGCATCGGTCCGCAGGCGCCAGGCCCGCGGCGGCTTGCCGTGCAGGCCGGTGCGGCAGGTGCCGGGATAGGGCAGGGCAGCACCGCGCCGGCGACTTATGCCGCGGGCGGCCTGCGCGTCCTCGATGTCCCGGCGCGAACAGCCGCAGGGATAGGCGAGGCCATCCGCCAGCAGCCGGTCCAGGGCTTCCCGGTAGTGGTGGCCGCGTGCCGACTGGCGGACCGGCGCCGCATCCGGCCGCAAACCGCAGGCGGCGAGCTGGGCGGCGATCACCTCAGCCGCGCCGGCGACGCAGCGGGGCGTATCCACGTCCTCGATCCGCACCAACCAGGTGCCGCCGTGCGCCCGCGCATCGAGCCAGCTCGCGAGTGCGGCGACCAGCGAGCCCGCATGCAGCGGCCCGGTCGGCGACGGCGCGAAACGGCCGACGTAGCCGGCGCCGCCTGCCATGCTCAGATCACCGCCAGAGCGAGCTCCAGGCCCGACACGAAGGCGTCCTCCACCCGGTGGCCGATGCACCAGTCGCCGCAGGCGCCCAGCCCGGCCGAGGCGTCCCACAGGTGGGAACGGCCCGCCGGCTGCGTCGTCTTGGCATGCAGCCACAGCCGCACCGCGGCATGGCCGGCCGTCGCACGTATGCCGGTCACTTCGGCGAAGGCGCGCAGCATCTTGTCGCGCACCCGGTCGGGCGTGTCGTGGCGGTGCTCCTCCGACCAGACCTCGCTCGCCTGGACGGTCCAGCGTTCGATCCGCTCGCGGCCGGGCTTGGAGGATTCGCGTGCCAGCCAGGCGATGCGGTGGTGGGTGCTGCGCGCGGCGTTCCACTGCGGCCCGAGGGTCACCACGCCCGGCTGCGACGCCTGCGGAAACGCGAGCATCAATGTCCAGCAGGGCGCCATCGTCGCCGGTTCCACCTGCTGCGCGAGCGCGGCGGCGCCCGGGTCGGCGTCGGCCGCCTGCAGCAAGGCGGCGGCCTGCGGTGCGGGCAGTGCCAGCAGCACGGTATCGAAGCCGGCATGGACCGGCGTGGCACCGTCGGTGCGCAGCTGCCAACGGCGGCGGTCCAGCGTGTCGCGCTCCAGGGCGGTCACCGCGGTCCCGGTGTACAGCCGGCCCGCGGCCGCCAGGGGTGCGGCCCAGAGCTGCGGCAAGGCGGCCATGCCGGGCACGGCGACCCAGTGCGGCTTGCGCGGCGGCAGGCCGGCGGCGGCCACGCGGCCCTGCGGGTCGAGCACCCGGACGGTGGTGGCGCTCCAGGGCCGGCAGCCGGCGCCGGTCGCCTCCAGCGCCAGTGCGAAGCGCTTGTCGCGCACGGTGAAGTACTGGGCGCCGCTGTCGAATCCACCGTAGGGCGAGGTTTCCGTCGCCATCCGGCCGCCGACCGCCGCGTCGGCTTCGAAAACCGTGACGTCGTGGCCGGCCTGCACGAGCGTACGTGCGCAGGCGATGCCGGCTATGCCGGCACCGACGATGGCGATGCGGGACGCGGGCCGGGGTGCTTTCGGACGCGGGGCGGGGGGCAGCGGCATGGAAGTCTCCTCGAATGGATGGACGGTCGGTGCCACTCTACCGCGCGGGCGCTGCGGGAAGCCCCGGATGGCCGGCGCGGTCGTTCTCCAGCAGGGCGCAGCGGGTGGCGGGCCGCTCAAGCTGGTCGAGCCACCACTGCAGCGCGCGTCCCCGGCTGCCGTCGCCGGCGCGCCAGACATAGCTCACCCGGAACGGCCGGATCGGCTGCTCCAGCCGGCGCAGCACCAGCCGGCCCGCGGCCAGGTGCGCCCGGACCATCGGCTCCGGCATCGAGCCGACGCCCAGCCCGCGCAGCAGTGCCTCCAGCTTGGCCTGCAGCGTCGGCACCGTCAGCACGTCCTGGCCGTCGAGCAGGCCGATGGTCACGCCGCCGCCGCGCTGTACCGAGTCCGCCACCGCCACCGCCCGGTGGCGGCGCAGGGCCTCGGCACCGAGCGGCTCCGCCTCCTGCGCCAGCGGATGGAACGGGGCCATCACCTGTACGAAGGTCGTCGAGCCGAGCGGCAGCATCTGCAGTCCGGCAGCCGGCGCGATGACGGCGCCCACGCCGATCGCCAGATCGGCTTGGCCGGACGTGAGCGCCTCCAGCGTGCCGCTCAGCGTCTCGTCGCGCAGCTTGAGCCGTGTCGGCGGCGACTGCGCGAAGAACGCTTCGGCCAGGTCGAATAGGGCGTCGCGCCGGATCAGCCCGTCGGCGGCGATGGTCAGTTGCGGCTCCCAGCCGGTGGCGACCCGCTTGACCCGGTTGGCCACCGCGTCGATCTCGGCCAGCAGCCGGTTGCCTTCGCGCAGCAGTTCGGCGCCGGCGGCGGTCAGCCGTGCCTGCCGGGAGCTGCGGTCGAACAGCAGCACGTCGAGCGCGTCCTCGATCTGGCGCACCCGGTAGGTGAGGGCGCTCGGGACCTGCCCGGCCTTGCGCGCGGCGGCGGCGAAGCTGCCTTCGCTGGCGATGCGCTGCAGCATCGCCAGGGCGTCGGGCGTGAGCACGTCGCGTGCGTTTTGCATGCCGGAGGTCCTGTCGTTCGAAAAGATCGAATGCTGCCATCAATCGGCGCGACGGCGTGCGCCGGTTTGCGCGCCTACAGTCCGGGCCAGCACTGCGCCGCGGTCGCCGATTTCGTTACGCAGCTCCGCGCGCCGGTCGTTACGGTCGGCCCTGCGGCCGCAACCGGTCGTCCCCTTATTCATCCATCGTCGGAGTTTCCATGTCCACCACCACCGTGATCGCCACGCCCGTCACCACCGGCCAGAACCTGTCCGTCCTCGTGGGCCGCCTGCTGCTCGCCGCGCTGTTCCTGCCGGCCGGCGTCGGCAAGATCGCCGGGTTCGCCGGCACCGTGGGCTACATCACCTCCAAGGGCCTGCCGATGCCCGAGGTCGCGGCGGTCGTTGCGATTCTGGTCGAGGTGCTCGGCGGGCTGGCGCTGATCGCCGGCTTCAAGACCCGGTATGCGGCCCTGGCGCTCGCCGTGTTCACCGCTGTCGCGACCTTCTTCTTCCACAACTTCTGGGCCGTGCCCGAGGCGCAGAAGATGACCCAGCAGCTGATGTTCTTCAAGAACGTCGCGGTCGTCGGCGGCCTGCTGGTGCTGGCCGCCTGGGGCGCCGGCGCCTTCAGCGTCGATGCCAAGCGCCCGGCCGCCTGACCGGCCGCAGTCCCTGTTCCCATCCCTGTCACTGTCCCACTCCCAGAACGATCGCCATGACCACCACCATCGTCGTCTTCCATTCCGGCTACGGCCACACCCAGCGTCTCGCCCAGGCCGTGGCCGAAGGCGCCAACGCCGAACTGCTCGCCATCGATGCCGAGGGCAACCTGCCCGAAGGCGGCTGGGAGCGCCTGGCCGCAGCCGACGCGATCATCTTCGGCACGCCGACCTACATGGGCGCCGCGAGCTGGCAGTTCAAGAAATTCGCCGATGCGTCGTCCAAGCCCTGGTTCTCGCGTGCCTGGCAGGACAAGGTGTTCGGCGGCTTCACCAACAGCGCCAGCCTGAACGGCGACAAGCAGAACACGCTGGTGTCCCTCGTCACCCTGGCGGCGCAGCACGGCGGCATCTGGGTGAGCCTCGGCATGTTGCCCAGCAACGCCAAGGCGGCCGACCGCAACGATCCGAACAACCTGGGCGGCTCGATCGGCGCGCTGGCGCAGAGCCCGTCGGACGCGAGCGTCGCCGAGATGCTGCCGGGCGACCTGGAGACCGGCCGCCGCTACGGCGCCCGGGTGGCCGAGGTCGCCGCCAAGCTGCGCGGCTGAGGCCCGGTACCGCCATGCCGCCGCTGCTGACCCTGACGCCCCGCGAGCACGATCTCGGCGGCGGTTTCCACGTGCGGCGGGCGTTGCCGGCTGCTGCCCGGCGCGCCGTCGGGCCGTTCGTCTTTTTCGACCACTTCGGCCCCGCCGAGGAACGGCCGGGCGAACTGCACGACGTGCGGCCGCATCCGCACATCGGCTTGGCGACCGTGACCTATCTCTACGAAGGAGCGATCCATCACCGCGACAGCATCGGCTCCGACCAGGTGATCGAGCCCGGCGCGGTCAACTGGATGAGCGCCGGCCGCGGCATCGTGCACTCCGAGCGGCGGCCGGACCATCTGCAGCAGACGGTGTACTGCAACCACGGCCTGCAGCTCTGGGCGGCGCTGCCCGAGTCCGACGAGGAATCGGCGCCGTCGTTCACCCACGTCGCCGCGGCCGACATCCCGGCGCTGGAGATCGGCGGCGCGCGTGTGCGGGTGCTGATCGGCGAGGCCTACGGCGTGCGCTCGCCGGTGCCGGCGGCCGCGGGAACGGTGTTCCTGGACATCCAGCTCGACGCAGGCGCCACCCTGGACCTGCCGGCGCTCGCCGAGGAGCTGGCCGTCTACCCGGTCGACGGCCGCGTGGAGGTGGACGGCACGGCGGTCGACGCCGCCACGATGGCGGTGATCGACGGGGCGGCGACGGTCGCCGCAGCCGCACCGGTGCGGCTTGCGGTCATCGGCGGCCGGGCGCTCGGTGCGCACCGCTACCTCTGGTGGAATTTCGTTTCGACCCGCAAGGAACGGATCGCCCAGGCGGCCCGCGACTGGGCGGCCGATGCGATGGGCCAGGTACCGGGCGACATCGAGGAGCGCATTCCGCTGCCCGACCGGCCGTTACCGGGCTGAATTCGGAAGCAAAAGTGCCGTTAGCGCCCGTACCGCCTGCGCAATCAGCTCACTTTTCGATAGCAGACACTTCGCCTTCCGGTGCGGCGGCGAGCGACGGGTCCAGCGTGCGGCGCTCGTCGAACACGAAGCAGTTGCCGCGGTAGTGCGGGCCGCCGGTCTCCTCGAAGTATTTGAGGATGCCGCCTTCGAGCTGGAACACGTTCTGCACCCCTTCCTCGGCCATCAGGATCGCCGCCTTCTCGCAGCGGATGCCGCCGGTGCAGAAGCTCACCACCGTCTTGCCGGCCAGTTCCTCGCGGTGGGCCCGCAGCGCGGCGGGGAAATCGGTGAACTTGCCGATCCGCCAGTCGATTGCGCCCTCGAAGGTGCCGCAGTCCACCTCGAAGGCGTTGCGGGTGTCGAGCGTCACCACCGGACGGCCGTCGTCGTCGTGGCCCTGGCCGAGCCAGCGCGCCAGGGTCGCCGGCGCGACGGCCGGGGCACGGCCGGCGGACGGGCGGATCGTGGGATGGTCCATCCGGATGATTTCCCGCTTCACCTTCACCAGCATCTTGCGGAACGGCTGGCTGTCGGACCAGCTTTCCTTGGGCACGAGCGGCGCGAAACGGTCGTCCGCCCGCAGGTCGTCGACGAAGCCGCGGACCGCGTCGGCCGGGCCCGCCAGAAACAGGTTGATGCCTTCCTCGGCCAGCAGGATGGTGCCCTTGAGGCCGCGCGCCGTGGCGCGGCCGTGCAGCAGCGGGCGGAGGTCGGCGGCGTCCGGCAGCGGGACGAACAGGTAGGCGGAGATGTTGAGGACGGGTTCCACGGAGACGGTCGGCACGTTCGGTAAAGACGGGGAGGGCGGTCGATGGCGGCCCCGAAGGGCGGCGGGGGCGTTTCTACAATGGCGCATGTTCGTTCACCTGCGCCTCCATACCGAATTCTCCGTCGTCGACGGTACCAACCGCATCGACGACGTCGTCCAGGCCGCGGCGGCCGACGGCCAGCCCGCTCTGGCGATCACCGACCTGAGCAACCTGTTCGGCGCGATCAAGTTCTACCGCGAAGCCCGCGGCAAGGGCGTCAAGCCGCTGATCGGCGCCGAAATCTTCCTCGAGGGCCTCGGCCAGGACCCGCTGGCACTGTCGCGCATCGTGCTGCTGGTGCAAAGCCACCACGGCTACCTGAACCTGTCGGAAATCCTGGCGCGTGCCTGGACCCGCAACGTGGTCAAGGCGCAGGCAGTGGTCAAGCTGGACTGGCTGCGCGAGCTGAACGAGGGGCTGATCGTGCTGTCCGGCGCCCACGCCGGCCCGGTCGGCCAGGCGCTGGGGCGGCACGACACGACCGGCGCGTCCGACGCGGCGCTGCTGCTCGCCGGCATCTTCCCACACCGCTTCTACCTGGAACTGCAGCGCGCCGGCCGCGCCGACGACGAGCGCCAGGTGGTCGCCACGGTCGAGCTGGCCGTCCGGCTGCACCTGCCGGTCGCCGCGACGCATCCGGTGCAGTTCGCCACCGCCGACGACTACGAGGCGCACGAAGCCCGCGTCTGCATCGCCGAGGGCGAGATCCTGGGCAACCAGCGCCGGGTGCGCAAATTCACCCGCGAGCAGTATTTCAAGCCCGCTGCCGAGATGGAGCGGCTGTTCGCCGATGTGCCGAGCGCCATCGCCAACACGGTCGAGATCGCCAAGCGCTGCAACCTGGTGTTCGACCTCGGCAAGCCGCAGCTGCCGGATTTTCCGACCCCCGGCGGCATCCCCATCGCCGACCACTTCCGCGCCACGTCCTTCGAGGGCCTGGAAGAACGCCTCGCCCACCTGTTCCCGGACCCGGCGAAGCGCGATGCCGAACGCACGCGCTATGCCGAGCGGCTGGAATTCGAGATCGGCGTGATCCTGAAGATGGGCTTCCCCGGCTACTTCCTGATCGTGGGCGACTTCATCCAGTGGGCCAAGGCCAACGGTTGCCCGGTCGGACCGGGCCGGGGGTCGGGCGCCGGCTCGCTGGTCGCCTACGCGCTCAAGATCACCGACCTGGACCCGCTGGAATTCAACTTGCTGTTCGAACGGTTCCTGAACCCGGAACGGGTGTCGATGCCCGACTTCGACATCGATTTCTGCCAAAGCAACCGCGACCGGGTGATCGACTACGTCAAGGACAAGTACGGCAAAAACGCGGTGAGCCAGATCGCCACCTTCGGCACGCTGGCCGCCAAGGCGGCGATCCGCGACGTCGGGCGGGTGATGGACATGAGCTACACCTTCTGCGACGGCATCTCGAAGATGGTGCCGGCCAAGCCCGGCATGTCGTACACGCTCGCCTATCCGCCGGAGAACAAGAAGCCGGGCGACAAGAACAACTACGCGCTGGAGCTGGAGCCGGCCCTTTACGAGCGGGTGCGCAAGGAAGAGGAGGTCCGCACGCTGATCGAGATGGCGCAGAAGCTCGAGGGCCTGACCCGCAACATCGGCATGCACGCCGGCGGCGTGCTGATCGCCCCGGGCAAGCTGACCGATTTCTGCCCGCTCTACCAGCAGCCGGGCAGCGAGTCGGCGGTCAGCCAATACGACAAGGACGACGTGGAGGCGATCGGCCTGGTGAAGTTCGACTTCCTGGGGCTCGCCACGCTGACGATCCTGGAGATCGCCAAGGAATTCATCGTCCAGCGGCACAAGGGCCAGGAACATTTCGCCTACGAGAACGTGGCGCTCGACGACGCGCGCACCTACAAGCTGTTCGCCGACGGCAAGACCGAGGCAGTGTTCCAGTTCGAATCCCGCGGCATGCAAGGCATGCTGAAGGACGCGCGGCCGACCCGGCTGGAAGACCTGATCGCGCTGAACGCACTGTACCGCCCGGGTCCGATGGACCTGATCCCCAGCTTCGTCGCCCGCAAGCACGGCAAGGAGGAGGTGGAGTACCCGCATCCGCTGGTCGCCGACATGCTGTCGGAGACCTACGGGATCATGGTCTACCAGGAACAGGTCATGCAGACCGCGCAGATCCTGGGCGGCTACAGCCTCGGCGGCGCCGACCTGCTGCGCCGCGCGATGGGCAAGAAGAAGGCCGAGGAAATGGCCAAGCACCGCGAGATCTTCCGGGAGGGTGCCGCGAAGAACGGCCTGTCCACCGAGAAGGCCGACGAGGTGTTCGACCTGATGGAGAAGTTCGCGGGCTACGGCTTCAACAAGTCGCACGCCGCTGCCTATTCGCTGCTGGCGTATCACACCGGCTGGTTGAAGGTCCACTACACCGCCGAGTTCTTCTGCGCCAACATGACGGTGGAAATGGACGACACCGACAAGCTGAAGGTGCTGTGCGAAGACGCTAAGAAGAATTTCGGCCTGAGTTTCGAGCCGCCGGACGTCAACCGCGGCCACTACCGCTTCGAGCCGGTCACGGACAAGGTGATCCGCTACGGCCTCGGTGCGGTCAAGGGCACCGGCCAGCAGGCGATCGAGGCGATCGTCGCCGCCCGCTGCGACGGCGGCCCGTTCTCCAGCCTCTACGACTTCTGCTGCCGGGTCGACCGCAAGGCAGTCAACAAGCGCACGGTCGAGGCGCTGATCAAGGCGGGCGCCTTCGACGCGATCCAGCTCAACCGGGCCGCGCTGGTCGCGTCCATCGACCGCGCCTTCGAATTCGCCGGTACCTGCGAGGCGAATGCCAACCAGGGCGGCCTGTTCGACATGATGGGTGACGACACTCACGGCTCCAGCACGCAGGAGCCCGAACTGGTGGAGACCACGCCCTGGGGCGTGAAGGAGCGCCTGACGCTGGAGAAGACGGCCGTCGGCTTCTACCTGTCGGGTCACCTATTCGACGAGGTGTCCCGCGAGGTGCGCCGCTTCGTGCGCCGGCAGATCGACGAGCTGATCGACAGCCGCGAACCGCAGACGCTGGCCGGCATAGTCAGCGACATGCGGATCATCAACGGCCAGCGCGGCAAGCTGGCGATCTTCAAGCTCGACGACACCTCCGGCACGATCGAGGCGACCGCCGACGAGGCGGTGATGACCGCCGCCCGCAACACCCTGAAGGACGACGAACTGGTGATCGTCACCGGCCGGCTGCAGCCTGGCCGCGGCGGCTTCGATGCGCGCTTCGTGGTGACGCAGGTGTCCGATCTGGCGACGGCACGCTGCCGCTTCGGCAAGTTCCTGCGCGTCGCGGTCAACGGCCGGGCGCCCGACATCCAGCGATTGGTGCGCGATTTCCCGCCGGTGCGGGAAGTGTCGGAAGAGGGCGAACTGGTGCGCGGCCTGGAAGTGCGGCTGTCGGTGCGCCGCGAGGCCGGCGACATGGAGATCGGCGTGGACTTGAAGCTCGACGACCGCGCCCGCTTCTATCCGACCGATGCGGCGCTGGCCGGCTGGATGGCGCAGGCCCATGGCGGGCAGGCGGCGATCGTCTACGAATGAGCCGCAGGGGTCGGCCCGCCACCTTGAACGCAACGGCGACCGGCCCATCTGTGACAACTGCTGCAGCGCGGAAATCCCGTCGATAGAATGAATTCCATGGCCACCCAGATTCCCTCCAAACCGCCCGTCGCCCCGGTCAAGCCGGTGGCGCCCGGCTCCGACGACGGCGGCTCCGTCGTGATGGAGCGGCGGACGCAGAAGGTGCAGCCGCCGTCGCTCTACCAGGTCGTGATGCTGAACGACGACTTCACGCCGATGGAATTCGTGATCGTCGTGATCCAGGAGTTCTTCGGCAAGGACCGCGAGGCCGCGACGCAGATCATGCTGAAGATCCATCTCGACGGCAAAGGGGTCTGTGGGGTCTATTCCCGCGACGTGGCCGCCACCAAGGTCGACCAGGTCATGGAGGCGGCGCAGAAATCAGGGCATCCCCTGCAATGCGTGAGTGAACCGGTTGAATAAAAACGGCTCCAACCCCACTTACAGGCCATATCTCTTTACCGCTAGGCAAAAGGAAATCTCATGATTGCCCAGGAATTGGAAGTCAGTCTGCACATGGCCTTCGTGGAAGCGCGTCAGCAACGCCACGAGTTCATCACCGTCGAACACCTTTTGCTCGCCCTGCTGGACAACCCGAGCGCCGCCGAAGTGCTGCGTGCCTGCTCGGCCAACATCGACGACCTGCGCAAGTCGCTCGGCAACTTCATCAAGGACAACACGCCGCAGGTGGCGGGGACCGACGAGGTCGATACCCAGCCGACCCTCGGCTTCCAGCGCGTCATCCAGCGCGCGATCATGCACGTGCAGTCCACCGGCAACGGCAAGAAGGAAGTCACCGGCGCGAACGTGCTGGTGGCGATCTTCGGCGAGAAGGATTCGCACGCGGTGTACTACCTCCACCAGCAGGGCGTGACCCGGCTGGACGTGGTCAACTTCATCGCCCACGGCATCAAGAAGGGCGAGCCGCCGGAACCCACCAAGTCCGGCGAGCCCCAGGCCGAGCAGGAAGAGGGCGGCGGCGAAAAGAACGAGAAAGCCTCGCCGCTCGAGCAGTTCACCGTCAACCTGAACGCCCAGGCCAAGGAAGGCAAGATCGATCCGCTGATCGGCCGCGAGTACGAGGTCGAACGTGTCATTCAGATCCTCTGCCGCCGGCGTAAGAACAACCCGCTGCTGGTCGGCGAGGCTGGCGTCGGCAAGACCGCGATCGCCGAGGGCCTGGCCTGGCGCATCGTCCAGAAGGACGTGCCGGAGATCCTGGCCGAGTCTCAGGTTTATTCGCTCGACATGGGCGCACTGCTGGCCGGCACCAAGTACCGCGGCGATTTCGAGCAGCGTCTGAAGGGCGTGCTCAAGTCGCTCAAGGACAAGCCGAACGCGGTGCTGTTCATCGACGAGATCCACACGCTGATCGGCGCCGGCGCGGCGTCGGGCGGCACGCTGGACGCGTCCAACCTGCTGAAGCCGGCGCTCTCGAGCGGCCAGCTGAAGTGCATCGGCGCGACGACATTCACCGAATACCGCGGAATCTTCGAGAAGGACGCGGCCCTCTCCCGCCGCTTCCAGAAGGTGGACGTGGTCGAGCCGACCGTGCCGGAGACGATCGAGATCCTGAAGGGCCTGAAGTCGCGCTTCGAGGAGCACCACAGCGTCAAGTACGCCGTGGCGGCGCTGCAGGCGGCGGCCGAGCTGTCGGCGAAGTACATCAACGACCGCCATCTGCCCGACAAGGCGATCGACGTGATCGACGAAGCCGGTGCCGCCCAGCGTATCCTCGCGCCGTCGAAGCGCAAGAAGACCATCGGCAAGACCGAGGTCGAGGAGATCGTGGCGAAGATCGCGCGCATCCCGCCGGCCAACGTCAGCAACGACGACCGCAGCAAGCTGCAGACGATCGAGCGCGACCTGAAGAGCGTGGTGTTCGGCCAGGACAAGGCGCTGGAAGTGCTGGCGTCGTCGGTCAAGATGGCCCGCTCGGGCCTGGGCAAGGGCGACAAGCCGATCGGCGCGTTCCTGTTCAGCGGCCCGACCGGCGTCGGCAAGACCGAGGCGGCCAAGCAGCTCGCCTACATCATGGGCATCGAGCTGATCCGGTTCGACATGTCGGAGTACATGGAGCGCCATGCGGTGTCGCGCCTGATCGGTGCGCCTCCGGGCTATGTCGGTTTCGACCAGGGCGGCCTGCTGACCGAGGCGGTGACGAAGAAGCCGCATGCGGTGCTGCTGCTCGACGAAATCGAGAAGGCGCATCCGGATATCTTCAACGTGCTGCTGCAGGTCATGGACCACGGAACGCTGACGGACAACAACGGCCGCAAGGCCGACTTCCGCAACGTCATCCTGATCATGACGACCAACGCTGGCGCCGAGACGATGAACAAGGCGACGATCGGCTTCACCAACCCGCGTGCCGCGGGCGACGAGATGGCCGACATCAAGCGGCTGTTCACGCCCGAGTTCCGCAACCGGCTGGACGCGATCGTCAACTTCAAACCGCTCGACGAGCAGATCATCCTGCGGGTGGTGGACAAGTTCCTGCTGCAGCTGGAGACGCAGCTCGGCGAGAAGAAGGTGGAAGTCACCTTCACCGATGCGCTGCGCAAGCACTTGGCGAAGAAGGGCTTCGATCCGCTGATGGGCGCGCGGCCGATGCAGCGCCTGATCCAGGACACGATCCGTCGTGCGCTGGCCGACGAGTTGCTGTTCGGCCGCCTGATCGACGGCGGTCGCCTGACGGTCGACCTGGAGACCAAGGAAGGCGCGACCGAGCCGGAAGTGCTGCTTGACATCACGCCGCTGCCAAAGCGCGACCGGTCGGCCAAGTCGGAGCCGGCCGAGCCTGAAGAGCTGGCGGCGGACTGATCGTCCGGCGTCGGTGCCTGATAGAAAAAGCCCGGGATGGCGACATCCCGGGCTTTTTCTTTTGTTTCACTATTTTTTCTATAGCAAGAAATGCAGGCAGTACGGGCGCGAGAGGGCTATTGGGCTCGTAAGCGCTCCAGCAGCTCGCTGCTCGGGTAGCCATCGGCGGGCAACCCTGCCGCGCGCTGGTACTGGCGCACGGCATCGCGCGTGGCGGGTCCGATGAGGCCGTCGGGCGTGCCGGCCGGATGGCCGCGTTCGGCCAGCAACGCCTGCATCTCGCGCACCTGGCTGCGCGACAGGGTGCCACTGTCCCGCGGCCATGCCCCGCGCACGCCCTCGCCCCCGTCGATGCGGTCGGACAGCACGCCGACCGCCAGCGCATAGCTGGTCGAATTGTTGTAGCGCAGGATCGCGCGGAAGTTCGGCCCGACGAGGAACGCCGGCCCGCGTGCACCGGCCGGCAGCAGGACGGCAGCATCGGTCAGCGATGGGGGCAGGGCGCTGCCGTCGATGCGCCGCACGCCCTCTGCCGACCAGGCCGCGGCGGGCTGCCGGATCGCCATGTCGGCCCGCCCGTAGTCGAAGGACGTAGGCAGCTGCACTTCGACGCCCCAGGGCTGCACCGACTGCCAGCCGGCGCGCGCCAGGTAGTTTGCGGTGGACGCGAGCACGTCGGGCATGCTGCCCCAGATGTCGCGGCGTCCGTCGCCGTCGGCATCGACCGCGTAGGCCAGGAAACTCGACGGCAGGAACTGCGTGTGGCCCATCGCGCCGGCCCACGAACCGCGCATGTGCTCGCGGTCGATGTCACCGTTGTCGATGATCTTCAGGGCGGCCAGCAGTTCGCCGCGCGCCCAGTCGCGCCGCCGGCCGTCGTAGGCGAGCGTCGCGAGCGCATCGACCGTCCGCAGGTCGCCGAAATTGCTGCCGTAGTTGCTCTCCATGCCCCAGATCCCGGCGATGGTTGAGGCCGGAACCCCGTACCGGGCGGCGGCACGGTCGGCCTCGGGCCGCACCTGGCGCAGCTTCTCGCGGCCGTTTGCCACGCGCTGTGGCGACACGGCACTGTCGAGGTAGGTCCAGACGGCACGGGTGAATTCCGGCTGGCTGCGGTCGCGCTCGATCACCACCGGCAGATACTGCGCAGAGTCGAGTGCATCGCGCAGCGTCGCTTCGCGGATGCCCTGGGCGCGCGCCTCGGCACGAAACGTGTCGCGCCAGGCGGCGAAACCGCGCGTGGGATCGGCGGACGATAGCTCCGGCTCTGCGGCGACCGGCGTGCTGCTGGTGGGCAGTGAAGGCTGCGGAACGGTGGTGACGGCCGGTGGCGTGGCGGAGGGTCGCGGCGGCGGAGCGTTGGCACAGCCGACGAGTAGCGCGGCAGCAGCAGCAACGGGCAGCAGGGATGTGTGGTGGAGCAGGGAGCGTGCGGGCATCGCGGCATTGTCTGCGCGCCCGCCCGCCGATCGGCAACGTCCGGTGACCGCCGGTCGCCACGACGGGGCCGGACCCTAGAATGCCCGTCCCCCCGCAACCGAGCTGGATGTGCCCGACCTTCCCGTCCTGCCCGACGCCGTCAAGACCGCGATCTCCTTCGCCTGGACCGGCTATATCGCGGTGCTGACCGTCTGGATCGTGCTGCAGAAGCGCTCGCCGCTGTCGACGCTCAGCTGGCTCCTCTCGCTCGCCTGGCTCCCGATCCTCGGCTTCGTCATCTACTACTTCTTCGGCCCGCAGCGGATGCGCCGTCAGCGGCTCAAGCGCATCCGCAGCCATGCCAGCCTGTTCGCGAAGGCTGACCTCGACCGGCTGAAAGCCCAGTTCTCGCACGCACCCGAACAGCTGCGGCAGCTGGCAGAGCTCGGGCAGGCGGCCTGCGACCTGCCGGTCGCCACGGCCTCGGATGTGTCGCTGCTGGTCGGCGGCGGGCAGACCTTCAATGCCATCTTCGACGCGATCCGTGCGGCGCGCCGCCACGTTCATCTGGAGTACTACATCTTCGAGCCAGACAAGATCGGCACCGCGCTGCGCGACCTGCTGATCCGCAAATGCGGGGAAGGTGTGGAGGTCCGCCTGCTGGTGGATGCGCTGGGGTCCAAGCAGCTCGGTGCCCGCTTTCTTGCGCCGCTGAAGGAGGCCGGCGCCGAGGTGGGGCTGTTCCACAACACCCGGATCGGCCGCAGGCTGCGGCCGGTCATCAACTTCCGTACCCACCGCAAGATCGTGGTGTGCGACGGCAGCGTCGGCTTCACCGGCGGACTCAACATCACCGACGACGAGGACGAGCGGACCCGGCCGGACGCCTACCACGACGTGCATCTGCGCCTCGAAGGCAACGTGGTGCGCTGGCTGCAGACCGTATTTCTGGAGGACTGGGCGTATGCGACCCGCGAGCGCAAGCACCGCACGGCGGAAGATTTCGCGTGCCTGCTGCCGCCGCCCGCACCGGGCACCCATCCGGTGCAGATCGTGGCCTCCGGACCCGACAGCGAACGCGAAGCCATCCACCGGATGATCGTCGCGGCCATCCATTTCTCGACCGAGCGGGTGTGGATCACCACACCCTATTTCGTGCCGGGGCCGCCGACGCTGATGGCGCTGACGAATGCGGCGATGCGCGGCGTGGACGTCCGCATCCTGGTGCCGCGCCGCAGCGACTCCCTGATCGTCAGCGCCGCGGCCCGTTCGTACTTCGACGACCTGATCGATGCGGGCGTCAAGGTCTGGGAGTACGGGGCGCGCATGCTGCATTCCAAGACGATGCTCGTGGACGACGCGGTCGGGATGGTCGGCACCGCGAACTTCGACAACCGCAGTTTCCGGCTGAACTACGAGATCTCTGCATTTGCCTACGGCCCGGTGCTTACCGTACCGCTGGGCGCGCAGTTCGAGCGCGACCTGCGCAAATCGGTCCGTGTCGAGGCGAACCGCCGGCTACCCGCCTGGCAGCGCCTGGCGGATGCGACCTGCCGCTTGTTTTCGCCCCTGCTGTAGAGACCCCGCCGCGCCAGCCGGCATACTTGCCGGCCCGACCGTCTTTTCGATTCCTCCGCGATCCGCCGCATGCGTACTTTTCTCTGGCACGACTACGAAACCTTCGGTGCCGTTCCGCGCCGCGACCGGCCGGCGCAGTTCGCCGCGATCCGGACCGACGAGGCATTGAACGAGATCGGCGAGCCGATGATGCTGTACTGCCGGCCGGCCTCCGACTTCCTGCCGGAGCCAGAGGCCTGCCTGCTGACCGGCATCACCCCGCAGGTGTGCCTGGAGCACGGCGTTCCCGAGCATGTGTTCGCGGCCCGCATCGAACAGGCCTTCTCCGAACCGGGCACCATCGGCGTGGGCTACAACACGATCCGCTTCGACGACGAAGTCACCCGCTTCCTGTTCTGGCGCAACCTGATCGATCCCTACGCCCGCGAATGGCAGAACGACTGCAGCCGCTGGGATCTGCTCGACGTGGTGCGCCTCACCTATGCACTGCGGCCCGACGGCATCGCGTGGCCGCGCAAGGCGGACGGCAGCCCGAGCCTGAAACTGGAAGACCTGGCGCGGGCCAACGGATTGCTGCACGACGCGGCGCACGATGCGCTGTCGGACGTGCGGGCGACCATCGCACTGGCGCGGCTGATCCGCGATCGGCAGCCGCGCCTGTTCGACTTCGCGCTCGGGTTGCGCAAGAAGGACCGGGTCGCGGCCGAACTCGGTCTGCCGGCCACACTGCAGACCGCCCGGCCGTTCCTGCATGTCTCGGGCATGTTCCCGTCGGACCGCGGTTGCCTGGGAGTCATGTGGCCGCTGGCGCAACATCCGACCAACCGCAACGAGATCCTGGCCTGGGACCTGGCGCACGACCCGTCCGAACTGGCCAACCTGTCGCCCGACGAGGTGCGCACGCGGCTGTTCAGCCGCAGCGCCGATCTGCCAGAAGGCGTGGCCCGGTTGCCGGTCAAGGGCATTCACCTCAACAAGTCGCCGATGGTGGTGGGTAACCTGCGCACCCTGACACCGGCGATGGCCGAGCGCTGGAAGATCGACCTGGACCAGGCGGCGCGCCATGCCGAGAAGGCGCGCGCCCTACCGGACCTGTCGTCGCTGTGGGCCGAGGTATACCGCCGGCCCGAGGCCGACAGCGCGCGCGACGTGGACGAGGATCTCTACGGCGGGTTCGTCGGCGATGCCGACCGTCGCCGGATGGCAGGATTGCGCGCCATGGTGCCCGAGGCCCTGGCCACCGCCCGCACCGGGTTCGACGACCCGCGGCTGCAGGAACTGCTCTTCCGCTACCGCGCACGCAATTTCCCCGGCACCCTGTCGGAAGAAGAAGCCGAGCGCTGGGAGGCGCATCGCGCCGCACGTTTGCTGGAAGGCGAGGGCGGTGCCCTGTCGGTGGACAGCTATTTCGCGCGGATCGACACGCTGGGCGAGACGGCGGACGAGCGCGGAGAGGCGATCCTGGGCGCGCTCTACGACTATGCCGAGGCGATCGTGCCTGCCGGCTGAGCGGCTGCGGCCACGTTCTCCATCACTTCACCTTCACGAGTCTCCACCATGAAGACCTCCCGCGGATTCACCACCGACATCGTCCACGCCGACTGGGCCTTCGGCGGCGCACAAGGCGGGGTACACCAGCCGGTGCATACCTCCACGCAGTACGGCTTCGACAAAGTCGAAGACCTGATCGGCGTGTTCCAGGGCACGCTGAAGGGCGCCTACAACTACGCGCGGCAGGGCACACCGACGACGGCTGCGCTGGAAGCGCAGCTCACCCGGATGGAGGGAGGCGTCGGCACCGTCACGTTCGCCACAGGCATGGCAGCGATCGCGGCTCTGTTCTTCACGCTGCTGCGCGCAGGTGACCATCTCGTGTCGAGCCGGTTCGTGTTCGGCAATACCAATAGCGTGCTCGACACGATCGGCGGCCTGGGCATCGCGGTCAGCAAGGTCGATGTGACCGACGTCGACCGCGTGGCGGAAGCCCTGCGGCCGGAGACACGCATGGTGTTCGTGGAGACGGTCGCCAACCCGGGCACCCAGGTGCCCGACCTAGCCGCGATCGGCGCGCTCTGTGCGGAGCGCGGCATTTTGTTCGTGGTGGACAACACGGTCATGTCGCCGGCGCTGTTCAAGCCGGCCGCGGTACAAGCAGGTCTGGTGATGCATTCGTTGACCAAGACGATCGCCGGTCACGGCCAGGCACTCGGCGGTGCAATCATCGATACGGGCTTGTACGACTGGTCGGCATTTCCCAATATCGCGGAGGCGTATCGCAAGGGCGATCCACGGCAGTGGGGACTGACCCAACTCCGCAAGAAAGGCCTGAGGGACCTGGGCGCCACCTTGTCAGCGCAGCACGCGCATGCCATCGCGGTGGGCGCAGAGACGCTGGCGCTTCGGACCGACTACGCCAGCCGGAATGCATTGGCGATTGCGCAGTTTCTGGAAGGTCACTCGGCGGTGGCGAAGGTGCACTATCCGATGCTCCCGTCGCATCATCAGCATGCACGGGCTGCGGAGTGGTTCAAGGCAGGTTCCTGGCTGCTGTCCTTCGAGTTGAAGCATGCGGAGGATTGTCTGCCTTTCATTAACCGCTTGAAGTTGCCGGTGAAAGCGACCGGTTTGGCGGATACCCGGAGTTTGGTCATTCCGGTTGCCCACACCATTTTCTGGGAAGCCGGAGCGTCGGTGCGGGCCGACATGGGGATTGCGGACGGCCTAGTCCGCTATTCGGTGGGATTGGAAGACCTCGATGATCTGATCGCAGATCTCGGACAGGCCCTCGGTTGATCTTCCAATGGCGGTGCAGGACGTTCGATACGTCCCAGAGTCTTTTTCTCAGGTCGCCCAGCGCTTGACGGGCTTGCGGTCGAGCGTGATCTCGACGGCTTTCTGCAGCACTGGACGGCCGGACGCGTCGGTGTCCACCATGGCTTCCAAGCCGATGTCACGGACCTCGGCGCCCGTCTTGATTTCGAGCTCGGCAAGCACTGCGCCGATGGCCTTCTGTGCTTCCACGACGGCCGGGGGGGTAGCGATTGAGTTCATGGTAGATGACGTCCTTTAGGGATTTGACGCAGATTTTTGAACGACCGCATGCCCAGCCTGTCAGTCGGTCAGGGCATTCGGGCGTGGGACGGCGCCTGCTGACCACGTCTGTGTTTTGCCGGCCCGCTCACCCTCGAGCGTGGGCGGTATTTACGGTCGCAGCTATGAAATCGATAGCTTACGGGTTGATGCAGGGCAGGGCGGCCGGCTCGGTAGGCTTGACCCATGTCCTCTGACCCGCACGCCTTGGCCGCATTTCTGGCGCCGTACCGCCGCTGGTTTGTCCTGACGGGGGCTGGTTGCAGCACAGAGTCCGGCATTCCCGACTATCGCGACGACAACGGCGCGTGGAAGCGCGCGCAGCCGGTCACGTTCCAGGCGTTCACCGAGGACGAGACCGTTCGGCGACGGTACTGGGCGCGCAGTTTGGTCGGCTGGCGGACCATGGGCCAGGCGCGTCCAGGTCCATCGCATTACGCGCTGGCGCGCCTCGAAGCCGTCGATCGTGTTCGTTTCTTGCTGACGCAGAACGTCGATGGGCTTCATCAGGCGGCGGGAAGCCGCAATGTGATTGATCTGCACGGCCGCATCGACACCGTGCGCTGTCTGGCATGCGAAACCCGCATCCCCCGAGCCGACCTGCAAGCCGAACTGCTGCGCCGCAACCCTGTCTGGGGGACGCTGGAAGCGGGAGTCGCTCCAGATGGGGATGCGGACTTGGAGCATCACGACTTCGCTGGCTTCGACGTACCTGGTTGTCCTTCATGTGGCACCGGTATGCTCAAACCGGACGTCGTCTTTTTCGGTGAGAGCGTGCCGAAGGAGCGGGTCGCCGCCGCCCGCGAAGCGCTGGCAGAAGCCGATGCCGTCTTGGTCGCCGGGTCGTCGTTGATGATCTATTCGGGGTTCCGCTTTGTCCAAGCAGCCGTGGCCCAAGGGATCCCGATAGTCGCAGTGAATCGCGGGAGAACGCGGGCGGATGATTTGATGGCGATGAAGGTGCAAGAAGGCTGTGGTGTGGCGCTGACGGCGTTGGCAGATCAGCTTACTGCGGTGCTGTAGACGCTCCGAGCGGCTAAAGCGTGAGCGAACTGGTTCGGCTATTCGCGGTACGCATGCAAAACGCCCAAGGCACCATGGTGATTGGCTAGCCATTTGTGCAACGTGTGCTCGCTGTCATGGATAGCTGTGCACAGCCGGTCGCATGACGGCCGACGCTGCAGCACATGGAGCGGAACTGTTCGGCATGGGTGTAGCGGGTTTCCATGGCCGAACGATATCTCGCGATGCTTGGATTTAACTTCATACGATTTGTATTATGTATAGCAAAATCGATCTCCCGGATGACGGGTGTGTGATGCGGTTACGCGTCCCCCCGCCCCCCATATTTCTTAACCAGCACGACGAATACAAGTTCAGCTTCAAGGGCAGACTGCATATTCGATCTGACGCTCGACAGGTAGTTGAACCTCATCCCTAAGTCGTTGAAATGTTTGCTGCAGTTTTTACTCGAAAACGATGTCATTTCTAGAGAAATTGATTTCGTAGCCAGTGAAATTCGCAAATTTATGATGGCATGAAGTTTGCAATTATACTGCATTGATAGATTACATTGATTATGCAAGTAATAAGAGTTTGCTTGACGACAGGTTCACGGAAGGTGATCTCTGAAAATTCGAAAAGCTATCAACAAGCCGCTGACATCGGGGATTGGATTCAGGACTTACTTTGGCGCCCCAAAAAATCGGCTTTGCCGAAACCTCTGAATTCCTATGAGGCATCTGTTGCTAATTTCGAGGGCGGTCTGGTCTTTACGGTTTATCGGCCAACGCTGGATAACCCTATTTTGACCTTTGCAGTGGCACGAAGGGCCAATCACGGACGTCCGCTATGGCGTGTGGTGAGCGCTCTAACGGATGAATCGGTAGTGGGAGACACGGCGCCTCCCAAGCCATGGTGCGCGTTCTTGTGGCATCCCGGTGAAATCACCTGCCCTGCCATTGAAGAGTTTGCCATGGCTTGCGCGTGGTACTGGGTAACCATGTCCGTCAACTTTAATCAGAGACGGCGAAGAATGACACCGAACACAGTTAGGGTAGCCGTTAATAAATAAGCGGCTTACGGCTAGTTAAAATGCGGAAAGCGCTGTCCGTCATCGGCATTATTCCGCCGGTCGTAAATTTTCAACTTGTTGTATAGCGTTTTAAGGCTGATTCCAAGGCTCGCCGCTGTACGTTCGCGTTGTCCATTGAATTTGTTTAGTGTGGCAACGATCAGACGCCTTTCCATTTCCTCTAGACTTATCTGCCCAGGAATAAATTCCTCAGCGTCGGCGATATTTTTTGGAGCGGACGCCGTCCAATCTTTTTCCACATCAATCCAAGCGGGCTCCAGCATCTCCCCCATGCTCATGACGTACGCCTTATGAATTACGCTCTTCAACTCGCGCACGTTACCGGGCCAAAAGTGAGATTCGAGCTTGTTAATCCCTTCAGAAGAAAGTGTTTTTTTCTTTCCTTCGCGACGGCTTATGCCATCCAGAAAATGCATTGCTAAAAGACAAACGTCTTCCGGACGCTCCCTTAAAGGGGGGATTTTCAATACAAACGATGCAATGCGATAGAAGAGGTCGACTCTAAGTGACCCCTCAAGTGTGTTACTTGCCGAGCTTCGATTGCTCGCAGCAACAGTTCGAACGTTAACAACCTTTTCATCGGTAGATCCCACCCGCCGAATAACACCGTTTTCGAGCACGCGAAGGAGTTTTGCCTGCATGGCGAGAGGCATCTCGGATATTTCATCCAAGAAAAGTGTCCCGCGATCGGCCCTCTCGAAAAAACCCACATGAGTACGGTCTGCACCTGTGAAACTTCCCCGCTCATGCCCGAACAGTTCGGACTCGACCAGTTGCGGCGAAAATGCGCTGCAGTTCACCGCAATAAAAGGACCGGTGCGACCGCTGAGCTGGTGCAGCCTTTGGGCAGCAAGTTCCTTGCCAGTGCCGCTTTCACCCAAAATCAGCACAGGTAGTGAAGTGGGTGCCACCCTTTCAATCTGCTCCCCTACCCCGCGCATAGCCACGGAGTTTCCGATCAGACCGGACTGCACAGGGGCGTACGTTCCTGCTCGCGTTGAAGGTGTTTGGAGATTTGCAATACGCGCCAGAAGCCGCCGCAAACGATCACCATCCACTGGTTTGACAAAATAATCGCTAGCGCCCATTCGCAACGCCTCGATAGAGCTGTCCAAGCTGGCGTAGCCCGTCATCAATACAATTTCGGACTGAGGCGAAATACTTTTCTGATCGAGCAAAGACAAGCCATTGCCGTCGGGCAGATGCATATCTAGGAGGACGATATCAGGCTGCCTGTGCGCAATGGACAACCTTGCTGCCTTCAAGGTCCCTGCGGTAGTAACGCTAAAACCGTTCATGGACGCAATCGCTGCCAGCATCCTTGCGGAGTCATCGTCGTCCTCTACCACTAGCGCATGAGCCATTCGGCAATCTCCACAAGGCCGGAAAGTTCCGGCCTAACTCAGTGTGCTGAAGTATTGCCCGTCAAGTCAACCACCGGGTTGTAACGTGGCAGCACCAGTTGCACGATTTCTGCGTTGGAGCCGAAAACGTCCAGTCGTCCACCGTAAGAAAAAGTCAAATCTTGCAATAACTTAAGATGAGTCGGAAACGACTGCGGTATTTCATTATTTCCAATGTCAACGCTCCACACGACTGCAACTTCATATTCTTCGATGCGCAAATATGGGACGCAAGGTCGCGCTTTCAACTGCCGATCTCTTATGACGGTAACGAGTGTATGAGTTAATAGTTCTTCACTTGCATAAACCATCACTGGTGACGCAGGCACTCTCATACCATGCGGTAACGATTGATGAAATTGCATTAGTGACCGGTGTATCGCTATATCAAGCCGAACATCCTGCCGTGGCATCGGCTCAACAGCAAAAGCATCGAGCAGCTGCAAAAGCATATTCATCCGATCAATCTGACGCTTGGCAACTTCTAGAGCCTCTTCTAACTGGTGGGGCCCAAGATCTTCGCGATACTTAACGACCTCTAAGGCAGAAGCAAGTCCGCTTAGAGGTGTCCGCAATGCATGCGCTAGAGCTTTGAGCTTCGAAGGCACTGCTAAATTTCCCTGGCTGTCAAACGATATCTTGAACAAATATTTTCGTGGAGTCAGATTTTTTGGATTGAAGTCAGTGATGACCAGCCGATCCGAGCAGCTCGCACTTATGCAAAAAATTGGGGGCCCTCGAAAGGGCCCCCATAAGCAGCGTAAAACGCTGTCCCACGAACTCCGGTCGTTGGTGGGATCTTAGCGATGACACGGATCTGCGTTGTAGGAATATTTCTATCAAACTGTCGTTCGGTCAATATCGGCGTCCGGCAGGCATTCGAGCGCCTCGGGTGCGCTGAAATTTTTTCCAAAGAAAGCTGGCTAGGGCCATGAAGATCATCTTGCGCATTGCATTCCTCAAGTGAAATCGTTAGCGTACAGGTTAGTTGTGACCGATGTGTAGGATTTATGATCGACTACCTGTCGTCCCTCTGGCACCTTGTTTCAAAGCGCTATCGGCTATCTTGATTGCCAACGCTATTTATCCGTAAAGAATTTCTCATTACTGAATACGTAAGTAACCCAGAGGCATTACTTGAACTGCTAGCTGTAGAAGCACGAAGAGTCAGACCGGCCGTCCGGAATCAGCAGGCCCAATTTGACGAAATAGTGACTGAAAATAAGTGCTTACCAAGAGCTCGCCTGGCACCGCTCGTTGCCACAGAGACTGCGCGTCGGCCAGATGCTGCAATAGCCGTTCGCGTGCCCCCATGCTGCCCAGCAGCGCCATCAGCGTCGGCTTCCCCGCATCTTTGCCGCAGCTCTTCCCGGCCAGCAGATCCGTAGATTCGGCGTCGGTGAGGTCGTCTGCCAACTGAAAAGCTTGTCCCAGTTCGGTTGCCACGGCTCTCATCCGGTGTCGCGTGGCCGGAGAGGCCGACGCGGCAATACACGCTATCTCGAACGATGCAGCCAGCAGGACGCCCGTCTTTTGTTCGTTGGTCTGTTCCGTATACGCCGTACCTTGCAGATTGGGGCCAGTGTGCAGGTCGCGGTATTGGCCTCCGACCAAACCGTCCAGCCCGACCGCGTTGGACAACACCTCGGTCATCTGCATGCGCATCGACGGTGTGAGCGAAGCCGCTGTGGCGATCGTGCGGTAGGCGCACGTCAACAGTGCGATGGCAGCGAGGACTGCAACGTCCTCGCCAAATTTCATATGTACGGTGGCTTGGCCGCGTCGAAGATCGGCGTCATCCATACAGGGCAGATCGTCTACAAAAAGCGAGGCCGCGTGCACCATTTCCAGCGCACATGCTGCGTCGATCAGGCGACCACTGTCGATACCGAGCGCTCGTCCCACCAAAAGGGTCAGCAAAGGGCGAACCCGCTTCCCGGGTGCCAAAGCCCCATAACGCAAGGCTTCGCCCACGCGGCTCGACGGACGCCCGCCATCGCCCAGCAGTTGCGCAAGCCGCGCGTCGATCTGGTCGCGCATTGCCTCCACCATCGGGCCACTGTCGGCAGAAAGGTGGACTGCACGCGACGAAGACGGGGACAGGGCTTCCAAGGGTGCGAGCATGGGACGGTTATCGTTGGAAAGATCGTGGACAACGTACCTTAGGCCCTCGACGTTCTTTCGGCTTTCAAACGGGCGCAACTCGCGGCTACGTCCTACAGGACGAGCCTCCACAATATTCGCTTGCGTCCATATGTGAACGCGCTTTCCTAATCCATGCACCTCGCGTTCATTGCGCCGCCCTTCACCAGCCATGTTCGCGCGATGGAGTCGCTCGCCGGCGTGTTGCTCGACCGCGGCCACCAGGTCAGTTGGATACACCAGATCGACGTCAAGCCGTTGATCCGGGACAGACGCATCGCTTTTCATGCGGTAGGGCTCGACATTCGTCCCGCAGGTTCTCTGGACCCGATCGTCACCCGGGCGGCTCACCCTGGCGGGCCGCTTGGGCTGAAGCGAGTGATCGCGGATGTCGCCTCGACTACCGACATGCTATGCCGGGAGATGCCCGCCTTATTGAACCGATTGGGGGTCGATGGTGTGGTGGCCGACCAGATGGAAGCAGCGGGCGGGCTGGTGGCCGAAGGCATCGGGGCTCCGTTCGTCTCGGTCGCCTGCGCCCTGCCGGTGAATCGGGACCCCCATGTCCCACTGCCCGTCATGCCTTGGGGCTATGCCCGTGATCCGAAGGGGCTACAGCTCAACGAGGGCAGCACAAGCGTCTACGACTGGCTGATGCGTCGCCACGGCGACGTGATCCGCAACCACGCAGTGCGCTTCGGATTGGAAGAGCGGCAGGCGATGCACGAGTGTTTGTCGCCGCTGGCACAGATCAGCCAGACCACGGCAGGATTCGATTTTCCACGGCAGGACCTGCCGACGACCTTCCACCATGTCGGCCCGTTGCGTGGAGCACGTACGGAGGAGCCTCCGCTCGAGCTGCCGCTCGACGCTAAGCGCCCTTTCGTCTTCGCCTCCCTGGGTACGCTGCAGGGATGGCGGATCGGCCTGTTCGAGCGGATCGCCGATGCGTGCCGCCTCGAAAACTTCCAGCTTCTCATCGCGCACTGCGACCGCCTGGACAGCCGCCAGGAAGCGGCGTTGCGGCGGCGCGGTGCGACAGCCGTCACAGGATTCGCGCCGCAACGCTCAGCCCTCGCCCGCGCGGACCTTGTCGTCACCCACGCGGGATTGAATACGGTCCTGGATGCAATGGAAGCCGGTACGCCGCAGCTGGCGTTGCCGATCGCGTTCGACCAGCCCGGGGTCGCTGCCCGCGTGGTGCAGGCCGGGAGCGGCCTGAGCGTTCTGCCGCTGCTCGCGCGGCCGATCACCTTGCGGCGGTCTATGCGCCGCCTGATCGAGGAGCCGCCGTTTGCGATCCGCAGCCGCGCACTGGGCGAAGAGATCGCTGCGTCGGGCGGCGCCACATGGGCAGCCGATATCGTGGAGACCGCAATTGCGACGCGTCGGCCGATCACACGGCGCCAGGCGGCTATCGCGCCGGTGCAGGATGGCGCGCCTCGTGAGTGAAGAATTCGCCCCTGAAGGTTTCCTGGACGCCGACGTGCTTCTCGTCGGCGGCGGTTTGGCGAACGGCCTGATCGCGCGAAAGTTGCGGAAGTCGCACCCCGGGCTGCGCGTGCTGGTGCTGGAAGCCGGACGGGCGCTCGGCGGCAACCATACCTGGTGCTTCCATGCGACCGACCTCACCGCCGCCCAGCAGGCGGAAATGGCTCCATTCGTCGTGCATAAGTGGCCGGCGCACGAGGTGCTGTTCCCGGGCTACAAACGCCGGGTCGACGGCGTCTACTGCTGCGTGACGTCGGAATGTTTCGACGCTCGGCTCCGAGCGGAACTCGGCACGGCAGTACGTACGGACGTGCAGGTCGTCTCGGTAGGGCGCGACCGGGTACAGCTTGCCAATGGCCGCGTTCTCCACGCCCGGTCGGTGATCGACGCGCGTGGCACATCGCCCGCCGGCCGCGTCGCGCTTCGATTCCAGAAGTTCCTGGGCCAGGAACTGCAGCTCGACACACCGCACGGGCTGACCATACCAGTCCTCATGGATGCGACGGTCGCCCAGGAAGACGGCTACCGCTTCGTCTATCTCTTGCCGCTGACGCCGGATACGGTGCTGGTGGAAGACACGGTCTATGCCGACGGCGCCGTGCTTCCGCGCGAACGTCTGCGCGAACACATAGCGACATACGTCGGCAACCGTGGGTGGACGGTGCGACGCGTGGTGCGTGAAGAAGACGGCGTGCTCCCGCTGGCGCTCGATGGCGACCATGACGCCTTTCGCGCGCCTGCAGATGCGACCGCAGTACCGCAGGCCGGACTCTCCGCCGCCCTGTTCCATCCCACCACGGGCTATTCCCTGCCGCAGGCGGTGCGGCTCGCGGACCATCTGGGCATGCAACCGCAGGCGACGCTCTGCGATCCCGCGGCCCTGGGCGAAGCCATTAGGTCGCACGCCTGTGCCCATTGGCAATCGACCGCGTACTTCCGGATGCTCAACCGCATGCTGTTCCTGGCCGCCGCTCCTGCGGCCCGGCGCGCGGTGATGGAGCGCTTCTACCGACTGCCGGACGCGCTGATCGCGCGCTTCTATGCGGGCCAGCTGCTCTGGCAGGACAAGCTGCGCATCGTGACCGGTCGGCCGCCGGTGCCGCTTCTCCAAGGGCTGCGCGCCATACTGGAACGCGTACCTCCGACCGGCGGGGCCGCATCGCCCTCCCCCTTTCCCACGTCCCGAGCGGACTCCAAAAAATGAATGCTCCTTCCTCCCCACGATCGGCCGCGGTGATCGGCTCCGGGTTCGGCGGTCTGGCGCTGGCGATGCGCCTTCAGGCCGCCGGTATCCAGACCACGGTGTTCGAAAGCCGCGACCAGGCCGGCGGCCGGGCCTATGTGTACCGCGACCAGGGCTTTACCTTCGATGCCGGCCCGACCGTCATCACCGACCCGTCCGCACTGGAGGAGCTGTTCGCGCTCTCGGGACGGCGGCTGTCCGACTATGTGGAACTGCTGCCGGTGGCGCCGTTCTACCGGCTGTGCTGGGAGGACGGCATGCATGTGGACTATGCGAACGACCAGGCGGCGCTGGATGCGCAGATCCGGGCGATCTCTCCTCCGGACGTGGATGGCTACCAGCGCTTCCTCGCGTATTCGCGTGCGGTCTTCGAGGAAGGCTACCTCAAGCTCGGTACCGTGCCGTTCCTGCAGTTCCGCAACATGGTGAGCGCCGGGCCGGCGCTGATGCGGCTGCAGGCCTGGCGCAGCGTGTACAGCATCGTGTCGTCCTTCATCCAGAACGAACGCCTGCGGCAGGTGTTCTCCTTCCACTCGCTGCTGGTCGGAGGCAATCCGTTCGAGACCAGCTCGATCTACGCGCTGATCCATGCGCTGGAGCGCGAATGGGGCGTATGGTTCCCGCGGGGCGGCACCGGCGCGTTGGTGCAGGGTATGGTCCGCTGCTTCGAGGACATGGGCGGCACGGTGAAGCTGTCCACCCCGGTCGAGCGCATCGACGTCGCAGACGGTCGCGTGACCGGCGTGACGGCACGCGGTGTCCACCACCCGGCCGATGCGGTCGCGTCGAATGCCGATGTGCTGCACACCTATGAAGCGCTGCTCGGCCATGTGGCGCGGGGCCGCGAAGAATCCCGGCGGCTGCGCCGCAAGCGCTTCAGCATGTCGCTGTTCGTGGTGCACTTCGGTCTGTCGCGGCCGCAGCCCCAGTTGCGCCACCACACCGTGTGCTTCGGCAACCGCTATCGCGAGCTGATCCAGGAAATCTTCCACGGCGCCGAAGTGCCCGCAGATTTCTCGCTCTACCTGCATGCGCCCTGCGCGACCGATCCGTCGCTGGCCCCCCCGGGATGCTCGAGCCACTACGTGCTGGCGCCGGTGCCGCACCTCGGCAACGCGCCGGTCGACTGGTCGGTGCAGGGTCCGCAGTTGCGCGACCGCATCTTCGACTACCTGGAGCGTCACTACATTCCGGACCTGCGGGCCACGCTGGTCACCTGCCGCATATTCACACCGGCGGATTTCCGCAGCGAGTTGAACGCGCATCTGGGATCGGCCTTCTCGCTCGAACCGATCCTGACCCAGAGCGCCTGGTTCCGGCCCCACAACCGCGACGCCGTGCTCCCGAACATGTATATCGTGGGAGCAGGTACCCATCCGGGCGCGGGTGTGCCCGGGGTCGTCGGTTCGGCCAAGGCGACGGCCGGTCTGATGCTGGAAGCGCTGGCGTGAATACGGTGTCGGGCACCGACCCGCGTCTGGTCGCTCACGGCGAGCAATCGATCCGGCAGGGCTCGCACAGTTTCGCGGCGGCGGCGCGTCTCTTCGCCCCTGCGGTCCGCGAAGGTGCGGTGATGCTCTACGCCTGGTGCCGCCATTGCGACGACGTGGTGGACGGGCAGGAGTTCGGTCACGGACAAGCAGAAGGCGACCGCAGCGATGCGGCGGCCCGGCTCGCATCGCTGCGCGAAGCCACGGCCCGCGCCTGCGCCGGTCAACCGCCGGACGATCCGGTCTTCGCGGGGGTCGCGGAGGTGGTGCGCACCTTCCGTATCCCACCGGCGTATCTGCAGCAGCACCTCGACGGATTCGCGATGGACGTCGAGCGGCACCGGTACGCCACGCTCAACGACACCCTGCGCTACTGCTGGCATGTCGCAGGCGTGGTGGGCGTGATGATGTCGCATGTGATGGGCCGTATCGATCCGCCGACACTGGACCGTGCCTGCGACCTCGGCATGGCGTTCCAGTTGACCAACATCGCCCGCGACGTTGTAGAGGATGCCGAGATCGGCCGGATCTACCTGCCGGCAGAGTGGCTGGCGGCCGAAGGCATTCCGGCCGACGGTCGCCTTGCGCAGCCGGAACACCGGGTGGCGCTCGCCTGCGTCGCGGCGCGCCTCGTCAACACCGCTGAACCATATTACCGTTCGGCGATGGACGGCCTTCCGGCCCTGCCCTTCCGTTCCGCCTGGTCGATCGCGCTCGCCCGCAGCGTCTACCGCGCGATCGGGCACAAGGTCATGCAGCGGGGGCCGGCCGCGTGGGACCGGCGCGCTGCCACGACGAAAGCGGAAAAGGCGGGGTGGGCGGCGATTGCAGCCGCACAGGCGCTGGTTTCGCGCGTTGGCACCGCCACACCGCGGGACCCGGCCCTGTTCGTGCGGCCGGTCTGACCAGCGGCCATGGGTCGTCTGATGGGATCAGGTTCGTGGCGGGCGCGCCTCGGTGCGCTGGGCACGCTGCAGCTGCTCCCGGAGCCGATGCGGCGACGGCGCCCACAGAAAACCGAAGGACACGGCCCCATCTCGCCCACGCACCGCATGGTGCAGCCGGTGCGACTGGTAGAGCCGCTTGAGATAGCCGGATTTCGGCACCCAGCGCCAGGGCCAGCGGTGATGCACCATCCCGTCGTGCACGATCGCATACAGCAAGCCGTACAGCGTCATGCCGGCCCCCACCCACTGCAGCGGCCACCGGCCTGCCGTACCGAGGGCGATCAGCACGATGGCCACGGCCGCGAACACGATGGCATAGAGGTCGTTGCGTTCGAACGTGCCGCGCGCCGGCTCGTGGTGCGACCGATGCCAGCCCCAGCCCCAGCCGTGCATGATCCAACGGTGGGTGGCCCAGGCGACGATTTCCATGCCCGCGACCGATGCGAGGACCACGCCGATCGAGGCGAGCGTATGAGAAGTAGGCGTCAAGGCAGCGGGCTCGCGAAAAAGCGGGCGATACGCCCGGAGCCGGCGATTTTCCCATGGGCCCAGCGCTGGCGCACGCTTGAAAAATCGACAGGAGGCGATCACATGCTGTGCATGATCGTCGAACCGCCCGTGGGTCACCGCACCGCTGAAGAGCTCGCTCAGGCACTGGGGTGCCGTGTGGCGGGGTCCGGCAGCGCGTTCGGCTGGGCCCAACCCGCGCTGCTGGGATCGACCGCCGGCTTTTCGTCCCTGCTGCGTGCCGCAGGCGGGCGTTACGACCGCGCCGACCGGGCGACGGTATTCCCAAGCTGGGCCGCCATGGAACGTGCGCTTCGGGCGGCGCTCGCCTCGCGCCCATGACACGTCCGGCCGCTCTCGTCCGCTGGGTGAAGCGCGTCCTCTGGAAGATTCCCGGCCTGGGCGTTCTGGTCACGGCCGCGCAGAACTACATCTTTCACCAGAGCGCCAACCAGGCTGGCAGCCTGGCCTTCTCTTCGGTGCTGGCCATGTTTCCCCTGCTGCTGCTGCTGTCCGCGGCGGCGGGCTTCATCGGCCAGCCCGGCGATGCAGCGGCCCTAGCCGGACGGGTGCTGGGCTATGCGCCCCTCTTGGTACGCGACGCGATGGCGCCCGTCGTGGAGCAGGTGCTCGCCCAGCGCAGCCAGGCGCTGCTGGCGGTCGGCCTGGTGGTGACGCTGTGGACGGCATCCTCCGGCATGCAGGCGATCCGGTCGGCGCTCAACCGGGCCTACGGTATCCAGCGCGGCTTGCCCTTCTGGAAAGCCCGGATCAAGGTCACGCTGTTCACCGTGATCGTAGGA
>CAJYQL010000080.1 GCA_913776965.1 uncultured Xylophilus sp.
AAGCAGAAGACGGCATACGAGATCAGCTCCAGTGACTGGAGTTCAGACGTGTGCTCTTCCGATCTCACAAGCGCAATCCGGTGGCCGCGATGGTCGCGCTCGCCGCGGCCCAGCGGGCGCCGCAGCGGGTCGCCGCGCTGCTGGCGGCCATGCCGCAGGAACACGAACGCGCGCTCGGCGCCTGGCAGGCGGAGCTGGCCGAATGGCCGCAGCTGCTGCTGTCGGCCCACGGCGCGGTGCGCGCGCTGGCGCAGGCGGTACCGGGGCTGCAGGTCGACGCCGCCCGAATGCGGGCCAACCTCGACACGCTGCGGGCACAACTGCCGGCTGAAGCCGCCGCCGAATGGTTCGACCCGGCGCTCGCCCTGCATGCCAGCGCCTTGGCGCGCGCGCAGGTCGAGCGGCTGCGGGCGGTGCTCGCCTGAACGGCACATCCACAACAAATACCCAGGAGACCTCCATGAGCGACAGGCCGACCCCCGATCCGGCGCACCAAGCCGATTACGACGCCGGCATCCGCAACCGGCGCCGCATCCTGGGCGATGCCTGGGTCGACCGCGCGCAGGCCAACGTGCACGCCTACAACGCCGAATTCCAGCACCTGATCAGCCGCTATGCCTGGAACGAGATCTGGGGCCGGTCGGCGCTCGGCGACAAGACCCGGCGCTTCATGGTGCTGTCGATGATGCTGGGCACCCACGCCTACGAGGAATTCGCGATGCACGTGCGCGCCGCGCTCGACGGCCCGGACAATTCCCGCCTGACGCCCGACGAGATCAAGGAAGTGATCCTGCAGGCCGCGATCTACTGCGGCGTGCCGGTCGCCAACCATGCGTTCGGCCTGTTCACCGCCATCCTGCGCGAGAAGAACCTGCTGCCGCCGGCGGCAACATCCGTCCCCGCCCCCGCCCCCGCGTCCGCGCCCACGTCCGCCTGAGGTCGTCCCGATGACTGTTGTGTCTCCTCTTCATCGCCAGCGGCAGGGCTCCGGCCCGGTCGTCGTCCTGAGCCATGCGCTGGGGCTGGATCTCCACATGTGGGATGCGGTGGCCGACGCGCTCGCCGCCGACTGGACGGTCCTGCGCTACGACCACCGCGGCCACGGCCGCTCGCCGGCAGGACCGGGCCGCTTCACCGTCGAGGACCTGGCCGACGACGCCGCAGCGCTGATCCGCGAAGAGACCGGCGGCGATCCGGTGCATTTCGTCGGCCTGTCGATGGGCGGCATGACCGCGCAGGCGCTGGCAGTGCGTGCGCCGGAACTGCTGCGCAGCATCGTCGTCGCGCACTCGTCCGCCCACTATCCCGATCGCGCGCTGTGGCAGACGCGGGTCGAGAAGGTCCGCGCCGAGGGCGTCGCCGCCATCGCCGACGGTGCGGTCGAACGCTGGCTGAGCCCCGGCTTCCGGGCCACGCCCGCAGGCGACGACGCTGCGCGCGCCCTGCACACAACCTTGGTCGCCACGCCGGCCGAAAGCTATGCCGCAGCCTGCGAGGCGGTGGCGAGCATCGATTTTCGCAAGAGCAACCGGCGGATCGCCGTACCCGCCCTGGTCGTCGCCGGACGCCAGGATCTGGCAACACCGCCCGCGATGTCGCGCCAGATCGCCGATGCGATTCCCGGTGCCCGTCTGGCCGAGATCGACGCCGCCCACATCGGTGCGGTCGAGCGCCACGCCGAACTCGCCGCCCTCATCCACGATTTCCTGCGCAGCCTGCCATGACCGCCAAGACCGTCCTCGTCCTCAACGGCCCGAACCTCAACCTGCTCGGCACGCGCGAGCCGAGCGTCTACGGCGCCGAAACCCTCGACGACGTGCGCCGCCGCTGCGAGAAGGCGTGCGCGGAACATGGCTTCGCGCTCGATTTCCGGCAGAGCAACCACGAGGGTGTGCTGGTCGACTGGATCCAGGAGGCCGGCCGTGCCGAGGCGGCGGGCACGCTGGCGGGGGTGGTGTTCAATGCTGCGGCCTACACCCACACCAGCGTGGCGCTGCGCGATGCGGTGAAAGGGGCGGGGGTGACGGTGATCGAGCTGCACATCTCGAACACCCATGCGCGGGAGGAGTTCCGGCACCACTCGTACCTTTCGGCTGTGGCGCGCGGGGTGATTCTGGGGCTGGGGACGGCGGGGTATGGGTTGGCGATTGCGGCGTTGGCGGACGTCGCAAATCCTGTATGAGAAAGTTGGTCTGCCATCGATAGGCTTGCGCCTGTCAAATGCTCGTCAACGCAGTCGGAAAGTGGAAACCTTGAAGACCCAATGTGCGCAGCAGACCGCGAAAATCCTGTACGGCGCTTTTGGGTGCCAAATGTTTTTCTTCAAAAAAATGAGCGTTCCCCTCATCTCGGGGTGACCAGTGCCATAAAGGCTCAACCCATTCGCCTCGCGCATGAATTTGTGCGGCATTGAATATGGCGGGAGAAATCGGTTGGTGATTGACGATCCTCTGACGGGGAACGCGTGGCCTCTCGAGAGCGCTCAGGATCGTAGTGCGGATGGGCTGGGTGATATTCAACTCGTGAGGAGCATCTTTAACGATAAAGTATTGCGTCAGCAGGATTGCTTTTGCCTCGGTTGGATATTTACGAAATGACTCGACGGCGAAATAAAAGATGATTTCATTCGGAGTCCACTGATTGACCAGGTGAATTGCGAATGATTTGAGCGCTGTGGGATTCGCAAGCAACGCATTCACCTTCGCGTCATGATTGTCGTCCGGATAATTGACCTGGATCGTGGCAGTTTGATAAGTTGGAGCGGGCGGAGGTACGTGTATAGGACGCTTGAATGCGCGCGATAAGAAATTCATACGGTGGCTCCGATCGTGCGAGGCTTGCTTGATGCAGCGGATAACGTTTGATCCGGAACATAGCCGAATTTTCGAGCGAACAAACGAGTGAGCTGGACAGAACTGCGCATCCCGTACCTCTTGGCCAAGGTATCCGACGTTAAAACATCGCGAGTGGTCGTAATCTGCGCATGCACCGCGTCGAGTCTTCGGTCCCGGATGTAATGCACTAGCCCGCCTTTGGGCGAGAAATGTCGGTACAGAGCAGACCGTGACAGGCCAAGATCCGCACAGAGGCTGGCAGGCGAAAGCGCCGGATCAGACAGGTTCTGCTCGATGTGCCACCACACCCGGTGCCACCAGAAGCGCCGGGTAGGCCGCCAACCGCCCGCGCTTGCGCGATGCTGCAGGCTGCGGACGCATTCGGCGACCAGTTCGCAGGTCTCGCGCTGGACTTGGGCGCAGTCGGATGTAGAGACGTGCTGCCGATAGCCCTGCAGTGCCAGCGCGTGGTCGGCCAGCAGCCGGGCTGCCGGTCCGCGCAGGCGCGTGCCATGCAATGGCGTTGCTGGAAAGGCGGCCTTCGGTATCCGCAGGCTCAGCTTGCGTGTCAGGAGTCCGATCTGGGGTACATCCGTGCGCCCGGACTGCCGATCCGCGAGCAGATCGGACGGCGGCTCGGGCGACCCGAGGCCCAGATCGGCGATGACCCAGCTGCCGTCACCCTGTACAGTGAATTCGAGCAATTCTGAGGAAATGGCCGTGGAGATTGCAGTCGGCAGATCGCCACCACTCGAGACGCGGACGTTCATGAGAATCCTGAGGAAGCGGCGTTGCTGCAGACCGCCGCGGGACTGGAATCGTAGGACGCGGCCCACGCCGCTGTTTATCCGGCCGTCCCGAGGGTCTTGATTCAGCGTCCGGCGAGCCGAGTTGGTGACTGGGGTCAGGCCGCCTGCAGCCCCCGCACCCACTCCGCATACTCCTCAGACGACTCCGCCGGCATCGGATGCCCGTGCCGAAGATCGTGCGCCGCCAGCGACACGGCCCGCACATCGGTCGGCGTCGCGCCGAAGGCCGCGCGGAAGGCCCGGCTGAAATGCGATTCGCTGGAGAAACCCACCCGCAGCGCGATCTCGGCGATGCGCAGGCGGCGGTTGGCGGGGTTGGTCAGGGCCAGGAAGGCGCGCTGCAGCCGGCGCTGCTGGATGTATTTGGCGACGCCGCCGAGCGGCTCGAACAGTTCGTAGAGCAGGGTGCGCGAGATACCGAAAGCCTGTGCCAGCGAGGCCGGCGACAGCTCGGTGCCCAGGTGGCGGCCGATGTACTGCTGTACCCGCTCCAGCGTCACGCCCTGCAGGCCGGCCCGGGCTTCGGCCAGGGTGCGGGTGCCGGGCCGCACGCAGGCGGCGATCATCTGGGTGGTGGCCTGGGCGACCGCGGGGGCATGGCTCAGCGGAACGCCGGGCAGGCGGCGGTGCAGCGAATGCAGGTGGTCGGCGAGCAGGTCGGCGAACACGTTGCCCGCCGGCAGCACCGAGCCGTGCAGGTCGGTCGCGCCCGGGATCGCCTGGTCCAGCAGCTCGCGGGGCAGCAGCAACGACATCACATCGGACGGCCGGGCCCAGGTATGGAGCGTGCGGGTCAGATCGAAGACGACGATGTCGCCCGCCTGGACCTCGATCTCGCGGCCGTCGGCCTGGCCGACGAAGCCGCCGGAGCGGTACCACTGCACCAGATAGTGATCGAGCGAATCGCGGGCAACGCGTGGGCGCGAGCGGGAGAACTGCTGCGCGCCGAAGTCGATGTTGCCGATGATCAGGCTGCCGAGGTGCGTACCGTCCACCGTCGCGCTGAAGTCGCTCAGGTCCTGGCGCGCGACCGGCGCCACGTCGAACACCACCGAGATGCTGCGGCGCCACTCTTCGAAGCGCTCTTCGCCCTCCGCGAGGCGGGTCTGGAACAGCGTGTGGGGAAGGGCGTCCTGGTGGGGCATGCGGGCCGGATTGTTCCAGTTTTCCGACCCGCGGTCAGACTTCGGCGGCGTGGGCGTCAGGCCAGCGCGGGGCCGGCCGGTCCGGCCGGGATCGCGGCGGGCGCTTCCTCGTCCGCGCGGATGCTGGTGTCCGGCCGCTCGTAGGTGCCGATCAGCATGCCGCTGGCGATGCCGCGGGCCTTGATCGCGTCCAGGACCTCGTCGCGGCCCGGCGTGTCGGAAAAAGTTTCGCCGGGGCCGAGCGCGAAGACCTGGAATGCGTAGCGGTGCACGCCGTGCCCGGGCGGCGGGTCGGGCGGCAGCCACTCGGCCTGCAGGTAGGAATTGCGGCCGGTGTGGGGCGCCGCCGGCGGATCTTCGTTGGCGGGGCTTTCCAGTGCGCCCTCGCGCAGTTCGCCTTCGCCCGCGGGCAGGTCGACCACGATCGCATGCACCAGGGGCTTCGGCGTGGGCGCATCGGCGTCCTCCACGATCAGCACGACCGACGCCGCACCGGCCGGAACGCCGGTCCACTGCAGCGGCGGCGACAGGCCTTCGCCGTCGGCGGTGTAGGGCACCGGGATCTGCGCATGGTCGGCGAAGGACAGGCTGCTGACGGTGATCGCGGCCGTGCCCTGGCGCAGGTCCACGCGGTTGAAGGCCAGGGTGTCGAGTCCGGCGCGCTGGTTGCGCAGCGCATGGCCCAGGACGTCGGGCAGTTTCTCGAGCATGGGACGGTTCTCCGGTGGGATGGATGCGATGGCGGCAGTCTGCCGGCCCGCAAGATCGTGGAGGTTTCGGCTTGTGACGTCGTGTAGATCTATGAAGGGAATCGGTGGTTTGCGCAGCTGGGGAGTGCGCAGTCAGCTATCAAAATAAGAGCAATCTAAGGTGTGATGCGTGGACGGCGAAGCGGGCGGCCGGGGGGCTATCCACGGCCGGAATGGGGGATGCCTCCGCGGTCGTGACGGCAGATCTCACGCAGCGTCTCGTCAGCGGCAGCCGCCCACCCCGGCACCGCCTTCCACCCAACCGCCTCAGCGCCACCACGGGTTTTCCCCCAACCCGACCGATTGCAGGTAGTACGGCGCGGGACTATTATCGACCGAACGGTAGGTAAATTCTGAACGCTTCGACAGGAATCCCGATGCCCCCGACCACGGTGACGGTCGCCGACGACGCAGGCGTGCGCACGCTGACGCTCGATCGTCCGGCCGCCCTCAACAGTTTCGACGCTGGCCTGCACGCCGACCTGCTGCAGGCGCTCGACGCGGCTGCCGACGACGCATCGGTGCGCTGCGTCGTGCTCGCCGGTGCCGGGCGTGCGTTCTGTGCCGGCCAGGACCTGTCCGAGCCCGACGCCGCGCCGGGCCAGGACCTCGGCGCCCTGATCGAGCGGCGCTACGCCTCGCTGGTGCGGCGGCTGCGGTCGATGCCGGTGCCGGTCATGGCCGCGGTGCACGGCGTCGCCGCCGGCGCGGGCGCGAGCCTGGCCCTCAACTGCGACATCGTGGTCGCCGCGCGGTCGGCCAGCTTTATCCAGGCGTTCTCCAGGATCGGCCTGGTGCCCGACACCGCCGCCACCTGGCTGCTGCCGCAGTCGGTGGGCCGGGCGCGCGCACTCGGATTGGCGTTGCTCGGCGACCGGCTGCCGGCGGCCGAGGCGGAGCGCATCGGCCTGATCTGGCAGTGCGTGGACGATACCGAGCTGGCCGCCACCGTCCGGGCGCTGGCCGCGCGGCTGGCGGCGATGCCGTCGCGGGCGCTGGTCGCCACCCGGCGTGCCATCGACGCGGCGCTCGCCGCCGACACCGAGGCCGCTCTGCGCCACGAGACCGATGCGCAGCGCGCACTCGGCCATGCCGCCGATTTCCGCGAAGGCGTGGCCGCCTTCGCTGACAAGCGCCCGCCGGTCTTCGGCGACCGCTGATTACCGCCCCCGCCGCCCCCGCCGCTTCGCCCGCAGGAGACGACCATGCCGACCCGCCACCCCGCAGCCGACACGCTCGACCCGATCGAGCGGGCGAGCCGCGACGAGATCGAGGCGCTGCAGCTGCAGCGGCTGCGCGCCACGCTGGCGCATGCCTATGCCGCGGTGCCGCACTACCGCGCCGCCTTCGATGCCCGTGGCGTGCATCCGGACGATTTGCGCAGCCTGTCCGACCTGGCGCGGTTCCCGTTCACCGGCAAGGCCGATCTGCGGCAGAACTACCCGTTCGGCATGTTCGCGGTGCCGCGGGAGAAGGTGGCGCGCATCCATGCGTCATCGGGCACGACCGGCAAGCCGACGGTGGTGGGCTACACGCTGCAGGACATCGACCACTGGGCCAACCTCGTGGCCCGGTCGATCCGTGCGGCCGGCGGCCGGCCCGGCGATCTGGTGCACGTCGCCTACGGCTACGGCCTGTTCACCGGCGGCCTGGGCGCGCACTACGGCGCCGAGCGGGCGGGCTGCACCGTGATCCCAATGTCCGGCGGCCAGACCGAGAAGCAGGTCCAGCTGATCCGCGACTTCCGGCCCGACATCATCATGGTGACGCCCAGCTACATGCAGGTGATCGTCGAGGAGTTCGCGCGCCAGGGGCTGGACGCAGCCGAGAGCTCGCTGCAGGTCGGCATCTTCGGCGCCGAGCCCTGGACCGAGGCGATGCGCCGCGAGATCGAGCGCAGCGCGGGCTTGGACGCGGTGGACATCTACGGCCTGTCGGAAGTGATGGGTCCGGGCGTGGCCAGCGAATGCATCGAGTCGAAGGACGGCCCGGTGGTCTGGGAGGACCACTTCTATCCAGAGATCGTCGATTCCGACACCGGCGAGGTGCTGCCGGACGGCGCTGAGGGCGAGCTGGTCTTCACCTCGCTCACCAAGGAGGCGATGCCGATCGTGCGCTACCGCACCCGCGACCTGACGCGGCTGCTGCCGCCGACCTCGCGGTCCTTCCGCCGCATGGGCAAGATCGTCGGCCGCAGCGACGACATGCTGATCGTGCGGGGAGTGAACGTCTTCCCCACGCAGGTCGAGGAGATCGTGCTGGCCCACCCCAAGCTGTCGGGCCAGTACCAGCTGCACCTGAAGCGCGACGGCCTGCTCGACGAGGTCGAGGTGCGCTGCGAACTGCAGGCCGGCGCCGGCGCGGGCGAGGCCGAGCAGGCCGAGATCGCGCAGTGGGTGCAGCAGCGCATCAAGACGCTGGTGGGCATCAGCACCCGCACGCTGGTGCTGCAGCCCGAATCGATCGAACGCACCCTGACCGGCAAGGCCCGGCGGGTGGTGGACCAGCGGCCGAAAGCCTGAACCCAGGAGCACACGCCATGTACACGCAGGCGATGGACACGATGACCCCGGCCGACGCCCGCCCGCCGTTGCGGGATGCCGCCGGACTGGACCAGGAGCAACGCTTCGAGGCGCGCATCAACGCCGGCGAATTCATCGAGGCCAAGGACTGGATGCCCGATCACTACCGCCGGACGCTGGTGCGGCAGATCAGCCAGCATGCGCATTCCGAGATCGTCGGCATGCTGCCCGAGGGCAACTGGATCAGCCGAGCCCCGACCCTCAAGCGCAAGACCATCCTGCTCGCCAAGGTGCAGGACGAGGGCGGCCACGGCCTGTACCTGTACGCCGCCGCCGAGACGCTCGGCACCAGCCGCGACCAGATGCTGGAGGCCCTGCACAGCGGGCGCGCCAAGTACAGCTCGATCTTCAACTACCCGACGCTCACCTGGGCCGACATGGGCACGATCGGCTGGCTGGTCGACGGCGCGGCGATCATGAACCAGGTGCCGATCTGCCGCTGCTCCTACGCGCCCTACGCCCGCGCGATAGTCCGCATCTGCCGGGAGGAGAGCTTCCACCAGCGCCAGGGCTACGAGTCGCTGCTGACGATGATGCAGCACGGCACCGACGCGCAGCGCGCGATGGTGCAGGACGCGGTGAACCGCTGGTGGTGGCCGTCGATCATGATGTTCGGCCCGCCCGACGACCAGTCGCCCAACTCGGCGCAGTCGATGCGCTGGGGCATCAAGCGCTTTAGCAACGACGAGCTGCGGCAGAAGTTCGTCGATGCGGCGTTCGAGCAGGCCCGCATCCTCGGCGTGACGCTGCCCGACCCCGACCTGCGCTGGAACGAGGAGCGGCAGGCGCACGATTTCGGCGCGATCGACTGGAGCGAGTTCTGGCGGGTGATCCAGGGCGACGGCCCCTGCAACCAGGAACGGCTGGCCGCCCGGGTCGATGCCTGGGAGGAGGGCGCCTGGGTGCGCGAAGCAGCGCTGGCCCATGCGCGCAAACGGGCGGTGGCCGATGCGGCCGCCTGAAGGAGACACGCCGATGACCGATTCCGCCCGCCCCGCCACCGCCGCCGACCCAGCCGCCGGTCCTGCAGCCGAATGGCCGCTCTGGGAGGTCTTCGTGCGCAGCCGCGCCGGCCTTGACCACAAACACTGCGGCAGCCTGCATGCGGCCGACGCCCGCATGGCGCTGCAGCTGGCCCGCGACGTCTACACCCGGCGCCAGGAAGGCTGCAGTGTCTGGGTGGTGAAGAGCGACCAGATCGTCGCGAGCGACCCGGCCGACAAGGCGATGCTGTTCGACCCGATGGAAGACAAGGTCTACCGCCATCCGACCTTCTACGCGCTGCCGGCGGCTGTGGACCACATGTGAGCGCCGCCGCCATGCAAGCCTCGATCCGACTCGACGCCACGCCGCCTGTGGACTATCTGCTGCGGCTGGGCGACAGCTGCCTGGTGCTCGGCCAGCGGCTGGCCGAATGGTGCGGCCATGCGCCGGTGCTGGAGGAAGACATCGCGCTGGCCAACATGGCGCTCGACCTGATCGGCCAGTCGCGGGCGCTGCTCACCCTGGCCGGTCAGCGGGAAGGCGAGGGCCGCGGCCGCGCCTACGACGAGGACCAACTAGCCTTCCTGCGCGAGGAGCGCGACTACCGCAACGTCACCCTGGTCGAACTGCCGCGCGGCGACTTCGCGTTCACCGTGCTGCGCAACGCGATGGTCGCGACCTGGCTGCGGCTGCTGTGGGAGGGGCTCGCGGAATCGTCCGACGTCGAGCTGGCGGCGATCGCCGGCAAGGCGGTGAAGGAGGCCCGCTACCACGCCGAGCATGCCGGCGACTGGGTGGTGCGCCTGGGCGACGGCACCGCCGAATCGCACCGCCGTGCGGCGGCGGCCCTGGCCCGGGTGTGGCGTTACGTGCCCGAGCTGTTCGAGGACGACGCGGTGGATGCCGCCGCCGCGGCGAGCGGCCTGGGCCCGCGCGCCTCCGAGATCGAACCGGCGTGGCGCGCGGAAATCGGCGCGCTGCTGCAGGAGGCGACGCTGGCGGTCCCGGCGGACAGCGCGTTCCGCAGCCACGGCAAGCGCGGCGTGCACACCGAGCACATGGGGTACCTGCTGGCGGAGATGCAGCACCTGCAGCGCAGCTATCCCGGAGGCGTGTGGTGATGGCCGTGGCCACGCAGGCCGACCGCGTCGCCGCGGCCTGGGCGGTGCTCGCCGACGTGCCGGACCCCGAGGTGCCGGCGGTGTCGATCCGCGACCTGGGCATCGTGCGGGCGGTGCACCCGCAGGCCGACGGCGACGGACTGGACATCGTCCTGACGCCGACCTACAGCGGCTGCCCCGCCACCGAGGCGATCGCCGACAGCGTGCGCGCCGCCATCGACGCCGCCGGGCTGGGCCCGGCCCGGGTGCGATTGCAGCGTGCGCCGGCGTGGAGCAGCGACTGGATCAGCCCCGCCGGCCGCGACAAGCTGCGGGCCTACGGCATCGCGCCGCCGCAGCACCTGGCCGCGGGCGAGGTGCCGGTCCGCTTCGTGCGCCGCACCGCGACGCCGGTGCCGTGTCCGCATTGCGGCAGCGTGCACACCGAACGGCTGTCCGCCTTCGGTTCCACCGCCTGCAAGGCGCTGCACCGCTGCCTGGACTGTCGCGAGCCGTTCGAATACTTCAAGCCGATCTGACCGGACCGCCGCCGCACGGCACCGCCACGCCCCCGATGAGCAGCCTTTTCCATCCTTTGCGCGTCAGCCGCATCGACAACGACACGCCGGACGCGCGGATCGTCGCCTTCGAGGTGCCGGATGCCCTGCGCGAGACCTTCGCCTTCACGCCGGGCCAGTACCTCACGGTGCGCCAGACGGTCGGCGGTGCCGACCTGCGCCGGTCCTACTCGATCTGCTCCGGCGCGGACGACGGCGATCTGCGCATCGGGGTGCGCCGGGTGCCCGGCGGGGTCTTCTCCAGCTGGATGCACGAGGGCCTGCGGGTCGGCGACACGGTGCCGGTGATGGCACCGCAAGGGCGCTTTTCGCCACCGGTCGCGCCGCAGGTCCGGCGCCACCACGTGGGCATCGCCGGCGGCAGCGGCATCACGCCGATCCTGTCGATCCTGCGCACGGTGCTGGCGCGCGAGCCGCTGTCGCGCTTCACGCTGCTCTATGCCAACCGGACGCTGCAGTCCACCATGTTCCGGGAGGAACTGGAGGACCTGAAGAACCGCTACATGGGCCGGCTCGCGCTGCACCTGGTCTTCTCGCGCGAGGAGACCGAGGTGCCGCTGCACAGCGGCCGGCTGGATGCGGACAAACTCGGGCAGTTCCTGGCGGGACCGCTGCCTGCGCGCGACATCGACCGGGCGTACGTCTGCGGCCCGTTCGCGATGAACGACGGGGCCGAGGCGGCGCTGCGGGCCGCCGGCGTGTCGGCCGACCGCATCCACGTCGAGCGGTTCGGCGTGGCGACCGACGCGGCCGCCACTGCGCAGGTGTCGCCGGCCGCGGCGCACGACGGCGACGCCGAACAGGCCCGTATCGTGGTGCTGCGCGACGGCCTGCGCCGCGAGATCGACTTCCGCCGCGACCAGCCGAGCATCCTCGACAGCGCGACTGCCGCTGGACTGGAGATGCCGTTTTCCTGCACGTCGGGCGTCTGCGGCACCTGCCGCTGCAAGGTGCTCGACGGCGCGGTCCGCATGGAGCGCAACTTCGCGCTGCAGCCGGCCGAGGTCGCGGCAGGCTTCGTGCTGGCCTGCCAGGCCCATCCGCTCACGCCGCGGGTGGTGCTGTCTTTCGACGAGCGCTGATCCGCGCCGCCGCGACACCCTTACCATCACGCCCCGCATGGCCCGTGGACGCGCACCCAACTACGACCTCCAGCGCGAGACGATCGTCGCACGCGCGGCCGAGCTGTTCGCGCTGCGCGGCTATCCCGGCACCTCGATGAACGAGGTCGCGCAGGCCTGCGGTGTCTCCAAGCCGACGCTCTACCACTACTACCGCGACAAGTACGCGATGCTGGTCGCGATCGCCGAGGGCCATGTGCGCCGGCTGCATGCGCTGATCGGCGAACTCGACGCGCGTGCGCTGCCGCCGGACGACCACCTGCGCGAACTGATCCGCCGCTTCGTCGAGGAATACGCGAGCGCCCAGCACGCCCACCGGGTGCTGACCGAGGACGTGCGTTTCCTGGAGGGCGAGGACCGCGAAAGGGTGCTCGCGTTCGAGCGCGACGTGGTCGCCGGCGTGGCGAGAGCCGTGGCGGCGCTGCGGCCCGACCTGGCCGCGGCCCGCATGGACAAGCCGCTCAGCATGCTGCTGTTCGGCATGATCAACTGGATGTTTACCTGGATGAAGCCGGACGGTGTTCTGGACTACGATGCCATGGCTCCGATCGTCGCGGACCTGTTCCTCGGCGGCCTGCCGGCGGTCCGTCCGCCCTGACGCCTCCGCGACCGCATCCTGTCCCTGTTTTCCTCTGCATTCCCCGAACGAAGGAGACTTTCCATGCACATGCCCCAGTGGATCCTCGGCGCCGTGATGGCTGCCATCGCCGGCACGGCGCTTGCCGACATCAACGTCGGCGTCACGGTGTCGGCCACCGGCCCGGCCGCCTCGCTCGGCATCCCCGAGAAGAACACCGTCGCCCTGATGCCCAAGACCATCGGCGGCCAGAAGGTCAACTACATCGTGCTGGACGATGCGAGCGACACGACCGGCGCGGTCAACAACGCCCGCAAGCTGATCGCCGAAAGCAAGGTGGACGTGGTGCTCGGCTCGACCGTCACCCCGGCGTCGCTCGCGATGATCGACGTGGTGTCCGAGGCCAAGGTGCCGATGATCTCGATGGCCGCCTCGGCGCGGATCGTCGAACCGATGGACGACAAGCGCAAGTGGGTCTTCAAGACGCCGCAGAACGACATCATGATGTCGCTCGCGATCGCCGAGCACATGGCGCAGGCGGGCGTGAAGACGGTCGGCTTCATCGGCTTCTCCGACGCCTACGGCGAAGGCTGGTTCCAGGAATTCACCAAGGCCGCCGACCTGAAGAAGATCAGGATCGTCGCCAACGAGCGCTTCGGCCGCACCGACACCTCGGTCACCGGCCAGGCGCTGAAGATCATGTCGGCCCGTCCCGACGCGGTGCTGGTCGCCGGCTCGGGCACGCCGGCCGCGCTGCCGCAGAAGACGCTCAAGGAGCGCGGCTACGCCGGCAAGTTCTACCAGACCCACGGCGTGGCCAACGCGGACTTCCTGCGCGTCGGCGGCAAGGACGTGGAGGGCACCTTCCTGCCGGCCGGCCCGGTGCTGGTGGCCGAACAGCTACCGGCCTCCAATCCGGTGAAGGCCTCCGCCATCGCCTACGTGCGCGCCTACGAGGCGGCCAACGGCAAGGGCACGGTCTCGACCTTCGGCGCCCATGCCTGGGATGCGGGCGCGCTGATGGCCGCCGCGGTGCCGGTGGCGCTCAAGAAGGCCCAGCCGGGCACGCCCGAGTTCCGTGCCGCGCTGCGCGACGCGCTGGAGCAGTCCAAGGACGTGGCCGGTGCCCACGGCATCTTCAACATGTCGCCGACCGACCACCTGGGCCTCGACCAGCGTGCCCGCGTGATGGTGAAGATCGAGAACGGCGGCTGGAAGTACCAGCCCTGATCCGGCACGCCCGATGAACAGGGGCGGCGGGGCCGCCCCTCTTTTTTGGACCACGAGGCGGGCCCGCCCACCGGCCCTGACGGAAAGCACATGGATTCACAGATCGCCCTGATGCTGGGGCAGGACGGCATCGTCAACGGCGCCGTCTACGGACTGATGGCGCTGGCGCTGGTGCTGGTGTTCTCGGTGACGCGGGTGATCTTCATCCCGCAGGGCGAGTTCGTGGCGTTCGGCGCCCTGTCGATGGCCGCCCTCGGGGCCGGCCGGCTGCCCGGCACGCTGGCGTTGCTGGTCGTGCTGGCGGCGATGGTGCTGGTGGTCGAGGCAGTGCGCGCACGGCGCGGCCAGCCGGTGGAATGGCGGGCTACCCTCTTTTGGACGGTGGCGCTGCCGGCCGTCGCCGGCCTGCTGGTCTGGGCCCGACCGGCGTCGATGGCGCTGCAGACGCTCGCGGTGCTGGCGCTCATCACGCCGCTCGGGCCGCTGCTGTACCGGCTCGCCTACCGGCCCCTGGCCGGCGCGTCGGTGCTGATCCTGCTGATCGTGTCGGTGGCGATGCACGGCGTGCTGGTCGGCCTGGGGCTGGTGTTCTTCGGTGCCGAGGGCTCGCGCACGCCGGCCTTCTCGGAAGCCCGCTTCGACATCGGCGGCCTGGCGGTCAGCGGCCAGTCGGTGGTGGTCGTCGGCACGGTGGTCGCGCTGGTGGTGGCGATGTTCGTGTTCTTCGAGCGGTCGATCATCGGCAAGGCGCTGCGCGCCACCGCGATGAACCGCGTCGGGGCGCGGCTGATGGGCATCCCGACCGAACTGGCGGGCGACCTGAGCTTCGCGCTGTCGGCGCTGATTGGCGCGGTGTCGGGCCTGCTGATCGCACCGCTGACCACGGTGTACTACGACACCGGCTTCCTGATCGGGCTCAAGGGCTTCGTCGCGGCGATCGTCGGCGGGCTGTCGAGCTATCCGCTGGCGCTGGCCGGCGCGCTAATCGTCGGTCAGCTTGAATCGTTCTCTTCATTCTGGGCGAGCGCCTTCAAGGAGGTGCTGGTCTTCACGCTGATCGTGCCGGTGCTGCTCTGGCGCTCGATGCGCAGCCACCACGTGGAGGACGAGGAATGACGCGCCGCCACCTCACGCTCGCCTTCGTGGCGGCCCTGGCGCTGGCCTGGGGTTTCCTGCCGGATTTCACCGTCGTGGTGGTCACCTACATCGGCCTGTACGCGCTGGTCGCGGTCGGGCTGGTGCTGCTGACCGGCGTGGCCGGCATGACCAGCTTCGGCCAGGCGGCGTTCGTCGGCCTGGGGGCGTATGCGACCGCCTGGGTCTGCACCTCGCCGGCCGTGGCCGGCCTGTTCGGTCCGACCTGGGGTCCGTGGGCGGGACTGGTGCTGGGGCTGGTGCTGACCGGCGCGGTCGCCTGGGTGCTGGGCGTGATCACGCTGCGGCTGTCGGGCCACTACCTGCCGCTCGCGACCATCGCCTGGGGCCTGAGCCTGTACTACCTCTTCGGCAACCTGCAGGTCGTGGGCGGCCAGACCGGCCTGACCGGCATCCCGCCGCTGGTGGTGGCCGGCCAGTCCTTCGCCTCTCCGCGGGCGCTGGGCGTGCTGGTGTGGGTGCTGCTGCTGCTGGCGCTCTGGGCGCTGCACAACCTGCTGGATTCGCGCGAGGGCCGGGCCATCCGCTCGTTGAAGAACAGCCGGGTGATGGCCGAGTCGATGGGCGTGGACACCGCGCGGCACCGGATCAAGGTGTTCGTGCTGGCTGCGCTGCTGGCGGCGCTGTCGGGCTGGCTCTATGCGCACATGCAGCGCTTCGTGAACCCGTCGCCGTTCAACCTCAACATCGGCATCGAATACCTGTTCATGGCGGTGGTCGGGGGCTCCGGCCACCTGTGGGGCGCGGTGCTGGGTGCGGCGGTCATCACGCTGCTGAAGGAGCAGCTGCAGGACTGGCTGCCGCGGCTGCTCGGCAGCAGCGGCAATTTCGAGGTGATCGTCTTCGGCCTCTTGATGGTGGTGGTGCTGCAGCGCTTCGCCGAAGGGCTGTGGCCGACGCTCGCCCGGTGGACCGGCCGCTGGCTGCGGCCGGATGCCGCGCCGCGCCGCGCCGATGCCGCCGCGCTGCCGCAGCGGAGCCTGCCGGCCGCCGGTACGCCGCTGCTGGCCGCCCACGACGTGACACGCCGCTTCGGCGGCCTGGTCGCCAACAATGCGGTTACGATGGACGTGCGGGCCGGCGAGGTGCATGCGCTGATCGGCCCCAACGGCGCGGGCAAGAGCACTTTCTTCAACATGATCTCGGGCGTGGACAACCCCACCAGCGGCACCGTGCGGCTGATGGACGAGCCGATGGAGCGGCGCTCGGCGCGGCATTTTGCGCAACGCGGCCTGGGCCGGACCTTCCAGCACGTGCGGCTGCTCGGCCAGCGCAGCGTGCTGGAGAACGTCGCGGTCGGCGCCCACCTGCGGGGCCGGCGCGGCTGGATCGCGTCGATGCTGCGGCTCGACCGTGCGGAAGAGGCCGCGCTGCTGGACGAGGCGCGCCGGCAGATCGTGCGCTGCGGCCTGGGCGGACTGGAAGACCGGCCCGCTGCGTCGCTGGCGCTTGGCCAGCAGCGCATCGTCGAGATCGCGCGCGCGCTCGCCGGGCAGCCGGCGGTGCTGCTGCTCGACGAGCCGGCCGCCGGCCTGCGCCACCGCGAGAAGCAGACGCTGGCGGAACTGCTCGGCCAGCTGCGGGCCGAGGGCCTGGGCATCCTGGTGGTGGAGCACGACATGGAGTTCGTCATGCAGCTCGCCGACCGGATCACCGTGCTGGAGTTCGGCACCGTGATCGCTGCCGGTCCGCCTGCGGCGATCCAGTCCGATCCCCGGGTGCTGGAGGCCTACCTGGGCGTGGCCGACGACGATGCCGGCATGCCGCCCGCCGCGACCCCCACACCGACCGGAGCGACCGCATGACGCCGCTGATGCAACTGCAGGATTTCAGCGTGTCCTACGGCAGCGTCGAGGCGCTGCACCAGGTCGCGCTCATGATCGGCGAAGGCGAGATCGTCACCGTGATCGGGCCGAACGGCGCCGGCAAGACGACGCTGCTGTCTGCGGCGATGGGCCTGCTGCCGTCGCAGGGCCGGCTGGTGCTGGGCGGCACCGACATGCGGCGGCCGACGGTCGAGGCGATGGTCGCGGCCGGGGTGGCGCTGGTGCCCGAGCGGCGCGAGCTCTTCGCCGAGATGTCGGTGGAGGACAACCTGCTGCTCGGCGGCTTCTCGCGCTGGCGGCGTGGCGACCGGACCCAGCGCGCACGGATGGACGAGGTGTTCGCGATCTTCCCGCGTCTGCGCGAGCGGCGTGGCCAGATGGCGGCGACGCTTTCGGGAGGCGAGCGGCAGATGCTCGCGATCGGGCGGGCGCTGATGGCCAAACCGCGCCTGCTGATGCTCGACGAGCCGTCGCTCGGCCTGGCGCCGCTGATCGTGCGCGAGGTGCTGAACACGGTCGCCAGCCTGCGGGCGCTCGGCGTGTCGGTGCTGCTGGTGGAGCAGAACGCCCGCGCGGCCTTGCAGATCGCCGACCGCGCCTACGTGCTGGAAATGGGGGCCGTCGCCCTGACCGGCGAGGCCCGCGCGCTGATGCACGACCGCCGCATCATCGACACCTACCTGGGCCTGGGCCGCAAGGCGGACTGAGCGTCGGCCGTCGGCCGGCGGAGCCGCCCGCGTCGTCAGCGGCAGACGATGGTGGCCGGCTGCGTCTCGGGGAACGACATCCGCAGGGTGTTGCCCTGGGGGCAGCGGTAGGTCAGGTCCAGCATCTTGGACTGGTTGGGTGCCGGGTCGCCGCACAGTTGGTTGCTGACTTCGAAACTCGATTCGCCGCGCTGGTCGACGAACGCCTGCACGGCACCGCGCGCGTCGCACACGCGGTTGCCGCGCCCGTAGCGCGCTTCCAGGATCTCGATCCGCGGGCCCTGGCCCCAGCCGCCGGGGTAGCCGCCCGGATACCCGCCGGGGTAGGGGGGCGGATAGCCGCCCGGCGCCGGATAGCCGCCGCGCTGGGCTGCCTGCTGTCCTGCCCGAAAGCCGTCGTCGTAGCCGCGCCGGTATTCGGCGCTCTGCGCGAAGGCAGTGGCCGAGGCCAGGCAGAGCAGGGCGGCGGCAGCGGTGCGCGCGACGCGGGAGGTGCGGAGGCGGGAACGGACGGGCATCGTGGCTCCTGGTGGTGGTACGTCAGCTTATGACGTCCGCCGGCAGCGTCGCAACGAAAGGCAAACGGCGGCCGATCGTCGCGCCGGTTCAACCGGCCATCAACCGCTGCAGCAGGTCCGCCGCACTGGTCGCGCCGTATTTGCGCATCAACCGAGCCCGGTAGAACTCTACGGTGCGGGGGCTGAGGCCGAGTGCGCGGGCGATTTCTTTGGAGGTGCGCCCGCCCGAGGTAAGGTGCGCCGCCACCTCGCGCTCTCGCGGCGTGAGTTCCGCCCGTACCGAACGCTGGGCGCTCAGGTCCTCGAAACTCCAGATGCCCGCGGCATGCGGCCGGCCGCGGTCGAAGGCCCGGCCGGTCACATGGCACCAGAACGGCTCGCCGCGCAGGCGGCCGTCCACGCGCCGCATCACCCGGTCGTCGGCATAGCGGCCGGCGGCGTTCATCACCGGGGCGATGCGGGCGCCGGCCCGCTCGTATTCGTCGGCGCTCGGATACAGGATGCGGAACGACTGGCCGACCAGTTGCTCGCGCGTCGCGCCGAACATCTCGCAGAGCGCCCGGTTGCAGTCGACGATCGTCCGCTCGCGAGAGATCGCGAGGCCGAGCGGTGCGAGTTCGAACGCCAGGCGGTAGTCGGTCTCGAAGGCGGCGACGGCGGGGCTGCGGGTTTCCACTCAGGCGCTTCTACGTAATCGGATGCGTAGTATCGTACGCAGCGTTTCCCCTCTCAGGAGCGCGATGTGAACAAGGTATATCCCGATGCCGAGACGGCCCTGTCCGGTGTGGTGCAGGACGGCCAGCTGCTGGCCGTCGGCGGTTTCGGCCTCTGCGGCATTCCCGAGGCGCTGATCGAGGCGCTGAAGGACAGCGGCAAGAAGGACCTGACCGTCATTTCCAACAATGCCGGCGTCGACGGCTTCGGCCTCGGCAAGCTGCTGGAAACGCGGCAGATCAGGAAGATGATCTCCAGCTACGTGGGCGAGAACAAGGAGTTCGAGCGCCAGTACCTGGCCGGCGAACTGGAACTGGAATTCACGCCGCAGGGCACGCTCGCCGAGAAGCTGCGCGCCGGCGGCGCGGGCATCCCGGCCTTCTTCACCAAGACCGGCGTCGGCACCCAGGTGGCCGAGGGCAAGGAACTGCGCGAATTCGACGGCGAGACCTATGTGATGGAGCGCTCGCTGGTGCCCGACGTGGCGCTGGTGAAGGCCGACGTGGCCGACAAGTCGGGCAACCTGCGGTTCCGCCTGACCGCCCGCAACTTCAATCCGGCCGCTGCGATGGCCGGCAAGGTCTGCATCGTCGAGGTGGAACGCCTGGTCGAGACCGGCGAGATCGCACCGGACGACATCCACCTGCCGGGCATCTACGTGCACCGGATCGTCGTCAACCCGAACCCCGAGAAGCGGATCGAGAAACGCACGCTGTCCGCGGTGGCCCCGGCCGACGTGGTCGCTGCCAAGGTCGAGGCGCAGGCCGTGATCGCACAGGCCGCTGCGGCGGCCGAAGCCGAAGTGCCGGTGCCGAAGGTCGACGTACCGTCCCAGACCACCAAACCCGAAGGAGCCTGACATGCCCTGGACCCAAGACCAGATGGCGGCCCGTGCCGCGCAAGAACTGGAAGACGGCTTCTACGTGAACCTGGGCATCGGCATCCCGACGCTCGTCGCCAATTTCACCGGCGATAAGGAAGTCTGGCTGCAGAGCGAGAACGGCATGCTCGGCATCGGCGCGTTCCCGACCGAGGAAACGGTGGACCCCGACCTGATCAACGCCGGCAAGCAGACGGTGACGACGATCCCCGGCTCGTCGATCTTCGGCAGCCACGAGAGTTTCGCGATGATCCGCGGCGGCAAGATCAACCTGTCCATCCTGGGGGCGATGCAGGTCAGCGAAAAGGGCGACCTGGCCAACTGGATGATCCCCGGCAAGATGGTCAAGGGCATGGGCGGTGCCATGGACTTGGTGGCCGGCGTGAAGCGGGTGATCGTGCTGATGGAGCACGTGGCCCGCAAGAAGGACGGCACCGAGGACCTGAAGATCCTGCCCCAGTGCACACTGCCGCTGACCGGCGTCGGCGTGGTGGACCGGATCATCACCGACCTGGCGGTGCTCGATGTGACCGAGGACGGCCTGAAGGTGGTCGAACTGGCGCCGGGCGTGGACTTCGACGCGCTGCAGGCCAAGACGGGCGTGCCGCTGCTGCGCTGAACGACGGATAAGCATCGACACGGGCCGGCACCGCGCCGGCCCGGTTGCTCGGGACCCGGTCAGCTCAACCGCGGTATCCCGCACCCATCGCGTCGCGGATCTTGCGGTCGGTCTTGTACTGGCTCAGGGCGTACACCGCCCAGATGGCCGCCGGCAGCCAGCCGATCAGCGTGATCTGCAGGATCAGGCAGATGATTCCGGCGAACGGGCGGCCGATCGTGAAGAAGGTCAGCCAGGGAAGAATCAGGGCGATCAGCAGGCGCATGGGAGTCGGTGCTAGGCGGTGAGGGTGGATCGGGATGGCGGCCGGCGCATCAGTCCGCCATCGCGGGCTGGACGCCGTGGGCGGCCAGCAGCGCGCGCAGCCGCCGGATTTCCTGGCTCATGTCCAGTATCAGCGCAGCGGCATCGAGCCCGGCGCCGAAATCGCGCTCCAGCCGGCGCGCCTCCAGAGCCTGCTGCAGGTCGCGGCTCTGAAAACGCCAGGTCTCGTGCGGCTGCGATGCCGGCGCGTGGACGATGCCGGCCTCGCCGAGCTGGGCGACCCATTCCAGATGGGTACCGCAAGCATGAGCCAGTTCCTCGGCGGTCAGGGTGCCGGCCTGGTCCAGCAGCATGGACGAGGTGACGGTGAACCGGGCGGTCACGGCGGAGGTGGTGGTGCGTGCCATGGGTCACTCCTTCAGATGGCGGCGAGGATCGAACGATGCCGCAGCATCGGCCAGCTGGCGGTAGGCCGAACGCACCGCCTCGCTGTCGGCGGGCGGGAGAACGATCTGCAGCAGCAGGTACAGGTGGCCGACCGGATCGCCGGCGAAGCCGCGGTTTTTCAGCCGCAGCTTCATGCCGGCGCGGCTGTTCGGCGGCACGGTCACTTCGACGCGCGCGCCGCCGGGTGTCGGCACCTCGATCTGCGCGCCGAGCGCGGCTTCGCTGGGCGTGACCGGCAGGTCCATGTAGATGTCGCGACCCTCGACCCGGTAGCGGGCATGCGGTGCGATGCGCACTTCCAGGAACAGGTCGCCCGGCGGGCCGCCGCCGTGGCCCGGCAATCCCTGGCCGGCCAGACGGATGAATTGGCCGGGCCGCACGCCGGGCGGAATCTTCACCGCCAGGGTCCGCGTCTCCCACGCGGGCGTGCCGTCCGGCCCGGTCGTGAGCGCGCGCAGCGTCAGTTCGCGTTCGCCGCCGGCCAGGGCGTCCTCGACTGCGATCTCGATGGCGGCATGCTGGTCCTCGCCGCGGCTGCGCACGTTCTGGCGGGCGGTGCCGCGGCGCTCGGCCGCGCCGAACACCGATGAGAAGAAGTCGCTGAAATAGGCCTCGTCGGCCGGGCCGCGCGGGCCGGCCCGGTGGAATTCGAATCCTTCGTCCCAGCCGGGCGGCGGCGCGAATCCGCCGCTGCCCGGGTTGCCGGCCCCTGGTGACCGTGCCGCACCGCGGGCGACCTGGTCGGCCAAGCTGTCGTAGGCGGCGCGCTTGTCCTTGTCGCGCAGCACGTCGTAGGCCTCGTTGATGTCCCGCATCCTCGTTTCGGCGTCGGCTTCCTGGCTGACGTCCGGGTGGTATTTGCGGGCGAGCTTGCGGTAGGCCTTGCGCACTGCATCCTCGTCGGCCTGGCGGTCGATGCCGAGGGCAGCGTAGTAGTCCTTGAAGTCCATGGCACGGTTCGGGGTCGTGGGGTGTCCCGCAGAATGTGCGGCTGTCCGCCGTCGCCGCTGTGAGGTTTTGTGCCATGACCGATCCTGTCCTGCCGTCTTCGCCCGTCGCGCCGGCGGAGGCCCTCGCCGGCCTGCTGTACGACGCGGGCCTGCCGCCCGACATCGCCCGACGGGCGACGCTGACCGGTGCGGAGCCGGCACTGCCGTCGTCCTTCGCAGTCGGCACCGCGGCGCAGGCGACGATCGCGGCAGCGGCGCTCGCCGCCGACGCGGTGGGCGACGTGCGCGGCCAGGCGCCGCAGCCGGTGGCGGTGGACATGCGCCATGCGGCGCTCGAATGCACCGGCTGGTTCAGCCTGGACGGACAGGCCCCGGATCTGTGGGATACGTTCTCGGGGCTGTACCG
>CAJYQL010000081.1 GCA_913776965.1 uncultured Xylophilus sp.
ATCGGCGGCATGACCGGCGTGCTGCTGGCCGTGCCCCCGGCCGACTTCGTGCTGCACAACAGCCTGTTCCTGATCGCCCACTTCCACAACGTGATCATCGGCGGCGTGCTGTTCGGCCTGTTCGCCGCGATCAACTTCTGGTTCCCGAAAGCCTTCGGCTACAAGCTCGACGACTTCTGGGGCAAGGTGTCGTTCTGGTTCTGGCTGATCGGCTTCTGGGTCGCGTTCGCGCCGCTGTACGTGCTCGGCCTGATGGGCGTGACCCGCCGGGTCAACCACTTCGAGGACATGTCGCTGCAGATCTGGTTCCAGATCGCCGCCTTCGGCGCTTTCCTGATCGCGCTTGGCATCGCCGCCTTCCTGGTCCAGCTGTGGGTCAGCTTCCGCCGCCGCCACGAGCTGCGCGACTGGACCGGCGACCCGTGGAACGGCCGCACGCTGGAATGGTCGACCTCGTCGCCGCCGCCGGCCTACAACTTCGCGTTCACCCCCGAAGTGCACGACGGCGACGCTTGGCACCAGATGAAGCAGCGTGCCTACGAGCGCCCGGCAGAAGGCTTCATGGCGATCCACATGCCGAAGAACACCGGCGCCGGCATCATCCTGGCCGGCATCAGCACGGTGCTGGGCTTCACCCTGATCTGGCACATGTGGCTGCCGGCCGCCGCGGCGTTCGTCGCGCTGGTCGCCGTCGCGATCGCGCACACCTTCAACTACCAGCGCGACTACTACATCGACGCGGACGAGGTCGTCCGCACCGAGACCGAACGTTCCCGCATCCTGGCCGCGCACGCCGGATAGTCCCACCATGACGACCCTGACCCACTCCGATTCCGTGGACGAGCCGCAGAACCTGCGATTCCACGTGCCCGGCGAGCACCATGTCGAGAACGGCACGCTCCTCGGCTTCTGGCTCTACCTGATGAGCGACTGCCTCATCTTCGCCTGCCTGTTCGCGGTGCACGGCGTGCTGGGCCGCAGCTACGCGGCCGGCCCGTCCGGTGCCGACCTGTTCGACCTGAAGCTGGTGGCGATCAACACCGCCATGCTGCTGCTGTCGTCGATCACCTACGGCTTCGCGATGCTGGAGATGCAGCGCCGCCGTCTCGGGCCCACGATGATGTGGCTGGCGATCACCGGACTGTTCGGCGTGGTCTTCATCGCGCTGGAGCTGTACGAATTCGCCCACCTGATCCACGAGGGCGCGGTGCCGCAGCGCAGCGCCTTCCTGTCGTCGTTCTTCACGCTGGTCGGCACCCACGGGCTGCACGTGACCTTCGGCATCATCTGGCTGGTCACGCTGCTGTTCCAGCTGAAGCGCCACGGCCTGATCGCCGAGAACCGGCGCCGCCTGATGTGCCTGTCGATGTTCTGGCACTTCCTGGACGTGGTCTGGATCGGCGTCTTCACCTTCGTCTACCTGATGGGAGTCCTGCCGTGAGCGCCCCCCGCAACCCGACCCGTTCCTCCGACGACACGCCCGACAACACCCCCGGCAAGACGCCGCCGGGCGCCGAGCCGCTGCACAGCCACGGCCATGCGGTGCACCACGACCAGGGCCATGGCCACGGTCACGACGACCATGACCACGACGACGGTGCGGCGCACAGCACCTTCAAGGGCTACATGACCGGCTTCGTGCTGTCGGTGATCCTGACCGCCATCCCGTTCTGGCTGGTGATGGGCAACGTGTTCGAGAAGTCCAGCACCACCGCGCTGGTGATCCTCGGCTTCGCCGCGGTGCAGATCGTGGTGCACATGGTGTACTTCCTGCACATGAACACCCGCTCGGAAGGCGGCTGGAACATGCTGGCGCTGGTCTTTACGCTCGTGCTCGTGGTGATCACGCTGACCGGCTCGTTGTGGGTGATGTTCCACCTCAACCACAACATGATGCCTCCGAGCGTGCACGACATGAAGAACATGCCCTGATGAGGCTCGGGCGCGCACTGCTGGCCGCGGGCGCGCTGGTCGCGTTCTGCGGCTTCCTGGCCCTCGGCGTCTGGCAGGTGGAGCGGCGCGCCTGGAAACATGCCCTCGTCGCCCAGGTGGAAGCCCGGGTGCAGGCGCTGCCGGTCGACGCCCCCGGGCCGGAGCGGTGGGCGACCGTCACCGCCGACCATGACGGTTACCGCCACGTGCGGCTGCAGGGCCGCTTCCTCCACGACCGCGAAACCCTGGTGCAGGCCACCACCGCGCTCGGCGCCGGTTTCTGGGTGCTGACGCCGCTCCAGCGGCCTGACGGCACCACGGTGCTGGTCAACCGTGGCTTCGTCCCGCCCGAACGCCGCGCATCGGATGCGCGCGGCACCCCCGCCCCCGAGGGCGACACCACCGTCGTCGGTCTGCTGCGCACGACCGAGCCCGGCGGCGGCTTCCTGCGCAAGAACGACCCCGTAGCAGACCGCTGGCATTCGCGCGACGTGGCGGCCATCGCCGCCGCACGCGGGCTGGGGTCGACCGCGCCTTATTTCGTCGATGCCGACGCACCGGCCGGCGCCGTACGCGGCGACATTTGGCCAGCGCCGGGGCTGACCGTCGTCGCCTTCGCGGACAACCATCTCGTCTATGCGCTGACCTGGTGGGCGCTGGCTGCGATGGTCGCCGGTGCCACGGTCTACGTCGTGCGCCACGACCGCCGCGCCGCATGGAGCCGCGCCGCCGCCGTCCACCCCTCCCGCCCGGCTGCCGATGCACGCACTTTCTGACCGACCCACCGCCGCACGACCGGCCGCGGCGCCGGCGACCGCCCCGGGCGATGCCACCGGCTTCAAGAACATGCAGCAGCTGGTGCAGCTGCGCTGGATCGCGGTGGTCGGGCAGATCGCGACGATCGCGGTCGTGCACTACGGCTACCGGATCGCGCTGCCGCTGGCGCCGATGCTGGCGGTGCTCGCGGTCCTCGCGCTGTTCAACGTCGCAAGCCTGCTGCGGCTGCGCTTCTACCGCCGCGAGGTGCGCAGCCGCGAGCTGTTCCTCGCGCTGCTGGTGGATATGGCGATGTTCACCGCCCAGCTCTACCTGAGCGGCGGCGCCACCAATCCGTTCGCCTTCCTGTACCTGCTGCAGGTGACGCTGGCCGCCGTGCTGCTGCGCCCGGCCTACAGCTGGACCATGGCGGCCGTCGCGGCCGCCGGCTTCGCGGGGCTGGCGATGTTCGCCCAGCCGCTCGCGCTGCCGCCCGACCACGACCACGGCCTCGCCAGCCCCTACATCCTGGGCATGCTGATCTGCTTCGTGCTGAACGCGGTGCTGCTGGTGGTCTTCATCACCCGGATCGGCCGCAACCTGCGCGAGCGCGACGCCCGCCTGGCCGGACTGCGCCAGCGCGCCGCCGAGGAGGAGCACATCGTGCGCATGGGGCTGCTGGCCTCCGGCGCCGCACACGAACTCGGCACGCCGCTCGCGACGCTGGCGGTCATCCTGGGCGACTGGCGCCGGCTGCCGCATTTCTCGTCCGACCCCGAACTGCTCGCCGAAGTGGCGGAGATGCAGCTGCAGCTGCAGCGCTGCAAATCCATCGTCAGCGGCATCCTGCTGTCGGCCGGCGAGACCCGCGGCGAGGCACCGGAGGAAACCACCGTCGGCACCTTCCTCGACGACCTGGTGGCCGAATGGCGCACCACCCGCCCGGTGACCGGCTTCGTCTACGACAACCACTTCGGCGAGGACGACCTGCCGATGGTGTCGGACTCGGCCCTGAAGCAGACGGTGCACAACGTGCTCGACAACGCGCTCGAAGCCTCGCCCCACTGGGTCCGGCTGGTCGCGGCGCGCGACGCCGATGCGCTGGTGCTGACCGTCGCCGACCACGGCCCCGGCTTCGCGCCGGCGATGCTCGCGCAGTTCGGCAAGCCCTACCAGTCGAGCAAGGGCCGCGCGGGCGGCGGGCTCGGCCTGTTCCTGGCGGTGAACGTGGCGCGCACGCTCGGCGGGACCGTCGCGGCCCGCAACCGGCCCGAGGGCGGTGCCGAAGTGACGATCACGCTGCCGCTCGCCACCATCGCCCTGGGCGACGACGAGGACCTGCCATGACCGACGACGCCCGCCCGATCCCGGCCCCTGACCACGACGAAGACGACGACGAGCGCCTGCTGCTGATCGTCGAGGACGACGCCGCCTTCGCCCGCACCCTCGGCCGCTCGTTCGAGCGGCGGGGCTACCGCGTGCTGCAGGCCGCCGGCCTGGAGGCGGTGGAAGCGCTGCTGCGCGACGGCCACACGCCCGGCTATGCGGTGGTGGACCTGAAGCTGCAGGGCGAAGCCTCGGGCCTCGCCTGCGTGCAGGCGCTGCATGCCCATTCGGCCGACATGCTGATCGTGGTGCTGACCGGCTTCGCCAGCATCGCCACCGCGGTCGAGGCGATCAAGCTGGGGGCGGTGCAGTACCTGGCCAAGCCCTCGAACACCGACGACATCGAGGCCGCCTTCGGCCACGTGGCCGGCAACACCGACGTCGAGGTGACGAACCGCTCGACCTCGATCAAGACCCTCGAGTGGGAGCGCATCCACGCGGTGCTCGCCGAGACCGACTTCAACATTTCGGAAGCGGCGCGCCGCCTCGGCCTGCACCGGCGCACGCTGGCGCGCAAGCTCGAGAAGCAGCGCGTGAAGTAGGGCGGCCGGATGCGTCTTCTCGCGCCTCTGCTCGCCTGTCTCGTGATGGCCCCGGCCCACGGCGCCGATGCGCTTGCGCCTGGTCGCACCGCCTTCCAGCGCTGCGCCAACTGCCACCAGGTCGGGCCCGGCGCACGCAGCAACTTCGGGCCCCAGCTGAACGGCATCATCGGCCGCCGAGCCGGCTCGGCGCCGGACTTCGACTATTCGCCGGCGATGAAAAAGGCCAGCTTCGTGTGGGACGAGAAGCGCCTCGCCGCCTTCCTGCGCGATCCGGACGCTGTCGTCCCGGGCAACAAGATGCGCTTCTGGGGCTTGCGCAGCGATCGCCAGATCGCCGACCTGCTGGCCTACCTGCGCAGCGCCGGCGCCGGACAACGGTGAGCGCCGCCGCGGGGAAGGTAGGCCAGCAGGTCGGCGATCTGGCGATCGCTGCGCAAGCCCCAGAAGCGCATCTTGTTGCCCGGGACGACAGCGTCCGGATCGCGCAG
>CAJYQL010000082.1 GCA_913776965.1 uncultured Xylophilus sp.
TGCGGCGCGGGCGGGGCGCGGGGCGGGGGGGGGGTGGAGGCGGCGGGCATGCGGGTCGCATTACAGCACAAGTCAATCGAATGATTGAATTGCGGGAGGGCGGCTTCGCGTCCGGGCGCCAGCGCGCACGGGTGCGCCGCCGTATCGGCGCGGTGGTGTGCAGAGCGGTGGCCCCGCGGCGTTCAGCGGCGCTCGACGACCACTGGCGTGGCGCCGCCCGGCACCTGCAGCGCCGACGCGGCCTGCACCGCGGCCTCGCGCGACGGGAACGGGCCGGCCTGCAGGCGATGCAGCCCGCCGTCGGCGAAGACGGACAGCCGGGGCGCCATGCCCTGGAAGGCGGGTGCGAGCCGGGTCCGCAGCTGCTCGGCGCCCTCCGGCCGGCCGAAGGCACCGAACTGCAGCCAGAAGCCGGCGGTGGAGGATGGTGCCGACGCCGACGCCGACGCCGACGCCGACGCCGCTGGCATGGCCGTCGAGGTGGGTGCCGACGGCGCTGGCACGGCCGCCGTCGCGCGGGACGCGGGCGCAACGGGCGCTGGCGAGAGAGGTGCAGTGGCCTCGACAGGCACAGGTGCCGGCAGCGGCAGCGGTGCCATCGGCGGCAGGGCCTGCGGCATCGCGCGCGTGGCGCGGTCGTCGGCGGTGGCGTCCGGAGCCGGCAGGGCCTGGGCCGCGGGCAGGTCGGCCGTGCCGACACCCGACGGCGCTGCGCGGGTCGGCACGAGGAGAGCATCGGCGCCCGGCGGGCTCAGGGTACCGCGGGCAGACAGGTCGGATGGCGCAGGCGCGGATGCCGGCCTGAATGCAGGTGCAGGTGGTGCGCCGTGCACCGTCAGCGGCACGGTCCATCCCGTACTGCCGGCGGCGGTGTCCGCCGGCCCGGCCGCCACGGTGCGTACCGCTGCCGCAGATACGGCCACCACCCGGTCGTCCGCCAGTGCGTTCGGCGAGTCCGCCGCAACGACGACCGGCGCTACTCCGCCCGGTACCGCACCGCCGCGCCGCCAGGTCCCCGCCCGGATCTCCGCCGGCACGATCCGTTCGACCTCCACCGGCGCCACGCCGCGCAGCAGGTCCAACCGCAGCGCCGCGGCGTAGCTCAGGTCGATCACCCGGCCGTCGTGGAACGGGCCGCGGTCGTTGACCCGCACGACGATCTCGCGGCCGTTGGCCGGGTTGCGCACGCGGGCGTAGCTGGGCAGCGGCATCGTGGTGTGCGCCGCGGTCATCGCGTACATGTCGTACGGCTCGCCGCTGGCGGTCGGTCGGCCGTGGAAACCCTGGCCGTACCAGGACGCGAGGCCGGTCTGGCGCAGCGCCGCGTCGGCATCCAGCGGCACGTAGCTGCGGCCGAGCACGGCATAGGGCTTGTTCGGCCCGCCGCTGCGCAGGGGTTCGATCCGCGGCTCGGCGTCGGGGGTGGACGCCAGGCCCTCTGGCGGCCGGCGCGGCGGTCCGTCGCGGCCGGGGCCGGCGGCGCAGCCCGCAAGCAGGGCGGCGAGCAGGCAGACACCCGCTGCGGCGCCCGTGCGGAGGCCCGGGGCGGAAAACTTACCAGGTAGTAACTTTGCAGCGCACGCTGCGGCACCGGTGCGGAAGCCCGTCCGGGGCGACGGGCGGCGGTCCGGCACCGCAGCCGGCAGGAAGGTCGGCGACATCGCCGGAATTACAGCATGGGGCTACCATCGCCCGCCCATGTCCGACCGCACGATGCTCCCTGCCACCGACCCTGCGGCCGGCGCCCGCCCGGGACCCGTCCTCACCGCTGCGCTCTACCGTTTCGCCGACCTGCCGGACTGCGCCGACCTGCGCGGGCCGTTGCAGGCGCTGTGCGATGCCGGCGGCGTCAAGGGCCTGCTGCTGCTGGCGCCCGAAGGCGTCAACGGCACCATCGCCGGGCCGGAAGCCGGCGTGCGCGCCGTGCTCGACCGGCTGCGCGCCGACCCCCGGCTCGCGGCGCTGGTGCACAAGGAGCACCGGGGCGACCGGCAGCCGTTCCACCGCATGCGGGTGCGGCTGAAGAAGGAGATCGTCACGCTCGGCGTGCCGGGGATCGACGCGGCCCGCGGTGCCGGCCGCTACGTCAAGCCGGCCGACTGGAACGCGCTGCTCGACGATCCGGAGGTCGTGCTGGTGGACGTGCGCAACGACTACGAGGTCGCGATCGGCAGCTTTCCGGGCGCGCTCGACCCCGGTACCGGCAGCTTCGCCGAGCTGCCCGGCTGGCTCGACCGGCAGGCCGACCGGCTGCGTCCCGGCGCGCGGGTCGCGATGTTCTGCACCGGCGGCATCCGCTGCGAAAAATCGACCGCGCTGCTGCGCGCCCGCGGCATCGAGGACGTGGTGCACCTGGAGGGCGGCATCCTGGCCTATCTGGAGCAGGTGCCGGCCGCGCAGAGCCGGTGGCAGGGCGAATGCTTCGTCTTCGACGAGCGGGTGGCCGTCGGTCCGGGCCTGGCGCCGGGCACGCATGCGCTGTGCCGCTCCTGCCGCCGGCCGCTGGGCGCGGCGGAGCGGGCGTCGCCGCTGTTCGTGGAGGGCGTGAGTTGCTCGCATTGCCATGCGACCACCACCGAGGCGCAGAAGGCCGGCTATGCGGAGCGCCAGCGGCAGGTGGCGCTGGCCCGCGCGCGGGGCGTCGCGCACATCGGCACGCCGGCGCCGGTGCATGCGGGGACCGGCGGTGGCCCCGCACGGTCCGCAGATGGCGCCGATACCGATGCCGGTGCCGGTGCCGGTACCGGTGCCGGTGCCGGTGCCGGTGCCGCGCCAGCGTCCGCGCCCCCTGCGCAAGGCCCGGACGCATGACGCTGCCGATCCTCTATTCCTTCCGCCGCTGCCCGTATGCGATGCGCGCACGGCTCGCCCTGCTGGCGAGCGGCACGGTGTGCGCCCTGCGCGAGGTGGTGCTGTCGGCCAAGCCGCAGGCGCTGCGCGATGCCTCGCCGAAGGCGACCGTGCCGGTGCTGGTGCTGCCCGACGGCACGGTGCTGGAGCAGAGCCTGGACATCATGCGCTGGGCGCTCGCCCGCCACGATCCGCACGGCTGGCTCGCGCCCGACGGCTGCACGCCCGCGGCGATGGACGCGCTGATCGCCGACCACGACGATCGCTTCAAGCCGGCGCTGGACCGCTTCAAGTACCCGGAGCGCCACCCCGCCGCCGACGGCACGCCCGCCGATCCGCAGGCCGCCCGTGCGGCGGTGGCGGTGTTCCTGGCGCGGCTCGAATCGCGGCTGGCCGCGCAGCCCTGGCTCGGCGGGCGCCACGCGGCGCTGGCCGATGCGGCGATCGCGCCCTTCGTGCGGCAGTGCGCGGCGGTCGATCCGGCCTGGTTCGCCGCACAGCCGTGGCCGCGGCTGCAGGCTTGGCTCGCGGCCTTCGTCGCGTCGCCGCGCTTCCTGCAGGCGATGGTGCGGCATCCGGCCTGGGTTCCGGGCGCCGAGACCGTCGTGTTCGGATGAAAAACCGGCTCCTGCGCCCGTCCCGCGGGCGCGGTCAGCTACGGTTTCGATAGCGCGGCGTCAGCCGCGGGGCGGGAACACCGCCTCCCAGAGCGCCAGCACCGCGGCGCGGGCGGTCGCCATCGCGGCCGGATCGACCTGGGTGGTCTCCTCGTTCAGCCGCGCGGTGTGCTGGGCGCGGCGCAGGTCGCGGTAGGCGTCGGCCGCGTGGGCACCGACGCCCGGCGGCAGCAGGCCGGCGGCCTCGGCCCGGCCGAGCAGCGCGATGTTGCCGATGTTGATGCGCAGCTCCGGATGGTCGGCCGCGGCCGACAGCACCAGGTACTGCACCGCGAACTCCACGTCCACCATGCCGCCGCGGCTGTGCTTCACGTCGAACTGCCCGGCCTTCACCGGATGGGCGGCGCGCACCTTCTCGCGCATCGCCGCGATCTCCACGGCCAGCGCCGCCGGGTCGCGCGGCGCGGTGATGACGGCCTCGCGCACCGCGTCGAACTGGGCGCGCAGCGCATCGCTGCCGAGCACGCAGCGCGCCCGGGTCATGGCCTGGTGCTCCCAGGTCCAGGCGGTGTTGCTGCCGCGGCGCTGCTGGTAGTTGGCGTACGACGCGAAGCTGGTCACCAGCAGGCCGGAATTGCCGTTGGGCCGCAGCGCGGTGTCGATCTCGTAGAGGTCGCCTTCGCCGGTCTTGACCGTCAGCCAGTTGATCAGCTTGCGCACGAAGGCGGCATACACCTCGGGCGCGCGCTCGTCCTCGTCCTCGTACACGAAGACGATGTCCAGGTCGCTGCCGTAGCCGAGTTCCTTGCCGCCGAGCTTGCCGTAGCCGATCACCGCGACCGGCGGCTCGGCCTCCTCGCGGTGGCGGCGCTGAAGCCGCTGCCAGACCCAGCGCGCGGTGATGCGCAGCGTGGCGTCGGCCAGCGCGCTCAGGTCGTCGGCGACCTGCTCCACCGTGAGCCGGCCCTCCACGTCGCGCGCCAGGGTGCGGAACACCTCGGCGTGGTGGGCGCGGCGCAGCAGGTCGAGCAGCGTCTCGTCGTCGTCCTCGGCGGTGGTGCGCAGCGAGGCGAGGCGGCGTTCCAGCTCGCCCTCGAATTCGGCGGCGACGAAGCGTTCGGAGAACAGCGCATCGCCGGCCAGTTCGTCGATCACGCCCGGGTGCTGCATCAGGTAGCGCGCCGGCCAGCGGGCCGCGCCGATCAGGTGCAGCAGCCGCTCGTGCACCGCGGGGCGCTCCAGCAGCAGCGCCAAGTAGTTCTGCCGGCGCAGCAGCGGTTCGATCCAGCCGACCATCTGCACCGCCGAGGCTTCGGAGACGGTCTCGTCGGCGATCCACTGCGCGGTGCGCTGCAGCAGCCGCACCAGCCGCGCCCGGTCGTCGTCGCGCAGCGCCTGCACCCGCGCATGGCCGCGCCACTGCTCGACCCGCTCGGCGAGCTTCGGCGGCAGGGCAGCCAGCACGGTGTCGAGGTCGGGCGGGGCCGCCGTGCCCTTGCGCTGGCACGCGCCCTTGCACGACGCGGCGCCGCCGAGCAGGGTGTCGAACTCCTGCGCGACGAATTCGCGGTGCGCGTCCAGGTCGTGCAGGAACGGGCAGTGGTGGGTGTAGCCCATGCTCTGCGCGATCCATTCCACATCGCCGTCCTGCGTCGGCAGCGCATGGGTCTGCTGGTCGTCCAGGTACTGGATGCGGTGCTCGACCCGGCGCAGGAAGGTGTAGGCGCGGGCCAGCGCGTCGGCGGTGTCCTGCGGCATCAGGCCGGCATGCGCGACCCGCTGCAGCGCATCGAGCGTGGCGCGGCTGCGCAGCTCGGGGAACTGGCCGCCGCGCACCACCTGCAGCAGCTGCACGGTGAATTCGATCTCGCGGATGCCGCCGCGCGAGAGCTTCACGTCGTTGGCGCGCTCGGGCTTGCCGGCGCTGCGGCGCGCGGCCTGCTCGCGGATCTGGCGGTGCAGGCTGCGCAGCGCGTCGAACACGCTGTAGTCGAGGTAGCGGCGGAAGACGAAGGGCAGCACCACCTGCCGCAGGCCCTGCACCGGGCTGTCGCCGAGGCAGGCGCGCGGTGCGACCACGCGGCTTTTCAGCCAGGCGAAGCGCTCCCACTCGCGGCCCTGCACCAGGAAATATTCCTCCAGTGCCGACAGCGACACCGCCGGCGGGCCGGAATTGCCGTTGGGCCGCAGCATCAGGTCCACCCGGAACACGAAGCCGTGTTCGGTGGTCTCGCCGACCAGCGCGTAGATGCGCTTGACCACCCGGCCGAAATACTCGTGGTGGCTGAGCCGCCCGCGGCCATCGGCATCGCCCGCGGTCTCGCCGTCCTCGTCGTAGACGTAGACCAGGTCGATGTCGCTCGATACGTTGAGTTCGCGGCCGCCGAGCTTGCCCATGCCCACCACCCAGAACTGGGTGCGGCTGCCGTCGGGATTGCGCGGCGCGCCGTGGGCCGCATCCAGTTCGGCGAAGGCCTCGGTGCAGGCGGCGTCGAGCGCGAGTTCGGCGAGTTCGGTAACCGCCCGGGTCACCACCGCGAGCGGTGCGCCGGCATCGCAGTCGAGCACCGCCAAGCGCTCCATCACCAGCTGGCGCAGCATGCGCAGCGCGGTGGCGCAGTCGTGGCCGCAGGCACGCAGCGCCTGCAGCGCCACCGCCATGCTGGCGCGGTCGGGGTCGCCCGCCGGCAGCAGGTGCAGCACGTCGCCGTAGCGGCGGCGCAGCCGCTGCACAAAACGCGAATGGGCGGCGCGGTCGGTGTGCGGCGGAAGCGGCTCCGCGCGGGCGGCGCCTCCAGGCGAAACAGCGTGTTCTTCCTGCGAACCCGGGTCGATGCTGCGGGCCATAATTCCTGACATTCCCCACTCACCCATGATGGAACCCACCGCGATCCAGGAACCTTCTCGTGCGCTGAAATCGACGGCAGCCGTGGCGCGGTGGGTCTTCTGGTCGTTGTGTGCCGCGTGGTTGTGCTTCTTCGCCGTGTGGGGCGTTCTGCACGGCTGGATTGTGCCGAATATCGCGGATTACCGTCCGCGCATCGAGGCGGCGGCCACGCGGGCCCTGGGGATGCCGGTGCGCATCGGCACGATCACCGCGCGCAGCGACGGACTGGTGCCGTCCTTCTCCCTGGGCGACGTGGCGCTGCAGGACGCCGAGGGCCGCGACGCGCTGCGGCTGCCGCTGGTGGTGGCCGCACTGTCGCCGCGGTCTTTGCTGCGGCTGGGCTTCGAGCAGCTCTACCTGGAGGGCCTGGAGATCGAGGTGCGCCGCATTGCCGACGGCCGCCTCTTCGTCGCCGGCCGTCCGCTCGACCCCGACCGTCCCGACGACGGCCGCGCCGCCGACTGGCTGTTCTCGCAGGCCGAGGTGGTGGTGAAGAACGGCACCGTGCGCTGGACCGACGAGCAGCGCGGCGCGCCCGCGGCGGCGCTGCAGGACGTGGACCTGGTGCTGCGCAACCGCCCGTGGCGCCACGCGATGCGCCTCGACGCCACGCCGCCGCCGGAATGGGGCGCCCGTTTCACCGCGATGGGACGCTTCCGGCAGCCGCTGCTCACCGCCCGCAACGGACGCTGGCAGGACTGGGTCGGGCAGGCCTACCTGCTCGCGCCGGACCTCGACGCCGCGCCGCTGCGCCGCTACCTCGACCTGTCGCCCTGGGGCCTGGAGGTCGCGTCCGGCCGCGGCGCGCTGCGGCTGTGGGCCGACATCGACCACGCGCGGCTGCGCGGCGGCGCGGCCGACCTGGCCGCCGCCGACATCGATGCCCGCTTCCGGGAGGCGACGCTGCCGCTGCAGCTCGACACGCTGCGGCTGCGCCTGTCCGGCCACCGCGGCGATGGCGGCTTCGACCTCGCCACCCGCGGGCTGCAGTTCCAGCCGCGCGAGGGTGCTGCGTGGCCCGGCGGCAATGCCGAACTGCGGATCGCCCATGCCGCCGGCCGCAAGCCCGCGCAGGGCGAGCTGCGCGCCGACCGGCTGGACCTGGCCGCCCTCGGCCGCATCGCCGGCGCACTACCGATCGGCGAGGCCGGCCGGGCCGCGGTGGCGCGGGCGCCGGAAGGCCTGGTCGAGCGGCTGCACGCCCGCTGGGAGGGTGATCCGGCCGCGCCGGTCGGCTACAAGGCCGAGGGCCGCATCAGCCGGCTTGGCGTGGCGGCGCAGCCCGCGCCCGCCGCACTGGTCGCCGCCGCGCAGGCCGCCGAGGCGGCGCTGCGCCGCAGCCAGCCGAACGCCCACCACCATGTCCACCCGCCGCTCGGCACGCCCGGCGTGCGCAACGCCACGGTGGATTTCGACCTGACCCAGCGCGGCGGCAGCGCGCAGGTCGCGATCGACGACGGCGCGCTGGAATTCCCGGGCGTGTTCGAGCAGTCGGTGGTGCCGTTCGCCAGCCTGCGGGCGGAGGCGCGCTGGCAGCGCGACGCCGACGGCCGGCTGTCGGTGCAGGTGCCGCGCGCCACCTTCGCCAATGCCGACGCCGCCGGCGAACTGCGCGCCGCCTGGCATCCCGCCGAGGGCGCCAGGCCGCATCCGGGCGTGCTCGACCTGAACGGCAGCCTGTCGCGCGCCGACGGCACCCGGGTACACCGCTACCTGCCGCAGGCGATCGCGCCCGAGGTGCGCCACTACGTGCGCGATGCCGTGAGCGCCGGCACCGCCACCGGCGTGCAGTTCCGGGTCCGCGGCGATCTGGCGCACATGCCGTTCCACGACCCGAAGCAGGGCGAATTCCGCATCGCCGCGAAGATCCGCGACGCCGACTATGCCTACGTGCCGGCCTCCATCCAGCCCGCCGGCCAGAAGCCCTGGCCGCGGCTCGCGGGCCTGGCGGGCGAACTGGTGTTCGACGGCGGCGGCATGGAGATCCGCAACGCCGTCGGCCGGCTGGCGCTGCCGGGCGCGGCGCGTCCGTCCGAGATCCGCGTGCTGAAGGCCGAAGCGCGTATCCCCGATCTTGCGCACACGGTGGTGCAGGTGCGGGCCGAGGCGCGCGGGCCGCTGGCCGACATGCTGGCGGTGGTGGACGTCTCGCCGCTGTCGACCCTGACCGCCGGCGCACTGGCGCAGGCCACCGCGACCGGCACGGCCGACCTGAAGCTCGCGCTCGAACTGCCGGTCGCCGACATCGTGCACAGCAAGGTGCAGGGCAGCGTGGTGCTGGCCGGCAACGACCTGCGGATCCGGCCCGACATCCCGCTGCTCGCGCGGACCCGCGGCACGGTGGCCTTCACCGAAACCGGCTTCACGGTGGCCGGTGCGCAGGCGCGCATGCTCGGCGGCGACGTCCGGCTCGACGGCGGGCTGCGCAGCACCGCGCCGCCGGCCGTCGTGCTGCCGGGCGCGGCGCAGGCGCCGGCCCAGGGCACGGTGCCGCCCGCTCTGCCCGAGCATGTGCTGAACTTCCGCGCACAGGGCACCGTCACCGCCGAAGGACTGCGGCAGGCGGCCGAATTCGGCCCGGTGGCGCGCATGGCCCGGCGTGCCGAGGGCGCAGCCGCCTACACCGCCAGCCTGACGGTGCGCGACGGCCATCCCGAGATCGCGGTGCAGAGCACGCTGCAGGGCCTGGCGCTGGACCTGCCGGCGCCCCTGGGCAAGCCGGCCGATGCGGCCCTGCCGATGCGCCTGGCGACCACCGTGACGCGCGACGGCACGGGCAGCGCGGCACGCGACGAGATCGCCTTCGACCTGGGCACGGTGGCCGCGGTGCGCTACCAGCGCGACCTGTCGGGCGACACGCCGCGGGTGGTGCGCGGCAGCGTCGCGGTCGGCCTGGAAGCCGATGCGCAGGCGCCGTTGCCGGAGCAGGGCGTGGCCGCCAACCTGCGCTTCGGTGCGCTCGACATCGACGCCTGGCGGGCGGTGTTCGCCGATGCCACCGGCCGGCCGATGGCTTCTGCGTCCCCGTCCGCCGGACCGGCATCCGCACCGGCCGCCTCCGCCGGCACGCTGCTGCAGGGCTACCTGCCGGATTCGCTCGCGGTGCGCGCCGATGCGATCACCGCCGGCGGCCGCACGCTGCACCGGCTGGTGGCCGGCGGGTCGCGCAGCGGGCCGGTCTGGCGCGCCAGCGTCGATGCGGAGGAGCTCGGCGGCTACCTGGAGTACCGCCAGGGCAGCACCGGCACGCCGGCCCGGGTGTTCGCCCGGCTGGCGCGGCTCAAGGTGCCCGAGAGCGCCGCCGGCGATTTCGAGGACCTGCTCGACGACCCGCGGCCGCCCCCGCTGCCGCTGGCCGCCGCCGACGGTGCCGGCAGCCTGCTGCCGGCGCTCGACATCGTGGTCGAGGACTTCGAACTCAAGGGCCGGCACCTCGGCCGGGTCGAGGTGGACGCGGTCAACCGCATGGCCGCGCAGGGCCGCGACCGCGAATGGCACCTGAACCGGCTGCGCCTCGCGCTGCCCGAGGCGACCTTCGCCGCCACCGGCGACTGGAAGCGCCTCGCGCCCGGTGCGACGGCACGGCGCACGGCGCTCGACTTCCGGCTCGAGGTGCGCGACAGCGGCGCGCTGCTGGCGCGTTTCGGCATGCCGGGCATCCTGCGGCGTGGCGCCGGCGTGCTGCAGGGCCAGGTGGATTGGCGCGGCTCGCCGTTCAGCCCGGACTATCCGTCGATGGACGGCCGGCTGCAGCTCGACATGGCCGCCGGCCAGTTCCTCAAGGCCGATCCGGGCCTGGCCAAGCTGCTCGGCGTGCTGTCGCTGCAGTCGCTGCCGCGCCGGCTGGCGCTCGATTTCCGCGACGTGTTCAGCGAGGGCTTCGCCTTCGACTTCGTGCGCGGCGACGTGCGCATCGACGACGGCATCGCCCGCACCCACAACCTGCAGATGAAGGGCGTCAACGCCGCGGTGCTGATGGACGGCACCGCCGACCTGAAGCGCGAGACGCAGGACCTGCGGGTGGTGGTGGTGCCGCAGATCGACGCCGGCACCGCCTCGCTGGTGGCGGCGGTGATCAATCCTGCGGTCGGGCTGGGCACCTTCCTCGCGCAGCTGTTCCTGCGCGGCCCGCTGACGGCGGCGACCACGCAGGAATTCCACATCACCGGCCGTTGGGACGATCCGCAGATCGTCAAGCTCACCGGCCGCGACCGGCTGGGCGCGCCGACGGCGGCGCAGAATCCCTGATTCGCGCCTTTCGCTTTCCGCTTTCCGTTCCAGGATCCGCCCATGCGCATCGCTGCCCTGCAGATGGTGTCCGGCCCCGTGCTCGACGCCAACCTGACCACCGCCCGCCGGCTGCTCGAGGACGCCGCCCGCGCCGGCGCCGAACTGGCGGTGCTGCCCGAGTACTTCTGCCTGCTCGGCCACCGCGACACCGACAAGCTCGCGCACCAGGAAGCCTGGGGCGGCGGTGGGCCGATGCAGTCCTTCCTGGCGCAGTCTGCGCGCGAGCTGGGCCTGTGGATCGCGGGCGGCACGCTGCCGGTCGCCACCGGCGATCCGGCCCATGCCCACAACACGCTGCCGGTGTTCGCGCCGGACGGCCGCTGCGCGGCGCGCTACGACAAGGTCCACCTGTTCCGCTTCGACGACGGCCAGACCGCCTTCGACGAAGCCCGCACACTGGTCGCCGGCAGCGGGCCGGTGGCGTTCGACCTGCCGTCGCGCGACGGGCATGTCTGGCGGGTCGGCCTGTCGGTCTGCTACGACCTGCGGTTCCCCGAGCTGTACCGCCGCTACGCTGCGGACGGCTGCGACCTGCTGCTCGCACCCAGCGCCTTCACCCAGGTGACCGGCGAGGCGCACTGGTCGCTGCTGCTGCGCACCCGCGCGGTGGAGAACCTGGCCTACGTCGCGGCGGCGGCCCAGGGCGGTCTGCACGAGAACGGCCGGCGCACCTGGGGCCATTCGATGGTGGTCGATCCCTGGGGCGCGGTGCTGGCGGTGCGGCCGGAGGAGGGCGCCGGCGTGGTGCTGGCCGATGCCGACGCCGCCCACCTCGCCGCGCTGCGCCACCGGCTGCCGGCCCTGGACCATCGCCGGCTGTGAGCGCCGCCGTCCCGCCCCTGCCGCCGTCTCCGTCGCCGGCCCTGCCGCGCTTCATGCCGCTGCGGCCGCGCAACTGGCGCCGCTGGTCGCTCTGGCCGCTGCTGGTGGCGCTGGTCGCGTCGATGCTGGTCACGCTGGTCTGGCTGGCCGGCCGCTACGAGGCGAGCCAGGTGCAGAGCCGCATCGAGCGCGACGTCGGCGACGCGGTGGCCGACATCCGCGCCGGCCTGTACCGCAACCTGCAGAGCCTGCAGGCGTTGCAGTCCGACCAGGCCGATCCCGCCGCCTGGGCCGAGGGCGGCGGCCGGCTGCTGCGCGAGCGCCGCGAATTCCTGCGGATCGAGCGGCGCGACCGGTCGCTCAACCTGCGGCAGGCCGCCGACACGCCCTACCGGCCGCTGCCGTCGGCCGGCGAGCCGGGCCGCGAGATGCCGCCGGCCGACCTGCAGCTGACCTGCGCGGCGGCGCGGCGCTCCGGCAGCGCCGCCTATTCGCCGACCTTCTTCCTGCCGCGCCCGGGCGGCCTGGGCGTGGAGGTGGTCGAGCTCTGCGTGCCGCAGCTCGCCGACGGCCACGTCACCGGCTACATCGTCGCGCGCTACGGGCTGCAGGAGATCCTGGTCGACCTGGTCGGGCCGCAGATCACCCGCCACCAGGACATCTCCTTCACCGAACCCGACGGCACCCGGCTCGCCGCGCTGCACGGCTCGGCGCGCCGCGGAACCCGGATGTTCAGCGCGCAGCAGCTGCTCGACCTGCCGGGCAGCGCGCTGATGCTGCGCATGGACAGCTGGCACGGCGCACCCAGCGTGTTCCCCAACGTGCTGACCGCGCTGGTCACCTTCATGTCGATCGCGCTGGTCTGGGTGCTGGTGCTGCTGTCGAAGGACAACCGGCGCCGGCTGCAGGCCGAGCACGACCTGGCCGATGCGCTCGCCTTCCGCAAGGCGATGGAGGACTCGCTCATCACCGGCCTGCGGGCGCGCGACCTGCAGGGCCGCATCACCTACGTCAACCCGGCCTTCTGCGAGATGGTCGGCTTCGGCGCCGACGAACTGCTCGGCCGCGGCGGCGAGCTGCCCTATTGGCCGCCGGAAAAGGCCGAGGAATACGCGCGCCGCCATGCGGTGCGGCTCGCCGGCGGCCTGCCGCTGCCGCCGCGCGAGGGCTACGAATCGGTCTACATGCGCAAGGGCGGCGAGCGCTTTCCGGTGCTGATCATCGAGGCGCCGCTGATCACCGCGCAGGGCCAGCACACCGGCTGGATGGGCGCCTTCCTCGACCTGAGCGAGCAGCGCCGGATCGAGGAACTCTCGCGCGCCAGCCAGGAACGGCTGCAGGCCACCGCCCGGCTCGCGACCGTCGGCGAGATGGCCTCGCTGCTGAGCCACGAACTCAACCAGCCGCTCGCCGCGATCTCCAGCTACGCCACCGGCTCGCTCAACCTGCTGGGCGACCTGGCCCGGGCGTCCGCCGTGCCGCAGCCGCCGGCGGCGCTGGCGGCCGAGACCGCCCACACCGCGGCCGACCTGTCGGCTGCGATGCGCCGCATCGCCGAGCAGGCCGAGCGCGCCGGCCGGGTGATCCGCAGCGTGCACGACTTCGTGCGCCGCCGCGACCAGGCGCGCGAGGCCACCGACGCGCGGGCGCTGCTCGACGCGGTGATGCCGCTGATCGTGCTGCAGGCCCACAAGCTCGGCGTGCAGGTGCACACCACGGTGGCGCCGGGCCTGCCGCCGGTGCTGTGCGACCGCACGATGGTCGAGCAGGTGCTGCTCAACCTGGCGCGCAACGGCATGCAGGCGATGGACCGGCCGGGCGCGCCGTCGCGCCGGTTGGAGATCGCCGTGCGCGCGGCGTCCGCCGACAGCCGCGGCGAATGGGTCGAGTTCCGCGTGGCCGACCAGGGCGCCGGCATCCCCGAGGACGTGGCCGCGCGGCTTTTCACCCCCTTCTTCACCACCAAGCCCGAGGGCATGGGCCTCGGCCTGAGCCTGTGCCGCACCGTGGTCGAGCAGCACGGCGGCGCGCTCGCCCATGCGCCCAACGTGCCCGAAGGCACGGTCTTCTCCTTTACCCTTCCGGCCGACAGGAGGCAATGACGACCATGGAACCTGGCTCCACCGCAACCGTGTTCATCGTGGACGACGACGCCGGCGTGCGCGAGGCGCTGGCCTGGCTGCTGCGCTCGCGCCGGCTGCTGAGCGAGTCCTTCCGCAGCGCCGACGATTTCGAGCAGATGCTGCAGCAGCAGGCGCGCGGCGACGCCGCCGCCGAGCCCGGCGCGCTGGTGCGGGCGCTGGCGCAGCCGTGCTGCCTGCTGCTGGACGTGCGCATGCCGGGCACCAGCGGGCTGGCGCTGTTCGACACGCTGGTCGCGCGCGGCCTGCACACCGCGATGCCGGTGATCTTCCTGACCGGCCACGGCGACGTGCCGACCGCAGTGGACGCGGTCAAGCGCGGCGCCTTCGACTTCTGCGAGAAGCCGTTCTCCGACAACGCGCTGGTCGACCGGGTGGAGCAGGCGCTGCGCCGGTCGGCCGAGGTGCTGGCCGAGCGCCACGCCGCGCTCGGGGTGCGGGCCAAGCTGCTCGAACTCACCGACCGCGAACGCGACGTGATGCGGCTGGTGGTCGAAGGGCTGCCCAACAAGCTGATCGCCGACCAGCTCGACATCAGCGTGCGCACCGTCGAGGTCCACCGCGCCCGGGTGTTCGACAAGATGAACGTCAAGTCGGCGGTGGAGCTGGCCAACATGCTGCGCGCCAGCAGCGGTTGAAGCGCGGCCGGGCGGCGCCACCTATAGTCGCCCACCCCATGGCCAAAGACAAAACCCTCTACACCTGCTCCGAGTGCGGCGGCACCAGCCCGCGCTGGCTCGGCAAATGCCCGCACTGCGGCGCCTGGAATACCCTGGTCGAGACCGCCGCGCCCGCGGCGCAGGCCCCGTCGAAGAACCGGCTGGCCGCGCCCGCCTATGCGGGGCTCGCCCCTAGCACCGAGGTCGCCACGCTGGCCGACATCGAGGCCTCCGACGTCGCCCGCACGCCGACCGGCATCGACGAGCTGGACCGGGTGCTCGGCGGCGGCATCGTCGAGGGCGGCGTGGTGCTGATCGGCGGCGACCCGGGCATCGGCAAGTCCACGCTGCTGCTGCAGGCGGTCGATGCGCTGCAGCGCGGCGGAATGGACACGCTCTACGTGACCGGCGAGGAATCCGGCGCGCAGGTCGCGCTGCGCTCGCGCCGGCTGGGCCTGGACCGCTCGCAGGTGCAGGTGCTGGCCGAGATCCAGCTGGAAAAGATCCTCGCCACGCTCGACGCGCAGCGCCCGGGCCTGGCGGTGATCGACTCGATCCAGACGGTGTATTCCGACCAGCTCACCTCGGCGCCCGGCTCGGTGGCGCAGGTGCGCGAATGCGCGGCCCACCTGACCCGCGCGGCCAAGGCGAGCGGCGTGGCGATCGTACTGGTCGGCCATGTGACCAAGGAGGGCGCGCTCGCCGGCCCGCGGGTGCTGGAGCACATGGTCGACACGGTGCTGTACTTCGAGGGCGACACCCACAGCAGCTTCCGGCTGGTGCGCGCCATCAAGAACCGCTTCGGCGCGGTCAACGAGATCGGCGTGTTCGCGATGACCGAGCGCGGCCTGAAGGGCGTGACCAACCCGAGCGCGATCTTCCTGTCCCAGCATGCCGAGCCGGTGCCCGGCAGCTGCGTGCTGGTGACGCTCGAGGGCACCCGGCCGATGCTGGTGGAGATCCAGGCGCTGGTCGATTCCGGCGGGCCCAGCCCACGGCGGCTGTCGGTCGGCCTGGACCGCGACCGGCTGGCGATGCTGCTGGCGGTGCTGCATCGCCATGCCGGGATCGCCTGCATGGACCAGGACGTGTTCGTCAACGCGGTGGGCGGCGTGCGCATCAGCGAGCCGGCGGCCGACCTGGCGGTCATGTTCGCGATCACCGGCAGCCTGCGCGCCCGGCCGCTGCCCAAGGGCTTCCTGGCGTTCGGCGAGGTCGGCCTCGCCGGCGAGGTGCGGCCGGCCCCGCGCGGCCAGGAGCGGCTGCGCGAGGCCGCCAAGCTCGGCTTCAGCGTGGCGGTGGTGCCCAAGGCCAATGCGCCGAAGAAGCCGATCGAGGGCCTGGAGATCCACGCGGTCGAGCGGGTCGAGGAGGCGATGGAGGTGGTGCGCCGGCTGCAGTAGCGGCGGCGGCATTCCCACATCAGAGAGAAATCGGGCTCCTGCGCCCGCTGCGCCTGCGCCAGGCGCTATGCAAACCGTAGCATTCGACCGGCCCGGCCGGCGCATACTGCGCCGCATGACCGCCGCCACCGACGCCCCTCCATCCCCGCGGCCGTCCCGCGGGCCGCTGTTCGCCTCGATGGCGGTGATCGCCGCGGTGGTGGTTTGGGGGCTGGCGGCGCCGGCCTCGCTCGGCCGCTTCTTCGGCGATGCGCTGGCCGCCACCACCCGCAACTTCGGCTGGTTCTACCTGTGGTTGGTGCTCGGGCTGGTGCTGCTGGCGCTGTTCCTGGCCGTCAGCCGTTACGGCGACCTGAAGCTCGGCGACGAGGACGAGGAGCCGGCGTTTTCCGTCGGTGCCTGGTTCGCGATGCTGTTCGCCGCCGGCATGGGCATCGGCCTGGTGTTCTGGGGCGTGGCCGAGCCGATCTCGCACTACCGCCATCCGCCGCCCGGCATCGCGCCGGAAACGCCCGAGGCCGCGGGCGCGGCGATGCGCTACGCCTTCTTCCACTGGGGGCTGCACCCGTGGGCGATCTACGGCATCGTCGGCCTGGCGATCGGCTTCTTCCAGTTCCGCCGCAACGCCCCGGCACTGGTGAGTTCCGCCACCGCCTCGCTGCCCTGGCGCGGCATGCGGCGGCTATCGCCGGTGGTGGACGTGCTGGCCACCGTCGCGACCGCCTTCGGCGTGGCGGCCTCGCTCGGCATGGGCGCCACCCAGATCAACGGCGGCCTGCACGCGGTGTTCGGCCTGCCGATCGGCACCGCGGTGCAGGCGGCGATCATCGTCGTCACCACCGCGATGTTCATCACGTCGGCGGTCAGCGGGGTGGAGCGCGGCGTGAAATGGCTGTCGATCGGCAACCTCGGGCTGGCCGCCCTGCTCGCGCTGGTGGTGTTCCTGCTCGGTCCGACGGTCGCGATCGTCAACACCTTCACCAACACCCTCGGCGCCTACCTGAGCGAATTCGTGCGCACCAGCCTGCGCATGTCGCCGTTCCGGGACAGTACCTGGGTCGGCGACTGGACGGTCTTCTACTGGGCCTGGTGGGTCGCGTGGTCGCCCTTCGTCGGCCTGTTCATCGCGCGGGTGTCGCGCGGCCGCACGATCCGGCAGTTCCTGGTGGGCACCGTGCTGGCGCCGACGCTGGTCGGCTTCGTCTGGTTCGCGATCTTCGGCGGCACCGCGCTGCACCGCGAGATCTTCCAGGCCGCGGGCCTGGGCGCTGCGGTGGAGGCCGATACCGCGACCGCGATGTTCGCGATGCTGCAGGGCCTGCCGCTGGGCACCGTGCTGTCGGTGGTGACGACGGTGCTGGTGCTGGTGTTCTTCGTGACCTCGGGCGATTCGGCCACCCTGGTGCTCGGCATGATGAGCACCGGCGGCGACGCCAACCCGCGCGCCGGCGTGAAGGTCGCCTGGGGCACGGCGGTGGCGGCGATCGCGCTGGCCCTGCTGTTCGCCGGCGGCCTGGAGGCGGTCCAGACCGCGACCATCGTCTTCGCGCTGCCGTTCGCGGTCGTGCTGGTGCTGATGGCGGTGGCGCTGCTGCGCGCGGTGCGCGAGGACTGGGAGGCCCAGCAGCGCCGCGACAAGGCGCTGCGGCGCCGGATGCGGGCGCTGGTGGAGCAGGGCGGCGACGCCGTGCCTGCCCCGGCCCGCACGCGGGATCAGGGCGCGGCGAACTCCGGTCCGCGGTAGTCCTCCGGCACCGACTGCGCGCCGCTGGCGATGGCCTGCGCGTAGGCCGCGAGCCGGTCGCGTACGGCGGCGGGTACGTCCGGGGCCAGCGCCAGCCGCACCGCACCGGGGTCGGCCAGCCCGAGCTGGCGGACCACGCCGGGCTTCCAGCGGCCTTCCGCCACATCACCCGCCGCCTGACGAACCGCTTGGCCGACATCGGCGACGGCGGAGCCGACGAAGACCGTCGGATCGCGCTGCGTCCAGTCGCCGACGTTGCCGATCTGCCGCACGCCGCGCCGGCGGCAGGCGTCGATCGCGCCCTGACGGCCGGCGTTGAGCATGGTGAAGATGACATCGGCGCCGGCGTCGATCTGTGCGAGGGCGATGCGCTCCGACAGCGCGTTGTCGTCCTGGTTGCCGGAGAAGTTGGTCAGCAGGCGGGCCCGCGGGTTGGCGGTGCGCACGCCCTCGGCATAGGCCGCGCGGCCCTTGAGGCCCGGCCGCACCCGGATGCCCGACATGTGGCCGACCACCCCGGTCCGCGTGGTCAGCCCGGCCAGGGCGCCGGCCAGCCAGGCCGACTGTTCCTGCAGGACCTCGTAGCTCGACAGGTTGGGGCCGGTGACGCTGCCCTGGGTCACCACGAACCGCACGGCCGGGAATGCGGCGGCCACCTGTTCGGCCGCGGCATTGTTCTGTCCGCCGTGCGCGATCACCAGGGCGGGGCCGTCGACGGCGAGCTGGCGCAAGGCCACCGCCAGCGCCTCGGTCTGGGGCGGTACGCCATCGCGGTAGCGGATCGCCAGGCCCCAGCGGTCGCGTGCCTGGACCAGGCCTTCGTAGCCGGCCTGCATGAAGCCGCCGTCGTCGATGCGTCCGGCGAACAGGGCGGCCACCGGCGCACCGGCACCGGCCGGCACGGTGCCGCTCGCACAGCCGGCCAGCGGCAGCAGCGACAGCGGTGCCAGCAGACGGCGGCGGGTGAGGGGGGCGTGCGATGGCAGGGGGTGCATGGTGGATCGGGGCCGGAGAGGAGGAGGCGAGCATCGCAGCAACCTGCGTGCCGGGGCGTGGCAGGCGCCATCATCTCGAAACGCACGGCGCGGGGCCGCTGTCCAGAATCGGCGCATGGATCGCCCTGTTTCCGCTTCTCACCCCGCCACTGCGGCAGCGTCCACCGACCGCCGCCGCGATGCCGCCTGCCGCGTGCCGTCCCCCGACCCGCTGTCGCCCGCCGACCGTTATGCCGAACTGTTCGAGGCGGTCCAGGCCGGCCGGGTGTTCGCAGACGGCAAGACCTTCGTGGACTGCGTGCCGCGCGGCGATCCGGACGCGATCCTCGCGGCCTACCGGCAGGACCGCACGGCGCCCGGCTTCGACCTGTCGGCCTTCGTGCACCGGCACTTCGTCGTGCAGCAGGCGCATGCCAGCCACTACGTCTCGCCGCCCGGCCAGAGCCTGGCCGACCATATCGACGGCCTCTGGCCGGTGCTGACCCGCCATCCCCGGGCGCATCCGCCGCGCTGCTCGCTGCTGCAGCTGCCGGAGCCCTACGTGGTGCCGGGCGGCCGTTTCGCCGAGCTGTACTACTGGGATTCCTACTTCACGATGCTCGGCCTCGCGGCCAGCGGGCAGGCGCCGCTGCTGCATGCGATGACCGACAACTTCGCCTACCTGATCGACACCTTCGGCTTTGTGCCCAACGGCACCCGCAGCTACTACCTCAGCCGGTCGCAGCCGCCGGTGTTCGCGCTGATGGCCGAGCTGTGCGCGCAGCACGGCGGCCCGCCGGCGGCGCACTACCTGCCGCAGATGCTGCGCGAGCACGCCTGGTGGATGGACGGCGCCGACATGCTCGCACCGGGCCAGGCGCACCGCCGCGCGGTGCGGCTCGCCGACGGCACCGTGCTCAACCGCTACTGGGACGACCGCGACACGCCGCGCGAGGAGTCCTGGCGCGAGGACCATGCCACCGCCGCCGCGCAGCACGGCCGCCCGGCGCACGCGGTCTGGCGCGACCTGCGGGCCGCGGCCGAATCGGGCTGGGACTTCAGCGCCCGCTGGCTGTGCGATCCGGCCGATCCGGCCCACGCCTCGCGCCGGCTGTGCGACATCCGGACCACCGCGCTGCTGCCGGCGGACCTGAACGCGCTGCTGTGCCGGCTGGAGGCGACCATCGCCCGGCTCTGCCGCGAGGGCGGCGACACGGCCCGTGCCGAGGCGTTCGAGCGGCGGGCCCACGAGCGGGGCGCCGCGGTCCGCCGCCTGCTGTGGGACGCGGCGGCGGGCGCCTTCTTCGACTACGACTGGGAGCGCACGCGGCTGCGCAGCGTGCTCACCGCGGCCACGGTCGTGCCGCTGTTCGCCGGCGTGGCCGACGCGGCGCAGGCGCGCGCGGTGGCCGCCACCCTGCGGCAGCGGCTGCTCGCGCCCGGCGGCCTCGGCACGTCGGAGAACGAGAGCGGCGAGCAGTGGGACCGGCCCAACGGCTGGGCGCCGCTGCAGTGGATGGCGATCCAGGGCCTGCGCGACTACGGCGAAGACGACCTGGCGGGCGAGATTGCCCACCGCTGGCTGACCACCGTCGGTGCGGTCTACGAGCGCGAGAGCAAGCTGGTCGAGAAATACGCGCTGCGGCCCGGGGCCGGGGCGCAGGGCGGCGACGGCGGGGAATACCCGCTGCAGGACGGCTTCGGCTGGACCAACGGCGTCGTGCGCCGGCTGCTGGCCGACCTGCCGGCGCATCCGGCCGCCGGCTGCCGCGCCGCGGCCGGGGCGCCGGCGCAGGCACCGGGGTAAGTGCCTTCCACACCGCCGGCGCCGGGCGGGGCTGCGAAAATGCCGGGATGAACTTTCTCAAGCTCCTGGTCCCGGTCGGCTGCCTCGTGCTGCTGGCGGCCGCCTTCAGCGCCTACGGCTGGCGCGGCCTGTTCGTCGTCGGCGGCGGCATCACGATGTGGCTGCTGCTGCACTTCACCCGGATGATGACGGTGCTCAAGCGGGCCGCCGACCGGCCGGTCGGCTATGTCGGCAGCGCGGTGATGCTCAACGCGAAGCTCAAGCCCGGCGTGAACCTGCTGCACGTGGTCGCGCTCACGCGGGCGCTCGGCGTGCTGCGCTCGCCCGAAGGCACCCAGCCCGAGATCTACCGCTGGACCGACGGCTCCGATTCGTACGTGGACTGCACCTTCGCGCACGGCAAGCTGGTGTCGTGGCAGCTGACGCGCCCGGCGCCGGCCGAGGACACCCCGCCGGCCGTGCCCGCCCCCGCCGCGACGCCTGCGCCGTAAAATCGCCGGCTTTTCCGGCGCGCGACCGCGCTACCCGCATTCCAAGGATTCCCGCATGAGCCTCGTCCCACCCGCCCCCTCGCTCGCCGACCGCGACGGCAAGATCTGGATGGACGGCCAGCTGGTCGACTGGCGCGACGCCAAGATCCACGTGCTGACGCACACGCTGCACTACGGCTGCGGCGCCTTCGAAGGCGTGCGGGCCTACCAGACGGCCGACGGCGGCACGGCGATCTTTCGCCTGGCCGAGCACACCCAGCGCCTGTTCAACAGCGCCAAGATCCTGCGCATGAAGCTGCCCTTCAGCCAGGACGAGATCAACGAAGCGCACCGCACCGTGGTCCGCGAGAACGGCCTGCCGTCCGCCTACATCCGGCCGCTGGTCTGGATCGGCTCCGAAAAGCTGGGCGTCAGCCCCAAGGGCAACCAGGTGCACGGCATGATCGCCGCCTGGGCGTGGGGCGCCTACCTGGGCGACGAGGGCCTGAAGCGCGGCATCCGCGTCAAGACCAGCAGCTACACCCGCCACCACGTCAACATCACGATGACGCAGGCCAAGGCGGTGAGCAACTACAGCAACTCGATCCTCGCCAACATGGAAGCGACCGAGGACGGCTACGACGAAGCGCTGCTGCTCGACGCCTCCGGTTTCGTGAGCGAAGGCGCCGGCGAGAACATCTTCGTGGTGAAGGACGGCACGATCTACACGCCCGACCTGTCGGCCGGTGCGCTGAACGGCATCACCCGCAACACCATCCTGCACATCGCCGCCGACCTCGGCATCACCGTGGTGCAGAAGCGCATCACCCGCGACGAGGTCTACATCGCCGACGAAGCCTTCTTCACCGGCACAGCCGCCGAGGTCACGCCCATCCGCGAACTGGACCGTGTGCAGATCGGCATCGGCAGCCGCGGCCCCGTGACCGAGAAGGTGCAGAACGCCTTCTTCGACATCGTCAACGGCCGCAATCCCAAGTACGCCCACTGGCTCACCAAGGTCTGATCGCCATGTCCACTTCCGCCGTCGTCGAACTCGCCGCCAAGGACCTGAACCACCAGGGCGG
>CAJYQL010000083.1 GCA_913776965.1 uncultured Xylophilus sp.
GCCGCCCTGGGCCATCAGCGCCGCGCGCTCCAGCGCCTCCGGATGGCGCGCGCGCGCCAGGCGGGCGATGGCGTAGATGCCGGCGCCCTTCAGTGCCATCGCGGCCAGCACGCCGCCGAGCAGCCAGCGCCAGTCGGCCAGGACCAGCGGCACGTCGAGCGACATGCCCACGCCGATGAAGAACAGGCCGAGCAGGATGCCGCGGAAAGGCTCGATGTCGGCTTCCAGCTGGTGGCGGAAGGTGGACTCGGACAGCATCACCCCGGCGGCGAAAGCGCCGAGCGCCATCGACAGGCCGCCCCACTGCATGACGAGGGCGGCGCCCAGCACCACCAGCAGGGCGGCAGCGGTCATCACCTCGCGGGCCCGCACCCGCGACAGCAGGCGGAACAGCGGATTGAGCAGGAAGCGGCTGACCGCAACCAGCCCGACCAGGGCGGCGACGCCGATGGCCACCGCGACGCCGCGCGACACCGACTCGGTGTCCGGCGCGGGCGACAGCGCCGCCACGATGGCCAGCAGCGGCACGATGGCCAGGTCTTCCAGCAGCAGCACCGACACGATGCGCTGGCCGCGCGGGGTCGAAGTCTCGCCGCGCTCGTCGAGCATCTGCATCACGATCGCGGTGGACGACAGCACGAAGCCCATCGCGCCGATGAAGGCGACCGCCGGCGCGAAGCCGCCGAGGATGCCGAGCCCGGTGAGCAGCAGCCCGCAGGTGGCGACCTGCAGCAGGCCGAGTCCGAAAATCTGGCGCCGCAGGTTCCAGAGCCGGCTCGGCTGCATCTCCAGGCCGATCACGAACAGGAACATCACCACGCCGAACTCGGCGATGTGCAGGATGGTCTGGGCCTGGCTGAAGAAGCCGAGGCCGGCCGGTCCGATCGCGAGGCCGGCCGCGAGGTAGCCGAGCACCGAGCCGAGGCCGAGCCGCTTGAAGATCGGGACCGCCACCACGCCGGCGGCCAGCACCACCACCGCCTTCACCAGTTCGCTGCCGTGCTCGACCATCGCTCCGCTCCTCCGTAGGCACACCGGCCGTCTGCCGGGCGCCGCATGGTACCTGCGCGGGTCAGTCCGCCATCGCCGTCCGTAGCCGGCGGGACCAGCCGCGCCAGCGCCGCCGGGCGGCGATGCGGCCCCGCCGCTGGGCCCGCCACGGAGCGCTCGCCCGCACCCAGGCGAGCACCGCGTCCTTCCAGCGTTTCCAGCGCGGGTACCAGCGGGCGAACAGCGGCAGTCCCATCAGGGCCGGCTGGGTCAGCTGGAAAAGCCGCGCCACCACCGCGGTACCGGCGATCTTGGCGCCGACGAGCAGCACGCAGCCGGTAGCGACGTGGCCGCGCCCGAACAGGTACAGCGCCAGCAGCTTGACCGGCAGCAGCAGCACGACCGGCAGGCCGAAGGCGAGCAGGGCGGCCCACGGCGGCAGCCGGCGGATCGCGCGTTCCAGCGCGGCCCAGACGGGCAGCCGGCCCAGCCGTGCGACCAGCGCCGCCAGCGGCTCCCACCCCCACTCCTCGAACAGCAGGACCGGCACCAGCAGCAGCGCCACCAGGCCGCGGAACAGGCGGCGCGTCCAGGAGCGGCGGGGCGGGGCGGGCGGGGGCGAAGCGGGCATGGCAGCTGCCGATTGTGCGGCGGCCGGGCGGGCGATCCGTGCCGAGGCGCTATGGCACACTCCCGCGCTTTTCCCTCTCCGGACCGCCGACGCATGCAGACAATCCTCCGCCAGATCGCCTCCGAGATCCGCGTCGCCGAGCACCAGGTGCAGGCGGCGGTCGATTTGCTCGACGGCGGTGCGACCGTGCCCTTCATCGCGCGTTACCGCAAGGAAGCCACCGGCGGCCTGGACGACGTGCAGCTGCGGGAACTGGAATTCCGCCTAGGCTACCTGCGCGAGCTGGAGGAACGGCGCAGCGCGGTGATCCGCGCGATCGACGAGCAGGGCAAGCTGACCGATGCGCTGCGCGCCGCGATCGCCGCGGCGCCGACCAAGCAGGAGCTGGAAGACATTTACCTGCCGTTCAAGCAGAAACGCCGCACCAAGGGCCAGATGGCACGCGAGGCCGGCATCGAGCCGCTGGCCGACCGGCTGCTGGCCGACCCGACGCTCGACCCGGCTGCCGAGGCGGCGGCCTTCACCCGTCCCGCCGAGGTGCTGGACGACGGCAAGCCCGGCGCCGACTTCTCGACCGTCCCGGCGGTGCTCGACGGCGTGCGCGACATCCTGTCCGAGCGCTGGGCCGAGGATGCGGCGCTGGTCCAGTCGCTGCGCGAATGGCTCTGGGCCGAGGGCGCGCTGCAGAGCCGCAAGGTCGAGGGCAAGAACGAGAACGACCCGGACGTCGCCAAGTTCCTCGACTACTTCGAGTACGACGAGCCGATCGGCCGGGTGCCGTCGCACCGGGCGCTGGCCGTCTTCCGCGGCCGGGCGCTGGAAATCCTCGAGGCCAAGCTCGTCCAGCCCGAGGCCCCGGCCGCAACCACGACAGCGCCGGCCGCGACCGGACGCGCCGCGGCGGTCCCGACGATGGCCGAGGGCCGCATCGCCCGCCATCTGGGCTGGAGCCATGCGGGCCGGGCCGCCGACGACCTGATCCGCAAGGCGGTCGCCTGGACCTGGCGGGTGAAGCTCGCGCTCTCGACCGAGCGCGACCTGTTCGCCCGCCTGCGGGAAGAGGCCGAGAAGGTCGCGATCAAGGTGTTCGCCGACAACCTGCGCGATCTGCTGCTGGCCGCCCCGGCCGGCCCGCGCACGGTGATGGGCCTGGACCCGGGCATCCGGACCGGGGTGAAGGTCGCGGTGGTGGACGCCACCGGCAAGCTGGTCGATACCGCCACCGTCTATCCGCACGAACCGCGCCGCGACTGGGACGGCGCACTCCACACCCTGTCGAAGCTCGCCGCGAAGCACGGCGTGAACCTGATCGCGATCGGCAACGGCACCGCCAGCCGCGAAACCGACAAGCTGGCTGCCGACCTGATCAAGTTGATGCAGAAATCGGCGGAAGCGCAGGTGGGGCCTGCGCAGGGCGCTATCGAAAAGGTAGTGGTCAGCGAGGCGGGCGCCTCCGTCTACAGCGCCAGCGAATTCGCCAGCCAGGAGATGCCGGACGTGGACGTGAGCCTGCGCGGCGCCGCCAGCATCGCGCGGCGGCTGCAGGACCCGCTGGCCGAGCTGGTGAAGATCGACCCGAAATCGATCGGCGTCGGCCAGTACCAGCACGACGTGAACCAGGGCGAACTGGCCCGCACGCTCGACGCGGTGGTCGAGGACTGCGTGAACGCGGTCGGGGTGGACTTGAACACCGCCAGCGCGCCGCTGCTGACGCGGGTATCGGGACTGTCGGGCACGGTCGCCAAGTCGGTGGTGCGCTGGCGCGAGGCGAACGGCGCCTTCCGCAGCCGCCAGCAGCTGCTGGCGGTGACCGGGCTCGGCGCCAAGACCTTCGAGCAGGCGGCCGGCTTCCTGCGCATCCGCGGCGGCGACAACCCGCTGGACGTGACCGGCGTGCACCCGGAGACCTATCCGGTGGTCGAGCGCATCATCGCCCGCGTGCAGCAGCCGGTCGATGCGGTCATGGGCCGGCCCGACCTGCTGAAAAGCCTGAAGCCCGAGCTGTTCGCCGACGAACGTTTCGGCGCGATCACCGTCCGCGACATCCTCACCGAACTGGAGAAGCCCGGACGGGACCCGCGGCCCGACTTCAAGGTCGCCCGCTTCAACGAGGGCGTGGACGACATCCGCGACCTGCGCGAAGGCATGGTGCTGGAAGGCACCGTCAGCAACGTGGCGCAGTTCGGCGCCTTCGTCGACCTGGGCGTGCACCAGGACGGGCTGGTCCACGTGAGTCAGCTGAGCCACAAATTCGTCAACGATGCCCGCGAGGTCGTGAAGACCGGCGACATCGTGCGGGTCAAGGTGATGGAGGTGGACGTGGAACGCAAGCGCATCGGCCTGTCGATGAAGCTCGGCGCCGCGCCGGCGGGCGAACGCCGCGGCGGCGACCGGCCGCGCGACAACCGTTTCGAGCCGGCGGGCCGCGGCGGCCGGCCGGGCGGGGCGCCGGCGCCGCAGATGGGCGGCGCGATGGCGTCGGCCTTTGCCAAGCTGCAACGCCCGGGGCGCTGAAGGCCGGCCTCCGCAACCGCCGGATACCGGGCGGACGACCGCGCCGCCATAATGGACCGCTCTTCCCTGCGATTGCCACCGACGACCGCCGTGCCCGTACCCCCGACGCTGGAGGACCTCCTGATGCAGCTCGAAGAATTGCTGGCCTCCCCGAAGGCCCTGCCGAGCATTCCGAAGGTCATCGCGCTGCTGATGAGCGAGTTCAACCGCGAGGAGCCGGACCTGCGGCGCATCAGCCAGCTGATCAATACCGACCCGGGGTTGACCGCGCGGGTGCTGCAGCTCGCCAATTCCTCCTTCTTCCAGCTCTCGCGCCGCATCGGCGCGGTATCCGAAGCGCTCGCGGTGATGGGCATGGACCATGTGCGGTCGCTGGTCAGTGCGGCTGCGCTCAGCGGCGCGTTCAAGGCGGTGCCCGGCATTCAGATGCCGACCTTCTGGCGCTACAGCCTCGACGTGGCGAAGATCTCGCGTGCGCTCGCCGGCCTGGTCCACGAGAACCAGGGTACCGCCTTCACCGCCGGCCTGCTGCACGCGGTCGGCGAACTGGTGATGCACATCGGCATGCCCGACGAGATCAAGACGCTCGACCGCGCCGTATCGACCTTCGACCCGCGGCGCGCCCGGGCCGAGTTCCGTACCTTCGGCTTCGCCTACGGCCAGGTCGGCGCCGGCCTGGCCAAGGCCTGGAACTTCCCGCAGCAGCTCGTAGATACGCTGCAGTACCAGCATGCGCCGTTCGACAACGAGGTGTACGAACCGCTCGCGGGCGTGGTGCACCTCGCGACCTGGCGCGCCCGCGGCCGGGAAGCCGGCCTGCCGGAGCGCGACCTGGTCACCTCATTCCCCGACGTGGTCGGCCTGGCGCTCGGCCTGGACGTGGACGCAGTGCTGCAGCAGGACCCGATCGACTGGACCTCCGGCGCCGAAGCCGGCCAGTTCGCGTGAGCGGCCCGCGGCGGGCGACACCAGCGCTCCAGATCTTCGCGGGACCGGCGGCGCTTGCGCACCTGAGGCGCGAAGGCGGCCTCGCGCCTCAGGACATCCGGGTCATGCCCGCGGCGGCCGGCGGGCCGAAGGGGCTGGTGCTCGGGCCGCTCGACCGCTTCCTGTTCGGCGAGTGGCTGCCGCGGTCGGACCAGCCGATCGACCTGGTCGGTGCGTCCATCGGCGCGTGGCGGATGGCGAATGCCTGCATGGCCGACCCGGCCGCGGCGTCGCGCCGCTTCGAGCACGACTACATCCGCGAGCACTACGCGCCGCCGCCCGGACGCACCCGGCCGTCGGCGGCCGATATCAGTGCGCAGTTCGCACGCAGCCTGGACGGCTTCTACCGCGACCGGATCGACGAGGTGCTGCGCCATCCGCGCTACCGCCTGCATGTCGTGACCGCGCGCGGCCGCCACCTGCTGCGGCGCGAACATACGCTGGCGACGCCGCTCGGCTACCTGGGCGCCTTCGCGAGCAACGCGCTGCACCGCCGGGCACTCGGCGCCTGGATCGAACGCGTCGTGTTTTCCAGCGGGGCAGGGCCGCTACCCTTCGCGACCGCAGATTTCCCGACCCGCCAGGTGCCGCTCGGGCCGGCCAATTTCCGCGAGGCGCTGCAGGCCAGCTGCTCCATCCCGTTCGTGCTGCGGGCGGTGCCGGACATCGACGGCGCGCCGCGCGGCGCCTACTGGGACGGCGGCATCACCGATTACCACCTGCACCTGCGTTACGGCGGGGCGGGCGGCGGCATCGTGCTCTACCCGCACTTCCAGCAGGCCGTCGTGCCGGGCTGGCTGGACAAGGGGTTGCGCTGGCGGCACCGCGCCACGCCGGCACTCGACCGCATGGTGGTGCTGGCGCCGCATCCGGACTGGGTCCGGACGCTGCCGAACGGCCGACTGCCCGACCGCCGCGATTTCGCGGGCTACGGGCACGACGTGGCGGCGCGCGTCGCCGACTGGAGCCGTGCGGTGTCGGCGGCCGAGCAGCTTGCGGACGAATGGGCGGCGTGGCTGGAGCGGCCGGCGCTCGACCGGGTGCTTCCGCTGTAGCGCGTCTTTTTTCATCACCCATCCCCCGTCCTTTGCGAATCCGATGACGACACCGCTGTCTGCCGACCTGCTCGACCGCCTCACGCCCGCGATGCGGGGCGTGGTTTCCGGCATGGCCCGGTCCCGCCGGCCTGCGATGGAAACGCTGTCGCCGGCGGAAGCCCGCGCGGCCTATGCCGCCGGCGCGGAAGTGCTGGAGGTGCCGCGTGCCCCGCTCGCGCGGGTCGAGGATTTCACCATCGCCGCGCGCGACGGGCATCCGCTGCCGGCGCGGCTGTATGCCGCCACGGCGGGCACCGCGCCGCTGCCGACGCTGCTGTATTTCCACGGCGGCGGCTTCACCGTGGGTAGCATCGGCACGCACGACGTGCTGTGCCGCGAACTGGCCCGGCTCGCCGGCTGCGCCGTGGTGTCGCTCGACTACCGGCTGGCGCCGGACGCCCGTTTCCCGACCGCCGCCGAAGACGCCTGGGACGCGCTCGCCTGGCTCGCCGCCGACGGTGCCGGCCGCGGCCTGGAGGGCACACGCATCGCGGTGGGCGGCGACAGCGCGGGCGGCACACTCGCGGCCGGCTGCGCGATCGCTGCGCGCGATGCCGGGCTGCCGCTGGCGTTGCAGCTGCTGTTCTACCCCGGGGTCGCCTCCTGGCAGGACAGTGATTCCCACCGCCGTTTTACCGACGGCCCGGTCATCACTGCCGCGCTCGTCCAGTGGTTCTTCGCGCAGGCGCTGCGCAGCGACGCCGACCGCGCCGACTGGCGCTTCGCACCGCTGGAAGCGGAGGACCTGTCGGGCGTCGCGCCGGCCTGGATCGGGCTGGCCGAATGCGACCCGGTGGTGGACGAAGGCATCGCCTACGCCGACCGGCTGCGCCGGGACCGGGTGCCGGTCGACCTGGAGCTGTGGCCCGGCACCACGCACGAATTCATCAAGATGGGCCGCGTCGTGCCTGAGGCCCGTGCGGCGCACCGGCTGGCGGCCGCGGCCCTGCGCGCGGCCCTCGGCACCGACCCGGCCGAACCCGACACCGCTTCCACCGCACCATGACCACCACCCTGCACGACGAACCGCCGGAAGGCCCCGGCAGCTACCGCTTCTTCCACCGCCTGCGGGTGCGCTGGGCCGAGGTCGACATGCAGAAGGTGGTGTTCAACGCGCATTACCTGATGTACCTCGACACCGCGATCGCCGACTATTGGCGGGCGCTCGCGCTGCCGTACGAGGAAAGTATGGTGGCGCTCGGCGGCGACCTGTTCGTGCGCAAGTCCACGCTGGACTACCACACGTCGGCCCGGCTGGACGACATGCTCGACATCGGGCTACGCTGCCGCCGCATCGGCGGCTCGTCGCTGACGTTCGACGGCGGCATCTACCGCGCCGGGCGGCTGCTGGCGCAGGGTGAGATCGTCTACGTCTTCGCCGATCCGACCAGCCATGTGCCCTGCAACGTGCCGGAGGCGATGCGGTCGCTGCTGCAGGGCTACGAAGCCGGCGAGCCGGTCACCGCACTGCGGATCGGCGACTGGGAACAGCTCGGCACCGACGCGGCGAAGGTGCGGACCGCCGTCTTCGTGCAGGAGCAGAACGTGCCCGAGGAAGAGGAGTGGGACGAGGACGACGCGACCGCCGTCCATGTCGTGGTCTACAACCGGCTCGGCATGCCGCTGGCGACCGGGCGGCTGCTGCCGCCGGTCGCGGGCGTCGGGCGGATCGGCCGGATGGCGGTGCACCGGGTGCTGCGCGGCTGTGGGGTCGGCCGGGTGGTGCTGGAGACGCTGATCGGCGAATCGCGCCGCCGGGGCGACACCGCCGTGGAACTGCACGCCCAGCGCAGCGCCGAGGGCTTCTACGACCGCGCCGGCTTCCAGCCGTTCGGCGATCCGTTCGACGAGGTGGGCATACCGCACATCGGCATGCGGCGCATCCTCTGATCCGCCAGTCGGCCGGCCGGCGGCGAAGGACTCAGATGTCGTCGAGCAGTGGATAGGGCAGGGGCCTCACCACCAGCGCGGGCCCGTCCGCTGCCCTGGCATGCAGCGTGCCGCCTTCGGTCGCCGCAATCTGCAGCGACACGATCGCGTCGTGGCCGCCGCCGGGCGCCGGAGCAGCTTCCACGACCGTGCCGCACGGCTGACCTTCGTCCGCGCTGTGGAACACCTCGTCGCCCGCGGCGAGCGGCGCATCGGCATGCACCACGAACGCGCGACGCTTCAGCGTGCCGCGGAACTGGCTGCGGGCGACGACTTCCTGGCCGGGGTAGCAGCCCTTCTTGAAGTTCACGCCGCCGACCGACTCGTAGTTGAGCATCTGCGGCACGAAGGCATCGACGACCGGCGCCGACAGGGTCGCCACGCCGCTCGCCACGTCGCCCCAGCGCCAGAGATCGGACGCCAGCGCCGGTCCCTCCGGCAGCGGGGTGCCGACCGGCGCGATCCACAAAGCACGCGGCTGGCCTTCCGCAGGTGGCAGGAAGACCAGATTTGCGGTGCACAAAGTGACCCGGGCCCAGGCGGGCTGTGCGCTACCTGCTATGGTTTCGAGAGTGCGACCGGCGATGCCGCGCAGCAGGTATTCGTCGGTTGCATCGGTCAGCTTCGCCTTGGCGCGCAGTACGAACATCGACAGCCGCTTGCGCGTCGCTTCCAGCAGATCGCGGCTACAGACGAGCAGGACCTCGCCGGGCGCCGCCACGAATCCGACGAAGCTCGCCTGCATCCGGCCCTTGGCCGAGAGAAACGCAGCGAGGCGTGCCTGGTCGGGCCGGAGCAGCGCGAAATCGTTGGTGAGTTGGCCCTGCAGGAACGAAACGGCGTCGTCGCCGGCGACGCGGATCACGCCCAGATGGTCGGGGATGGCGATACCGTCGAGCGGGGAAGAGAAAGTCATCGCTGAATTATCATGGCCGGTTCATTGACCGGAGCCCTTCCTTGCTGAAAGCACTGCGACGCCTGATGCTCTTTTGCGTGCTGTCCGGCGTGCTGGCCGCCTTTCTGGCGGGCGGTGCCGCCCTGTGGTGGCTGCAGCGTCCGCTGCCGATGCCGGCCGACACGGTCGATCTCTGGGTCGAGCAGGGCCGCTCGCCGCGCGGCATCGCGCAGGACGTGGCGCGTGCGGGCGTCGGCGTCGATCCGCGGGTGCTCTACCTCTGGTTCCGGCTGTCGGGCCAGGACCGGAAGATCCGCGCCGGCAGCTACGAATTCGACCGCGGCACCACGCCGCGCACCCTGCTCGCGAAGCTGGTACAGGGCGACGAAGCGTCGCGCTCGGTCACGCTGGTGGAAGGCTGGAACTGGCGCCAGGTGCGCGAGGCGCTCGCACGCGCCGACCAGCTCAAGCCCGAGATCGTCGGCATGGCCGACGACGCGCTGATGGCCCAGCTGGGCCTCCCCGGCGTGGCGCCGGAGGGGCGCTTCTACCCCGACACCTACACCTACTCCAAGGGCTCGTCCGACCTGGCGGTGCTGCGTCGCGCGATGCGTGCGATGGACCAGCGGCTCGACGCCGCCTGGAGCCAGCGGTCGGCCGACACCCCGCTGAAATCCGCCGACGAGGCACTGATCCTCGCCAGCATCGTCGAGAAGGAAACCGGCAAGGCTGCCGACCGCGCCCGCATCGCCGGCGTGTTCGTGAACCGGCTGCGCATCGGCATGCCGCTGCAGACCGATCCGACGGTGATCTACGGCATGGGGACCGCCTTCGACGGCAACCTGCGCAAGAAGGACCTGCAGACCGACACCCCCTGGAATACGTACACCCGGTCCGGCCTGCCGCCCACGCCGATCGCGATGCCGGGGCGCGCCGCCCTGATCGCCGCGGTCCAGCCGGAGCCGACCAAGGCGCTGTATTTCGTCGCGCGCGGCGACGGCAGCAGTCACTTCAGTCCGTCGCTGGACGAGCACAACCGCGCGGTCGACCAGTACCAGCGCACGCCGCAGCGCAACGCGCCGCGTGCAGGCACCGCCCCGGAGGCCGCGCGATGACGCCGCACCACCGCCCGTCGGCCGGGCTTTTCATCAGCTTCGAGGGCATCGACGGTGCGGGCAAGAGCTCGCATATCGACGGTCTGGCCGATGCTTTCGCCGCCCGTGGCCGGACCGTGTGCCGCACCCGCGAGCCCGGCGGCACGCCGCTCGCGGAAAAGCTGCGCACGCTGGTGCTGCAGGACGCGATGGACCCGCTAACGGAGGCGCTGCTCGTCTTCGCCGCCCGGCGCGATCACCTGCGCACCGTGATCGAACCGGCGCTCGCGCGTGGCGAGGTGGTGCTGTGCGACCGGTTCACCGATGCCACCTTCGCGTACCAAGGCGCCGGCCGGGGTTTCGACCTGCGCGTTCTGGAAGCATTGGAGGACTGGGTGCAGCGCGACGAGGCCGGCACGGTGCGCCAGCCCGACCTGACCCTGTGGTTCGACCTGCCGCCCGCCACCGCCGCCGAGCGCCTCGCCGGCGCCCGGTTGCCCGACCGGTTCGAGTCGCAGCCCGAAGACTTTTTCCGCCGCGTCGCCGCCGGCTACGCCGCCCGCGCCCTGGCGGCGCCGCAGCGCTTCGCCCGGCTGGATGCGGCTGCCACCCGCGATGCGGTCGCGGCCGAGGTCGCGTCGATGGTCGCCGCCCGCGGATGGCTCCCCCTGCCGGAAGCTGCCGCATGAGCGCTGCCGCACTGCTCGCACCTTGGATCGACCGCCAGCTGCGGCTGCTGCTCGGCCAGCGCGGTCATGCCCGGCTGCTGCAGGGGCCGTCCGGTCTCGGCCAGTACGACCTGGCGCTGGCGCTGGCCCGCTCCTGGCTGTGCGACACCCCCGATGCGGACGGCGTCGCCTGCGGCCGGTGCGCCAGCTGCCATGCGGTGGACGTGCGCACCCATGCCGACCTGCGCGTGCTGATGCCCGAGGTGCAGATGCAGGCGCTCGACTGGCCGCTGCCGCAGAGGGCCCAGGCCGAGATCGACGACAAGAAGCGCAAGCCCAGCCGCGAGATACGGGTGGACGCGATGCGTGAGGCGGTCGAATTCGCCCAGCGCACCGATGCCCGCGGCCGCGGCAAGGTGGTACTGGTCTACCCGGCCGAGCAGATGAACGGCATCACCGCCAACGCGCTGCTGAAGACGCTGGAGGAGCCGAACGGCGACGTGCGCTTCGTGCTCGCGAGCGAGGCGGCCCACCAGCTGCTGCCGACGATCCGCAGCCGCTGCCAGGCGCATGCGATGCAATGGCCGTCCGACGACGAGATGTGCGCCTGGCTGGAAGGGCAGGGCATCGCCGCGGCGGACGTGGCGCCCCTGCTGCGCGCCGCCGGCGGCCGGCCGGACGATGCGCTCGGCTACGCCCGTGCCGGCCGCGACCCGCGGCGCTGGGCGCTGCTGCCGCGCGCCGTGGCGCAGGGCGACACCACCGTCTTCGCCGACTGGCGGCCGGCCGAGGTGGTATCGGCCCTGCAGAAGCTCTGCCATGACCTGTCGGCCGTCCGCGCCGGCGCGGCGCCGCGGTACTTCGCGCCGGAGGATCTCCCGGCGGCACCGTCGTGGCAGGCATTGGCGCGCTGGTCCAAAGTGCTGGCGGCGGAGGCCCGCACAGCGGAGCATCCCTTCCAGGCCGGGCTGATGCTGGAGGCCTTGGTCAGCGGCGCGCAGAACGTCCTACACTCGCGCCAGACCCGTTCACAGGCGCCCCGATGAGCACACCGGCATCCACACCCCGCCCCAGCGTCGTGCAGCTCGCCATCAAGGAAAAGGCGGCGCTCTATGCCGCCTACATCCCGCTGTTCACCGAAGGCGGCATGTTCATCCCGACGACGCGCGACTACCGGCTCGGCGACGACATCTACGTCCTGCTGACCCTGCCCGACAACCCGACCCGCTACCCGATCGCCGGCCGCGTGGCCTGGGTCACGCCCGCGCGGGCGACCGGCAACCGTACCCAGGGCGTCGGCATCCAGTTTCCGGCCGACGAGAAGTCGCGCCAGCTCAAGATGAAGATCGAGGAAATGCTCGGCAGCCACTTGGCGTCCGACCGGGCGACGCAGACGATCTGATACGCGGTCGCGTCCCGCCGCCACCACACTGGCGGCGCACACGGCGCTGCCGGTTTGCTCACTTTTCGATAGCTGATGGCGCCCGTCCGACGGGCGCCAGCGGTCTTTTTGCTTGCCAACGCATGTTCACCGATTCCCACTGCCACCTCGCCATGCCGGAGCTGGCCGCCCTGCTACCGGAGATCCGCGCCGCGATGGCCGAGGCCCAGGTCACCCGCGCCCTCTGCATCTGCACCACGCTGGAGGAGTTCCCGGCCGTGCACGCCGTGGCGACCGGCCATCCGGAGCTCTGGGCGACGGTGGGCGTGCACCCCGACAACGAGGGCGTGCAGGAACCCACGCTCGAGGATCTGGTGGAACGTGCCGCGCTGCCGAAGGTGCTGGCCATCGGCGAGACGGGGCTCGACTACTACGGCATGGACGACCGCAAGGGCGGCCGCACCATCGCCGACCTGGAATGGCAGCGCGACCGCTTCCGCACGCATATCCAGGCGGCGCGCCGGACCGGCAAACCGCTGGTCATCCACACCCGCAGCGCATCGGAGGACCCGGTCGCCCTGCTGCGGGAAGCGGGCGAAGACGGCTCGGCCGGCAGCGCCGGCGGTGTCTTCCACTGCTTCACCGAAACCGAAGCGGTCGCGCGCGCCGCGCTGGACCTCGGCTTCTACATCTCGTTTTCCGGCATCCTGACCTTCAAGAACGCCCAGGCGCTGCGCGACGTCGCGGCCTTCGTGCCGATGGACCGGATGCTGATCGAGACCGACAGCCCCTACCTCGCCCCGGTGCCATACCGCGGCAAGACCAACAACCCGTCTTACGTGCCCTACGTCGCCCGGCAGATCGCCGACCTGCGCGGCCTGCCGCTGGAGGCCGTGGCCGAGTCCACGAGCGCCAATTTCGACCGCCTGTTTCTTGCGCAGAAGGAGTCCGCCGCATGACCGCTTCCCGCCGCCGTTTCGTCGCCACGCTGACCCTGGCGTCCGCACTCGCCGCCGCAGGGTGCGCCCATGCCGCACCGGCCGACGCCTTTTTCGTGGCGATCAAACGCGACGACGCCGGCGCCATGGAGACCCTGCTGCGCCGCGGCTTCGACCCCAACAAGGCGCGCGACGAGCGCGGCCAGCCCGGGCTGATCGTGGCGGTCCGCGAAGGTTCGGCCCGGGTGCTGAGGGTGCTGCTCGCGGCGCCGGCCACGCAGGTCGAGGTCCGCAACGCGCAGGACGAAAGCCCGCTGATGATCGCCGCGATCAAGGGCGACCTGCCGCTGGTGAAGGCGCTGATCGCCCGCGACGCCGATGTCAACAAGACCGGCTGGACGCCGCTGCACTATGCCGTCAGCACCAACCAGCCGCAGCAGCTCGACATCGTGCGCCTGCTGCTGGAAAAGAGTGCCTACATCGATGCCGAATCGCCCAACGGCACCACACCGCTGATGATGGCCGCCCGTTACGGCAGCGAGCAGGCGGTCAAGCTGCTGTTCGAGGAAGGCGCCGACCCGACGCCGCGCAATCAGCAGGGGCTGAACGCGGCTGACTTCGCCCGTCTGGCAGACCGGGGCAGCCTGGCGGCGCAGCTCGACGAGGCGGTCGCCCGCCGCCGGCCGGGCAGCGGCGTCGCGCCGAGGCGCTGGTAGCCGCGGGCGGCGCGTCGTGATCCCGGCGTGGTGCCGCAGGGGCGAGGCCATGACCGGCAGGCAGCATGCGGGACGAGCCACAGAGGCGGACGCAGAGCATCTTGTGCGCCTCTGTCCGACGGCCCGGTAGGACAGGCACACGGGCGCCGCAGTCTAGGCTGTTGCGACAGTAGGCCGCAACGCCCGTCACCGCACTGCCCATGCGCCACCACACTGCCTTGCTGATCATCGACATGATCAGCTGCTGGGATTTCCCCGATGCCGACCGGCTGCTGCCCGAAGCACGCAGGATCACCCGGCCGATCGCCGCTCTCGCGGCACGTTGCCGGCGTGCTTCGGTGCCGGTCGTTTATGCCAACGACAACCGCGGCCAGTGGCGATCGGACTTCGCCGCCCTGGTCGAGGTGTCCCTCGCTGCGGGTGGGGCACCACGGGAGATCACCGAGGCGTTGCGGCCGGACCCGCACGACTTCTTCGTGCTGAAGCCCAAGCAGTCGGCCTTTTTCGGCACGCCGCTCGAACTGCTGCTCCAGCATCTCGACGTCGGCCGGCTGATCCTGACCGGCGTGTCGAGCGACCAATGCGTGCTGACCTTGGCCATCGAGGCCCGGATGCGCGACCTCGACGTGGTCGTGCCCCGCGATTGCAGCGCGACCCAGACGGTCGGGCGGCATGCGGCCGTGGTGCGTCAGCTGCGCGAAACGCACAAGGTGCCGGTCGTCACGGGCAGCCGCATCCTGCTGCAGCAGTCAGGCCGGCGGGCGGTGTCGCGCGTAACCACCACCGATCGGGAGTGACCGAAGACGTCAGCGATACGGGTCGAAGGGCGCCAGGTAGCGCGCATCGATGTCGACTGTCGAGCGTCGGCCGATGTCGCTGCGGTGCGCCTGCAGCCAGGCATCGCAAGTCTGGTGACCGGCGGCGCGGAGGGTCTCGAACAGGAGGTGGTCTGCGCCCCGCTTGAGCGAGGGGTCGAGCAGCGCGGCGTTGTCCTCGCGGTCGGCCAGCCCCACGACGTGGAACCGCAAGCCCGGCGATGCCTGCTGGTCTGCGTGCAAGCCGTGCAGCTCGCGCACCAGGCCGGTCAGCGATGCGATCTCGTTGATGCGGTTCAGGACGTTCTTGGCGGACCACGGTGTATCGCTGCGCACAGGCGGCGTAAGTTCGATCAGCAGCAGATCCGCGTCCCGCTGGCCGGCGTGCAGCGGCCGGATCGCCGGATTGGCGCCGTAGCTGCCGTCCCAGTAAATATCGCCGTCCACGTCGATGGCGGAAAACAGCTGCGGTGCGCAGGCGGAGGCGAGGATGGCATCGATCGACAACTCTGCCGGGCCGAACACCCGCATCGCGCCGGTCCGTACGTTGACCGCGTTGACATGCAGCGGATAGTCGGTCTCCCGGCGCAGCAGCGGAATGTCGACCACGCTCTGAACCACATAGCGCAGCGGCTCGATGCCGAGCGGGTTGGCCAAGGCCGGCGGCAGGACCGGATGCAGGTCGTCCCAGATGCCGAAGCTCGGCTTGCGCGCCGGTATCAGCAGGGCCGTGCCGAGCATGCCAACCTCGGCGGCCCGGGTCCACAGGCGAGCCAGGTTCTCCTTCGCCCCCTGCCGACCTCCCTGGCGCAGACCGGTGACCAGTGCTGCACCGTTGAGCGCGCCGGCGCTGGTCCCGCTGATCCGGCCGAAGTGCAGGTCGTTCTCGTCGAGCAGGCGGTCGAGCACGCCCCAGGTGAACGCGCCGTGCGCGCCGCCGCCTTGCAGGCCCAGATGAAGTCGGAGGGAAGACATTCGCATGAGGCGAATCTGCACGCGTACCGCTCGGGCCGTGTCAGCAGCCGTGACGGTTCAGGTTGCAGGTCGATCGGATGTCGGCGGTGCGGCGCATGGGCCTACAAAAGCCGACGGCCCGCCTTCGATAGTGGATCGATTAAACCTTTCACGGAGTAAACACCATGGGTAATGAACACCGAAGCGGTGCAGGAACACGACCGATGACCTCCGGCGGCGCCGACAACATCGGCGCTGGCGACAGCCTGGCGCCCGGCGGCGATAACGCGCCGGCACCGACGGAGAACATGTCGGCCAAGCGGCAGGACGCGCGTTCGATCGAACAGGACGATTCCGCTCCCTGGGGCATGACCGAAAGCGCGGAAGGCGCGCGTACCGACAAAGCCCGGGAACCGATGTCCGATCAGGAGCGTGCGAAGGAGTAGGGTGCGTCCCTAAGGGGTGTCGTTGGCGATCGACCGGCAGATACAGGGTCTTCGGCGCTCAGTCAGTCGGACTGCGGCGCCGGCCGATCCCGACCGCGGCTGTGCATCACCCCGTTGACCTCGGCCCCGAAGATCAGCGTCGTCGCGGTGATGTAGAGGAAAACCAGCGTGGCGACGACGCCGGCGAAGCTGCCGTACACCAAGGCCAGCTTTCCAGCCGTGCGCAGCGTGTACGACAGCGTCGCGGCCGCACCGACCCACATGGCCGCGCCGATCAGGGCGCCTGGTACCACGGTCCGCAGCCGCTGGCGCACATCGGGAAGCCAGCCGTAGAGAAGCGCATACAGCACCGTGAGCACCACATAGGCCGTGCCGTAGCGCACGCCGTTGTCGAGCCAGACCGTATCGCGGCCGACCCCGGTACTTTCTTCCAACAGCCGCCACAGGTACGGCATCACGATGA
>CAJYQL010000084.1 GCA_913776965.1 uncultured Xylophilus sp.
CGACGAGTCGCCGCAGGACGCACTGCTCGACCGGCTGGCCGGCTTGGCGCCGCGCGAGATGCGGCGGGCGCTGATGGTCGCCTTCGGCAATGCGCGGCTCGACGGCCGGCCGGAACTGCGGGTGGACGACCTGCCGCGCGCGGCCCAGGGGCGGGGACGGGTCGGATTTATTCAGTAGCCCCCCGGCTTTTCACGCCGCTGCCCCGGCGTGAAAAGCCACCCCCGGAGGGGGAGGCTGCCCCGGGCCTTGGGGCGGCCCGGCGGCCGGGGCGGCTGGAACAGGCGCTGCGCTGAATAGGCGGGGTAAGGCGCCGACGCTGCGCTTGGCGCTGGCGCTGGCGCTGGCGCTGGCGCTGGCGCTTAGTGTGCGGAGATTGCGGTTGGCGTTTGGCATATGAGCCTCGGGTGGAGCCGCCGCGCGTAAAAGCCGCTCACCGACGCACCGCAGCGCCCGGCGAGAATCGTGCGGCCATGTCCCTGCCTTCCAGTCTTTTCCTCATCGCGCTGCTGATCGCGGCGAGTGCGTTCTTCTCGGTGTCCGAGATCTCGCTGGCCGCCTCGCGCCGGCTGCGGCTGCGGCAGCTGGCCGACGAGGGCGAGGCGCGGGCCGAGCGGGTGATGCGCCTGCAGGAGCAGCCGGGCCCCTACTTCACCGTGGTGCAGGTCGGGCAGAACGCGATCGCGATCCTGGGCGGCATCGTCGGCGAAGGCGCGCTCAGCCCGTTCTTTGAATCCGCCTTCGCGCTCTGGCCGGCCGCGGCGCCGCGGGCGGCGACCTGGGGCTTTCTCTGCTCGTTCGTGCTGGTCACCTCGCTCTTCATCCTGTTCGCCGACCTGGTGCCGAAGCGGCTCGGCATGAGCGATCCCGAACGCATCGCCGTGCGGGTGGCGCGGCCGATGCTCGCGCTGATGCGCATCCTGCAGCCGCTCGCCTGGATCTACGGACGCGCCGCCGACGGCCTGTTCCGCCTGTTCGGCCTACCGACCCAGCGCGACGACCGCATCACCTCCGAGGACATCCTCGCGATGACCGAGGCCGGAGCGCTCGCCGGCGTGCTGGCCGCGAGCGAGCAGCAGGTGATCGCCAACGTGTTCTCGCTCGATACCCGGACCATCGCCAGCGCCATGACGCAGCGCGACCGGATCGCCTATTTCCTGCAGGACGACCCCGACAGCGTGGTGCGGGCCCGCATCGCGGCCGAGCCGTTCTCGACCTATCCGGTCTGCGACGGCGACATCGACCATGTGCTCGGATACGTCGATGCCAAGGACCTGTTCCAGCGCGCGCTCAACGACCAGCCGATCGCCCTGTCCGACCCGGGCCTGGTGCACAAGGCGCTGATCGTGCCCGACCGGCTGACGCTCGCCGAGGTGCTGGACCAGTTCCGGCTGGTCGGCGAGGACTTCGCCGTCATCGTCAACGAATACAGCCTCGTCGTCGGCGTGGTGACGCTCAACGACGTGATGAGCACGGTGATGGGCGACCTGATCTCGCCGCTCGACGAGGACCAGATCGTGCGGCGCGACGCGGATTCCTGGCTGATCGACGGCGTGACGCCGATCCAGGACGTGCGCCACGCGCTCGGCCTGGAGGATCTGCCGCATCCCGACGACTATGAGACGCTCGCCGGCTTCCTGATGGTGATGCTGCGCCGGGTGCCGCGCCGCACCGACAGCGTGACCTGGGGCGGCTACAAGTTCGAGGTGATGGACGTGGACAGCTACCGGATCGACCAGGTGCTGGTCTCGCGCACGACCGCCGGCGCGACCGCGGTGCCGCCCGCGCCCTGACCGGCGGCGCCCTGCGCCCTCATCCAGGCGTCGATGGCCTCCGGCTCGGTCTCGGTGCGCAGCCGCTGGAAGGCGGCCTCTGCCTCGGGGTGGCGGCGGCGCAGCAGGTTGAGCCACTGCTTCAGCCGGCCGACCCGCTGGCGCCCGGGAAACGCGGCGCTCACCAGCGCCCAGAAGTTCTGCAGCTGCGGCAGCACCGCCTCCCATCCGGTCGCCGCCGGCACGCCGGCCTCGCCGTCGGCCGCCCGGATCGCCCAGGCCAGACCGGGGTCGGCGACGATGCCGCGGCCGAGCATCAGCGCGGTGCCTTCGGATCGCTCGCGGCAGAGCTGCGCATCGGCCACGGTCCAGATCTCGCCGTTGGCGACCACCGGCACCGCGACGGCGGCGCGGATCGCGGGGATCTGCTCCCAGTACGCCGGCGGCCGGTAGCCGTCGGTCTTGGTGCGGGCATGCACCACGATCTCGCAGGCGCCGGCCTCGGCCAGCGCCTGGGCGCATTCCACCGCCCGGCGGCCGTCGCGTACGCCGAGCCGCATCTTGGCCGAGACCGGCAGCGCGTCCGGCACGGCACGGCGGACCGCCGACACGATGGCCGACAGGGCTTCCGGCGTGTCGAGCAGCGCCGCGCCGCCGCCGTGGCGGTTGACGACGTTGGCGGGGCAGCCGAAGTTCAGGTCGATCCCTTCGGGCTGCAGCCGCGCGAGCGCCGCCGCGTTGTCGGCGATGCAGGCCGGGTCGGAGCCGAGCAGCTGCGGCCGCACCGGCGTGCCGGCCGTGGTCCGGCTGCCATTGCGCAACTCGGGCACGTAGCGGTAGAACACCCGGTCGGGCAGGACGGTGTCGGTGATCCGGATGAATTCCGAGACGCACCGGTCCACGCCGCCTACGCGGGTCAGGATGTCGCGCAGGACGAAATCGAGCAACCCCTCCATCGGGGCGAGCAGCAGGGGCGCGCGGGTATGCATCGGGCCGCCATTGTGCCCGGCCGCCTTCGCTATCCTTTTGATAGCTTCATGCGCAGGCGGCACCTGCGCGAAACACCGATTTACGCCTGAAACCGGCCCTCAGCCCTTGCGGTGCCGCGAGCGTGCGCGGCGGCTGCGGTGGTGGCGGGTGGACTTGTTGCGGGGCTTGGCGGTCTTCGCCGACTGCTCGAATGCCTTTTCGCTCGGCGCGCCTTCGCTGCCGGGCTTGCGCATCTTCTCGCCGCTGCCGCGGGCGATGCGATGGCGCTTGGCCTGGATGTTGGCGTACAGCCCGGGGCGGGAGGATTTGGATTTCTTGGAGCCGGAAGATTGGCGGGCCATGGCGGTGGTCGTGCAGTGTGCGTGGATGAAGCCTGCAGTCTGCGCGGGTGCGCCCGGCGGCCTGTCAGCCTGCGTCATCCCGCACGGTCGGCGAATGCCCAGTTCCGCTGCGCCGCGAAGACGCTGTTCGGATACGGCGCGCGGCCCCGGCTGCCGTTGTACCGGCCGAGCGCCATGAACGCATCGCCGCGCTCGCGCTCCAGGTAGTGCCGCAGGATCACGCAGCCGAAGCGCAGGTTGGTCTGCAGGTGGAACAGCCGTTCCGGCTCGCCCTGGCCGATGGTGCGCATCCAGAACGGCATCACCTGCATATAGCCGCGCGCGCCGACGCTGGAGACGGCGAACTTGCGGAAGGCGCTCTCGACCTGGATCAGCCCAAGCACCATCGACACGTCGAGCCCGGCGCGGCGCGACTCGTACCAGACGGTGCGCAGGAATTCGACCCGGCTGTCGCGGTCCGGCATGCGGCGCCGCAGCCGTTCGGCCATCTCCGAGAGCCAGCGCATGTGCTGAATGCGCGAGGCGGTATCGGCGAATTCGGGGATCGGTGGTGCGCTGGCGGCGATCGCGGCACTGAGCGCGGTGCGGACCGCGTCGGCCAGCGGCTCCTCCAGCTGGGCGCCGGCATGGGCGATCCCGGGCAGGCCGAGCCACGGCACGGCGCCCGTGACAGCCGCGGTCGTCGATGCCAGCCACGCGCGGCGCGGCACACCGGCCGCGCGCCCGTTCATGCGGCGAGCCGGCCCTTCAGATGGGCCAGGATGTCGGCGGCCGCGACCTTGGTGGCGGCGGTGTCGCGGCGGTGCTGGTATTCGACCTGGCCTTCCTTCAAGCCGCGGTCCGACAGCACCACCCGGTGCGGCACGCCGATCAGCTCCCAGTCGGCGAACATGGCGCCCGGCCGCTCGCCGCGGTCGTCCAGCAGCACGTCCACCCCGGCGGCCAGCAGGTCCGCGTACAGCGATTCGGCGGCGGCCTTCACCGCCTCGCTGCGGTCCATGCCGATCGGGCAGACGACCACGGTGAAGGGCGCGATCGCGTCGGGCCAGATGATCCCGCGCTCGTCATGGTTCTGCTCGATGGCCGCAGCCGGCAGGCGGGTGATGCCGATGCCGTAGCAGCCCATCTCGAAGTGGCGCGGCTTGCCGTCCTCGTCGAGGAAGGTCGCGTTCATCGCCCGGCTGTACTTGGTGCCGAGGTAGAACACGTGTCCGACCTCGATGCCCCGCTCGATCGCCAGCACGCCGCGGCCGTCCGGCGACGGGTCGCCCGCCACCACGTTGCGGATGTCGGCCACCAGGTCCGGCTCGGGCAGGTCCCGGCCCCAGTTGACGCCGGTGATGTGCGCATCGGGCTCGTTGGCGCCGCAGATCCAGTCGGCCATCAGCGCGACCTCGCGGTCGGCCACGATCTTCAGCGGCTGGCGCAGCCCGACCGGGCCGAGGTAGCCCGGCTTGCAGCCGAAATGCGCGTCGATCTCGCCGGCGGTCGCGAAGCGGAAGCCTCCCTCGAAGCCCGGCAGCTTGCCGACCTTGACTTCGTTCAGGTCGTGGTCGCCGCGCAGCAGCAGCAGCCAGACCTGGATCTTGGCCACTTCGCCCGGCTCGTTCAGGGTGTCGGTCGCCAGCACCAGGGACTTGACGGTGGTGGCCAGCGGCACGCCGAGCAGGGCCGCGACGTCGGCGCAGGTGCTCTTGCCGGGCGTCCGCACGCGGGCGAGCGGCTGCGAGGCAGCGCTGCGCCCGCCGGTGGGCGCCAGCGCTTCAGCTTTCTCCATGTTGGCCGCGTAGTCGCTGTCGGGCGCGTAGACGATCGCGTCCTCGCCGGTGGCGGCGATCACCTGGAATTCCTGGCTCAGGTCGCCGCCGATCGCGCCGCTGTCCGCCGCCACCGCGCGGTAGCGCAAGCCGAAGCGGTCGAAGATGCGGCGGTAGGCGTCCGTCATCACCTGGTAGCTCGCCTGGGCCGCCTCGGGGCTGCGGTCGAAGCTGTAGGCGTCCTTCATCGTGAACTCGCGGCCGCGCATCAGCCCGAAGCGCGGACGGCGCTCGTCGCGGAACTTGGTCTGGATCTGGTAGAGGTTCTTCGGCAGCTGCTTGTAGCTGCGCAGCTCCTGGCGGGCGATGTCGGTCACCACCTCCTCGCTGGTCGGCTGCACGACGAAGTCCCGGCCGTGGCGGTCGCGGATGCGCAGCAGTTCCGGACCCATCTTGTCGAAGCGGCCGGTTTCCTGCCAGAGCTCGGCCGGCTGGACGACGGGCATCGTGATCTCGACCGCACCGGCGCGGTCCATCTCCTCGCGCACGATCGCCTCGACCTTGCGGATCACCCGCAGCCCCATCGGCATGTAGCTGTAGATGCCGGCGCCGAGCTTCTTGATCATGCCGGCGCGCATCATCAGCCGGTGGCTCGCCACCTCGGCGTCGGCGGGTGCTTCCTTGAGGGTGGAGACGAAGAATCGGGACGCTTTCATGGGCGGCAGCAACAGGGTTCGAAGGGGGGCGCACCGGGGGTGCGGAACGCCTGGAAACCGCGCGGAATCAGGGGATTCCCGGCCTTGCAGGCGGTGTCCTTGCCGGGCCGAAAGCCGCGTGCATAATGGACTCAGTTCAAAAAATTGGGGTTTGATTATGCTCGACCGGGACGGCTTCAGGCCCAACGTCGGCATCGTCCTGCTCAACCAGAGAAATCAGGTGTTCTGGGGCAAGCGCATCCGGACCCACAGCTGGCAGTTTCCGCAAGGCGGCATAGACCGCGGAGAAACGCCCGAGCAGGCGATGTTCCGCGAGCTCCACGAGGAAGTGGGCTTGCAACCGGACCATGTGCGCATCGTCGCGCGCACCCGGGACTGGTTGCGCTACGAGGTGCCCGACCGCTACATCCGGCGCGACGCGCGCGGCCATTACAAGGGCCAGAAGCAGATCTGGTATCTGCTGCAGCTCACCGGCCACGACTGGGACCTGAACCTGCGCGCGACCAACCATCCCGAATTCGACGCCTGGCGCTGGAACGACTACTGGGTGCCGCTCGACGTGGTCGTGGAATTCAAGCGCGGCGTCTACGAGATGGCGCTGACCGAACTCGCCCGCTTCCTGCCGCGCCCCGAACAGCGCAACCGCTACCTGCGCAGCAGCATGCGACCGCCGCGCGACAACGACGCGCCCGGACACGCCCACCACGCGCAGCCGATCGGCCCGCTAGAACTGCCGCCGGGCGCCACCTTCGATCCCGATCCGTCCACGGCCACCGCGTCGATCCTGAAAGACCAGCCGCATGCGTCTCGCTGACAACCGGCACCGGCTCCTGCGCCGCGCCGCCTGTACCGCCGCCGGCCTGCTGCTCGCCGGCAGCGCCCTCGCCGCCAACATGCTCGTCCCGCCGCCCGAGGGCGGCTATCCCGAGGATGCGGCCCCGCCGCCGCCCGCCTTCGACATCGGCCGCGCAATCGTCGTCGGCCTGCCCAACGCCACGTCGGTGGTGATCGCGGTCGATCCCGACACCATCACCCTCGGCCGCGATGGCGTGGTGCGCTATGTGGCCATCGCCCGCAGCGTGACCGGCGGCGCGGTCACCGCGATGTACGAAGGCGTGCGCTGCGCGACGGCCGAAGTGAAGGTCTATGCGCGGCATTTCGCCGACGGCGGCTGGAAGCCGATCGGGGAGCCGACCTGGCAATCGCTCCACGATGCCGGCCCGTCGCGCTATTCGCTGCCGATCGCCAAGGCCGGCGTCTGTCGCGAGTCCGCCCCCAACGGCAGCCCGCGGCAGATCGCCGCCGACCTGCGCAATCCGCTCACCCTCCGGTCGCCCTGACGGCGGCCGGGCCGGCCATCACCGCACCACGATCAGGTTGTCGCGGTGCACCATCTCCGGCTCGGCGGCATAGCCGAGCAGCTTCTCGATATCGGCGGAGGCGCGCCGGCACAGCAGACGAGCTTCGGCGCTCGCGTAGTTCGCGAGGCCGCGGGCGATCTCGGTGCCCGCCGGATCGCGCACCGCGATCACCTCGCCGCGCGAGAAATCGCCCTCCACCGCCACCATGCCGATCGGCAGCAGGCTCTTGCCCTCGTCGCGCAGCTTGGCGACGGCGCCGGTGTCCACCGTGACTGCGCCGCGCAGCTGCAGGTGGTCGGCGATCCACTGCTTGCGGGCCTGCTGCTTCTGCGTCGGCGCGACCAGCAGCGTGCCGATCGACTCGCCCGCCACCAGGCGCAGCAGCGCGTTCGGCTCGCGCCCCCAGGCGATGACCGTGGAGGCGCCCGAGCCTGCCGCCCGCTTGGCGGCCAGGATCTTGGTCAGCATGCCGCCGCGCCCGATCGAGGAGCCGGCGCCGCCGGCCATCGCCTCCAGCGCCGGATCGCCGGCGCGGGCCTGATGCACAAATTCCGCTGCCGGGTCCTTGCGCGGGTCGGCGGTGTAGAGGCCGCGCTGGTCGGTCAGGATGATCAGCACGTCGGCCTCGACCAGGTTGGCGACGAGCGCGCCCAGCGTGTCGTTGTCGCCGAACTTGATCTCGTCGTTGACGACCGTGTCGTTCTCGTTGATGACCGGCACCACGCCCATCCGCAGCAGCGTCAGCAGCGTGGAGCGCGCATTCAGGTAGCGCTCTCGGTCGGCCAGGTCGGCGTGGGTCAGCAGCACCTGGGCGCTGCCGATGCCGCAGGCGCTGAGCTGCGACTCGTACATCTGCGCCAGGCCCATCTGGCCGACGGCGGCCGCCGCCTGCAGTTCGTGCACCGCATGCGGCCGGGTGCTCCAGCCGAGCCGCTTCATGCCCTCGGCGATGGCGCCGCTCGACACCATCACCATCTCGCGCCGCTCGCCGTCCGCCGTGCCGCCGACCAGCGCGGCCAGCTGCCGGCACCATTCGCCGATCGCCGCGGCATCGAGCCCGCGGCCCTCGTTGGTCACCAGACTGGACCCGACCTTGACGACGATGCGCCGTGCGGAGCGCAGCGCGGAAACAGCGTTTTCATTCAGCATATCGGCCTTCGGCGCCCGTCCCTCGGGCACAGACAGCTATGAAATTAGGAGCATTACCGGCACCGTCCGGCAGCGTCAGCCCGCGTCGGTCCCGCCGGCGAAGCGCGGATCGATTTCGGCCGGCGGCTGCTCGGCCACCTGCTCGGCCTGCACGTGGCGGAAGATCGCCTGGATCAGCGGCTCGCAGCCCTCGCGCGTGAGCGCCGAGATCTCGAACACCGGACCCTTCCAGCGGAAGCGCTTGACGAAGTCCTTGACCTTCGTCGCACGCTCCTCGGCCGGCACCATGTCGAGCTTGTTCAGCACCAGCCACCGCGGCTTGTCGTACAGAGCCGCGTCGTATTTCTTCAGCTCGCCGACGATCGCCTTGGCCTGCGCGACCGGGTCCACGCCCTCGTCGAACGGCGCCAGGTCGACGATGTGCAGCAGCAGCCGGGTGCGCTGCAGATGGCGCAGAAACTGGTGGCCGAGCCCGGCGCCTTCGGAGGCGCCCTCGATCAGCCCGGGAATGTCGGCGATCACGAAGCTCTGCTCCGGACCCACCCGCACCACGCCCAGGTTGGGATGCAGCGTCGTGAACGGATAGTCGGCGATCTTCGGACGGGCGTTCGATACCGCGCTGATGAAGGTCGACTTGCCCGCGTTGGGCATGCCCAGCAGGCCGACGTCGGCCAGCACCTTCAGTTCGAGTTTCAGACTCTTGCGCTCGCCCGGCCAGCCCGGTGTCTTCTGGCGGGGCGCGCGGTTGATCGCACTCTTGAAGCGCAGGTTGCCGAAGCCGCCGTCGCCGCCCTTGGCGATCGTGACGATCTCGCCCGGGACCAGCATCTCGTAGAGCACGTCGCCAGTTTCCGCGTCGGTGATGATCGTGCCGACCGGCATCTTGAGCGTGATGTCGTCGCCCGCGGCGCCGAACATGTCCGAGCCCATGCCGTGCTGGCCGCGCTTGGCCTCGTGGCGGCGGGAGAAGCGAAAGTCGACCAGCGTGTTCAGGCTCGGGTCCGCCACCGCGAATACATGACCGCCCCGGCCACCGTCGCCGCCGTTGGGTCCGCCAAATTCCTTATATTTTTCGTGCCGGAACGACACGCAGCCGTTGCCGCCGTCGCCCGCGGCGATGTCGATATAGGCCTCGTCTACGAATTTCATGGTCGTTCCAGTCTACCGAAGGGGCCGCCGAACGGCCGGCCCGAAAAGCACGAAGCCCCGACCAGGCGGGGCTTCGCGGATCGATCGGGGTGCGGCGTCAGGCCGGGGTCACCGTGATCGTGTGCTTGTTCATCGCACCCTTCACGCCGAACGACACGCGGCCGTCGACCAGTGCGAAGATCGTGTGGTCCTTGCCCACGCCGGTGTTCGGGCCGGCATGGAAGCGCGTACCGCGCTGGCGCACGATGATCGAGCCGGCGGTGATCAGTTCACCACCGAAAGCCTTCACGCCGAGCATCTTGGGCTTGGAATCGCGCCCGTTTCGCGTAGAGCCGCCGCCTTTTTTCTGTGCCATGACCTGTGCTCCTTAACCGGCGATCGCGCCGATTTGCAGTTCGGTGAACTGCTGGCGATGGCCTTGACGTTTCTGGTAGTGCTTGCGACGGCGCATCTTGAAGATGCGAACCTTGTCGTGCTTGCCGTGCGACAGCACGGTAACCGTCACAGATGCGCCGGACACCAGGGGCGTGCCGACCTTGAGTTCCGAGCCGTTGCCGACTGCCAGAACCTGGTCGATCACGATTTCCTGGCCTACGTCCGCAGCAATCTGTTCTACTTTGATTTTTTCGCCGGAAGCAACGCGATACTGCTTGCCACCGGTTTTTATGACCGCGTACATGTAAACCTCTTGAAATGAGTCCTGCAGACGGATTTCCGCAGAGCCTGCGATTATAGCATTCTGTCTCCACCTGCGCCGTCCAGCGCCCCGCCCTTCAGGGTCGTTTCTATAATTTGCGCGGTCCCAGACCCGCCCCTGCCTCCCTTGACCGTCCTCACCGCACCTCCGGCCGAACCGACCACTGCCGACATCCTCGCCCTGATCGCCGACGACATGCGGGAGGTCGACGCCGTCATCGCGCAGCGCCTGGACTCCAGCGTCCCGCTCGTCGGCGAAGTGGCCCGCTACATCATCGCCGCCGGGGGCAAGCGGCTCCGCCCCGCCCTGCTGCTGCTCACCTGCGGCGCCCTCGGGTGCCGCGACGGTCAGCGCTTCCAACTCGCCGCCGTCGTCGAGTTCATCCACACCGCGACCCTGCTGCACGACGACGTCGTCGACGATTCCACGCTGCGCCGCGGCCGCGCCACCGCCAACGAGGTGTTCGGCAATCCCGCGAGCGTGCTGGTCGGCGACTTCCTCTATTCGCGTGCATTCCAGATGATGGTCGACACCGGCCGCATGCCGGTCATGCAGATCCTGTCGGAAGCCACGAACGTCATCGCCGAGGGCGAAGTGCTGCAGCTGATGAACATGCACGACGCCGGCCTCGACCAGGAAGGCTATCTGCGCGTCATCCGCTCCAAGACCGCCAAGCTGTTCGAGGCCAGCGCCCGGCTCGGCGCGATCGTCGCCGACGCGCCGCCTTCCCTGGAAGGCGCTTGCGCCGCCTACGGCCAGGCGCTCGGGACCGCCTTCCAGGTGATCGACGATGTGCTCGACTACGACGGCACGTCGGAAGAACTGGGCAAGAACCTGGGAGACGACTTGCGCGAAGGCAAGGTGACATTGCCGCTGATCATCGCGATGCAGCGCGGCACCCCCGCACAGTCCGCCCTGATCCGCAGTGCCATCGAAAACGGAGAAGGATCGCTCGACGACGTGCTGTCCATCGTGCGCGACACCGGCGCGATCGACGCCACGCGCGAAGCGGCGGCGGCAGAGGCTCAACGCGCGATCGATGCGATTGCAGATCTGCCGTCCAATCCACACACAAAAGGTTTGCTACAATTAGCGGCTCAGCTGCTGACGCGCCGCTCCTGATCACGGGAACGACGATGACAGCCAGCCACAATCACACGGGGTGTAGCTTAGCCTGGTAGAGCGCTACGTTCGGGACGTAGAGGCCGGAGGTTCGAATCCTCTCACCCCGACCAGATTTCAGAGCAGAAATCCGGTCATCCTGCCGCCATGCAGCGTGCGCAGGGGCCACACAGCGGGCAGCGCGCCCGATGGTAGGATGCACCTCCCCAAGCTCCTCCCGCACTCTCCTCTTCATGGCTGCAGCCGATCCTGCCTCGCGCGATTCCGGCACTCTGGCACTTCCGGGTCTGGGCAGAACCTTGGTGGCGGCCGGTGTCATTGCACAAAAGACCGCCGAAGATCTGTTCCGGAAATCGCAGGGCGCACGCACCAGCTTCATCGCTGAACTCACCGGCTCCGGCGTCGTGTCCCCTCCGGACCTAGCGCACGCGATGTCGGTCGCATTCGGTGCACCGCTGCTGGATCTGTCGGCGATCGATCCGATGCGATTGCCCAAGGACCTGCTGGATCCGAAGATCTGCCAGAACTACCGTGTGGTAGTGCTCAGCAAGCGCAACAACCGGCTGATCGTCGCGACCGCCGATCCGACCGACCAGGAAGCTGCCGAAAAGATCAAGTTTTCCACTCAGCTCGGCATCGACTGGGTGATCGCCGAGTTCGACAAGCTGACACGGCTGCTCGAAGCCAGCGGCCCCTCATCGGCAGAACAGCTCGACTCGATGCTGGCTTCGGAATTCCAGTTCGACCTGGAGCCTACCCCGGAAGAAACGCCCGACACGCTCGCAGCCGAAGTCGAAGACGCGCCGATCGTCAAGTTCCTGCAGAAGATGCTGCTCGACGCCTTCGCGCTGCGGGCGTCCGACCTGCATTTCGAGCCCTACGAACACAACTACCGCGTCCGTTTCCGCATCGACGGCGAACTGCGCGAGTTCGCCTCGCCGCCAGTCGCGATCAAGGACAAGCTCGCTTCGCGCATCAAGGTGATTTCCCGTCTGGACATTTCCGAGAAGCGGGTGCCGCAGGACGGCCGGATGAAGCTGAAGATCGGCGACCGCGTGATCGACTTCCGAGTCAGCACCTTGCCCACGCTGTTCGGCGAAAAGATCGTGATCCGGATCCTGGACCCGAGCAGCGCGCAGATGGGCATCGAGGCCCTCGGCTACGAGCCCGAGGAGAAGGAACGCCTGCTCAACGCGATCTCGCGGCCGTACGGCATGATCCTAGTGACCGGGCCGACCGGTTCCGGCAAGACCGTTTCGCTCTACACCTGCCTGAACCTGCTCAACAAGCCGGGCGTGAACATCGCGACCGCGGAAGACCCGTCGGAAATCAATCTGCCGGGCGTCAACCAGGTCAACGTGAACGAGAAGGCCGGCCTGAACTTCGCCGCTGCGCTGCGTTCGTTCCTGCGGCAGGATCCCGACATCATCATGGTCGGCGAAATCCGCGACATCGAAACCGCCGACATCTCGATCAAGGCAGCCCAGACCGGTCACCTGGTGCTGTCCACGCTGCACACCAACGATGCGCCGACGACACTGACCCGGATGCGCAACATGGGCATCGCGCCGTTCAACATCGCGTCGAGCGTGATCCTCATCACGGCGCAGCGGCTGACGCGACGGCTGTGTCCGCAGTGCAAGCAGCCTGCCGACATCCCCGACAAGGCCCTCCGCCAGGCAGGCTTCACGGCCGAGCAGCTCGACGGCACCTGGAAGCCCTACAAGCCGGTGGGCTGCAGTGCCTGCAACAACGGCTACAAGGGCCGGGTCGGCATCTACCAGGTCATGCCGATTTCCGAAGCGATCCAGGCGATCATCCTGCGCGACGGCAATGCGACGGAGATCGCGGCACAGGCGCGGGCCGAAGGCATCCGCTCGCTGCGGGAAGCAGGGCTGCACAAGGTACGGCAGGGCGTGACCTCGCTCGAGGAAATCCTGGCGGTCACCAACGAATAGCCCTCGGGGCAGTCACACAGGACGGATCATGGCAACGGCTGCGGCACGAGGCATCAAGGAATACGTCTTCGAGTGGGAAGGCAAGGACCGGCAGGGCAAGCCGGTGCGCGGCGAACTGCGCGCCAGCGGCGAGAACCAGGTCACCGCGACCCTGCGCCGGCAGGGCGTCTTCCCGACCAAGATCAAGAAGCGGCGAACCCGTTCGGGCAAAAAGATCAAGCCGGCCCACATCGCCGTCTTCACCCGTCAGCTCGCGACGATGATGAAGGCCGGGGTGCCGCTGCTGCAGTCCTTCGACATCGTCGGCCGCGGCAATGCGAATCCCAACGTGACGCGGCTGCTGAACGACATCCGGGCCGACGTCGAGACCGGCACCTCCCTCTCCAGCGCTTTTCGCAAGCATCCGCTGTACTTCGACAGCTTGTACTGCAACCTGGTCGAGGCCGGCGAATCGGCCGGTATTCTGGAATCACTGCTCGACCGCCTGGCCACCTACATGGAGAAGACCGAGGCGATCAAGGCGAAGATCAAGTCGGCCCTGATGTATCCGACCTCGGTGCTGATCGTCGCCTTTGTCGTGGTGGCGATCATCATGATCTTCGTGATCCCGGCATTCAAGGAGGTGTTCTCCTCCTTTGGTGCGGACCTGCCGGCCCCCACGCTGTTCGTGATCGCGATGAGCGAATTCTTCGTCAGCTACTGGTGGCTGATCTTCGGATCGATCGGCGGCGGCCTGTACTTCTTCTTCCAGGCCTGGAAGCGCAACGCGAAGATGCAGCGCACCATGGACCGGCTGTTGCTGAAGGTACCGATCTTCGGCGCGCTGATTGAGAAGGCCTGCGTGGCGCGGTGGACCCGCACGCTGTCGACGATGTTCGCGGCCGGCGTGCCGCTGGTCGAGGCGCTCGACTCCGTAGGCGGGGCGGCCGGCAACTCGATCTACGAGGATGCGACCGAGAAGATCCAGCAGGAAGTCTCCACCGGCGTCAGCCTGACGGCTGCGATGAGCAACGTCAACCTGTTTCCCAACATGGTGCTGCAGATGTGCGCGATCGGCGAGGAATCGGGCTCGATTGACCACATGCTCGGCAAGGCGGCGGACATCTACGAAGGCGAGGTCGACGAGATGGTCGCGGGCCTGTCCAGCCTGATGGAGCCGATCATCATCGTGTTCCTCGGCACCCTGATCGGCGGCATCGTCGTGTCGATGTACCTGCCGATCTTCAAGCTCGGGCAGGTGGTGTAGTGGTGCTGATCTCGCCTGCCGCGGATATCGCGGTCGCCGCCCTGTTCGGCCTGCTGCTGGGCAGTTTTCTCAATGTGGTGGTGCACCGGCTACCGGCGATGATGGAACGCCAGTGGCGCGCCGAGTGCATCGCCTTCATGGCGGACAAGGGCATCGGCACCGCTCCGGCGCCGACGGAGACCGCGCCCGCACCGCCGGCGGAGCGTTTCGACCTGATCGCACCGCGCTCGCGCTGCCCGTCCTGCGGCCATGCGATCCGCTGGTACGAGAACCTGCCGGTGGTGAGCTGGATCGCGCTGCGCGGCAAATGCTCGCAGTGCCGTGCCCCGATCGGCCTGCGCTATCCGGCGGTCGAGCTGGCGACGGCCGGCCTTTTCGCCTTCTGCGCCTACCGCTGGGGCATCACGCCGGCCGGTGTCGCCTGGAGCGGCTTCGCAGCCGCCCTGCTCACGCTCGCGCTGATCGATTGGGACACGACGCTGCTGCCCGACGACATCACGCTGCCGCTGCTCTGGGCGGGGCTGATCGCCGCAGCGCTGCATTGGACGCCGGTGCCGTTGCTGGCAGCCCTGTGGGGCGCCGTGGCCGGCTATCTGTCGCTTTGGAGCATCTACTGGGTCTTCAAGCTGCTGACCGGCAAGGAAGGCATGGGCTACGGCGATTTCAAGCTGTTCGCCGCCCTCGGTGCCTGGTTCGGCTGGGAGGCGCTGGTTCCGCTCATCCTCGTGGCGTCGATCGTCGGCGCGGTGGTGGGCATCGGCATGAAGCTGCGCAGTTCGCTGCGCGAAGGCGGCTACGTGCCTTTCGGCCCGTTCCTCGCGGCAGCCGGCCTGGCCGGCATGGCTTTCGAGCCGGCCTGGGTGCTGCGGATCGCGGGCTTCTGACGCACCGCATGCGTACGCTGGGCCTGACGGGCGGCATCGGCAGCGGCAAGAGCACGGTCGCCGGCCTGCTCGCCGAACACGGTGCCGCGGTGGTGGATGCCGACGCCCTGTCGCGCGGCCTGACGGCACCCGGCGGCGCGGCGATCGATGCGATCCGCACCGTGTTCGGCCCGGCGTTCATCACGCCCGACGGCGCCCTGGACCGCGATCGGATGCGGCAGACGATCTTCGCCGAGCCTGCCGCCCGCCAGCGGCTCGAGGCCATCGTGCATCCGCTGGTACGCCAAGCCACCGAACAGCGGCTCGACGCAGCCCGCCGCCAGGGCGCTGCCTGCGCGGTGTTGGACATTCCGCTGCTGGTCGAGTCCGGGCAATGGGCGGCGCGGGTCGACCGGGTGCTGGTGGTCGACTGCAGCGTCGCCACCCAGGTCGAGCGGGTGCAGCGCCGCAGCGGGCTCGACGAGGCGGCGGTCCTGCGCATCGTCGCCGCACAGGCGAGCCGCGCGCAGCGCCGCGCCGCGGCCGATGCGGTGGTCTTCAACGATGGCTGCACCCTGGCACAACTCCGGTGCATGCTGTCCCGGATCGCCCGGTACTTGGGACTATGATGACCAGCGTGATTCTGTACGAGTACCCCTTCAACGAGCGCATCCGGACTTACCTGCGGCTGGAGCAGCTGTTCCGCCGCCTCGGCGAACTGGCATCGCGCGAACATCCGCTGGACCACCACTTCGCGCTGGTCTCGATCTTCGAGATCATGGACGTATCGGCCCGTGCCGACCTGCGCTCGGACGTGCTCAAGGACCTGGAAAAGCAGAAGCAGTTGCTCGACGGCTACCGCGGCAATCCGTCGATTTCCGAGAAGGTGCTCGACGGCGTGATCGCGCAGATCACCCACTGCTTTGACACGCTCAACCAGCAGACCGGGCGTGCCGGACAGGCGCTCACCGAGAACGATTTCCTGATGGGTATCCGCAGCCGGATCGGGATTCCCGGCGGCACCTGCGGCTTCGACCTGCCGGCCTACTACGCCTGGCAGCACCGCAGCGGCGCCCAGCGGCGCCACGACATCGGCGAATGGGCCTCGACACTCGCGCCGCTGGCCGAATCGATCTATCTGCTGCTGAAGATGCTGCGCGACACCGGCATGCCGCAGAAGGTGATGACCCAGAACGGCCAGTTCCAGCAGACCCTGCCGCAGGGCCGCAGCTTCCAGCTGCTGCGCCTCAGGCTCGACCCGGCGACCGGTTTCGTGCCGGAGATCAGCGGCAACCGGCTGATGGTGTCGGTCCGCCTGATGCGGCCGGAAGAAGACGGCCGGCTGCATGCCGCCACCGAAGACGCGGGCTTCGAACTCACGCTCTGCGCCTGACCGGCCGGCGCGCGACAATCCGCGCCATGTCTGCCGGATCCGACCCGCGGGGCGACGCGCCCCCTCCCCTCACACCGCGCACCGTCGCCTGCCCCGCCTGCGGCGGCGACAGCGTCTACAGCCTCGACAACCCGCACCGACCGTTCTGCAGCGCCCGCTGCCGCGGCATCGATTTCGGCCAATGGGCCAGCGAGGAATTTCGGGTACCGACCGAAGGGCCGCCCGACGACGAACCGTTCGGCGACCCTCGGCATCAGCACTGAATAGGGCTTTTGCGCCCGCCCTGCCTGCCTAGCCAGCTACAGAATGTGTAGCACCGCGGAAACCCTGCTCCTCGGCCATCCAGGCCAGGACCGGGAAGGCGCCGGGCAGCACCGGCGTGACCTGCAGCGGTAGCGTCTGCCAGGCCATCGACTGGCCTTCGCGCATCTCGAAATCGCCGTCCCATGTGCGGACCTTGCACCAGTGCAGCCGGACCAGCGCATGCGGGTAGTCGTGCTCGGTCACCTTCCAGACCTCGGCCGCACCGATGGTGATGCCGAGCTCTTCCTGCAGTTCGCGGCGCAGCGCCTGCTCGACCGTTTCGCCCGCCTCCAGCTTGCCGCCCGGAAACTCCCAATACCCGGCGTAGGGCTTGCCTTCGGGCCGGCTGGTCAGCAACAAGGCACCGTCGGCGCGGATCAGGATGCCGACGGCGACCTCGGTGTGCCGGCGCGATTCGGGCGTCGCCTCAGGCATCGCGACGCCCGGTGTGGTCGCGCGCGAACTGGTAGGCGACCCGGCCGCTACGCGACCCGCGTTCCAGCGCCCAGACCAGCGCTTCCGGCCGGGCGGCTGCGATCTGCTCCGGCGTGGCGCCGAAGGCCGCCAGCCACTGCGCGGCGATGGCGAGGTACTCGTCCTGGCTGAACGGATAGAAGCTGACCCACAGACCGAAGCGTTCGGACAGCGAGATCTTCTCCTCGACTACCTCGCCCGGATGGATCTCGCCATCGTCCGACGTCGTGTAGCCCAGGTTGTCCTTCATGTGCTCGGGCAGCAGGTGCCGGCGGTTGCTGGTCGCATAGACCAGCACGTTCGGCGTGGCGGCGGCGACCGATCCGTCGAGGATCGACTTCATCGCCTTGTAACCCGGCTCGCCGTCCTCGAAGCTCAGGTCGTCGCAGTAGACGATGAATTTCTCCGGCCGGCCCGACACCGCCTCCACGATGTCCGGCAGGTCGGTCAGGTCGGCCTTGTCGACCTCGACCAGCCGCAGACCCTGCGGGGCGAAGGTATGCAGGCAGGCGCGGATCAGCGAGGACTTGCCGGTGCCGCGGGCGCCGGTCAGCAGCACGTTGTTGGCCGGCCGGCCCTCGACGAACTGACGGGTGTTGCGCTCGATCTTTTCCTTCTGCGCATCGATCTCGCGCAGGTCCGCCAGCCGCATCTCCGCGACATGCCGGACCGGCTCCAGCCGGCCGACACCGGTCCCGCGCTTGCGGTAGCGCCAGGCGATCGAGGCGCCCCAGTCGGGCGGCGACAGCGGCTGCGGCAGCACCGCTTCCAGCCGGGTCAGCACCCGTTCGGCCTGGGCGAGCAGTTGTTCGAATCGGTCGTTCATCGGCGGGCGGTGCGGCGTAGCAGCATCAGGACCGGTAGTCGGCGTTGATCGTCACGTAGTCGTGGCTGAAGTCGCAGGTCCAGACCGTGTCGGCCGCATCGCCGCGGCCGAGCCCGACGCGTACCGTGATCTCGGCCTGCTTCATCACGCGCTGGCCGTCTTCCTCGCGGTAGTCCGGATGCCGGCCGCCGCGGGTCGCGACATGCACGTCGTCCAGATGCAGTTCGATGCCGGCCTGGTCCAGATCCGCGATGCCGGCGTAGCCGACCGCCGCCAGGATGCGGCCGAGGTTCGGGTCGCTGGCGTAGAAGGCCGTCTTCACCAGCGGCGAATGGGCGATGGCATAGGCCACCGTGCGGCATTCCTCGGCCGTGCGGCCGCCCTCGACCTGTACCGTGATGAACTTGGTGGCGCCCTCGCCGTCGCGCACGATCGCCTGCGCCAGTTGCCGCGCCACGCCGAGCAGCGCCTGCTGCAGCGCGCGCCCGTCGGGGCTGTCGAGCGATTCGACCACCGGGTGATCGGCTTTGTGCGTCGCGATGACGATGAACGAGTCGTTGGTCGACGTGTCGCCATCCACCGTCACCCGGTTGAACGAGCCTTCGGCCAGTTCGCGGGCGAGCCGCTGCAGCACGGCCGGCGCCACGCGGGCGTCGGTGGCGAGAAAGCCCAGCATCGTCGCCATGTTCGGCCGGATCATGCCGGCGCCCTTGCTGATGCCGGTGATGCGGACCGTGGCGCCGCCGACGGTCGCCTGGGCGCTGAACGCCTTCGGCACCGTGTCGGTGGTCATGATGCCTTCGGCGGCACGGCCCCAGTGGTCGGGCTGCGCGTCGGCGATCGCGGCGGGCAGGCCGGCGGCGATGCGGTCGACCGGCAGCGGCTCCATGATCACGCCGGTCGAGAACGGCAGCACCGCGACGGACGGCACGCCCAGCAGCGTTGCCGCCGCGTCGCAGGTCGCGCGGGCGCGGGCCAGACCGTCGGCGCCGGTGCCGGCGTTGGCATTGCCGGTGTTGATGACCAGCGCGCGGATCGGTGTGCCCGCCGCGAGGTGCTCGCGCCCAACCTGCACCGGTGCCGCGCAGAAACGGTTCTGGGTGAACACGCCGGCGACGCTCGCGCCGTCGTCCAGCAGGAAGACGGTCAGGTCCTTGCGGCCGGCCTTGCGGACGCCGGCCTCGGTCACGCCGATGCGCACACCGTCGATCGCCAGCAGGGACGCCGCATCGGGCGCCGACAGATTCACGGGCATGGAAGCTCCTTGGATGACGGCGCCGCGCTCAAACGAGCTGGCCGTGGCAGTTCTTGTACTTCTTGCCGCTGCCGCAGGGGCAGGGGTCGTTGCGGCCGACCCGCGGCACCTCGTCCGCCAGCGCGTGGCGGTCGCCACCCGTGGCCGATTCGACCTCCACGTCGCCGCTGTCGGAGGGCGCCTGGTAGGTCACATGGCTGATGTTTTCCGCGCGGCTTTCCATCGCCTCGGCGGCTTCGCCGATCTGTTCGGACGACTGCACCTGCACGGTCATCAGCACGCGCGTGACCTCGGCCTTGACCGCATCGAGCAGCTGCCCGAAGAGTTCGAAGGCTTCGCGCTTGTACTCCTGCTTCGGCTGCTTCTGCGCATAGCCGCGCAGGTGGATGCCCTGGCGCAGGTAGTCCAGCGCCGCCAGATGCTCGCGCCAGTGCGAGTCGATGCTCTGCAGCAGGATCACCCGCTCGAACTGGGTGAACTGCTCGCCGCCGACCATCGCGATCTTGGCGCGGAAGGCTTCGTCAGCCGCGGCCAGCACCTTCTCCAGGATGTCCTCGTCGCTGATGGCGCTCGATGCCTCCACCTGCTTGCGCAGCTGCAGCGCCAGCTGCCACTCTTCGGCCAGCGTCTTCTCCAGGCCCGCCAGGTCCCACTGCTCTTCGACCGACTCGGCCGGCACGTACTGGCGCACGACGTCGGTGAAGGTGCTGGTGCGCAGGCCGTCGATCTGCGCCGTTAGGTCCTGCGCGTCGAGGATCTCGTTGCGCTGCTGGTAGATCACCTTGCGCTGGTCGTTGGAGACGTCGTCGTACTCGAGCAGCTGCTTGCGCATGTCGAAGTTGCGGGCTTCCACCTTGCGCTGCGCGCTCTCGATGCTGCGGGTGACGATGCCGGCCTCGATCGCCTCGCCGTCGGGCATCTTGAGCCGCTCCATGATGGACCGCACCCGGTCGCCGGCGAAGATGCGCATCAGCGCATCGTCCAGGCTCAGGTAGAAGCGCGAGGAGCCCGGATCGCCCTGCCGGCCCGACCGGCCGCGCAGCTGGTTGTCGATGCGCCGGCTCTCGTGGCGTTCGGTCGCGATGATGCGCAGGCCGCCCTGTGCGGTGACGAACGCATGGTCCTTCTCCCACTGCGCGCGCGCTTCGGCGAGGCGCTGCTGCTTCGTCGCGTCGTCGAGGGTCTCGTCGGCCTCGATCGCCTTGGTGGTGTTCTCCAGGCTGCCGCCCAGCACGATGTCGGTGCCGCGACCGGCCATGTTGGTCGCGATCGTGATCATCTTCGGCCGGCCGGCCTGGGCCACGATGTCGGCTTCGCGGGCGTGTTGCTTGGCGTTGAGCACCTGGTGCGGCAGCCCTTCCTTGTTGAGCAGCTCGTCGATGATTTCGGAGTTCTCGATCGAGGTCGTGCCCACCAGCACCGGCTGGCCACGTTCATAGCATTCGCGGATGTCCTGGATCGCCGCCTCGTACTTCTCCCGCGTGGTCTTGTAGACGCGGTCGAGCTGATCCTGGCGCTTGCTCGGCCGATTCGGCGGGATGACGATGGTCTCCAGGCCGTAGATTTCCTGGAACTCGTAGGCCTCGGTATCGGCGGTGCCGGTCATGCCGGCGAGCTTGCCATACAGGCGGAAATAGTTCTGGAAGGTGATCGAGGCGAGCGTCTGGTTCTCGGCCTGAATCTGCACGCCTTCCTTGGCTTCGACGGCCTGGTGCAGCCCTTCGCTCCAGCGGCGGCCGGCCATCAGGCGACCGGTGAATTCGTCGACGATGACGATCTCGCCGCCCTGCACCACGTAGTGCTGGTCGCGGTGGTACAGGTGGTGCGCCCGCAGCGATGCGTACAGGTGGTGCATCAGGGAGATGTTGGACGGATCGTAGAGCGACGCGCCTTCCGGCAGCAGGCCCTGCGCCGCGAGGATGCGCTCGGCGGTCTCGTGGCCCTGTTCGGTGAGGAAGACCTGGCGGGTCTTCTCGTCGAGCGTGAAGTCGCCGGGCTTGGTCACGCCTTCCCCGGTGCGCGGATCGGCCTCGCCTTCCTGGCGGGTCAGCAGCGGCGCGACGGCGTTCATCGCGATGTAGGTGGCGGTGTGGTCCTCGGCCTGGCCGCTGATGATCAGGGGCGTGCGGGCCTCGTCGATCAGGATCGAGTCCACTTCGTCGACGATCGCGTACGACAGGCCGCGCTGCACCCGGTCGCCGGTCTCGTAGACCATGTTGTCGCGTAGGTAGTCGAAGCCGTATTCGTTGTTGGTACCGTAGGTGATGTCGGCGCCGTACGCGGCCTGCTTTTCCTCGCGCGGGATGTGCGGCAGGTTGATGCCGACGGTCAGGCCGAGGAAGTTGTAGAGCCGGGCCATCCACTGCGCATCGCGCTGGGCGAGGTAGTCGTTGACCGTGACGACGTGCACGCCCTTGCCGGTGAGGGCGTTCAGGTACACCGGCAGCGTCGCGGTGAGGGTCTTGCCTTCGCCGGTCCGCATCTCGGCGATCTTGCCGTTGTGCAGCGCCATGCCGCCGAGCATCTGCACGTCGAAATGGCGCATCTTCATTACGCGCTTGGAGCCCTCGCGCACCACCGCGAAGGCCTCGGGCAACAGCTTGTCCAGGGTTTCGCCCTTGGCCAGGCGCTGCCGGAACTCTTCCGTCTTGGCCCGCAGCTGCGTGTCGTCGAGCTTCTCGAGCGCGGGCTCCATCGCATTGATGCGCGACACGACACCGCGGTACTGCTTGAGCAGACGATCGTTGCGGCTGCCGAAGAGGGAAGTGAGAAAGTTGGCCATGCATACGGAGCGCCCGGCCGCGATCGCTGCGCGCGGAGCACTCCATCCTCAGAAGGTAAAAGGAATCCGGTCACCACCCGGCGCACCATGCGCCGACAGGACGCACGGCCCGGCCGTACTGCCGCCGAACAAACCCCAAATTTTAGCGCCCGTCCATACGGCCGCCCGGGTGCGGAATAATCGTGGACCGGGGCGCCGCCCTCGTTGCGCCATGTATCGCCGTCACCATCCCGTCACTCTCCTGCAGGCCAGCCGCGCGTCGCCCGGGCTCTCGCGTCTGCTCGACCTCGCACGCGAGTCAGGGGAGCGGCTGCGGGAAGCGGAAACCTTGATCCCGCCGATGCTGCGGCCATCCGTGCAGGCCGGCCCGATCGAAGGCCAGGTGTGGTGCCTGCTGGTGGATACCCCGTCGGCCGCGGCGAAGCTGCGCCAGCTGCTGCCGGCATTGCAGGCGCATCTGCGGACACGGGGACGGGATGTGGAGACGATCCGGCTCAAGGTGCAGGGCCGGCGGCGCTGACGGTGGACGTCGCGCAGGAATGGTGCCGCTTGTCGGAATCGAACTGACGACCTACCGCTTACAAGGCGGGTGCTCTACCAACTGAGCTAAAGCGGCACGGGAAAAACGTATTCTAGCGACGATGCTGGGGGCCTATTTGACGCGCTTGAGCGCCGGGCGCGCACCGCCGGGCGACGGCGGACGCGGCGGCTGGGTGTCGTCCCCGGCCTCGTCCAGGGCTTCGGCGGGCACCGGCGCCGCATCGTCGTCCGCCGGCAGCAGCGAGACGACGCGGTTGTCCGCACCAGCGTCCGCGGCCGGTGCCCTCGCGGCGGCAACAGGCGCATTGCCCGGGACCGCCGCTTCGGCATCGAACAGCGGAAAAGCCATGCCCTGCCCGTTTTCACGCGCATAGATGGCCATGACCCGCCCGATAGGGACCAGGATGTCGCGCGGCGTGCCGCCGAAGCGGGCCTTGAACTCGATGAAGTCGTTGCCGATCTGCAGCGCGCTCGTCGCGTCGTAGCTCACGTTCAGCACGATCTCGCCGTTCTTCACGTATTCGCGCGGCACCTGGACCGAGTCGTCCACCCGCACGGCCACGTACGGGGTGAGTCCGTTGTCCGTGCACCATTCGTACAGGGCACGGATCAGGTACGGCCGGGTCGAGGTCGATTCGAGTGCGTTCATGCCAACCGCCGGGGGGTTACTTGCGCATCACCTTCTCGGACGGCGTCAGCGCCTCGATGTAGGCCGGACGCGAGAAGATGCGTTCGGCGTACTTCAGGAGCGGCGCTGCGTTCTTGCTGAGGTCGATGCCGTAGTAGTCGAGGCGCCAGAGCAGCGGCGCGATCGCGACGTCGAGCATCGAGAAGTTGTCGCCCAGCATGAACTTGTTTTTCAGGAAGACGGGAGCGAGCTGCGTCAGGCGGTCGCGGATGTGGGCGCGGGCCTTCTCCAGCGTCTTCTCGTTGCCCTTGGTGACACGCGATTCCAGTGCGTTGACGTGCACGAAGAGTTCCTTCTCGAAGTTGAGCAGGAACAGGCGCACGCGGGCGCGGTCGACCGGGTCGCCCGGCATCAGCTGCGGATGCGGGAAACGCTCGTCGATGTACTCGTTGATGATGTTCGACTCGTACAGGATCAGGTCACGTTCGACCAGGATCGGCACCTGGCCGTACGGGTTCATCACGTTGATGTCTTCGGGCTTGTTGTAGAGATCGACGTCGCGGATCTCGAAGTCCATGCCCTTCTCGAACAGCACGAAACGGCAGCGGTGGGAGAAGGGACAGGTCGTTCCCGAATAAAGCACCATCATGGCGAGAAGCTCCTAAAGTCAAAAAGAGCGGGCCGTGTCGTGCACACCCGCTCTGTCGAAAAATGCAGCGCGCGACCGCCGCCGCGCGCGATACGGCCGGACCCGTCGGTCAGCGGACGTTCTTCCAGTACGCCGCGTTCAGGCGCCAGGCGAAGATGGTCAGCACGCCGAGGAACAGCAGCACCATCACGCCGACACGGACCCGGGTGTTCTGCGCCGGCTCGGCCATCCACTGCAGGTAGTTGACCAGGTCGCCGATCGACTGCTCGTACTGCAGCGGCGTGAGCGTGCCCGGCGTGACCTGCTGCCAACCGGTGAAGACCTGGGTCTTGTGGCCGTGCGATTCGCGCTCTTCGAACACCGGGCGGCGGTCGCCCTGCAGTTCCCAGAACGGGTTGGGCATACCGACGCTGGGGAACGCGAGGTTATTCCAGCCGGTGGCCTTTGTGTCGTCGCGGTAGAACGTGCGCAGGAAGGTGTAGAGGTAGTCCGGTCCGGTGCCGCCGTGGCCGGCGCGCGAGCGCGAGATCACGGTCAGGTCCGGCGGGTTGGCGCCGAACCATTCCTTGGCCTGGCGCGGGTCGATCGACGACTTCATCGTCTCGCCGACCTTGTCGGTGGTGAACAGCAGGTTGTCCTTGATCTGCTGCTCGGTCAGGCCGATGTCGGTCAGGCGGTTGTAGCGCATGAAGGCAGCCGAATGGCAGCCGATGCAGTAGTTGACGAACAGCTTGGCGCCGTTCTGCAGCGACGCCATGTCGTTGGTGCTGTTCGGCGCCTTGTCCCAGGCGATACCGCCTTCGGCCGCATGGCCCGCGCCCGCCAGCAGGCCGGCGGCTGCGGCCAGGGCCAGCAGCATCTTCTTGATGGTTCCCGTGGTGTTCATCGTGGTTCTTTCTCGGCCGGACTCAGTGCGCGGAGAAGGTGACGCGGTCGGGGACCGGCTTGAACCGGCCTATCCGGCTCCACCAGGGCATCAGCAGGAAGAAGCCGAAGTAGAACAGCGTGCCGACCTGCGAGATGCGCTCGCCGATGGGCGACGGCGGCTGCACGCCCAGATAGGCGAGCACGACGAAGTTCACGACGAAGATGCCGTACATGTACCAGTGCCAATCCGGGCGGTAGCGGATCGAGCGTACCGGGCTGTGGTCCAGCCACGGCAGGAAGAACAGGATCACGACCGCGCCGCCCATGACGACCACGCCCCAGAACTTGGCATCGATCGACAGCATCATGGCGGTCACGCCGAGCGCGACCAGCACGATCAGGCCCTTCAGGAAACCGGCCAGACGGCTCTTGACCGCGGCGAAGACGGCGGCACCCAGCACGCAGGCGATCAGGGCGTACATCATCTCGCTGGTGATCGCGCGCAGCATCGAATAGAACGGCGTGAAGTACCAGACCGGCGCGATGTGGTTCGGCGTCTTCAGCGGATCGGCCGGGATGAAGTTGTTGTACTCGAGGAAGTAGCCGCCGGCTTCCGGTGCGAAGAAGATGACCGCGGTGAAGGCCATCAGGAACACGCAGACGCCGAAGAAGTCGTGCACCGAGTAATACGGGTGGAACGGGATGCCGTCGCGCGGGATGCCGTTGGCGTCCAGGTCCTTCTTGATCTCGACGCCGTCGGGGTTGTTGGAGCCGACTTCGTGCAGCGCGATGATGTGCGCGACCACCAGGCCGAGCAGGACCAGCGGCACGGCGATGACGTGGAAGCTGAAGAAGCGGTTGAGCGTCGCGTCGGACACCACGTAGTCGCCGCGGATCAGCAGGGCCAGGTCCGGACCGACGAAGGGGATGGCCGCGAACAGGTTCACGATCACCTGGGCGCCCCAATAGGACATCTGGCCCCAGGGCAGCAGGTAGCCCATGAAGGCTTCGGCCATCAGGCACAGGAAGATCGCGCAGCCGAACACCCAGACCAGTTCGCGCGGCTTGCGGTAGCTGCCGTAGATCAGGCCGCGGAACATGTGCAGGTACACCACCACGAAGAACGCCGAGGCGCCGGTGGAGTGCATGTAGCGGATCAGCCAGCCCCAGGGCACGTCGCGCATGATGTACTCGACCGACGCGAACGCGAGGTTGGCGTCGGGCTTGTAGTGCATCACCAGGAAGATGCCGGTGACGATCTGGATGACCAGCACCAGCAGCGCGAGCGATCCGAAGATGTACCAGATGTTGAAGTTCTTCGGAGCGTAGTACTCGCTCATGTGCTCCCGGTAGAGCTTCGATGCCGGGAACCGGTTGTTCACCCAGTTGCCGAGCTTCGCGCCCATCGGCGCGTTCGGCGAGATTTCCTTGAATTCGGCCATGTCCGTCGTCTCCTCAGGCGCTCTTCTTGTCTTCGCCGATCAGCAGGCGGGTATCGGAGAGGTACATGTGCGGCGGAACCGGCAGGTTGTCCGGCGCGGGCTTGTTCTTGAAGACGCGGCCGGCCATGTCGAAGGTCGAGCCGTGGCACGGGCAGAGGAAGCCGCCCTGCCAGTCGTCCGGCAGCGAGGGCTGAGGGCCGGCGACGAACTTGTCGATCGGGGAGCAGCCAAGGTGGGTGCAGATGCCGACCACGACCAGCACGTCCTTCTTGATGGAACGGCCTTCGTTGCGGGCGTATTCGGGGGTGAACTCGTCCGGATGGCGCTCGGACTTCGGATCGGCGAGCTGGCCGTCGAGCTTGGGCAGTTCGGCGATCTGGGCGGCGGTGCGCTTCAGGATCCAGACGGGCTTGCCCCGCCATTCCACGGTGATCTTCTCGCCCGGCTGCAGCGCCGAGATGTCGACCTCCACCGCAGCACCGGCGGCCTTGGCGCGTTCGGACGGCTGGAAGGTACTGACGAACGGGATGGCGGTCGCCACGCCGCCGACTGCGCCCGCACAGCTCGACGCGATGAGCCACGTTCTTTTGCTGCTGTCGATGCGGGAAGCGCCGACTAGAGATTCACTCATGGAAATCCTCGATGATCATCGCTTGATTGGGGTCAACCGGCGATTGTAGCGGACCGTATCCGGCGCCTCCAAGGGTCTCGGGGCGGGCGGCAGGCGCGATACTGCGGACCCTTCATCACTCGATCCGGGACCGTCCATGGGCATGCTGCAGGAATTCAAGACCTTCGCCATGAAGGGCAACGTCATCGACCTGGCGGTCGGCGTGATCATCGGCGGCGCCTTCGGCAAGATCGTCGATTCGCTGGTGAACGACGTGATCATGCCGGTGGTGGGACTGGTGTTCGGCAAGCTGGATTTCTCCAGCCTGTTCCTCGTGCTCGGCACGATCCCGGCCGGCGTGCCGCGCACGCTGGCGGACCTGAAGAAGGCCGGCGTCCCGGTGCTGGCGTACGGCAACTTCATCACCGTCGCAGTCAATTTCGCGATCCTGGCGTTCGTGATCTTCCTGATGGTGAAGCAGATCAACCGGCTGCGGCGCAAGGACGATGCGGCACCGCCGCCCGCCCCGGCGGCGACGCCCGAGGACATCGTGCTGCTGCGCGAGATCCGCGACAGCCTGCAGAAGCCGCGCGTGCTCTGACGCTCCTCTTTTCATAGCTGCCAGCGCAGGCGGGACGGGCGCTGGCGCCCGAAAACCTCACGCACCTGCCAGCCGGCGCGCCATCTTCACCGCCGCCAGCAGGCTCGCCGGATCGGCGCGACCGCTGCCGGCGAGGTCGAACGCAGTGCCGTGGTCCGGACTGGTGCGGACCAGCGGCAGGCCGAGCGTCACGTTCACGCCCTGCTCCACGCCCAGGTACTTGACCGGGATCAGCCCCTGGTCGTGGTACATCGCGATCACCGCGTCGAAGGCGCCGGGCAGACCGCCGGCTGGCGCGCGGGCCCGCATGAAGACCGTGTCGGGCGCATAGGGGCCGCGGGCGTCGATGCCCTCGGCCTGCGCCGCGGCGATCGCCGGCGCGATGACCTCGATCTCCTCGCGACCGAACAGGCCGCCCTCCCCCGCATGCGGATTGAGCCCGGCCACCGCCAGCCGCGGCGGGTGGCCGAGCAGCGGGGTGAGCGCGGCATGCGCGATGCGCAGCGTGCCCAGCAGCCGCGGCACGGTCAGCGCGTCGATCGCGTCGCGCAGCGCCATGTGGATGCTGACCAGCACGGTGCGCAGTTCGTCGTTGGCCAGCATCATGCGGACCGGCACCTCCGCCACCGGCCGGCCGAGGAAGGCCGCCGCCTCGGCCTGCAGCAGTTCGGTGTGGCCGGGAAAGTCGACGCCGGCGGCGGCCAGCGCCTCCTTGTGCAGCGGCGCGGTGACCACCGCCGCCACCTCCCGGCGCAGCGCGGCACGCGCGGCCCAAACCACCGCCTCAGCCGCCTGCCGGCCGCCTTCGGCCGAAATCCGGCCCCAGGGCACCTCTTCGCGGGCCTGTACCACCGGCAGCACCGGGATACAGCGCGGCGGCACGTCCGCCGCCTCGGCGGGCGCGCCGAGCACCGCGACCGGGATCGACGGCCCGCGCCCGGCGATGCAGGCGGCCGCGCGGCGCATCACCGCCACGTCGCCGACCACTACGCAGTGGCGCAGGTCGTCGGGCGCGTCGCGGAACAGGCGGGCGACGATCTCGGGGCCGATGCCGGCCGGATCGCCGGCGGTGATCGCCAGCGGCAGCGGAGCGGGTGCGCGGCTCATGCCGGGTTGTCGATGTCGACGAAGGTATGCCGCAGCCCGCAGTCGGCCGCCACCCGGCCCGCCACTGCCGGCGCGCCGTAGCGTTCGCTGGCATGGTGGCCGCAGGCGACGAAGGCGACGCCCAGTTCGCGGGCGTAGTGGGCCTGCGGCTCCGAGATTTCGCCGGTGACGAACGCATCGGCACCGGCCGCGATCGCGGCCTCGAAGAAGCCCTGTGCGCCGCCGGTGCACCACGCTACTCTTTTAATAGCACCTCGCGCAGGATCCACCAGCGTCACCGGCCGATCCACGCCCGATTCGACATGCCGCGCGAGCGCCGCCGCATCGGGAAAGTCGGCGTCGCCGATGCAGCCCAGGTCCTGCTCGCCGAAATGCGCGTCGGCGGTCCAGCCCAGGCGGGCGCCGAGCTGTGCGTTGTTGCCCAGCTCGGGGTGCGCGTCCAGCGGCAGGTGGTAGGCGAACAGGCTGATGTCGTGCGCCAGCAGCAGCGCGAGCCGCTGCTTGAGCCAGCCGGTGACGCGCCCGTCGTGGCCGCGCCAGAACAGGCCGTGGTGGACGAACAGCGCATCGGCCCGCAGGTCGATCGCCGCCTCGATCAGCGCGCGGCTGGCGGTGACGCCGGAGACGATGTGGCCGATGCGCTCGCGCCCCTCCACCTGCAGGCCGTTCGGGCCGTAGTCCTTGAAGCGGGCGGGCGACAGCAGCGCGTCGAAGCGGCGCAGCAGCGCATCGCGGTCGGTGGTGGGAGGGGTGGCGACATCCATGTGTCGATTGTTGTCCAGCTGCCGCGCGGCGCGGACGCTGGGGGACAATCGTCCGCATCTCCCCACGATACCTGCCCGCCCCCTCATGAAGCGCACCTGGCTGCTGTTCTCGCAAACCGTCACCGTCGTCCTCGCGGCGTATTTCGTCGTCGCCGTGCTCAAGCCCGACTGGGTCGGCCGGCCGAGCTTCCGCGGCGGCGTGGTGTCGCTGCTGGAGGCGCCGTCCACGCCGGCGGCCGTGCCGGAGCCGGGCAGCCTGTCGGGCGCGGCGAAGAAGGCTTCGCCCGCGGTGGTGAGCATCACGACCAGCAAGGCCGCGCCGCGCCATCCGCGCAGCAACGACCCGTGGTTCCGCTTCTTCTTCGGCGACCAAGACCAGGCCCAGCCGCAGGCCGGCCTCGGCAGCGGCGTGATCGTCAGCCCCGACGGCTACATCCTGACCAACAACCACGTCGTGGAGGGTGCCGACGAGATCGAGGTGCTGCTCAACGACAGCCGCCGCGCCCAGGCCAAGGTGATCGGCACCGACCCGGAAACCGACTTGGCGATCCTGCGCATCCAGCTCGACAAGCTACCGATCATCGTGCTGGGCGACTCCGACAAGATCGAGGTCGGCGACAAGGTGCTCGCGATCGGCAACCCGTTCGGCGTCGGCCAGACGGTGACCAGCGGCATCGTCAGCGCGCTCGGCCGCAACCAGCTCGGCATCAACACCTTCGAGAACTTCATCCAGACCGACGCGGCGATCAACCCGGGCAATTCGGGCGGCGCGCTGGTGGACGTGCACGGCAACCTGCTGGGCATCAACACCGCGATCTATTCGCGCTCGGGCGGCAGCATGGGCATCGGCTTCGCGATTCCCGTCTCCACCGCCAAGCGGGTGCTGGAGAGCATCGTGCAGGACGGCCGCGTCACCTACGGCTGGATCGGCGTCGAGCCGGGCGAGCTGACGCCCGAGCTGGCCGAGACCTTCGGGGTGAAGGCGACGCAGGGCGTAATCATCACCGGTGTGCTGCAGTCGGGCCCGGCCGCGCAGGCCGGCATCCGGCCGGGCGACGTGATCGTGCAGGTCGGCGACAAGAAGACGACCAACGTGTCGGAGCTGCTGTCGGCGGTCGCGGCGCTGAAGCCGGGCACGCCGGCACCGTTCTCGCTGGTGCGCGGCGACGGCCCGCTGACGGTACAGCTCACCCCCGGTGTGCGGCCGCCGCGGGCGCGCACTCCGCGGATGCAGCAGGAGTGACAAGCGCGTGCCCCGCGCCCCGAATAAAATCCGCGGCACTTCAGCTCTCGTGTCCAAGGATTTTTTCGTCATGAACGCATTTCCCTTCCAGCGCCGCGCCCTCGTCGCCCTGATGGCCGCCGCCGGCTTCGCCACCGCCGCCCAGGCCGCCGACGTCAAGATCGGCGTCGCCGAAGCCCTGTCCGGCGGTGCCGCGCAGTACGGCGTCGCGATCCGCAACGGCTTCCAGCTGGCGGCCGACGAGATCAATGCCGCCGGCGGTATCAACGGCGACAAGATCGCGCTGGTGATCGAGGACGAGCAGGGCAAGAAGGAAGAGGCGATCAACGTCTTCAAGAAGCTGATCTTCCAGGACAAGGTGCTGATGGTCTTCGGCCCGACGCTGTCGAACTCCGCCCAGGCCGCCGACCCGGTCGCCCAGGCCGCCAAGACGGTCGCCTTCGGTACATCCAACACCGCCGACGGCATCACCTCGATCGGCGACTACGTGTTCCGCAATTCCGTCACCGAGGCCGACGTGCTGCCCGAGACGATCAAGATGGCGGTGAAGAAGGCCGGCGTGAAGAAGGTCGCGGTGCTCTACGGCAACGACGACGTGTTCACCAAGAGCGGCTACGACAACTTCAAGAAGGCCCTCGATGACCTGAAGATCCCGGTCACCACGACCGAGACCTTCGCCAAGGGCGACGTGGACTTCAAGGCCCAGCTGACCAAGATCAAGGCCACCAACCCGGACGCGATCGTGCTGTCGGCCCTGCTCGCCGAAGGCGCGCCGATCATGGTGCAGGCCCGCCAGGTCGGCCTGAACGTGCCGGTGATCGGCGGCAACGGCATGAACTCGACCAAGATCTTCGATCTGGCCAAGGACAAGTCCGACGGCCTGTACGTCGGCAGCCCCTGGTCGGCCTCCAACGACACGCCCGAGAACACCAAGTTCATCAAGGCCTACAGCGCCAAGTACAACATCGCGCCCGACCAGTTCGCCGCCCAGGCCTACGACGCGCTCTACATCGCGGCCCAGGCGATGAAGACGGTGAAGTTCACCGGCAAGCTGCCGGCCGACCGCACCGCGCTGCGCGACGCGCTGCCGAAGGTCAAGTGGACCGGCGCCACCGGCGCGTTCGAGTTCCGCCGCGCCAACGACAAGGCCGGCAAGCCCGCCGGCTACGACGCGCAGCAGAAGCCGATCGTCAGCGTGACGAAGGGCAACCAGTTCGTCATCGAGAAGTAAGCAGGCTCTCGCCATCGCAGGCGGCGCGGTTCTCCGCGCCGCCTTTTGTCTTTTTGCCGGAGCCCCTTCGTGCTTGAACAGCAACTCTTCAATGCCCTGTCGCTCGGGTGCGTCTACGCACTCTTCGCGCTCGGCTTCACCCTCATCTTCGGCGTGCTCGGCGTCATCAACCTGTCGCACGGCGCGGTCTTCATGGTCGGCGCCTACGCGGCGGTCGAGGCGATCACGCTGCTGTCGCTGCCGCTCTGGGCCGGCCTGCTCTTCGCCTTCGTCTTCTGCGGCCTGCTCGGGCTGCTGATCGACGTGCTGGTGCTGCGGCCGCTGCGGGCCCGCAACGCGCCCCACCTGATCCCGATGATCGCGACGATCGGCGTGGCGATCATCCTGAACAACGGCGTGCAGGGCATCTTCGGTGCGCAGAACCTGCGCTTCCCGTCGGGCACCGTGTCGGACGACGCGATCACCTTCGCCGGCCTGCACCTGACCTCGATCGAGCTCGGCATCATCCTGCTGTCGTTCGCGATGATGGCGGTGCTCATGGTGGCGCTGAAGCGCACCCAGCTCGGCCGGGCGCTGCGCGCCATCGCCGAGTCGCCGAAGGCGGCCTACCTGCTGGGCATCAACGTCGAAGGGCTGTTCTTCCTGACCTCGTTCGTCGCGGCGGGCCTCGGCGGCGTGGCGGGCGTGCTGATCGGGCTGTATTCCAACGCGGTGTTCCCGCTGATGGGCCAGCCGATCCTGCACAAGGGCATCGCCGTGATCATCCTGGGCGGCATGGGCGACATCCGCGGCGCGATGCTGGGTGGCCTGTTCCTGGGCTTCGCCGAAGTGCTGTCGGTCGCATACATCGGCTCCAACATGCGCGACGCGGTGGCCTTCGGCCTGCTGTTCCTGGTGCTGCTGGTGCGGCCGAAGGGGCTGTTCGGCACGCTGCAAGAGCGGAAAGTCTGAGGCGCGCCGACATGGAATGGTTCGACAACTTCTGGTCGGTCTACAGCAACCTGGTGCTGACGCTCGGCACCAACGCGCTGCTGGCGCTTTCGATCTGGCTGACGCTCTCCTGCGGCATGCTGGCGATGGCCAACGCCGCCTTCATGGGCATCGGTGCCTATACCTCGGCGCTCGTCACGATGAACGCCGGCCTGCCCTATCCCGTAGCGCTCGTGGTCGGCATGGCGGCCCCGGCGGCGATGGCCTTCGTCATCGGCAAGCCGACGCTGCGGCTGTCGGGCGTGTACCTAGCGATGGCGACGCTCGCCTTCGGCGAGGTGGTGCGCATCGTCGTGCTGAACGCCGAGACCTGGACCGGCGGCGCACTGGGCCTGAACGGCATTCCGCAATCGACCGAGTGGTGGCACGTCGGCCTGGCGCTGGTGCTGGTGCTGGCACTGCTCTGGCGGCTGCGGCATTCGCGCGTCGGCCGCGCCTTCGAGGCGATCAAGGAAGACGAGACCGCCGCCGGCTTGATGGGCATCGACGTGGGCGCGCACAAGATGCTGGCCTTCGTGCTGGGCGCGGCGATCGCCGGCCTGGCGGGCACGCTCAACGCCCACCTGACCTTCTTCATCGGCCCGAACGAATACGGCTTCGACCGCGGCGTGGACATCCTGACGATGGCGATCCTGGGCGGCATCAACAGCCTGTTCGGCCCGGTGCTGGGCGGCATCATCCTGACGGTGCTGCCCGAAGTGCTGCGCGGCTTCAAGGACTTCCGCCTGGTGGTCAACGGCTTCATCCTGGTGCTGATCGTGCTGTTCCTGCCCAAGGGCATCTGGGATCCGGCGCGGGTGCGCCAGTGGTTCAGCGGCGCACGTTCCGCGCAGAAGGGAGCCGCGGCATGAGCGCATCCCTGCAACTGCAATCCGTCTCCCGCCACTTCGGCGGCCTGAAGGTGCTGCAGGACGTCAACCTGACGATCCCGCAGGGCGGCATCTTCGGCCTGATTGGGCCGAACGGCGCCGGCAAGACGACGGTGTTCAACCTGATCACCGGTCTGCTGCCGGTCTCGGGCGGCACCATCACCTTCGACGGGCAGGACCTGGCCGGCCGCAAGCCGCACGAGATCACCCGGCTCGGGCTCGGCCGCACCTTCCAGAACATCCGGCTCTTCAAGGAAATGAGCCTGCTGCAGAACGTGATGGTCGGCATGCACGCCCACCTGCGCTACGGCGCGGGCGGCCTGCTGGCGAGCAGCGGCCGGTTCCGGTCCGAGGAGCAGCGGGCCCGCGACCGGGCACGCGAACTGCTGTCGTGGATGAAGCTCGACCACAAGGCCGAGGAGACCGCCGACAACCTGTCGTACGGCGAGCAGCGCAAGCTGGAGCTCGCGCGGGCGCTGGCCACCGAGCCGAAGCTGCTGCTGCTCGACGAGCCGGTGGCCGGCATGAACAGCAGCGAGAAGACCGAGCTGATGCGCGAGATCCAGGCGATCAGTGCACGCGGCTACACCATTTTCATGATCGAGCACGACATGCGATTCGTCATGGGCCTGTGCCAGGAGATAGCCGTGCTGAACTTCGGCCGCATCATCGCGCAGGGCGGACCCGACGCGATCCGCAACGACCCGCAGGTGATCGAGGCCTACCTGGGCCGCGAGGACGACGAGCCGGAGGCCGCCGGCCCGCACGGCATCGTCACCGACGGCCAGCCGTCGGCGGTGGCGGCCGGCACGGTGCCGACCTCGGTGCCGCAACCGGGAGCGCCGTCATGAGCACTACCCCGTTGCTGAAGGTCGAGGGTCTGCAGGTCAATTTCGGCCATGTCCAGGCGGTCAAGGGCATCGACTTCGCCCTGCACGAAGGCCGGATCACCACGCTGGTCGGGGCCAACGGCGCCGGCAAGTCGACCACGCTGCTGGCGCTGTCGGGCCTGGTGAAGAAGGCGGCCGGCACGGTCACCTTCGACGGCCGCGACCTCACCGGCCTGGCGCCGCACCGCATCGTGCAGAGCGGCGTGGTGCAGGTCGCCGAGGGCCGCGCCACGCTCACTACCCTCACGGTGCGCGAGAACCTGGAGCTCGGCGCCTACACCCGCAGCGACCGCGGCGAGCGGGCGAAGGACCTGGACTATGTCTACGGCCTGTTCCCACGGCTCGCCGAACGGGCCGACGGCCTGGCCGGCAACCTGTCGGGCGGCGAGCAGCAGATGCTCGCGATCGGCCGGGCGCTGATGGCGCGGCCGCGGGTGCTGCTGCTCGACGAGCCGTCGATGGGCCTGGCGCCGATCATCGTGCAGGACATCTTCCGCACGCTGCGCACCATCAACCAGGCCGGCCTGACGATCTTCCTGGTCGAGCAGAACGTACGGCAGGCGCTGAAGATCGCCGACTACGGCTACGTGATCGAGACCGGCAGGATCGTGCTGGCCGACAGCGGTGCGGCCCTGCTCGGCAATCCGAAGGTGCAGGAGGCGTACCTGGGCAGCGGCCACTGACGCTCCCAAAACCATAGCGGCTCACGCAGGTCCCGCCTGCGTGAGCCGCTTTTTTTATGCCTGGAATTAGGTTCAGGAAGCGCTGTCGGCCGGTGCCGCCGCGTCCTCGGGCGCCTTGGTGTGCTTGATGAAGATCCGCGCCGCCCAGATGCCCACCTCGTACAGGATGCACATCGGGATCGCCAGCGACAGCTGCGACACCACGTCCGGCGGCGTGACGATCGCCGCGATGATGAAGGCGCCGACGATGAAATAGCCGCGGAACGCCTTCAGCTTCTCGATGCTGACGATGCCGAGTCGTGCCAGCACCACCACCGCGATCGGCACCTCGAACGCGATGCCGAAGGCGAGGAACATGGTCAGCACGAAGCTCAGGTATTCCTCGATGTCCGGCGCCGGCGTGATGCTCTTGGGCGCGAAGCTCTGGATGAAGGCGAACACCTTGCCGAAGACGAAGAAGTAGCAGAACGCCACGCCGATGAAGAACAGCACGGTGGACGACACCACCAGCGGCATCACCAGCTTCTTCTCGTGCGAATACAGGCCCGGCGCGACGAAGGCCCAGACCTGGTAGAGCACCACCGGCAGCGCCATCAGGAAGGCCGCCATGAACAGGATCTTCAGCGGCACCATGAACGGCGAGATCACCGAGGTGGCGATCAGCGTGGCGCCGGCTGGCAGGTGCTGGACCAGCGGTGCGGCCAGCAGGTCGTAGAGCGGCCCGGGGCCGGGGTAGAAGAACAGGGCACCGGCGCAGACGGCCACGGCGATCAGCGCCTTGACCAGCCGGTCGCGCAGCTCCATGAGGTGCTCGACGAAAGGCTGTTCGGTGCCGGCGAGTTCGTCGTCGCGTGAGGATTCGGACATGGGGCGGGAGGTGCGCGCGGCGTGGCCACGGGGCCCGCGCCGATGGGAAAAAGGATCAGGAGGCCTTGCGGGGGCGGTAGCGGGCCACGCGGGCGGCGCCCGACAGGGCCTTGGTGCGGATGCCGTTGCGGGCCTTGTACCACTGCGGCGTGGCGCCCTGCTTCAGCCGCCAATTCTTCCGCGGATGGCGGTATTCAGGATAGGTCACCGGCGCCACGAAGGATTCGCCGGCCGTCGTGGTCGATTCCGAAGCGCCAACGTCGGTGGACGACCAGCTCTTCTCGAAGTCGCTCGCATGGGTCTGGACCGAGGCGTGCACGTCGCGTGCGGCGCCTTCCATCGTGTCCTTCATCTTGCGCAGCTCGTCGAGCTCCATCGACCGGTTGACTTCGGCCTTGACGTCGGCGACGTAGCGCTGCGCCTTGCCAAGCAGCGTGCCGACCGTGCGGGCGACCTTCGGCAGCTTCTCCGGGCCGATGACGATCAGCGCCACCGCGCCGATCAGCGCCATCTTCGAGAGACCGATGTCGATCACGTGCCGGACTCCGCCTGGGTCTGCCGCATCACGAGCGGTTCTTGGCCTCGACGTCGATCGGCGCCTTGTCCACCGTCGCCTGCGTGTGGGCGACCGGTGCGACCGGCACTTCGGGCTTGGCATCGGCCGAACCGTCCTTCATGCCGTCCTTGAAGCCCTTCACGGCGCCGCCCAGGTCGGAACCCATGTTCTTGAGCTTCTTGGTGCCGAACACCATGACCACGATCAGCAGCACGATCAGCCAGTGCCAGATGGAAAACGAACCCATGGATCTCTCCTAACGTAGGGGTGGTGATTCTAGGGCGCCGCCATGCCGCGGCCGCCCGTCCGGGCAGTATTACCCCTTGGCCCAGGGGCGCGGGCCGCCCATGACATGCACATGGAGATGGTGGACCTCCTGCCCGCCCTCGTCGCCGGTGTTCACCACGACCCGGAAGCCGCCGTGGGGATAGGGGTTGCAGCCCTGCTCCAGCGCCAGCTTCGGCGCCAGCACCAGGATGCGGCCGAGCAGCGCCTGGTGCGCCTCGGTCGCCTGCGCGAGGGACGGGATGTGCGCCTTCGGCACGATCAGGAAATGCACCGGCGCATGCGGGTGGATGTCGTGGAAGGCGTAGAGCTCGTCGTCCTCGTAGACCTTGCGCGACGGGATCTGCCCCGCTATGAGCTTGCAGAAGATGCAGTTCGGATCAGAGGACACGCGACGCCTCCACGGGCTGGTGGCGGTTCATCCGCACCATGCCGAGCACGATGCGATAGAGGAACCAGATCGAGATGACCCCCCAGGCGATCCAGCCGGGGGCGATGAGCAGCAGCCACAGCGGCGCGGTCAGGATGTAGAGCACCGCGGCCCAGAGCACCGACCGGATCCGCCAGCGGAAGTGCGAGGCCTGCCAAGTGCCTTCGGCATCGCCGCGCTTGACCAGGTCGAGCACCAGCGCCACCAGCAGCACCGCGATGGAGACCTGTGCACCCGGAATGACGGCTGCGACGGCCACGACGAGGTGCAGCAGGTAGCTGATCCAGCCGACGGTCAGCAGCGACTGGTCGGCAGCGGCATAGGGCGGCGGCACCTGCGGCGGTGCGGCGAGCGGCGGGCGGTCGTCGGGGTGCATCGGTGCGGGCTCCTTTCGGCGGTTGATCAAGCGCTGAGGCGGGATGTGCGGATTCAGCGCGGCGTTTCGGCGGCGGCACGCTCCTGCGCCTTGCGCAGGGCCTTTTCCTCGATGCCGCTGGTGCCGGCACGGCGCTCCAGTTCGGCGATCACGTCGGCCGGCGACAGCCCGTAATGGGCCAGCGCGACCATCGAGTGGAACCACAGGTCGGCGACCTCGTAGACGATCTTGCCGGCGTCGCCGCCGTGGTCGGCGTCCTTGGCGGCCATCACCACCTCGGTCGCCTCCTCGCCGATCTTCTTCAGGAACGCGTCCGGGCCCTTGTGCAGCAGGCGGGCGACATAGCTGCTGTCGGGGTCGCCGCCGCGGCCGGGCTTGCGGCTCTCGATCGTCGCGGCCAAGCGCGCCAGCGCATCCTGGGACAGGGGGGAAACATCGCTCATGCCGGTCATTTGTAGATGGATTCGGGATCTTTCAACACCGGATCGACCGGCGTCCAGGCGCCATCCTGCAGCACGCTGTAGAAACAGCTGTGACGGCCGGTATGGCAGGCGATGCCGGGCGTGTGCCCCTGCTGGGTCACTTTGAGCAGCACCACGTCGTTGTCGCAGTCGAGCCGGATCTCGTGCACCGTCTGCACATGGCCCGAGTCCTCGCCCTTGAACCACAGCCGGTTGCGCGACCGGCTGAAATAAACCGCCCGCTGCAGCTCCGCGGTCTTCGCGAGCGCCTCGCGGTTCATCCAGGCGAACATCAGGACATCGTTGCTGCCCTGCTCCTGCGCGATCACGGGCACCAGCCCCTGCGCATCCCATTTCACGTCGTCGAGCCAAGTCATGCGGCGATTGTCCGCGAACTGGAACAGGCGGCCCGCTGACCCTGCCTTCCCGCGAGATGCCGCGGATCCGGCTGTGCCGGGCCGCCCCGGCCGGGGGCGAGTTAAAGCCTGACGGGGATGCCCCGCTCCGCCATGCGGGCCTTGGCCTCGCCGACCGTGTGCTGGCCATAGTGGAAGATGCTGGCCGCCAGCACCGCGTCGGCGCCGCCCTGCTGCACGCCGTCGGCCAGATGGTCGACGTTGCCGACGCCGCCGGAGGCGATCACCGGCACCGGCACCGCATCGGCCACCGCCCGGGTGAGGGCCAGGTCGAAGCCGATCTTGGTGCCGTCGCGGTCCATGCTGGTTAGCAGGATCTCGCCGGCGCCCATCTGCGCCATGCGCGTGGCCCAGGCGACCGCATCGAGGCCGGTGTTCTTGCGGCCGCCGTGGCTGTAGACGTCCCAGCCCGCGCCGCGGGCTTCGGCATCCTCGCCGGTGCGGCGCTTGGCGTCGATCGCGACGACGATGCACTGCGCGCCGTAGCGGGCCGATGCGTCGGCGATCACCTGCGGGTTCGCGATCGCGGCCGAATTGAAGCGGGTCTTGTCGGCGCCGGCGTTCAGCAGCCGGCGCACGTCCTCGACCGTGCGCACGCCGCCGGCGACGGTCAGCGGGATGAACACTTTCGACGCGACCGCCTCGATGATCGGCAGGATCAGGTCGCGCTCGTCGCTGGTGGCGGTGATGTCGAGGAAGGTGAGTTCGTCGGCGCCCTGGTCGTTGTAGCGGGCGGCGATCTCCACCGGATCGCCGGCGTCGCGCAGTTCGAGGAAGTTGACGCCCTTGACGACGCGGCCGCCGGTGACGTCGAGGCAGGGAATGATGCGTTTGGCGAGCATGGCGGTCGGGCCGGAGGGCCGGTCGGTGTCGGTGGAAAAGAAAAGGAACGCGCCGCGGCCGGCGTCAGGCGGGCAGCACCCGCAGCCGCTGGGCGCCCTGCCAGGCGTCGCCGGGTGCGAGCCGGGCCGGCGTGTCGATCGCCGCGGCCTCGACGCAAAGCATGTCCCGCCAGCCGTCGGGCGGCATGTCGGCCAGGCGCGCGCAGAGGTCGGGGCCGGGATTCCAGACGACGGTTTCGGTGAAGACCGGGTCCTGCGCGATCTCCAGCGTGCCACGCGGCTCGGCCATGCGCAGCGGTGCGCGGCGGGCAGCGTGGACGCGGTCGGTCTCGGTGCCGAAGCCGAGCGGCTCGGCGGCGCGGGCCGGTTCGGCCGCATGGCGCACGTCGCGCACCGCATCCCAGAAGGCTGCGCCGCCCAGGCCGTGCAGCCGGGTTGCGCAGACGTCGGCGGTGCGCAGGTAGCTGTGCAGCGCGAGGGTGAAATCGAACGCATCGGCGCCGGTGTTGCACACGTGGAAGGCGATCTCGAGGCTGCTGGGCGCGAGCGTGACCGTCAGCCGAGCTGCGAAGCCGTGCGGCCACAGGGCGCGGGTGGCGTCGCTGTCGTGCAGGACGAAGACGGCGCGGGCGGCATCGTCCGGCAGGTCGGCCACCGCATCCTCGGGCGCCAGCGTCCACGGCAGGTTGCGTGCAAAGCCGTGCTTCGGCAGCGGGCCGCGCTGATTGAACTGCGGGAAGCACACCGGCACGCCGCCGCGGATCGCGGCCTGGCCGTCGAACACCGCGCGCGGGCTGAGGTACAGGCGCTCGGCGCCGTCGGCGGTGGTCCAGGACAGCACCTGGGCGCCGTGCAATGCGACGGTGGCGGTGTCGCCTGCGGGCAGCGCGAGCCGGATGCAGGGCTGGCCGTGCAGCGTGACGGCCGTCGGGGTCGTCGAGGGGGGCGGCACCGACGCCGCCTAGCCGGCGAGTTCGTCGGCGCGCGCCTGGGCGGCCGCGAAATCCAGGTCGCCCGAGTAGATCGCGCGGCCGCAGATCACGCCTTCGACGCCTTCCGATTCGACCGCGCACAGGCCGTCGATGTCGGCCATGTTGGACAGGCCGCCCGAGGCGATCACCGGAATGGTGAGTGCCTGCGCGAGCTTGACGGTCGCGTCGATGTTGATGCCCGACAGCATGCCGTCGCGGCCGATGTCGGTGTAGATGATCGACTCGACGCCCCAGTCCTCGAACTTCTTGGCCAGGTCGACCACCTCGTGGCCGGTGAGCTTGCTCCAGCCGTCGGTGGCGACCTTGCCGTCCTTGGCGTCGAGGCCGACGATGATGTGGCCGCCGAAGGCGCTGCAGGCGTCCTTCAGGAAGCCGGGGTTCTTCACCGCGGCGGTGCCGATGATCACGTAGCGCAGGCCGCCGTCGATGTACTTCTCGATCGTGTCGAGGTCGCGGATGCCGCCGCCGAGCTGTACCGGGATGTCGTCGCCGACGGCCTTCAGGATCGACTTGATCGCCGCGGCGTTCTGGGGCTTGCCGGCGAAGGCGCCGTTCAGGTCCACCAGGTGCAGGCGGCGGGCGCCCTGCTCCACCCACTTCAGGGCCATCGCGGCCGGGTCTTCGCCGAAGGTGGTCGATTGGTCCATGTCGCCTTGCTTGAGGCGGACGCAGTGACCGTCTTTCAGGTCGATCGCAGGAATGAGGAGCATGGTTGCCGAAGCCAGCAGTGGAACGGGTGGGGAGAAAGAATCAGGGATTCCAGGAGAGGAAATTGCGGTAGAGCGCGAGGCCCTGCGCGGCGCTCTTTTCCGGGTGGAACTGCGTCGCAAAAATGTTATCGCGGGCGATGGCCGCGGTAAAGCGCGCACCGTAGTCGGCTTCGCCCACGCTGTGGCGGGTGTGGGTCGGGCGCGCGTAGAAGCTGTGCACGAAATAGAAGTACGCGTCGTCGGGCACGCCCTGCCAGACCGGGTGGGGCTGCGCCTGGCGCACCTGGTTCCAGCCCATCTGCGGCACCTTGAACCGGCTGCCGTCGGCCTGCGTGCGGCCGGCGAGGTCGAACTTCACCACCTCGCCGGGGATCAGGCCGAGGCCGTCGGTCGGGCCTTCGGCGCTGCGGTCGAGCAGCATCTGCATGCCGACGCAGACGCCGAAGAGCGGCTTCTGCGCCGCGGCTTCCAGCACCGAGGCCTGCAGGCCGGAGTCGGCCAGCTCGCGCATGCAGTCGGGCATGGCGCCCTGGCCGGGCAGCACCACGCGGTCGGCGGCGCGCACGTCCTCGGGATTGCCGGTGACGACCACGGTCCAGCCGGTGCCGGCGGCAGCGGCCTGCACCGCCTGCGAGACCGAGCGCAGGTTGCCCATGCCGTAGTCGACCACGGCGACGATCTTTGCTCCGTTATTCATAGCTGACTGCGCAGGCGGGACGGGCGCTGGAGACGTTTTTTCGCATGATCTCTACAGCGAGCCCTTGGTGGACGGGATCACCCCGGCCGAACGCGGGTCGCGCTCCAGCGCGGCGCGCAGCGCGCGGGCAAAGGCCTTGAACACCGTCTCGCACTGGTGGTGGGCGTTGATGCCCTTCAGGTTGTCGATGTGCAGCGTCACGCCGGCGTGGTTGGAGAAGCCCTGGAAGAACTTGTAGACCAGCTGGGTGTCCAGCGTGCCGATCATCCCGGCGGTGAACGGGATGTGCAGGTGCAGGCCGGGCCGGCCGGAGAAGTCGATCACCACCCGCGACAGCGCCTCGTCGAGCGGCACGTAGGCATGGCCGTAGCGGCGGATGCCCTTCTTGTCGCCGACCGCCTTGGCGAAGGCCTGGCCGAGCGTGATGCCGACATCTTCCACCGTGTGGTGGCCGTCGATGTAGAGGTCGCCGTCGGCGCGGATGTCGAGGTCGATCAGCCCGTGGCGGGCGATCTGGTCGAGCATGTGGTCGAAGAACCCGATGCCGGTCGCGAGCGTCGCGCGGCCGGTGCCGTCCAAGTTGATCCGGACGGTGATCTTGGTTTCGGCGGTGTTGCGGCTGACCTCGGCGGTGCGGTCGGCGTTCGGGTCAGCCGGGGCATCGCTGCCGGCGGGAAGGGCGGTGGTCATGCGGCGGTGGGGGCGGCGGGAACGGGGGAAGCGGCGAGGACATCGGCCAGCGCGGCGAGCATCTGCGCGTTCTCGGCGGCGGTGCCGACCGTCAGGCGCAGGCATCCGGCCAGCAAGGGATGCATTGTAGAAACGTTCTTGACAAGCACCTTGCGGGTGCGCAGCGCATCGAACGCCGCCTTCGCGCCGGCGGTGCCGCCCGGCAGCCGCACCAGCACCATGTTGGCGTCGCTAGGGAACGGCTCGGCGCCCGGCAGTTCGGCCAAGGCGGCCAGCAGCCGGTCACGTTCGGCGCGGATGTCGGCGGCCTGCGCTTCGAACACCGGAGCGTGCTCCAGCGCGAACAGCGCACATTCGGTGTTCAGGCTGCTGATGTTGTAGGGCGGGCGGACCTTGTCGATCTCGGCGATCAGGGCGGCCGGCCCCATCAGGTAGCCGATGCGGGCGCCGGCGAGGCCGAACTTGCTTAGGGTGCGCAGCAGCAGCACGTGGCCATGGCGCGCCGGCTCGGCACGGATGCGGCCCTGCCAGCTGCGGGAGGCGAACGGCTGGTAGGCCTCGTCCACCACCACCAGGCCGCCGGCCTCGGCCGCGGCGGCGATGACACGGTCCATCGCCGCGTCGTCCCAGAGGTTGGCGGTCGGGTTGTTGGGGAACGCGAGGTAGGTGACGGCCGGCCGTTCGCGGGCGATGGCGGCGCACATCGCCTCGGCGTCGAGCGCGAAGTCGGCCGCGAGCGGCACGCCGACGAAGCGTAGGCCCTGCAGCTGGGCGCTCATCGCGTACATCACGAAGCCCGGCAGCGGCGCGAGGATCGCGGGCGCGCGGCCGTCGGGCGTCTCGTCGGCCGGCACGTCGCAGGCCATCGCGACCAGCGAAATCAGCTCGTCCGAGCCGTTGCCGACGATCAGCGCATGCCCGTCGGGCAGGCCGGCATGCGCGGCGAGGGCCGCCCGCAGGTCGTCGATGCGCGGGCCGGGATAGCGGTGCAGCGCGACCGCGCCGAGCCGCGCGCCGAGCGCCGCCTGCAGGTCCGCCGGCAACGGATGCGGGTTCTCCATCGCGTCGAGCTTCAGCATGCCGGCGGCGTCCTGCACCGCGTAGGCATGCATGGAGCGCACGTCGCGCCGGATGCGGTCGAGCGGGGACGGTGCGGCCGCGGTCACGGTGCGGGCTTCAGGCGCAGCTCGGCCGCCCGGGCGTGGGCCTGCAGGCCCTCGCCGTAGGCCAGCGTGGCGGCGATGGTGCCGAGGGTCTGGGCGCCCTGCTCGCTCACCTCGATCAGGCTGCTGCGCTTCTGGAAGTCGTACACGCCGAGCGGCGACGAGAAGCGCGCGGTACCGCTGGTCGGCAGCACGTGGTTCGGCCCGGCGCAGTAGTCGCCCAGGCTCTCGGAGGTGAAGGCGCCGAGGAAGATCGCGCCGGCGTGTCGCAGCAGCGGCTCCCAGCGGTGCGGGTCGCGGCTGGAGACTTCCAGGTGCTCGGGCGCGATCCGGTTGCTGATGTCGCAGGCCTCTTCCATGCTGCGGGTCAGGATCAGCGCGCCGCGGCCGGTGAGGCTCTTGGCGATGATCGCGGCGCGCGGCATCGTCGGCAGCAGCCGGTCGATGGCATCCTGCACTGCGTCGAGGTAGGCGGCGTCGGGGCACAGCAGGATCGACTGCGCCAGCTCGTCGTGCTCGGCCTGGCTGAACAGGTCCATCGCCACCCAGTCGGCCGGCGTGCTGCCGTCGGCCAGCACCAGGATCTCGCTCGGGCCGGCGATCATGTCGATGCCGACGGTGCCGAAGACCCGCTTCTTGGCGCTCGCCACATAGGCGTTGCCGGGGCCGGTGATCTTGTCCACCTTCGGCACCGTGGCCGTCCCGTAGGCGAGCGCCGCCACCGCCTGCGCGCCGCCGATGGTGAAGGCGCGGGTGACGCCTGCCACGTGGGCCGCCGCCAGCACCAACGGGTTCTTCTCGCCCTTCGGTGTGGGCACCACCATCACGATCTCGCCGACGCCCGCGACGTGGGCCGGAATCGCGTTCATCAGCACCGACGACGGGTAGGCCGCCTTGCCGCCCGGCACGTAGATGCCGACCCGGTCGAGCGGCGTCACCTTCTGGCCGAGCAGCGTGCCGTCTTCGTCGCGGTAGCTCCAGCTCTCGCCGCTCGCCCGCTTCTGGGCCTCGTGGTAGGTGCGCACCCGGCGTGCAGCGGCTTCGAGCGCCTCGCGCTGCACGGCGGGCAACCCGTCGAAGGCGGCTTTCAATTCGGCCTGGGTCAGTTCCAGTTCCGCCACGCCGGCCGCGGCCAAGCCGTCGAACCGGGCGGTGTAGTCGAGGACCGCCGCATCGCCGCGCGCCTGCACGTCGGCCAGGATGTCGGCCACGCGCTGCTCGATGCCGGCGTCGGTCTCGGCCGACCAGTGCAGCCGGGCCTGGAAATCGGCCTCGAAAGTGGCATCTGCGCAGGACAGGCGGGCGGGTCTAGCTATCAAATCCATAGTATCGGGTGCAAAACCGTCAGGCGGGGCGGACGGCCGAGGCGAAGGCATCGACGATGCGGCGGATCGGCTCGCGCTTGAGTTTCATCGCGGCCTGGTTGACCACCAGCCGCGAGCTGATGTCCATGATCCGCTCGACCTCGACCAGCTGGTTGGCCTTCAGCGTGTTGCCGGTGGAGACCAGATCGACGATCGCGTCGGCCAGGCCGGTGAGCGGCGCGAGCTCCATGCTGCCGTAGAGCTTGATCAGGTCCACGTGCACGCCCTTGGCGGCGAAGAACTCGCGGGCGATGCCGACGTACTTGGTCGCGACCTTCAGCCGGGCGCCCTGGCGCACCGCCTGGGCGTAATCGAAGTCGGCACGCACCGCGACGCTGACCCGGCAGCGGGCGATCTGCAGGTCCAGCGGCTGGTAGAGCCGGCTGCCGCCGCCCGCATGGTCCATGTTGTGCTCGATCAACGTATCGAAGCCGGTCACGCCGAGATCGGCGCCGCCGTATTCGACATAGGTCGGCACGTCGCTCGCGCGGACCAGCACCACCCGCACCTCGGGCCGGTTGGTCGGCAGGATCAGCTTGCGGGACTTCTCGGGATCCTCCAGCACCTCGATACCGGCGGCCGCGAGCAGCGGCAGGGTCTCGTCGAAGATGCGGCCCTTGGACAAAGCAAGCGTGATCACGATTGCGACTCCTGTTTATCGAGCGTGATCACCGCGCACCTCCCTGCGCCGCCCACTCGGCCGGCGTGAAGGTCTTCATCGACAGCGCATGCACCTCGTCGGTCTGCATCCGGCTGCCCAGCGTCGCGTAGACACGCTGGTGGCGCTGGATCGGGCGCTTGCCCTCGAATTCAGGGGACACGATGGTCGCGTACCAGTGGCGGCCGTCGCCTTCGAGCCCGATGTGCTCGCAGGGAAGGCCGGCGCGGATGATGGAGATCAGCTCGTCGGCGGTCATGGCAGGTGGGATGCAGGAATTCAGTGGCGGATCTTGTAGCCGATGCGCAGCAGGTGCAGCGCCAGCGCGCTGGTCGCCGCCCAGGCGCCGCCGACGATCGCCAGGCTCAGCCAGGGCGAGGCATCGCTGATACCGAAGAAGCCGTAGCGGAAGCCGTCGATCATGTAGAAGAACGGGTTGAGGTGGCTCACCGCCTGCCACACCGGCGGCAGCGAGCCGATCGAATAGAACACGCCGGAGAGGAACGTCATCGGCATGATCAGGAAGTTCTGGAACAGCGCCATCTGGTCGAACTTCTCGGCCCAGAGCCCGGCGATCAGCCCGAGCGTGCCGAGCAGCGCCGCGCCCAGAAAAGCAAAGACGAAGATCCACAGCGGTGCGACGAAGCTCAGCTTCGCGAAGAACAGCGCCGTGACCGCGAACACGCCGAGCCCGACCGCCAGCCCGCGCACCACCGACGACCCGACGTAGGCTAGGAACAGCCCGCGGTGCGACAGCGGCGTGAGCAGCACGAAGACCAGGCTGCCCATGATCTTGCTCTGGATGATCGAGGACGAGCTGTTGGCGAAGGCGTTCTGCAGCACGCTCATCATCACCAGGCCCGGCACCAAGAACGCGGTGTAGGCGACCTGGCCGTAGACCTTCACATGGTCTTCCAGCGTGTGGCCGAAGACCAGCAGATAGAGCACCGCCGTCAGCACCGGTGCGCCGACGGTCTGGAAGCCGACCTTCCAGAACCGCAGGACTTCTTTGTAGAACAGCGCGCGCCAGCCGAGAAGATTCGTCATACCGCCATCTGCCACTTGTGGCCCTGTTCTGCTGCCATCACCTCGAGGAACACGTCCTCCAGGTCGGCCTTGCGGATCTCCACGTCCTCGACGGTCAGACCGGCCTGCCGCACCGCGGCGAGGTAGTTCTCGATCTCCAGCGCGCCGTGGGCCGGCAGCTGCACGATGCGGCCGGTGACCCGCGCCTCGGCGGCCAGCGCCGGCGGCAGCTCGCCGTCGATCTTGAAGCGCAGCACGTTGCCCGACGCCATGCGGATCAGGTCGCTGGTGCGGTTGAGCGCGACCAGCTTGCCGCGCTTGAGCATCGCGATGCGGTGGCAGAGCGCTTCCGCCTCTTCCAGGTAATGCGTGGTCAGCAGCACGGTGCTGCCTTCGCGGTTGAGCCGGGCGATGAACTGCCAGAGCGTCTGGCGCAGTTCCACGTCCACGCCGGCGGTCGGCTCGTCGAGCACGATGATCGGCGGCTTGTGCACCAGCGCCTGCGCCACCAGCACCCGGCGCTTCATGCCGCCCGACAGCTGCCGCATGTTGGCGGTCGCTTTGTCGGCGAGGCCGAGGCTTTCGAGCAGTTCGTCGATCCAGGCCTCGTTGCCGCGCACGCCGAAGTAGCCGGACTGGATGCGCAGCGTCTCGCGCACGTTGAAGAAGGGGTCGAACACCAGCTCCTGCGGCACCACGCCCAGCTTGCGGCGGGCGGCGGCGAAGTCGGCCTGCACGTCGCTGCCGTCGACCAGCACCCGGCCGCCGGTGGCACGGGCCAGGCCTGCGAGGATACTGATCAGGGTGGTCTTGCCGGCGCCGTTCGGGCCGAGCAGCCCGAAGAATTCGCCCGGCTGGATGTCGAAGCCGACACCATCGAGTGCCTGGAAGGGCCCGCGCGGTGTGGAGTAGGTCTTGGAGACGGACTGGAAGGAAATGGCGGGCATGAGCCCGCGATTTTAAGTCGGCGCCTGTCGCCGCGTCGGGCGGGGGCCTCAGGCGGCCGGCAGCAGGCCGGCCACGCCGTAGAGGCCGGCCAGCCCCCGCAGCCGCGGATGCAACCCGCGCACCGCGAACGCACGCCCCAGCGCCACCGCTTCGCGGCGGCAGGCGAGCAGGACCGCGAGTGCGGAGGAGTCGAAGCGCTCCAGCGCACTCGCATCGGCCACCACCGGCTCCCGGCTGGTGGCGAGCCCCTGGGTCAGCATGCGCAGGCAGGTGCGCGCCTGGGCATGGGTGAGTTCGGCGGGCAGCACCAGCACCTGCGCGGCGGCGCCTTCCGACGGGATCACGGCGGTGTCGGTGGCGCCCATCCGGTCAGCTCCGCTGGCCGCTGTTGGAGCGGTTGCGCGCGGCGAGCGTCGCGATCAGGCCGTCCACGCCCTTCGCGTTGATTTCCTGCGCGAACTGGCTGCGGTAGGTCTCGACCAGCCAGACGCCCAACACGTTGAGGTTGTAGATCTTCCAGCCGGCGCCCTGACCCGGCGTCTTCTCAAGCCGGTAGTCGAGCTGGATCGGGTCGCCGCGGCCAACGACCTCGGTGCGGACCACGACTTCCTTGTCGTCGGGCGACGCACGCAGCGGCTTCACGTTGACACTCTGGTCGCTGACCTGCGCCAGCGCGCCGGAGTAGGTGCGCACCAGCAGCGTCTTGAATTCGTCTTGCAGCCGCTTCTGCTGGTCGGGTGTGGCCTGGCGCCACTGCGGGCCGACCGCCGCCGCGGTCATGCGCGGGAAGTCGACGTTCGGGATGATGCGGGTGTCGACCAGCTGCATCACCTTGTTGACGTCGCCGCCGCGCAGCGCCGGATCGGCCTTGATCGCGTCGAGCGTCTCGGCCGACAGCCGCTTGATGAAGGCGTCGGGCGCTTCGTCGGCCGCGTGCGAGGCCAGGGGCAGCGCCAATGCGCCGAGCGCCGCGAGACCGAGTGCCCAATGGGCGAGGAATCGTCTTTTCATATCGTGTCCTTGGATGGTGCCGGACGGCCGGAACTGGCCGCCCCTCTTGGCAGATTGGAGTCGCAGGCGGGATTCAGTTCCAGCCGGGTCTGTTGCCGATGCAACAGGCTGCAACCCCTGTCAACGGAAGCGCCCGATCGGCGGCACGCCGATGGGGTTCTGGTTGCCCTCGTCACTGTCGTTGAGGTCGCCATCGCTATCGCCTGCATTTCGCGGCTGGTTCCGCCGGAGCTGCAGATAGGAGTCGCGCGTGAAGCTGTACTTGTCGAGCGCAGCCTGTTCGATGACCGATGTCGCACCCAGGAGGCTGGCACGGATATCGACCACGCGCAGCGCGAACAACGAGTTGCGCACGCTGTTGTCGTCGATCTCGGACAACAGGTTGCCCTTGAAATCGACGGGCAACGCAGCGGTGTCGCGTACCGTGGAAGGACCGAGGATCGGCAGCACCACGTACGGACCGGTCGGCACGCCATAGTGTGCGAGCGTCTGGCCGAAGTCCTGGCGACGGTACGGGATGCGGGCGGCGCCGGCGATGTCGATCAGCCCGCCGAAGCCCAGGAACGTGTTTACGCCGAACCGGATCGCGGTTTCCCCGGCGGCCTGCGGCTTCAACTGCAGGACGTGGTTCACGAAGGACCATGGCTCGGTCAGATTGCGGAAGAAATTGCCGACACCCGCCCGCACCGGATAGGGCGTCGCATCGCGATAGACGGTCGCGACGGGCCTGAGCACCGCGCGGTCCACCGCTTCGTTGAACTCGAACACCCCTCGGTTGAAGGGCTCGAACGGGTCGCGGGGATTGCGGTCCGGTCCCGTCGCGCAGCCGCCGAGCAGTGCCGCCGTCGCGATCAGCCCGGCGGAGGTGGAGATGCGGAGGAATGTCGTTGTCATTTCTTGGTTCCCGGTGCCGGGGTCGTCGGGCCCTCGGCCGCCTTGTTGTAGAGGAATTGGCTGATCAGGTTCTCGAGCACCACCGCCGACTGGGTGGTGGTGATCAGGTCGCCGGCCGCGAGGTTCTTCGCGTCGGCGCCGGCTTCGATGCCGATGTACTGTTCGCCGAGCAGGCCGCTGGTCAGGATCTTGAGCGAGCTGTCTTTCGGGAACTGGAAGCGGTCCTGCAGCGACAGGCCGACGGAAGCCTGGAAGGTCTTGTCGTCGAAGGTGATCGATTCCACCCGGCCGACCACCACGCCGGCGCTCTTCACCGCAGCCTGCGGCTTAAGCCCGCCGATGTTGTCGAAGCGCGCCGTGACGCGGTAGGTCGACTGGAAATTCAGCCGCAGCAGGTTGGCCGACTGCAGCGCGAGGAACAGCACCGCCGCTGCCCCGAGCAGCACGAACAGGCCGACCCACACATCGCTTCTGGAACGTTCCATGGCGCGCTTTCCTTCTCTCTTGTCTATCTTGGTCAGATGCTGAACATCATCGCGGTCAGGATGAAATCCAGGCCGAGCACGGCGAGCGACGACACCACGACGGTGCGGGTGGTCGCACGCGATACGCCCTCGGGCGTCGGCCGGGCGGTGTAGCCCTGCAGCAGCGCGACGAACGACACGGTGAAGCCGAAGACGATGCTCTTGACCACGCCGTTACCGACGTCGCGCAGCACGTCGACGCCGCCCTGCATCTGGCTCCAGAAGGCGCCGCCGTCGATTCCGATCATCACCACGCCGACCAGCCAGCCGCCGACGATGCCGACGGCGCTGAACACCGCCGACAGCAGCGGCAGCGCGATCACGCCGGCCCAGAAGCGCGGCGCCAGGATGCGGCGCACCGGGTCGATCGCCATCATCTCCATCGCGCTGATCTGCTCGCCGGCCCGCATCAGACCGATCTCGGCGGTGAGCGAGGTGCCGGCGCGGCCGGCGAAGAGCAGCGCGCTCACCACCGGCCCGAGTTCGCGCACCAGCGACAGCGCCACCAGCAGCCCCAGCGCGTCCGACGCGCCGTAGCGCTGCAGCGTATAGTAGCCCTGCAGGCCGAGCACGAAGCCGACGAACAGGCCCGAGACGGCGATGATCGCGAGCGAATAGTTGCCGAGGAAGTGGATCTGTTCCGACACCAGCCGGAACCGCCGCAACACCGGTCCGGCCAGCAGCACCAGCCGCGCGAACAGCCGTGCGCCCATGCCCAGGTCGGACAGCTTGCCGCGCACCGCGAAGCCGATGTCGGCCGGATGCCACCATCTCATGGGTTCGCCCCCGGCAGGGCACCGCCGAAGTCGGCATCGACCGGCGGCGCGGGATAGTGGAACCGCACCGGGCCGTCGGCCTCGGCGTGGATGAACTGGTGCACCAGCGGGTCGGTGCTGGCGCGGATCGTGTCGGGCGGGCCTTCGGCGGCGATGCGGCCGTTGGCGAGCACGATCACGTGGTCGGCGATCTGTAGCGTCTCTTCGACGTCGTGCGACACCACGATGCTGGTGAGCCCCATCGCATCGTTCAACTGGCGGATCAGCCGGGCCGCGATGCCGAGCGAGATCGGGTCGAGCCCGGCGAAGGGCTCGTCGTACATGACGAGTTCCGGGTCCAGCGCGATCGCACGGGCCAGCGCCACCCGGCGGCTCATCCCGCCGGAAATCTCGCTGGTGCGCAGATCGCGCGCGCCGCGCAGGCCGACCGCGTCGAGCTTCATCAGCACGATGTCGCGGATGAGTTCGTCCGGCAGGTCGGTGTGCTCGCGCAGCGGGAAGGCCACGTTCTCGAACACATCGAGGTCGGTGAACAGCGCGCCGAACTGGAACAGCATGCCCATGCGCCGCCGCGCGGCGAACAGGCCGGCCGCGTCCAGCGTGCCGATGTCGCTGCCGTCGAACAGCACCGCGCCGCGCTGCGCCCGCACCTGGCCACCGATCAGCCGCAGCACGGTGGTCTTGCCGCCGCCGGACGCGCCCATCAGCGCAGTGACCTTGCCGCGCGGCACCGCGAGCGTCACGCCTTCGAGGATCGACCGCCCGCCATAGCCGAAGGTGACGTCGCGCAGTTCGACGAACGCGGCAGGCGGAGCGGCGGGAAGGTCGTGATCGATGTTGCCCATGGAAACGAAAAAAGCCGGACGGCGCCCGGCTCTTTCGATGATAAGGGATGCAGGGATTACCCGATCCGGCGGCGCTTCATCGGGGAAGATCGCTGAAGCCCATCAGGAACTCGTCGACCGCGCGCGCGGCCTGCCGGCCTTCGCGGATCGCCCACACCACCAGCGACTGGCCGCGGCGCACGTCGCCGGCGGCGAACACCTTCGGCACGTTGGTGGCGTAGCCGCCGGTGAAATCGGTCGTGGCCTTGGCGTTGCCGCGGGCGTCCTTGTCGATACCGAAGGCGTCGAGCAGCGGCGAAACCGGGCTCACGAAGCCCATCGCCAGCAGCACCAGGTCGGCCTTCAGCACTTGCTCGGAGCCGGCGACCTCGACCATCTTGCCGTCCTTCCATTCGACCCGCACCGTCTTCAGGCCGGTCACCTTGCCGCCTTCGCCGATGAATTCCTTGGTCGAGATGGCGAACTCGCGGTCGCAGCCTTCCTCGTGGCTGGAGCTGGTGCGCAGCTTGTACGGCCAGTAGGGCCAGGTCATCGGCCGGTTTTCCTCTTCCGGCGGCTGCGGCATCAGCTCGAACTGGGTGACGCTGACTGCACCGTGCCGGTTGCTGGTGCCGACGCAGTCGCTGCCGGTGTCGCCGCCGCCGATCACGATGACGTGCTTGCCGTCGGCGCGCAGCTGGCTCTTCAGCTTGTCGCCGGCGTTGACCTTGTTCTGCTGCGGCAGGAACTCCATCGCGAAATGCACGCCGTCTAGCTCCCGGCCGGACACCGGCAGGTCGCGCGACTGCTCGGCGCCGGCGGTCAGCAGCACCGCGTCGAATTCCTTCTGCAGCTGCTCGGGCGTCACGCTCTCCTTGGCCCAGTTGGTGACCTTCGAGCCCTTGCCCAGCGGGTCCTTGGCGGCGCCGACGACGACGCCGGTGCGGATCGTCACGCCTTCGGCCTTCATCTGCTCGGCGCGGCGGTCGATGTGGGTCTTCTCCATCTTGAAGTCGGGAATGCCGTAGCGCAGCAGGCCGCCGACCCGGTCGTTCTTCTCGAACAGCGTCACGTCATGGCCGGCGCGGGCCAGCTGCTGGGCGGCCGCCAGACCGGCGGGGCCGGAGCCGACCACCGCGACCTTCTTGCCGGTCTTGTGCTTGGCGACGCGCGGCTTGACCCAGCCTTCCTTCCAGGCGCGATCGATGATCGCGTGCTCGATCGACTTGATGCCGACCGCGTCGTCGTTCACGTTGAGCACGCAGGCCGCCTCGCAGGGCGCGGGGCAGATGCGGCCGGTGAACTCGGGGAAGTTGTTGGTCGAATCCAGCACCGCCCAGGCGTTCTTCCAGTCCTGCTGGTACACCAGGTCGTTGAAGTCCGGGATGATGTTGTTGACCGGGCAGCCGCTGTTGCAGAACGGCGTGCCGCAGTCCATGCAGCGCGCGCCCTGCACCTTCGCCTGCTGGTCGTCGAGGCCGACGACGAATTCCTTGTAGTGCTTCAGGCGCTCGTCGACCGGGCGGTAGCCCTCCTCGAGGCGCTCGAATTCCATGAAGCCGGTGGTCTTTCCCATAGCCGTGTTCCTTGCGATGTCGTGGGTTTCCGGACAGGCCTTACTTGGCCGGGACCGCTTCTTTTTTCATAGCAGTCGGCGCAGGCGTGTCGGGCGCCATCACCGCTTTCTTGTCGAAAATCTCGGCCAGGGCACGCTTGTACTCGGTCGGGAAGACCTTGACGAACTTGCCGCGGGCCTCGGCCCAGTTGTCGAGCAGTTCGCGGGCGCGCTTGCTGCCGGTCCAGCGGTTGTGGTCCTCCAGCAGCTTCTTCAGCGTGGCCTCGTCGGTCTGGTCGCGGTGCCAGGTCTTGCGGTCGCCCGCGGCGGTCTGCTCGGCGGTGGTCGCGATCTTCTCGAGCGTGACCATCGACAGGTTGCAGCGCGAGGCGAACTGGCCGTCCTCGTCGTAGACATAGGCGATGCCGCCCGACATGCCGGCCGCGAAGTTGCGGCCGGTCTTGCCGAGCACCGCCACCGTGCCGCCGGTCATGTATTCGCAGCCGTGGTCGCCGGTGCCTTCCACCACGGTGGTGGCGCCCGACAGGCGGACCGCGAAGCGCTCGCCGGCGACGCCGGCGAAGTAGGACTCGCCGGCCGTCGCGCCGTACATCACCGTGTTGCCGACGATGATGTTCTTCGCCGCCTCGCCGCGGAAGTCCAGGCTCGGGCGCACCACGATCCGGCCGCCCGACAGGCCCTTGCCGGTGTAGTCGTTGGCTTCGCCGATCAGGTACAGCGTGATGCCGTTGGTCAGGAACGCGCCGAACGACTGGCCGCCGGTGCCTTCGAGCTGGATGTGGATCGTGTCGTCCGGCAGGCCCTCGGGATGCACCCGCGTCACCGCGCCCGACAGCATCGCGCCGACGGTGCGGTTGACGTTCTTCGCGGCTTCCATGAAGCGCACCCGCTCGCCGCGCTCGATCGCGGCCTTCGACTTCTCGATCAGCCGGCGGTCGAGCGTGTCGCCCAGGCCGTGGTCCTGCTGGTCCATGTGGCGGCGGGCCACGTCGGCCGGCACCTGCGGGTAGGCGAACAGCCGGCCGAAGTCCAGACCGCGGGCCTTCCAGTGCTCCACGCCCTGCTTCATGTCGAGCAGGTCCGCGCGGCCGACCATGTCGTCGAACTTGCGGATGCCCAGCTGGGCCATGATCTGGCGCACTTCCTCGGCAATGAAGAAGAAGAAGTTGACGACGTGCTCGGGCTTGCCCGAGAACTTCTTGCGCAGCACCGGGTCCTGCGTGGCCACGCCCACCGGGCAGGTGTTCAGGTGGCACTTGCGCATCATGATGCAGCCCTCGACCACCAGCGGCGCAGTGGCGAAGCCGAACTCGTCGGCGCCCAGCAGCGCGCCGATGGCGACGTCGCGGCCGGTCTTCATCTGGCCGTCGGCCTGCACCCGGATGCGGCTGCGCAGCCGGTTGAGCACCAGCGTCTGCTGGGTCTCGGCCAGGCCGATCTCCCACGGGCCGCCGGCATGCTTGATCGACGACCACGGCGATGCGCCGGTGCCGCCGTCGTGGCCGGCGATCACCACATGGTCGCTCTTGCACTTGGCGACGCCCGCGGCGATGGTGCCCACGCCCACCTCGGACACCAGCTTGACGCTGATGCCGGCGTGGGGCGCGACGTTCTTCAGGTCGTGGATCAGCTGGGCCAGATCCTCGATCGAGTAGATGTCGTGGTGCGGCGGTGGGCTGATCAGGCCGACGCCCGGCACGCTATGGCGGAGCTTGCCGATGTAGTCGGACACCTTGCCGCCCGGCAGCTGGCCGCCCTCGCCGGGCTTGGCGCCCTGGGCCATCTTGATCTGGATCTGGTCCGCGCTGCTCAGGTACTCGGCGGTGACACCGAAGCGGCCCGAGGCGACCTGCTTGATCTTGGAGCGCAGCGAGTCGCCGTCCTGCAGCGGCAGGTCGACTTCCACGTTGGCCGCGCCGATCACGCTCTTGAGCGTGTCGCCCTGCTTGATCGGGATGCCCTTCAGCTCGTTGCGGTAGCGGTGCTCGTCCTCGCCGCCCTCGCCGGTGTTGCTCTTGCCGCCGATGCGGTTCATCGCGACGGCGAGCGTGGCGTGCGCTTCGGTCGAGATCGAGCCGAGCGACATCGCGCCGGTGGCGAAGCGCTTGACGATCTCCTTGGCCGGCTCGACTTCCTCGACGGGAATCGCCTTCGACGGGTCGATCCTGAATTCGAACAGGCCGCGCAGCGTCATGTGGCGGCGGCTCTGGTCGTTGATCAGCTGGGCGTACTCCTTGTACGTGTTCCAGTTGTTCGCGCGGGTCGAGTGCTGCAGCTTCGCGATCGCGTCGGGCGTCCACATGTGCTCTTCGCCGCGGGTGCGCCAGGCGTATTCGCCGCCGGCGTCCAGCATGTTCTCGAGCACCGGGTCGTCGCCGAAGGCGGCCTTGTGCATGCGCAGCGCTTCCTCGGCGATCTCGAACACGCCGATGCCTTCCACGCGGCTGGCGGTGCCGGTGAAGTACTTCTGCACCGTGGCGCTGTTCAGGCCGATCGCCTCGAACAGCTGGGCGCCGCAGTAGCTCATGTACGTCGACACGCCCATCTTGGACATGATCTTCGACAGGCCCTTGCCGATCGCCTTGACGTAGTTGTAGATCGCCTTGTCGGCCGACAGGTCCGACGGCATGTCCTTGTGCATCGCTGCCAGGGTTTCCATCGCCAGATAGGGATGAACCGCCTCGGCGCCGTAGCCGGCGAGCACCGCGAAGTGGTGCACCTCGCGGGCGGTACCGGTCTCGACCACCAGGCCGGCGGTCGTGCGCAGGCCCTCGCGCACCAGATGCTGGTGGATCGCCGACAGCGCCAGCAGCGCGGGGATCGCGACCTTCTCGGCACTGACGCCGCGGTCGCTGATGATCAGGATGTTGTGTCCGCCCTTGATCGCGTCCACCGCTTCGGCGCAAAGCGAGGCGAGCTTGGCTTCGACACCCTCGCGGCCCCAGGCGAACGGATAGGTGATGTCGAGCGTGGCGCTGCGGAACTTGCCCTGGGTGAACTGCGCGATGTCGCGCAGCTTGACCATGTCGTTGAAGTCGAGCACCGGCTGGCTCAGTTCCAGCCGCATCGGCGGGTTGACCTGGTTGATGTCGAGCAGGTTCGGCTTCGGGCCGACGAAGCTCACCAGCGACATGACGATCGCCTCGCGGATCGGATCGATCGGCGGGTTCGTCACCTGGGCGAACATCTGCTTGAAGTAGTTGTAGAGCGGCTTGTCCTTGGACGACAGCACGGCCAGCGGGCTGTCGTTGCCCATCGAGCCGATGCCCTCCTCGCCGTTCTTGGCCATCGGCTGCATCAGGAACTTGATGTCTTCCTGGGTGTAGCCGAAGGCCTGCTGGCGGTCGAGCAGCGCCACGTCGCTGGCGGGCGCCTCGCCGCTGCCTTCGACGTCGTCGAGCTTGATGCGCAGGTTCTCGATCCACTGCTTGTACGGCTTGCTGTTGGCGAGGTTCGCCTTCAGCTCGTCGTCGTCGATCATGCGGCCCTGCTCGAGGTCGATCAGCAGCATCTTGCCGGGCTGCAGACGCCACTTGCGGATGATCTTGTTCTCGGGCACCGGCAGCACGCCGGCTTCGGAACCCAGGATCACGATGTCGTCGTCGGTCACGCAGAAGCGCGAGGGGCGCAGGCCGTTGCGGTCGAGCGTGGCGCCGATCTGGCGGCCGTCGGTGAAGACCAGCGACGCCGGGCCGTCCCACGGCTCCATCATCGCGGCGTGGTATTCGTAGAAGGCCTTGCGGCGGCCGTCCATCGTGGTGTGCTGCTCCCACGGCTCGGGGATCATCATCATCACCGCGTGGCTGATCGGGTAGCCGGCCATCGTAAGCAGCTCGAGGCAGTTGTCGAAGGTTGCGGTGTCGGACTGGCCGGCGAAGCTGATCGGATAGAGCTTCTGCAGGTCGGCGCCGAGCACCGGGGACGACATCACGCCCTCGCGCGCCAGCATCCAGTTGTAGTTGCCGCGCACCGTGTTGATCTCGCCGTTGTGGGCGACGTAGCGGTACGGGTGGGCCAGCGGCCACTCGGGGAAGGTGTTGGTCGAGAAGCGCTGGTGCACCAGGCCGATCGCCGAGACGCAGCGGGTGTCCTGCAGGTCGAAGTAGTAGGTGCCGACCTGGTCGGCCAGCAGCAGGCCCTTGTAGACCACCGTGCGGCTCGACATGCTCGGAACGTAGTATTCCTTGCTGTGCTTCAGGCCGAGCGCCTGGATGTTGGCGCTGGCGGTTTTGCGGATGACGTAGAGCTTGCGTTCCAGCGCGTCCTGCACGATCACGTCGGCGCCGCGGCCGATGAAGACCTGGCGCAGGATCGGCTCGGTCTTCTTCACCTGCGGCGACATCGGCATCTCGCGGTTGACCGGCACGTCGCGCCAGCCGAGCACCACCTGGCCTTCGGCCTTGATCGCACGCTCCAGCTCCTGCTCGCAGGCGAGGCGCGAGGCATGCTCCTTCGGCAGGAATACCATGCCGACGCCGTACTCGCCCGCGGGCGGCAGGGCGACGCCCTGCTTCGCCATTTCCTCGCGGTAGAGCGCATCCGGGATCTGGATCAGGATACCGGCGCCGTCGCCCATCAGCTTGTCGGCTCCCACCGCGCCCCGGTGGTCGATGTTCTCCAGGATCTTGAGCGCGTTGGTCACGATGTCGTGACGCTTCTCGCCCTTGATGTGAGCGACGAAGCCGAGGCCGCAGGCGTCGTGCTCGTTGCTCTTGGAATACAGACCGTGTTGTTGGAGATACTCGATCTCGGCAGCCGTCGTCATGGCGTGCTCCTTCATGTCGCAGGGATTCGCGGGGAACCGGAGCATAGTTCACAGCAACTCCGGTGCCAAGATGAACAATAGGGGTCAGATTCCCATTAATCGCCGACTGAATTTATCGGGATTAAAAAGGGGACATATCAGAAACGATAGCGCACAGTGCAGGTACGGCGGGCACTAGAGAGCTAAACGGTGCTAAACCGATTGCGATTTTCGCGGTCGCCCCGCTTTCACGCGGTGGAGCCGCCGCTCCGTCTGCCCCTGCAGCGTCTGCAAAAACGCTTCCGAACCCAGCGCCCAACCGTTCCGCGTGGCATCCACCAGAGCGGCTTCGGTCGCTCCGCCGATGCCCCGGTGCACCAGTTCGGCGTATGCCGCCTCGCGGGCGAACGGCGTGTTGCCCAGCGCCCAGTACTCCGCCGGCGGCGTCACCAGCCGGTCGAAGGCGGCGCCCGCGTAGTGGGCATGGCTCGACCAGCGATGGTCTGCCGGCCGCGCCACCAAGCCGGAAGCCACCGGCTGCAGGTCCATGTGGACCATGCAGGCGAGCAGATACCGTTCGCGCTCCAGCACGGTCGAGCGGTAGCGCCCTTCCCAGAGCGTGCCGGTGCGGCCGTGGCGGTCATTGAAATAACGCACATAGCGACGGCCGATCGCCTGCACCCACTGCGACAGCGCATCATCCTCGGGCGTGGCGAGCAGCTGCACCTGGTCGTCCAGCAGCACCCAGGCGTGCAGCGCCACCCGGTACGCCTGCGCATATTCGCCCCACAGTTGCAGCAGCAGCGACCGGTCGGCATCGTCGCGCACGATCGGCTGGCCGGCGTTGCCGCGCAGCAGGATGTGGTGGGGATGGCCGGGAACGGCGAGGCGCGGAAGGCGGGCCATGGTCGGTGGGATGCGCCGTGCGCGGTGGGCCTAACGGGCGGTGCGGGGAAGCGGCGATGCTATCCGCTCGCGCGGCCGGCGGACGCGTGTCAGGCAGCGACGACGGCCGCCGGCAGGCCGGGGAAGCGGGTCGCCTCCAGGTCCTGCAGTCCGAACTCCGCCAGGATCGCCCGCAACCGCTCAGCGGCGCTGCGCTTCTTCTGGCCGGTGCGGCGCGCCACGATCAGCTCGTTCTTTAGGCTGTGCTCCCAGCCGACCAGCTCGGTCACGGTCACCTGGTAGCCGCAGGCCTCTAGGTATAGGCAGCGCAATACGTTGGTGAGCTGGCTGCCCATCTCGCGGGTGTGCAGCGGATGGCGCCAGAGTTCGGCCAGCGGCGTGCGCGACAGCGCCAGCGCCTTGTGCTGGCGCAGGCAGGCGGCGACCTCGGCCTGGCAGCAGGGCACCAGCACCATGCAGCGCGCCTCCTTCTGCAGGCCGAAGGCGATCGCGTCGTCGGTCGCGGTGTCGCAGGCATGCAACGCGGTGACGATGTCGATCTGCGCCGGCAGCGCCTCGGACCGGGCCGATTCGGCGACCGACAGGTTCAGGAACGACATGCGGTCGAAGCCGAGCCGCTCGGCCAGCGCACGCGACTTCTCCACCAGTTCCGGCCGGGTCTCGATGCCGTAGATGTGGCCGCCCGGCAGCGCCTTGAAGAACAGGTCGTAGACGATGAAGCCGAGGTACGACTTGCCCGCGCCGTGGTCGGCCAGAGTCGCGTGCGCACCGCCCTCGGGCAGTTCGCGCAGCAGCGTCTCGATGAAATGGAACAGGTGGTAGACCTGCTTCAGCTTGCGGCGCGAATCCTGGTTGAGCTTGCCGTCGCGGGTCAGGATGTGCAGTTCCTGCAGTAGCGCGACCGACTGGCCCGGCCGGATCTCGGGCGCCTGGATGGCGGCGGGCGCCGGAGCCGGCGTGGCGGTCTTGGATTTTTTCATGGGTCGGTCGGCGGATGGCGCCGTGCGCTGCCCGGTCCGACGTCGAGCGCGGCCCAGCCGGCGGCGCCCAGGTCTTCGAGCAGCGCCATGTTGCGGCCGAAGATGTCCTCGGCATCGGGGAAAGCCTCGACCGCCCGGTCGATGCTCGCCTCGCGCAGCAGGTGCAGCGTCGGCCAGGGCGCGCGGTTGGTGGCGTTGGTGATGTCGTCCGCCTCGGTGCCGGCGAACTGGTAGCGCGGATGGAAGCTCGCGAGCTGCAGTTCGCCGTCGTAGCCGAGGCGGGACAGGCGCTTCTCCGCGCGGGCGGCAAAGGCGTGGAAGTCGAGGAAATCGCCGAGCAGCCGCGTTGCTATCAAAAGCGTAGTGTCTCGCGCAGACGGGGCGTGCGCCAGCAGCGTTTTCGCTTCGGATTCCAGCGCGTCGAGCAGATCCTGCTCCTCCTCCGCATCGCAGACGGCGTAGTGCACCTGGCCCTTGACCTGCACCGCCTTGGCGAAAGGGCAGAGGTTGAGCCCGATCACCGCCCGGTCGACCCAGCGGCGGGTGTCGGCGATGGCCTGGGCGGCGGTGTCGTCCGGGAAAAGGGAATGGGCGGGCATGCGGTGCGACGCCGGCGGGCGGCGAAGGGGCGCGATTCTACCGACGCCCCCTGTCTCCCTCGCTTTTCAGGGCCACGCCGGCATCGTCCGCTCCGCCGGCGGGCACCCGCTGCAGCGGACCCGCGGCGTGCATCAGGCCCGGGCCGGGTGCCCCGGGCTCAGCCGAACACGCGCTGGCCGGTCAGCCGCTCGTGCTCCCGGGCGGCGAAGCGGTCGGTCATGCCGGCGATGTAGTCCGCCACCACCCGGTGCGGCGACGGCCCCGTGCCATCGCCCGCAGCGGCAGCGGCGGCCTTGTCGGCATAGCCGCCGCGCATTTCGGCAGGCGCCGCGCGGTAAGCATCGAACAGTTCGCGCACCACCCGGCGGGCCCGGCCGGTCATGTCCATCACCTGCGGATGGCGGTACAGGTTGTGCATGAGGAAACGCTTGAGCACCGCCGATTCGGCGCGCATCGTGTCGCCGAAGCACACCAGCGCCGGGCCGCGGCGGGCGGCGTCGGCATCCTGCGGCGCGGCGGCCGCGAGGCGCGCGCCGGTCGCGGCGATCACGTCGTAGACCTGCGCACTCAGCATCCGGCGGATCGCCTCGTGCAGCAGGCGGCGCGGGCCGCGGCCTTGCGCCAGTCCGGGATGGTCGGCGAGCGCCTCGCGCCGGTAGCGGTCGAACAGCGGCACCGCCTCCATCTGCTCCAGCGTCACCAGGCCGGAGCGCACGCCGTCGTCGATGTCATGGGCGTTGTAGGCGATCTCGTCGGCCAGGTTGCAGAGCTGCGCCTCCAGGCTCGGCTGGGTGCGGTCCAGGAAGCGCCGCCCTACTCCGCCCGGCTCGGCCGCCTCCAGCGCGACGGCGTGGGCGCGCGAGCAGTGTTTCAGGATGCCCTCGCGCGTCTCGAAGGTCAGGTTCAGGCCGTCGTACTGCGGATAGCGCTCTTCCAGCCGGTCCACCACCCGCAGGCTCTGCAGGTTGTGCTCGAAGCCGCCGTGCGCCGCCATGCAGGCGTGCAGTTCGTCCTGTCCGGCATGGCCGAACGGCGTGTGGCCCAGGTCGTGCGCCAGCGCGATCGCCTCGACCAGGTCCTCCTCCAGCTCGAGCGAGCGCGCGATCGATCGGCCGAGCTGCGCCACCTCCAGCGAATGCGTCAGCCGCGTGCGGAACAGGTCGCCCTCGTGATTCAGGAACACCTGGGTCTTGTAGACCAGGCGCCGGAACGCGGTGGAATGGACGATCCGGTCGCGGTCGCGCTGGTAGTCGCTGCGGGTCGGCGCCGGCGACTCGGGATGGCGGCGGCCCCGGGTGCGCTGCGGATCGCAGGCATAGGCCGCACGAGGCGTGGAATTCACAAGGAAAAGCGGGTTCTGCGCCGGTGCAGCGAGCGCCGGCAGCTATGCATTAAATAGCATCACCCCGGCAGCAGGCGTCGATCACCGTGCGCACCAGCGCGTCGGGCGCCGCCCGCACCACCGCCCGGCCGGGCCCGTCGATCAGCACGAAGCGGATCTCGCCGCCTTCGGACTTCTTGTCCACCCGCATCAGCTGCAGGTAGCGGCCCGCGTTGTCGGCAGTGTCCAGCACCGGCCCGACCACCGGCAGGCCGGCGCGGCGCACCAGCGCGGTCAGCCGCGCGACGAAGGCCGCGTCGACCAGGCCCAGCCGCTGCGACAGCGTCGCCGCCATGACCATGCCGCAGCCGACCCCCTCGCCGTGCAGCCAAGCACCGTACCCCAGGCCCGCCTCGATCGCATGGCCGAAGGTGTGGCCGAAGTTCAGGATCGCGCGCAGGCCGGCCTCGCGCTCGTCGGCACCGACCACCTCGGCCTTGATCTCGCAGCTGCGGCGCACCGCATGGGCCAGCGCCGCGACGTCGCCGGCACGCAGGGCGTCGATGTGCTCCTCGATCCAGCCGAGGAAGGCCATGTCGTGGATCGGGCCGTACTTGATGATCTCGGCCAGCCCCGCGCTCACCTCGCGCGGCGGCAGCGTGGCGATGGTGCCGAGGTCGCACACCACCAGCCTCGGCTGGTAGAACGCGCCGATCATGTTCTTGCCGAGCGGATGGTTGATCGCGGTCTTGCCGCCGACCGAGGAATCGACCTGCGCCAGCAGCGTCGTCGGCACCTGCACGAACGGTACGCCGCGCATGTAGCTGGCGGCGGCGAACCCGGTCATGTCGCCCACCACGCCGCCGCCAAGCGCGAACAGCACGGTCTTGCGGTCGCAGCCGTTCTCTAGCAGCACGTCGAAGATGCGGTTGAGCGTCGCCCAGTCCTTGTGCGCCTCGCCGTCGGGCAGGACGACGGTGTGCACACTGCGAAAGCGCACGGCCAGCGCGGCGCGCAGACGGTCGCCGCAGAGCGGATCGACGGTAGTGTTGGTGACGACGACCGCGGCGGCGGCAGACGGCAGGTCGGCGTAGGTGGTGGGGTCGGCCAGCAGGTTCTGGCCGATGGTGATCGGGTAGCTGCGGTCGCCGAAGGCGATGGGGACCTGTGTGGCGGGTGCGAAAGCAGAAGAGGGTGCCATGAGCGAAAGAGCCAAAGCGGCCCAGGTGAAGTGGGCGTGGGACGGGACGATGCACGTTGCCCGCGTGGCCCGGGGCAGGCGGGTGCGACGGCGAGTGTATTGCCCACCGCATGGTGCCAGGCACGCCGCCGCCGCCGATCAGCGCAGCGATGGCTTCTCATCGACCGTCGCCGCCGCAGAGTCTTGGGTAGCGGCGTCGGTGCCGATCAGGCCGGCGAGTTCCAGTTGCATCAGCACCGTGCCGACCAGCATCGGAACCGACCGTCGGGCGTTCTCGACGACGAAGTCCGCCACCTCGCGGTAGAGCGGATCGCGGACCGCATGCAGCTCACGCAGTTTGGCAAGCGGATCCTGCACCTGCAGCAGCGGCCGCTGCACGTCGTGGCGCAGGCGACGCGCCAGCTCCTCCGGTGCGGACCGCAGGTAGACCACCCAGCCGGTCGCACGCAGCACGTTGCGATTGGCCTCCCGCAGCACGATGCCGCCGCCGGTGGCGAGCACACCTCGCGGACGGCGGCACAGCTCCGCAAGCACCGCCTGCTCGACGTCGCGGAAAGCCGCTTCGCCTTCGCGGTCGAAATAGTCGCGGATGCTGCAGCCGAGGTGCTGCTCAATGACTTGGTCCGAATCGAGAAAGGGCTGCTGCAGCCGGCGCGCCAGATGGCGACCGACCGTCGACTTGCCCGAACCCGGAAGGCCGACCAGGATCACTTGGCCCGCCCGACCGGTAATCGGGGCAGTCGCGTCTGCAGACGGTGCCATGAAGGGAGACCGCGACCTGGCCGTCACTGGATCGTCTTGATGACGGTCTTGGCGATGGTGTCGGACTTGAAGGTGATTTCGATAGGGACCCTGACCGCCGAACAGTCGGCCGCCGTGCCTTTGGCGTTCGTCGCGTCGACGGACAGCACCAGCGGGGTGCGCAATCCGATCGGACGTGCATCGAGGACCGGCGTACCGGAGACTACGGTCACCGTCGCATCGGAGTTCAAGGACTTCACTTCGACCGTGGTGTTGGCGGGCGCCGCGAAGCCGGCGGGAGTTCCGACGTAGACGATGCCTAAGGTCTGTTTGCACACGCCACCCAGACTGAATCCGTTGACAATTTGGCCTCCGGTACGAGCGTTGTAGAGATCGAGCCGGCTCGGCGCCGTGACGGCCAATTGCAAGGAACCGCTGATCTGCGTCCCGTCGCCCAGGCGGGTCGATGCCGCAACGGTGGCAGGCGTGCCGTCCGCAGGCCGCGGCTCCTGCACGATGTACGGCACGGTACAGCCGCCGCCCGACGTCACACAACCGCCGCGGCTGGATGTGCCGACGGCACCGTAGTCAGTAGTGAACACTACAGGGACGCCGTCGGCGACAGGATTTCCATTGCTATCGACGATCCGAACCGTCAGGTCGCTACGATCGCCCGTGATTTCGGAATTCAAGTTGAACTTGGTCGCAGCCAAGTCGAAACCGCGCTGCGTGGCCTGTCCGGTGGTCACGGTCAATTGATCGGACTGCGACGTGATCGCACGTCCCTCGACCTGCGCGCGGATCACCACGGTGGTCGCGACCGACTTGGACGACACGCTGGTCACCACTACTCCGTCACTGTCGCTCGTTGCCTTGACGATGTTGAGCGCCACGTCGCCGCTGCCGGTGCTCACGTCACTGGACCGGACCGCACTGAAGACGACACTTACACCCTTGACGGGTGTATTGGCCGCATCCACCACGCGAAAGCGTAGCGCAGCCGATTCCGACCGACCGTTGCCTCCGGAACCGGCGATGACGATTGAACGGTCCGCCGGCACCACGTCCAGGAAATTGAGTGCTGTTGCCAACGTCTGCGGGTCGATCTGCGCGGCAGGGGGTGCACTGGTGATTGCCAAATTGGCCGTACCGGTGATCGTTTGCGCCGTCGTCCCGTTCGCGGGGGTGAGGCTGACGCTGCCCTGCACGGCGGTAGCGCCGGTCGCGCTCGTGCTGGTCGCACGCGCTTCGACGACTGCACGCCCGGAAGCATCGGTCAGGGCCGTAGCTGCCGCAGGTGAAATCGTGAGCAACGAACCGCCGGCTTCGCTGAACCTGACGATGCTGCCTGCTACCGGCGCGCCAGCAGCGTTGCGCACAGTAGCGCGCAGTTGGGCTACCTCGGAAGCGGTGATTGCATTGGTTGCGGCGCCGGAGCCATTGAGCACTTCGACCGTCAACGTTCCGGCAACCTGCGTAGCCGCTCCGCTGCCGGGCCCCGCTATCGGCGTGCCCGCACCACCGCCGCCGCCGCCGCAGGCAGCCACCAATCCCACGGTGCAACTTAATACCAAACTCTTCAAAAAACGCATCGTATTTCCTTCTCGAACGTCACTTCAGCGGGTGGCAGTTGCCCGGTCCGCAATCATCTTCGGCGTGATGAATACCAGCATCTCCTGCTTGTTCGAGATCCGGTTGCGGCTTTTGAACAGGTTGCCCGCGACGGGGATGTCGCCCAGGAAAGGCACCTTGTTCTCGTCGTTGGTCTCGGTCAGTTCGAAGATGCCGCCGATCACCACGGTGCCGCCGTTCTCGACCAGAACCTGCGTCTTGATGTGCTTGGTGTTGATCGCGATGCCGGCGATCGTAGTTTCGCCGCGCGAGTCCTTGTTGATGTCCAGGTCCAGGATGATGTTGCCTTCCGGCGTGATCTGCGGCGTGACTTCCAGCTTGAGGTTGGCTTTCCGGAAGGCGATCGAGGTGGCGCCGCTGGCCGTCGCCTGCTGGTAGGGAAACTCGGTGCCCTGCTCGATCAACGCCTTGGTCTGGTCGGCCGTCACGATACGCGGACTTGATACCAGCTTGCCCTTGCCGTCGGCTTCGAGGGCGGAGAGTTCGAGGTTCAGGAAACGGTTGGCCGACGCGTTGAAGATCGACAGCGCAAATGTGGCAGCACTGACCCCCGTCGGTGTAGTGGCCGGCAGATTGACGAAGTTGCTGGTTGTGTCGATCACGCCGCCGGCACCGGTCGTTGCCACCGCATTGCTGTAGTTGGTACCGAGCGCCAAGCGGTTGTTGCCGCTGAGCGTATAGCCTGCGTTGCCCCCCTGCTGCGTACGCAGATCGACGCCCCCGAGCCTGACGCCCAAAGACCGGCTGAAGGTATCGGAAGCTTCGACGATCCGCGCTTCGATCAGCACCTGCCGCACCGCCCGGTCGAGCCGTGCGATCAGTTCCTGAACCTGGGCCAGCTTGGCAGGGGTGTCGGTCACGAACAGTTGGTTGGTCCGCGGCTCGGCGATCGCACTGCCGCGCGGAGACAGGAAACGTGCGTTGTTCACGCCACCCGGCACGACAGGCAGGGCTCCGACGCCTCCGGCTCCCGGCAACGCGACGCCCAGCAACTGGCCGACGATCTCGTTGGCTTTCGCATAGTTCAGCTGGAATGCCTGCGTACGTGTCGGCTCGAGCAGTTGCAGTGCCGCCTCGGCCTCCAGATCCTTCTTGGTACGCGCATCGATCTCGTCCTTGGGCGCGATCCACAGCACCGAGCCGTTCTTGCGCATGCCCAGGCCCTTGGCATCCATGATGATCTGCAATGCTTGGTCCCACGGCACGTCTTTCAGCCGCAGGGTGAGCGATCCATTGACCGTATCGGAGGTGACGATATTGAAGTTGGTGAAGTCGGCGATCACCTGCAGCAGAGACCGCACGTCGATGCTCTGGAAATTGAGCGACAGCCGTTCGCCGGAATAACCCGGGCCCTGCGACAGCTTGTTGAGATCGACTTTCTTCGGCCGCACCTCGACCACGAACTGGTTGTCGCTCTGGTAGGCCGAATGCTCCCACTCGCCCCGGGGCTCGATCGTCATGCGGACGCGGTCCCCGACCTGGGTCGAGGTGATGGTCTGCACCGGTGTACCGAAGTCCGCGACGTCGAGACGGCGACGCAGCCCTTCCGGAAGCGACGACTTGAGGAACTCGACCACCAGAGCCGGCCCCTGCTGACGCAGGTCCACGCCGACCTGATTGCTGGGCAGGGACACGATGACGCGGCCTGCCGCGTCTCCGGCCCGCCGAAAGTCGATATCGCGCAAGGCAGCGACATCGGACGTCGTGCTTTCGGCAAACACGGGCCGCGCCGCCGTGGTCGGCGCAGTGACCGGCGCGGGGTCCAGCGTCACGACGACCGATCGACCGTCGATCCGGGTCCGATAGGCCGTCGGCTGTCGCAGATTGAGCACCACCCGCGTACGGTCGCCCGCCTCCACCACGGTGGCTGAACGAAGGTTGCCTTGATTGAGCTCGACCGACGGCCGGCTCAAGGTACTGCTGGTCGCGGGAAAGTCCAACGCGATCCGCGCAGGAGACTGGATGGTGAAGCCGGTCGGAAGCGCCGTCGGCGCCTGGCTGAAATCGATGCGCAGAACCTCGGCACCACCCTGGGTGAATCCGCTCACCGCCTCGATCGCACCCTGCGCCCAACCCGCAGCCGACACCATCAGGCCTGCTGCCAATGCCACGACGCGGGCGGCGGCGCGTGCGGGAAAACCGTCGCACTTGATCATTTCGTTGTTTCCTGGAGCTGCAGGCTGGTCGAACGCTCGACCCAGTCGCCCGACGGGTCTTCGACGATCTCGCGCAGCGTGATTTCGGTTTCGGTGATGCGCATGACCCGCCCAAAATTCTGCCCAAGGTGGTCGCCGACCCGGACCTGGTAGAGCAACGTGCCGACACGCACCAGCGCCACCGGTTGCCCCGCCTTGACCAGGCTGCCGACCATGCTCATCGTATCTAGGGGGAAGGCTTCCAACGGCTCCTTGCGCCGCGCCATTTCCGGCGCGATCAGCGCCGCATTGGACGACACACGCGACGAGTCGCGGCGAAGCGCCTGGGTGAGTTTCTCGGCGGTATAGGGATCCACCGCGCTTTGCTGCAGGTAATCCTGCGGTACGAACTGCTTGGGCTCCGTCAGCGGGACGATCTTCGGCCGGACCTGACTGCGTTGTTCCGTCATCCAGGTCCGCAATTCGTCGTCACGCGCATTGTCGCAGCCGAGCAGCATCAGTAGCGGCAGCGCGACGATCCATATCGAGGGCCTTCGACTCATTTCTTGGCCCCTGCAGCCGCCTTGCGTTGCGCAGCGATCTCGTCGGCATCCAGGTAGCGGAAGGTGCGGGCGGTGGCATCCATCACCAGATTGCCGTCCTTGTTTGGCGCGATGGCAATGTTGTTCAACGTCACGATACGCGACAGGTGTGCGACATCGGCCACGAAGGCCCCCATGTCGTGGTACCGACCCGTCACGCGCACCGCGATCGGCAATTCGGCGTAGTAATCACGGACCTGCACATCGCCGGGCCGGAACAGTTCGAACTGCAAGCTGCGGCCCAGACCGGCCTGATTCACGTCCGACAACAGCGCAGCCATCTCGGCTTTGCTCGGCAGCTGCTTTTCCAGCTGGGTAACGTAGAGTTGCACCTGCTCGCGCTGCTTTTTCAACGCCTGCAGGTTGGTGGCCTTGATCACCTTGGCCTGGTAGTCAGCTTTCAGGGTCACTTCTCGATCGGTTTCCGTCACCAGTTCGGTGTCCACATCGCTCAACCATACGTACCAGAGCACACCCAAAACCATCAATGCCGCCAACAGGCACAGGCCGATCCGAGGCACCGTAGGCCAAAGGGACGGATCTTTCGGGTCGAGACCTTGGAACTGCCGGTTCAACCGGCTTTGCAGATCGGCGAAATCGATCTTGCGTCGCGCTTTGCGGGTGGCCATCTTCGAAGTCCTCAACGCGCGGCCGCGGGAGCCGCGACCACCGGTACCGGATTGGCGGACGACGTGGCCGGTGTGGCGGCCTGCAGGTCGCTCGACCGCTGCAGGCGCAGGGTGATCGTGAAACTGGCGACGCGGCGCTGGTCGCGGGGCGACAGGTTGACCGTCGCGGTCACGATTTCCACCAGTTGCGGCCTAGTGAACCAAGGCGTGTTGTTGCCGAGATTGCGCAACAGTTCGGACACCCGCTCGTTGGACTGCGCCATGCCCTTGAGCGTGACCGTCTGGTCGGTCTGGCGCATGTCCGTCAGATAGACGCCGTCGGGCAGCTGGCGTACCAGTTCATTGAGCAGGTGGACCGGCAGATTGCGGTCGGACTGCAGGTCTTCGACGGCCTTCTGGCGTGCGCGCAGCGAGGCGATCTCGGTCTCGATCGTGGCGATCTCCTTGATCTGGGATTCCAGCTGGGTGATCTCCGACTGCAGCATCTGGTTGCGACCGCGCTGCGACTCCAGCTCGCCCTGGTACCAGAGGTAGATGACGCCCGCGATCAGGCCGCCGGCCAGCGCGGACGCCACCAGAGCGACATTGAAGGCCTCGCGACGCTTCTTGCGGGCCGCCTCACGGTGCGGCAGCAGGTTGATCAGGATCACTGCAGGAACCTCCGCATCGCCAGTCCGCACGCCGTCAGGTAGGACGGTGCATCGCGCGCGATGCGCGTCGCGCGGACACTGGAGGCCAGCGTCATGCCCTGAAAAGGATTGGCCAGCACACACGGGAATCCGGCTTGTCGCGCCACGGCCTCCGCCAGCCCTTGCAAGGAGGCCGAGCCACCCGCCAGGAGGATCTGGTCGACCCGGTTGTAGGGTGTGCTGGTGAAGAAGAACTGCAGCGACCGACTGACTTCGGCCGCCATGCTGTCGACGAACGGGGCCAGCACCGCCGTAGCGTAGTCCTCAGGCAGTTCGCCGCTGCGCTTCTTGGATTCGGCCTCTTCCGCCGAAAAACCGTATTGCCGCACGATCAGTTGGGTCAGTTGGCCACCGCCGAAGGCTTGGTCGCGCTCGTATAGCACTTCGTCGTGGCGGATCACCTGGAGACTGCTGGTCACCGCACCGATCTTCAGCAGGGCGACCATCGCATCGTCGCCGAGGCGCGGCAGGCCCTCGATGATCCGGCCGGCCGCCACGCGGGCCGCGTACGACTCGACATCCACCACCACCGGTCGCAGGCCTGCGGCTTCCGCCAGACCCTGCCGGTCCTGCACCTTTTCTTTCCGCGAGGCAGCGATCAGCACGTCGACATCCTCCGACGACTGCGCACTCGGACCGATCACGCAGAAATCGAGGCTGACCTCGTCGAGCGAAAACGGGATGTACTGGCTGGCCTCGGATTCCACCTGCACTTCCAGTTCCAGTTCGGACAGCCCGGCCGGCAGCATGATCCGCTTGGTGATCACCGCCGATGGCGGCAGCGCCATCGCGACATTGCGGGTACGCGTGCCGCTTTTCTTGACCAGCCGGCGCATCGCCTCGGCGACTTCGTCGAATTTCTCGATGTTGCCGTCGACGATCCAGCCGCGCTCGATCAACTCGATCGCGCAGTGCTCCAGCACCAGGGTGCCGTCCTTGGCGCGGCCGAGTTCCACCAACTTCACGCTCGACGTGCTCACATCAATGCCCAGCAGGGGTGCGGACTGGCGGCTGAACAAGGACCGCGGCGACATCGGGCTCTCCCTGGGGTTGGACAAACGACGGATATGTGCGCAACAAAAGCTAACACTTCGTGGGATGCTATCAGGACCGGCAAATCCACCGTAGGCGGAAAAGCCCCTGCATTGCCCGTCTCGTTGCCAAAACGACACGCCACGGCACTTGCAGCCGAAGTGGACGCCCACGCATGTAACGCACTTCAGTAAACGCCGGGTTTTTATAATGGTGGGTTGCCTCGACGCGAGCCCTGCCGCCATGCCTGCCCACTCTTCTTCACCCGACCCGTCCTCCCCGAAGCCTGGACGGAAAACGCCGGCACGTCCTGCGTGGTGGGCCTGGACTCTGCGGATCCTGCTCGGCCTGGTGGGCGTAGTCGTCGCGGCGGTGGTGGCCGGCGTGCTGACTGTCTGTGTTGCACTGGCCGTCGCTTATCCCAACCTGCCCGATATTTCCGATCTGGCCGACTACCGGCCCAAGCTCCCGCTGCGGGTGTTCTCGACCGAAGGTGCGCTTCTGGGCGAGTTCGGCGAGGAGCGACGCAACCTGACGCCGATCCGGGAGATCCCCAAGGTCATGAAGGACGCCGTGCTGGCGGCAGAGGATACGAGCTTCTACAGCCACGGCGGCGTCGACTACAAGGGCGTGGTGCGGGCGGGCCTCGCCAACCTGAACCGCGCCAAGAGCCAGGGTGCCTCGACCATCACGATGCAGGTGGCCCGCAACGTCTACCTGTCGTCCGAGAAGACCTTCACCCGCAAGATCTACGAGATTCTGCTGACCTTCAAGCTGGAGCACCTGCTGTCGAAGGACCAGATCCTCGAGATCTACATGAACCAGATTTACCTGGGCAACCGGGCCTACGGCTTCGCGGCTGCATCGGAGACTTATTTCGGCAAGCCGCTGCAGAAGATCAGCATCGCCGAGGCCGCCATGCTCGCCGGCCTGCCGAAGGCGCCGACGGCCAACAATCCGATCAGCAATCCGCGCCGCGCACGCGCGCGCCAGCTCTACATCATCGACCGGATGGAGGAAGCCGGCTTCATCACGCACGAGCAGGCAGCGGCCGCCAAGGCGGAGGATTTAAAGCTGCGCACCGGGCCCGACACCACCCGGGTGCATGCGGAATACATCGCCGAGATGGTACGCCAGCTTGTGTTCGCCCAGTACGGCAACGAGGCCTACACCCGCGGCCTGAACGTGTACACCACGGTAAACGCCGGCGACCAGGACGCCGCATACAAGGCGCTGCGCAAGGGCCTGATGGACTACGAGCGCCGGCAGATCTACCGAGGTCCGGAGAAATTCATCGACCTGCCCAGCGATCCGAAGGAGCTCGACGAGGCGGTGGACAACGCCCTCGGCGAGCACCCGGACAACGGCGACGTACTGTCGGCGGTGGTGCTGGAGGCCAGCGCCAAGCGCATCGTCGCGATCCGCGCAGACGGCGACCGGGTCGAGATCACCGGCGAAGGCCTGCGGCCGGCGCAGTCGGGCCTGATCGACAAGGCATCGCCTAACGTGCGCATCCGCCGCGGCGCGGTGATCCGGGTGGTGCGCACGACCAAGGGAACCTGGGAGATCACGCAGATCCCGGAGATCGAGGGCGCGTTCGTCGCGGTCGATCCACGCAGCGGCGCGATCAAGGCACTGGTCGGCGGCTTCGACTTCGGCAAGAACAAGTTCAACCACGTGACCCAGGCATGGCGCCAGCCGGGCTCGAGCTTCAAGCCGTTCATCTACTCGGCGGCGCTCGAGAAGGGTTTCACGCCCGCCACGGTGGTCAACGACGGACCGCTGTTCTTCGACGCCGGCACCACCGGCGGCCAGCCCTGGGAACCGAAGAACTATGACGGCCGTTTCGAGGGCCCGATGTCGCTGCGCCGTGCGCTGGCGGCGTCGAAGAACATGGTGTCGATCCGCATCCTGCAGTCGATCGGCACCAAGTACGCGCAGGACTGGATAACCCGCTTCGGCTTCGAGGCCGACAAGCACCCCGCCTACCTGCCGATGGCGCTGGGCGCAGGCTCGGTCACGCCGATGCAGATGGCAACCGCTTACGCCGTGTTCGCCAACGGCGGCCACCGGCTCAACCCCTGGCTGATCGCCAAGGTGGTCGACCAGAAGGGCCGCGTCCTGCTGGAAACCAAGCCGCCGGTGCCCGACGCCTCCAACCAGGTGATCGACCCGCGCAACGCCTTCATCATGGACAGCCTGTTGCAGACGATCACCCGGTCGGGCACTGCCGCCAAGGCGCAGGCGATGCTCAAGCGCACCGATGTCTACGGCAAGACCGGCACCACCAACGATTCGATGGATGCCTGGTTCGCCGGCTTCCAGCCGACGCTCGCAGCCGTGACCTGGATCGGCTACGACACGCCGAAAAACATGGGCGACCGCGAAACCGGCGGCGGCCTGAGCCTGCCGGTGTGGATCAGCTTCATGGACTACGCGCTGAAGGGCGTGCCGGTGCAGGAGTACGAACCGCCAGCCGGCATCGTCAACAACGGCGGCGAATGGTTCTACGAGGAGTACGCCCGCTCGGGCGGCATCCCGAGCCTGGGCGGCGAATCCGCGGCGCCGGCCGGCACCAATGCGCCCGACGCGGTCACGCCGCAGGCACCGCCGCCGGCCGAAGAACGCAACCGGATCCTGGACCTGTTCCGGAACTGAGGCGGCCGACGCAGCGGGCGGCACGGGGGAGGTGCCTGCCCTGTCCCGGACCCTGCATCGCCTCAGGCGCCGAAGCGCAGCGGCATCCCGGCCTGCGCCGACGCTTCCCGCGACAACAGCACCAGCAGTTCGCCGGCACCCTTGGTGTCCTGCCAGGCACCGTCCTGGTACTTGAAGTGGTAGCCGCCCGACTTGGTGGCCAGCCAGAGTTCGTGCAGCGGCTTCTGCTGGTTCAGCACGATCTGCGTGCGGTTGGGGAACGTCAGCGTCACCATGCCGCCCGAGCGCTGCGCGTCGATGTCGGCATCGGTGTCCTCGTCGATGCGGTCGCAGCTTTCCTCCACCGTCTGCAGCAGGCGCTCGGCCAGGTCGAGGAATTCGATGTCGGTCATTACTACAATCCGCGGATGTTGAACGTCCCGCAAATTCTAGTCAGGGCGATCGCCCTCGGCGGGAGTGTGGCGGTGCTCGCCGGTTGCGGCCAGAAGGGTCCGCTCTTCCTGCCGACCGGCCAGGCCGCGGTCGGCCGGGCGACCCTGCCGCAGACGCTGCGACCGCGCCTGCCGGGCAGCGCCCCGGCAACGCCGGCTGCGGCGGCGGGCGCGACCGCCCCGACGCCTGCCTCGCCCCCCCAGGCCATCCCGAGCGGCAGCGGCGGACCGTTCCTGTCGCCGGCCGAACTGGTGCCGGAATCGACCTTCGAACCGGTCACCTCCTCCCCCTCTTCTCCCGTCATTCCATGATGCCTTCCTCCCTGCCGGGACAGCCGCACGTCGGCTACCGGGGCGATGCCCTGTTCGTCGAAGACGTGGCGCTCGCCGACCTGGCGGCCGCCCACGGGACGCCGCTCTATGTGTATTCGCGCGGCGCGATGCTCGCGGCGCTCGATGCCTACCGGCGCGGCTTCGCCGGCCGGCAGGTGCAGATCTGCTATGCGATGAAGGCCAATTCGACGCTGGCCGTGCTGCAGGTGTTCGCCCAGGCGGGCTGCGGTTTCGACATCGTCTCGGGCGGCGAACTGCAGCGGGTGCTGGCCGCCGGCGGCGATCCGAAGAAGGTGATCTTCTCGGGCGTCGGCAAGACGCCGGCGGAGATGCGCGACGCCCTCGCGTCAGGCATCGGCTGCTTCAACGTCGAGAGCGATGCCGAACTGGACGTGCTGAACGCCGTCGCCGTGGCCGGCGGATGGCGGGCGCCGGTGAGCATCCGGGTCAATCCGAACGTCGATCCGAAGACCCATCCCTACATCTCCACCGGCCTCAAGGGCAACAAGTTCGGCATCGCCCACGAACACGCGGTCGCTGCCTATCGCCATGCGGCCAGCCTGCCCGGCTTGGAAGTTGTCGGCATCGACTGCCACATCGGCTCGCAGATCACCGAAGAGACGCCTTATCTCGACGCGATGGATCGCGTGCTCGACATGGTGGAAGCGATTGAAGCCGCCGGCATCCGGCTGCACCACATCGACTTCGGCGGCGGCCTGGGCATCGACTACCAGGGCGACACGCCGCCCGCGGCCGACGACCTGTGGAAACAACTGCTCGCGAAGATCGACGCCCGCGGTTTCGGCGACCGGCAGCTGATGGTCGAGCCCGGCCGGTCGCTGGTCGGCAACGCCGGCGTCTGCCTGACCGAAGTGCTGTACCTCAAGCCGGGCGAGCAGAAGAACTTCTGCATCGTCGACGCCGCGATGAACGACCTGCCCCGGCCGGCGATGTACCAGGCCTTCCATGCGATCGTGCCGCTCGACCGCAGCCGGCCGACGGACGACGCACCGATCTACGACGTGGTGGGCCCGGTCTGCGAGAGCGGCGACTGGATCGGCCGCGACCGCACGCTGGCGGTGGAGGCGGGCGACCGGCTGGCGGTGCTGTCCGCCGGTGCCTACTGCATGAGCATGGCGAGCAACTACAACACCCGCGGCCGGGCGGCCGAGGTGCTGGTGGACGGTGCCACGGCCCACCTGGTGCGCGAGCGCGAGACGGCTGCCGACCAGATGCGGGCCGAACGGCTCGTCGGCTGACCCGCTCCTTTTTCGATAGCTAGTTGCGCCCGCCGGGCGGGCGCACAATCGGCTTTTTCGTCGCAAACCGCCGCCACACCCGCCAGCCGAGCAGCACGGCGATGATGGCGGCGTAGACGTACACCTCAGCAAAATTATTCTTGCCGGCGCGCATCCAGAAGAAGTGCAGCAGGCCCAGTCCGGCGATCAGGTACACCAGCCGGTGCAGCGCCTGCCAGCGCTTCGCTCCCAGCGCCTTGATCGCGCGGTTGAACGAGGTCGCGGCCAGCGGCGTCAGCAGCACGAAGGCCGCGAAGCCGACGAGGATGAACGGCCGCTTGGCGATGTCGCGGGCGATCTCCGCCACGTCGAATCCCATGTCGAACCAGGCGTAGCACAGCAGGTGCACCACCACGTAGAAGTAGGCGAACAGGCCCAGCATGCGGCGGTAGCGGGCGAGGCCTGTCCAGCCGGTGGCGGTGCGCAGCGGCGTGACCGCCAGCACGATGCAGAGGAAGCGCAGCGTCCAGTCGCCGGTAGCGCGGATCAGCGTCTCGGCCGGATTGGCCCCCAGCGTGTTGGCGAAGGCGCCGTAGAAGAGCGAGGCGAAGGGCGCCAGGCACAGCAGGAACACCGCCGGCTTCGCCGCCGGGTGCAGCAGCAGGCGGTTGACCGGCGATCCGGCGGTCGTGGCCACCTCAGTAGTTCTTCTTCAGGTCCATGCCGGCGTAGAGCTGGCCGACCTGGGCTTCGTAGCCGTTGAACATCTCGGTCTTGCGCCGCTTGGCGAACAGGCCGCCCGGGTCGCCGATGCGGCGCTCGGTCGCCTGGCTCCAGCGCGGATGGTCCACGTTCGGGTTGACGTTGGAATAGAAGCCGTATTCGTTGGCCGCCGACTTGTTCCAGGCGGTGGCCGGTTGCTTGTCGGTGAAGCGGATCTTCACCAGCGACTTGGCCGACTTGAAGCCGTACTTCCAGGGCACCACCAGCCGCACCGGCGCGCCGTTCTGGTTGGGCAGCACCTCGCCGTACATGCCGAAGGTCAGCAGCGTGAGCGGATGCATCGCCTCGTCCATCCGCAGGCCCTCGGTGTAGGGCCAGTCCAGCACGCCGGAGCCGACGAAGGGCATCGTCTTCTTGTCGGCGAGCGTCACGAACTCGACGAACTTGGCACCCGGCTGCGGCTCGACCTTATTGATCAGGTCGGACAGCGAATAGCCGACCCAGGGGATGACCATCGACCAGCCCTCGACGCAGCGCAGGCGGTAGATGCGCTCCTCCATCGCGGAGAGCTTCAGCAGGTCCTCGATCGCGTACTTGCCGGGCTTCTTCACCAGCCCCTCGACCTCGACCGTCCAGGGCCGGGTCTGCAGCGTGTGGGCGTTCTTCGCCGGGTCGGACTTGTCGGTGCCGAACTCGTAGAAGTTGTTGTAGGTGCTCGCGTCCTTGTAGTCGGTCGGCTTGTCCATCGCGATGGCGCCGGGCACGGCGCTCTTCGCACCGGGCAGGGCCGCCAGCTTGTTCGGCCGGGCCGTCTGGGCGAACGCCTCGCGGCCGGCCCAGGTGGCGAGCGCCGCACCGGCCGCGCCGGTCGCCATCCACTGCAGGATGGCACGGCGGTCCTCGTAGACCGCGCGGGGCGTGATCTCGCTGGAGTGGGGATGGATGAAGCCACGGTCGCGGGGGGTAATCGGCATGGTCGGTCCTTCTACGGGAGGGGGGACTGTCGCCCGGATCGGGCGGCACGATGGTTACGCGGCGTGAACGGCTCCGGTTTCAGCCGCGGGCGGCTACAGCGTCCCGTAGCTGTGCAGGCCGCTCAGGAACATGTTGACGCCCAGGAAGGCGAAGGTGGTGACGGCCAGACCCACCAGCGCCCACCAGGCGGAGATCGCCCCGCGCAGGCCCTTCATCAGCCGCATGTGCAGCCAGGCCGCGTAGTTGAGCCAGACGATCAGTGCCCAAGTCTCCTTCGGGTCCCAGCTCCAGTAGCCGCCCCAGGCCTCGGCGGCCCAGAGCGCACCCAGGACCGTCGCGATGGTGAAGAAGGCGAAGCCGACGGCGATCGCCTTGTACATCACGTCGTCCAGCACCTCGAGCGGCGGCAGCTTGGCCGCGATACGGCGGCGGCCGAACAGGATGCCGCCGACGATCAGCGCCGACAGGCCGAAGTACACCGCCCAGTAGCCGCCGCCGGACTCGGCCGCACCCCGGCGGAAGACGATCGGCTCGAAGCACAGCACGATGCCGAGCAGCCAGAGCGGCGCGAGCTTCCACCAGCGGGTCTCGCCCGCCTGCTGCTTGATCAGGTAGGCGAAGGCCACCATCGCCGACAGCGCGAAGGTGCCGTAACCGATGAAGTTGGCGGGCACGTGCAGCTTCATCCACCAGCTTTTCAGCGCCGGCACCAGCGGCTGGATCTCGTGGGCCTCGCGCACCACGGTGTACCAGAGCAGGAAGCCGACCGCCGCGCTCACCACCAGCATCACGAAGGCGCCGAGCGCCCGGGTGCGGTATTGGTCTTCGTAGTAGAGGTAGAAGGTCGCGGTCATCCAGCAGAACAGCACGAACACCTCATAGAGGTTGCTGACCGGGATGTGGCCGATGTCCGGGCCGATCAAATAGCTCTCGTACCAGCGCACCAGGGTGCCGACCAGCGCCAGCGTCACCGCCACCCAGGCGATGCGCGAGCCGATCAACGACAGCGCGGTCCCTTCGCCGCGCGACAGCATGCCGAGCCAGTAGAAGATGGTGCTCATGAAGAACAGCATGCTCATCCAGAGGATGGCCGACTGGCTCGACAGGAAGTACTTGAGGCCGAATACCGTGTCGGCGCGGGCCAGGCTGCCCTGGCCGTCGACCTGGTAGCAGGCGATCGCCAGCAGCGACAGCGCGGCGACCGCGACCATCAGCGCGCGCAGCGGCCGCCAGAACCAGCCGATCCAGATCGCCGCGGGCACGCTGCCGACGAGGATCGCCTTCTCGTAGACGTCCATGAAGGCGCCGTAGCGCAGGAACGCGAAGACGCCGCCCGCGACGAGCAGCGCGGCGAAGGCCCAGTCGAGCGCGTTGCGGCGGGCGAAGTAGCCGGGCTGCAGGGCGACCGCGTGCACCACGCGGCGGGTGGTTGGATCGGGAGAGACAGCGGCGGTATTCATGGCGTGGGGGCTCCTTCACGGGGCGCTGCGGCATCTTGCGCGGCGATCAGCGTGGCGGCCAAGCGGGAAAACTCCCGGTCGCCGTCGAGGGTCTTGCGGTTGGACGACAGCGCCATCAGCGCATGGGCGCGGCCGCCCTCGCCCTGCGGCGCGAGCCAGACCCAGAGCCGGCGGTCGCGCACGTAGAGCATCGCGAAGATGCCGGCGATCAGCAGCGCGCATCCGAGGTAGACGATGGTCTTGCCGGGTGCACGGGCCACCTGGAACACGCTGGCCTGCACCTGCTGGAAATCCTGCAGCTCGAAGGCGATCGGCACCGGATACAGGGCCGCATCGGACAGCGACAGCACCGCCTGCGTCATGAACGCCTGGGCCTTGTCGTCGGTGGGCGCGAGCCGCGGCTGGCCGGCGGCGGTCCGGGTCTGCTGCACCAGCTCGAACAGCACGCCGTTCAGGATGCGGACCAGCACCTCGCCGGCGCGGGCGCGCTCGTCGGCCGGCACGTTGGCCTCCATGAAGTCCGAGATCGCCTGCAGGCCGCCGTTGCGCTCCACGCTGCCCTCGGCCGCGGCGGGGTTGCCGGCGAAGAGCTCGAGGGCGCGCGACGCCGATCCGGCGAGCTGTTCGGACAGGTCGGCGCGCGTCGGATCGACCGACTGCGCGGCATAGCGGCGCACCGCCGCCTCGCGCGCCGCCGGCTCGGCCAGCGCGGCGCGCAGCCGCAGGAAACCGTCGAGCCGGCCGTCGGCGTCGGCCGGCAGCCGCAGGTAGCGGAATTCCTCGGCCGGCGTGGCGCGCATGCCGAGCAGGAACACCGGCACGCCGTCGCCGGTATCGACCGGCAGCATGTAGTTGTGGAATTCGCGCGCCTGGCCGGCGGCGTCGCGCAGCCGGTAGGTGATGCTCGGGCCGACGTTGCGCAGTTCCTTCTTGGTGACCGTCTTGTTGGCCGCGCCCAGCCGGGCGTCGATCGCCTGGCGCAGGTCCACCTTGCGCACGTCGGCGCCGGAGCCCGACGCCGCGCCCGCACCGCCGAAGTTCTCGACATTGATCGTGCGCAGCGCGGTGAATTCGAGCGTCACCTTCTCGCCGCCCGCGCCGGTGTCGAGCACCGTCGAGCCGCCGATCGTGCCGTGCACGTCGAACGGCGCCACGTCGCCGTGCAGCGGCACCGCCCGCAGCGTGACCTGCGAGCCGCCGTCATCGAAGCTCGACTGGTAGATCTCCACGCCGCGCCAGCGGGCCGGATGGTTCACCTCGACCCGCGTCGGATGGGCTTCGCCGGTTTCCTTGTCATGGATCACGATCTCGCTGGCGAACAGCTTGGGCATGCCGGTCGAGTAGTGCTCGACCACGAACTTCTTCAGCTCGACCGCAAACGGCAGCTCCTGGATCAGCACGCCGTCGGACTGGGTGAGGATCGCGGTCGAGGATTGGGTGCCTTCGGACACCAGCAGGTTGCCGCGGAAGGTCGGATTGCGGTCGGACAGGCGGTGCTGCGGCGGCACGTCGGCGATCATGCCGCCGCCGTTGAAGGCGGTCTTGCCGTTCCAAAGCATCTGCGCCCGCACGATCAGGTCGCCGTCGAGCAGGCCGCCGATGCAGACCAGCACGATCGCGCTGTGCGCCGCGATGTAGCCGAACTTGTTGGCCGCGCCGGCCTTGGCCGCGACCATCCAGCCGGCGGGACGCTCCTGCAGCCGGACCTTCCAGCCGCCGCCGGCGAGCTGGGCGCCGATGCGCCGGGCGGCGGCTTCGGGCGTCTCGTCCACGTCCGCCTCGGCGCGCTGGCCGAAGGCCCGCAGGCTGCGCGCCTGGATGCCTTCCTTGTAGACCTTCAGGTCGGCCAGGATCTTCGGCGTGCTGCGCGCGATGCAGAGCGAGGTGCTCACCACCAGGAACGCCAGGATCAGCAGGAACCACCAGGCGCTGTAGACCCGGTAGAGCCCCGCCGCACCGAACAGCTCGGCCCAGAAAGGCCCGAACTGGTTGACGTAGTTGCCGTACGGCTGCTGCTGCTGCAGCACGGTGCCGATCACCGACGCGATGCAGATCACCGTCAGCAGCGAGATCGCGAAGCGCATCGACGACAGCAGCTCGATCGCCGCGCGCAGGGCGTGCGAGCCGCGGTGCAGGCGGATGCCGTGGGTGGTGACGGTCATGGAGAGGAAACGGGAACGGTCGGGCGGCGACGAAAAAAGAGCGGGCCCATCGCGTCGGATGGACCCGCCCTTCTTGGGTGTTGTTATCGGCGGTTAGTTCAGCACTGCGGCCACGTGGCCGCGAAAAAAGATCAGCGCAGGCCGGCGATGTAGTCGCCGAGCGCCTTGATCTCGCGGTCGTTGAGCTTGCTGGCGACGCCGGTCATCACCGGGTTGTTGGTGCGGATGCCGTCGCGGAACGCGGTCAGCTGCGTGGCGGTGTAGTCGGCATGCTGGGCGGCGATGCGCGGGTACATCGCGGGGATGCCGGCGCCGTTCGGGCTGTGGCAGCTGGCGCAGGCCGGCACCTGGCGGTCGGCAATGCCGCCGCGGTAGATCTTCTCGCCGAGCGCGACCATCGCCTTGTCCTTGGCGAAGCCGGGCTTGACCGGCTTGGAGGCGACCCACCAGGCGATGTTGCGCATGTCCTCGTCGGTCAGCTGGGCGGCGAAGCCCTGCATGATCGGGTTCTTGCGCTTGCCGGACTTGTATTCCTGCAGTTGCTTGACCAGGTATTCGGGATGCTGCTGCGACAGCTTCGGCTGGGCCGGCACGGCGGAATTGCCGTCGGCGCCGTGGCAGGCCGCGCAGACCGCGGTGAACTTGGCTTCCCCCTTGGCGAGATCGGGCTTGGCCGTCTTCGATGCTGCCGCTGCGGGCGCAGCGTCTGCGGCCGTGGCGGAAAACGCGGGTGCGGCCAGCGCGGCGGCCATCAGCAGGGAGGCAAGCAACTTCATATCGGGGGTGTATCTATAGGCGCAAAACCCCGGGATTCTACAATGGCGCCCCGCTACCGCTCCCCCGGCCGGCCCGTGCCGCGCCCCGCTCCATGACCGCTTCCCCTCCGCCCGCGCCCGCCGTCGGCACCCCGCATGCCGCCAGCACCGCCGACGCGAAGAAGGCCGCCCTGGGCTGGATGCACACCGCCCGCTTCCTGACGACGGCTGCGCAACTGCACCACCTGCCGGCCCTCGACCTGCCGGAGATCGCCTTCGTCGGCCGCTCCAACGCCGGCAAATCGACCTGCATCAACACGCTCACCCAGCAGAAGCAGCTCGCCTTCGCCTCGAAGAAGCCCGGCCGCACGCAGCACATCAACCTGTTCAGCCTGGGCCGCGGCGGCGTGCACGACGCGGTGCTGGCCGACCTGCCCGGCTACGGCTACGCCGCGGTGCCGAAGGACGACAAGATTCGCTGGCAACGGGTGATGGCCAACTACCTGGTGACCCGCGAGAACCTGGTCGGCGTGGTGCTGCTCTGCGACCCGCGGCTCGGTCTGACCGAGCTCGACGAGATCCTGCTCGACGTGATCCGTCCCCGCGTCGAGGAAGGGCTGAAGTTCCTGGTCCTGCTGACCAAGGCCGACAAGCTGACCCGGGTCGAGCAGAACAAGGCGCTGCAGATCGCCAAGCTCAACGCCGGCGGCGGCGAGGCGCAGATGTTCTCGGCGCTCAAGCGCCAGGGCGTGGACGAGGCCGCGCTGCGGCTCTGGAACTGGACGCACCCGGCCGCAGACGCAACAGCCCCGGATGCCGGCGAGGCGGCAGACGATTCCGCCGACGCTACCGAATAGATAGCACCTCGCGCAGGCGGGACGGGCGCCGGAGCCCGAAAACCTCAATAAACCGAGGGAGAGCCCGGCGGCCGCGTCTTGAACCGCTTGTGCACCCACCAGTACTGGTCGGGCATGGTGGCGATGTAGCCCTCCAGCCGCCGGTTCATCGCGGCGGTGTCGTCCGCCACGTCGGCGGTCGGGTAGTCCTGCCAGGCCGGCAGCAGCTCGATGGTGTAGCCGGTCGGCGTGAGCCGTGGCAGCACCGGCACCACCTTGGCGCGGCCGAGTCGGGCGAAGCGCGGCACCGACGGCAGCGTGGCGGCCGGCACGCCGAAGAACGGCACGAAGAGCGAATCCTGCGCGCCGAAGTCCATGTCGGGCAGCAGGTAGAACACCTCGCCGGCCCGCAGCGAGGCGACGATCTCCTTCACCCCGGTGCTGCGGTGGAACACCCGGCAGTCGCCGAAGCGCAGCCGGCCGGCCTTGATCCACTCGTCCACCACCGGATCGGCCTGAGGGGTATAGATCGAGGTGTAGCGGCGCGGGATGCGCAGCGCGATGCCGGTGGCCGCCGCGTCCAAGCCGAAGAAGTGCGGGCAGAAGAGGATGGTGGGGGCGTCGCCGTCGAGTTCCTGCACCGCACCCGCGAGCACCACGCGCCGGGCCACGACGTCGCGCGGTGCATGCCAGAGCCAGCCCCGGTCGAGCCAGCTCTGCGCGAAGCGCACGAAGGTGGCCCGCGCCAGCGCACGCCGGGCGGCCGCGTCCTGCTGCGGAAAGCAGAGCGCCAGATTCGTCTCCACCACCCGCCGCCGGCTGCGCACCAGCGCGTACAGCGCCCGGCCGAGCAGCCACCCCAGGCCGCGCACCCACGACAGCGGCAGCCACGCCAGCAGCCGCATGAACCATACGCCGAGGCGGCTCATGCCGGCGCCTCCATCCGGCGCGGCTGCTTGTAGCGCGCGTAGCCCCACAGGTACTGCGACGGGCAGCGGCGGATCAGCCGCTCCATGTCGGCATTGAGCGCATCCACCGCCGCATCGAGCGCGTCCGGCAGCGGGGCGGCGCGCTCCTCCACATGGATGACGAAACCGCGGCCGTGCGGCAGGCGCTCGGTCCAGGCAAGCAGCACCGCGGCGCCGGTCTGCTGGGCCAGCCGCGCGGCCAGCGTCATGGTGTAGGCCGGCCGGCCGAAGAACGGCGACCAGAGTCCGAGCCCGTCCGGCGGCACCTGGTCGGGCAGCAGCCCCACCGCCTCGCCGCGCCGCAGCGCGCGCACCAGCCCGCGCACGCCGGCCAGCGTCGTCGGCACGGTTTCCATGTGCGGCCGCAGCCGCGCCGAGGCCATCAGCCGCGCGAGCCAGGGCTGGCGGGCCGGCCGGTACAGCACCGTCATCGGCCCGTGTGCCGGCCCGTAGTCGGCGGCGAGCGCCTGCGGCGACAGCTCGAAGCCGCCCAGGTGCGGCGTGAGGAACAGGATGCCGCGGCCGGCGGCGTAGGCCCGTGCGATCGCACCGCCGTCGTCCCAGCTCCAGCGCGGCGGACGGCCGAACCACAGCCGCGGCAGCTCCGCGACCATGCGCCCGGCGTGCCCGACCGCTGCCGCCACCGCGCCGAAGGCGTAGCCCGCGCCGGCCGCGTGGGCACGGAAGCGCCGGCGGTAGGTACCCGACAGCAGGAAGGCGCACCAGCCGAGCGCCGCGCCGAGCGGATGCAGCAGCCAGAGCGGCGCGCGGGACAGGAGCCTGAGCACGGGGGAGGAAGGAAACAGGTGGGCGACGACGGCGCCGCTAGAATGGCCCGGTCGCCGAGTTAAATGAGCAACTTGCAGGGCGACGTTAAACACAACTGCTAAAGCGTTCGCCACAGCTCCGAAAGGCCTGGGCAACGCCCCACAGCCGCAACCTCCGGAGTTTATTCAAATGGCGAACGACTTTCTCTTCACCTCGGAATCGGTATCCGAAGGCCATCCCGACAAGGTGGCCGACCAGATCTCCGACGCGATCCTCGACGCGATCTTCGAACAGGACCCACGCAGCCGCGTCGCCGCCGAGACCCTGACCAACACCGGTCTGGTGGTGCTTGCCGGCGAGATCACCACCAACGCGCACGTCGACTACATCCAGGTCGCCCGCGACACGATCAAGCGCATCGGCTACGACAACACCGACTACGGCATCGACTACAAGGGCTGCGCGGTGATGGTCGCGTACGACAAGCAGTCCAACGACATCGCCCAGGGCGTGGATCAGGCAAGCGACGACCACCTGAACACCGGCGCCGGCGACCAGGGCCTGATGTTCGGCTACGCCTGCGACGAGACACCGGAGCTGATGCCCGCACCGATCTACTACGCGCACCGGCTGGTCGAGCGCCAGGCCCAGCTGCGCAAGGACGGCCGTCTGCCCTTCCTGCGCCCGGACGCGAAGAGCCAGGTGACGATGCGCTACGTCGACGGCAAGCCGCACTCGATCGACACCGTCGTGCTGTCCACCCAGCACAGTCCCGACCAGTCCGAGACGCCCAAGACGATGAAGGCCAGCTTCATCGAGGCGGTGATCGAGGAGATCATCAAGCCGGTGCTGCCGAAAGAGTGGCTGCAGGACACCAAGTACCTGATCAACCCGACCGGCCGCTTCGTCGTCGGCGGACCGCAGGGCGACTGCGGCCTGACCGGCCGCAAGATCATCGTCGACACCTACGGCGGCGCCTGCCTGCACGGCGGCGGCGCCTTCAGCGGCAAGGACCCGACGAAGGTCGACCGCTCGGCCGCCTACGCCGCCCGCTATGTGGCGAAGAACATCGTCGCCGCCGGCCTGGCGCGCCAGTGCCAGATCCAGGTCGCCTATGCGATTGGCGTGGCGCGGCCGATGAACGTCACGGTCTACACCGAAGGCACCGGCGTGATCCCCGACGACCGGATCGCCGCACTGGTGCTGGAGCATTTCGACCTGCGGCCCAAGGGCATCATCCAGATGCTCGACCTGCTGCGTCCGATCTACCAGAAGACCGCCGCCTACGGCCACTTCGGCCGCGAGGAGCCGGAGTTCAGCTGGGAGAAGACGGACAAGGCAGCCGAACTGCGCGCCGCCGCAGGCCTATAAGGTCGCGGGTTCCGGCGCGGCCCGCGCTTCCCGCCGCGCCGGACACCGCCCCCGGCCGGGCGCGCCCTAGTCCCACAGCGCACCGGCGGTCACTTCAGGCATGGTCGACTTATCCAACAGGAGAGCAACACCATGGCTGAAAACGAGAACATCGACTCCACTCCCCGTCCTGCTCTGCAGGGCGCCGTTCACGGCAAACCGGACGATGCGGTGCCCGACGCGATCGGCCCGTCCGACGATGCCCAGCAGCCCGGCGGCCAAGTCGATGGCGGCTCCGCCGGCGACCGGATGCAGATCGACTTCGACGACGACGAGATCTACTCCGGCCGCGGCAAGAACGTCCGGATGGGCGGCACGCAGCAGGCCGAGGGCGGCGACAGCGGCGAGCTGGGGACACCTGCCGAACAGTTGTCCGACCGGATCGGGCCGAGCGACAAGGGCGACTGAGCCCGCCTCGCCGACCGCTTTTTCTCCTCATCCCCCGCCGACACCCGGCGTTGCATCGTGCAACGCCGGGTGTCGGCGTTCCTCTTGAAACCCGGAGGAAAGCCTATATGATTAGCACTCGCAGGACCTGAGTGCTAGCAGCATCCGCATTGCATGGCAGGCAGGTCCCCGCAGTCAGCAAAACACCGCGTCCGGCGGTGTTTTTACGAGCCCCAACCGCTTCCATTCCTAGGAGATGCAATGAACCTTCGTCCTCTGCACGATCGCGTGATCGTCAAGCGTATCGACAGCGAAACCAAGACCGCTTCCGGCATCGTGATCCCCGACGCCGCCGCAGAGAAGCCCGACCAGGGCGAAGTGCTGGCCGTGGGCCCGGGCAAGAAGAACGACAAGGGTGAAGTCTCGGCCGTCGGCGTCAAGGTCGGCGACCGCGTGCTGTTCGGCAAGTACTCGGGCCAGACCGTCAAGGTCAACGGCGACGAGCTGCTGGTCATGAAGGAAGAAGATCTCTTCGCCGTTGTCGAGAAGTAAGCCCTCTCGCGCACCCACATCTCTCAACCGCATTCTGGAGTAATCAAACATGGCAGCAAAAGACGTAGTCTTCGGCGGCGAAGCCCGCGCACGCATGGTCGAAGGCGTGAACATCCTGGCCAATGCAGTCAAGGTCACCCTGGGTCCCAAGGGCCGCAACGTGGTGCTCGAGCGCTCCTTCGGCGCCCCCACCGTGACCAAGGACGGCGTGTCCGTCGCCAAGGAAATCGAACTCAAGGACAAGCTGCAGAACATGGGCGCCCAGCTCGTGAAGGAAGTGGCCTCCAAGACCTCCGACAACGCCGGTGACGGCACCACCACCGCGACCGTGCTGGCCCAGGCCATCGTGCGCGAAGGTTCCAAGTACGTGGCCGCCGGCCTGAACCCGATGGATCTCAAGCGCGGTATCGACCGTGCCGTGACGGCCCTGGTGGAGCAGCTGAAGTCCGCTTCCAAGGCCACCACCACCTCCAAGGAAATCGCGCAGGTCGGCTCGATCTCGGCCAACAGCGACGAATCCATCGGCAAGATCATCGCGGACGCGATGGACAAGGTCGGCAAGGAAGGCGTGATCACCGTCGAAGACGGCAAGTCGCTGGACAACGAACTCGACGTCGTCGAAGGCATGCAGTTCGACCGCGGCTACCTGTCGCCCTACTTCATCAACAACCCGGAAAAGCAGGCCGCGATTCTGGACAACCCCTTCGTGCTGCTCTACGACAAGAAGATCAGCAACATCCGTGACCTGCTGCCCACGCTGGAGCAGGTCGCCAAGGCCGGTCGTCCGCTGCTGATCATCGCCGAGGAAGTCGAGGGCGAAGCCCTGGCGACCCTGGTGGTCAACACGATCCGCGGCATTCTGAAGGTCGTCGCCGTCAAGGCTCCGGGCTTCGGCGACCGCCGCAAGGCCATGCTGGAAGACATCGCCATCCTGACGGGCGGCAAGGTCATCGCTGAAGAAGTGGGCCTGACGCTCGAGAAGGTCACGCTGGCCGACCTGGGCTCTGCCAAGACCATCGAAGTGGGCAAGGAAAACACCACGATCATCGACGGCGCCGGCGAAGCAGGCGACATCGAGGCCCGCGTCAAGCAAGTCCGCATCCAGATCGAGGAAGCCACCTCCGACTACGACCGCGAGAAGCTGCAGGAACGCGTGGCGAAGCTCGCCGGCGGCGTGGCCGTGATCAAGGTCGGCGCAGCCACCGAAGTCGAGATGAAGGAAAAGAAGGCCCGTGTCGAAGACGCCCTGCACGCCACCCGCGCGGCAGTGGAAGAAGGCATCGTGGCCGGCGGCGGCGTCGCGCTGCTGCGTGCCAAGCAGGCCGCCGGCGAGATCAAGGGCGACAACGCCGACCAGGATGCCGGCATCAAGCTGATCCTGAAGGCGATCGAAGCCCCGCTGCGCGAAATCGTCTACAACGCCGGCGGCGAGCCGAGCGTGGTGGTCAACAAGGTGCTGGAAGGCAACGGCAACTTCGGTTTCAACGCTGCCAACGACACCTACGGCGACATGATCGAGATGGGCATTCTGGACCCGACCAAGGTGACCCGCACCGCGCTGCAGAACGCCGCATCGGTCGCTTCGCTGCTGCTGACGACCGAAGCCATGGTCGCCGAGGCTCCGAAGGACGACGCACCGGCCGGCGGCATGCCGGGCGGCATGGGCGGCATGGGTGGCATGGGCGACATGGGGATGTGATCCCGCTACCCGGCTTCGCACGGCGCTGCCGCGCCGTGTCGTTCGCCACCCCCTGGGAGGGGGAGGCCCCGCCGGTCCTAGGGAAACCCTAGGACGGCGGGTGCTGGTGAAGGCAGGGGCATTGCGCTTGCCGGCCGGGAATGTAAAAAAGCCCGCGGATCGTGAGATCCGCGGGCTTTTTACGTTGGGTGCAGCTAGTCGCTGGCGCAGCTGCCGGCCGATGCCGCCGCATCGACCGTCGTGCGGCGGCCCTGCAGGCCGAGCTTCGCCAGCAGCGCGGCATCGGCTTCGACGTCGGGGTTGCCGGTGACCAGCAGCTTCTCGCCGTAGAAGATCGAGTTGGCGCCGGCCAGGAAACACAGCGCCTGCACCGCCTCGCCCATCTGCTGGCGGCCG
>CAJYQL010000085.1 GCA_913776965.1 uncultured Xylophilus sp.
CCGGGCACCCGGACCAAGCTGTTGATCGGCACCGATTCGGGATACGGGTCGAGATTCGCGAGCTGCGCGATCAGCCCCGCACGGTGCACCGGCGCTTCGCCCATGCCGACGATGCCGCCGCAGCAGACGCTGATGCCGGCCGCGCGCACGTGGCGCAGGGTGTCGAGCCGCTGCTGGTAGCTTCGGGTATCGACCACGCTGCCGTAGTATTCGGGCGCGGTGTCGAGGTTGTGGTTGTAGTAATCCAGGCCCGCGTTGCGCAGCTGCACCGCATGGTGCGGCTCCAGCATGCCCAGCGTGGCGCAGGTCTGCAGGCCGAGACCCTTGACCGCTTCCACCAGCACCGCGACCTTCTCCACGTCGCGGTCCTTCGGCGCACGCCAGGCCGCGCCCATGCAGAAGCGGGTCGCGCCCGCATCCTTGGCGGCCTGCGCGGCGCGCAGCACCTCGTCGCGCTCCATCAGCTTCTGCGCCTTCACCCCGGTGTCGAACTCGGCCGACTGCGGGCAGTAGCCGCAGTTCTCGGGGCAGCCACCGGTCTTCACCGACAGCAGCGTCGCCAGTTCAATATCGCCCTCCGGGAAATGCTGGCGGTGCACGGTCTGGGCGCGGTGCAGCAGGTCGAGGAACGGCAGCTGGAGCAGGGCCTCGACGGCCTCGACCGTCCAGCGCACCGCGCCGGGCGCGGTCGGCGGCGGGGCGGCATGCAGGACGATCGGGCGGACGGCGGTGTCTGGAGCGGATACGGTCGGGAAGGTCATGCGGAGGCAGGATCTGAATCAGGAGAAGGATGGACGACCGCCTGCACACAGCAGGCGGCGGCGATGCGCCGGAGGGCCACCGCCGGGGCTGGCGGTCATGCCGGCCCGCACGGCAGTGTCAGTCATTGCCGGACGGCAGGAACGACGGCGGCTGCACCGCTGCCAGCGGCGGCTCGCCGAAGGCATTGGCCTGCGGCTGGCTCGGCTGCACGTTCCAGTAGAGCAGCACCAGGAAACCCACGAACGGCACGAAATACAGCAGCAGCCACCAGCCGCTGCAGCCGGCGCGCGCCGACGGCCAGCGCGGGCAGCAGCAGCGCCAGCGCGGCGATGCCGTAGACCGCCTCGTGGATCATCGACGCCACGACGAGGACGACGATCTGGAACAGCGCGAACCACCAGAATTCCGAGCGGCTCGCCCGTCCGGAGAAATCGACGTACTTGCGCTGCAGGCAGGTGGAGACGGCGGAGCCGAAAGTCATCATGGCGGGTGGTTCCTCGTACGGTGCGGATGCCGGACGGCACCCGCGCGCATCATAGGCCGGGCCGTCGACGCCCTCCTCTGCCCTGCCCTGCCCTGCCCTGCCTTGGCCTGCCCTCCCCTGCCCTGCCTTGGCTTGGCCTAGGGCCTGTTAACACAACCGCAGTCCATCGGCGATCAGCGCGAAGCTGATGAAGGCGATGAACATGACGTCGAGCTTCTCGAAGCGGGAGAAGATGAGGCGGTAGCCCTTGAGCCTGCGGAACAGGCGTTCGACCTCGTTGCGGCGCTTGTACATGGCCCGGTCGTACTCCCAGGGCTCGATGCGAGTGCTCAGAGGCGGCACGACCGGGACGAAGCCCAGATCGAGTGCGAGCTGCCGGGTTTCATTGCCCTCGTAGGCGCGGTCCATGATCAGGTGAAGAGGGCGATTGGGTGGTCCCAGCCGCCTCAACAGCTCTCGCCCCTCGGGTGCATCGTGCGCCTGGCCCGGCGACAGCGAGAACGCTACGGCCGTGCGCGCGTCGGCCGCAACGAGGTGGATCTTGGTGTTCCAGCCACCGCGGGACTTGCCGATAGCCTGCGGACCGTTTTTTTTCGAGCACCAGTGCCGTCGGGATGCACTTTCACACTGGTGCTGTCCAGGCAGACGGACTCGATCTTGATCTGCACGACCTGAGCGCGCTGCAACTGCTCGAACGCCTTGTCGAGCACGCCAGACTTGGCCCAGCGGCTCATGCGCGTGTAGATGGTGTGCCAGTTGCCAAACCGCTTGGGCAGACCACGCCACTTGCAGCCGTGCTCGGCCACATAGAGGATCGCGTTGAGCACTTGCAGGTTTGAAAGGCTGACGTTGCCTCGTTGGCGGGGCAAGCAGTGTTCGATCTGGGCGAATTGCGCTGTTGTGATCTCCATCGACCCAGTGTCGATGGAGAGCCGTCTGCGCGCAATTAGTGTTAACAGGCCCTAGTCCCGCGCCAGTGTCAGGCCGCGCGCAGCCGCTGCACCAGCGCGGCGGTGGACGCGTCCAGTCCCGCGGTATGGCCCGAGGCGAGCCGCGGCTCGATGTCCTTGGCCAGCACCTTGCCCAGCTCCACGCCCCACTGGTCGAAGCTGTTGATGCCCCAGAGCGCTCCGCTCACGAAGACACGGTGTTCGTAGAGCGCGATCAGCGCGCCCAGCGTCGTCGGGTCCAGCCGCTCCAGCACGAAGAAGCTGCTCGGCCGATTGCCCGGGAAATGGCGATGGCCGCCGGTGTCGTCCTGGCCCTGCAGCAACGCAGCTGCCTGCGCGAGCGCATTGGCCAGCAGCTTGCCGTGGTGGCCGGGCAGGTCGTGGTCGGTCTCGCGCACGGCGATGAATTCGAGCGGCACGACGTCGGTGCCCTGGTGCAGCATCTGGAAGAACGCATGCTGGCCGTTGGTGCCGGGCTCGCCCCAGACCACCGGCGAGGTGGCGAAGGGCAGCGCCTCGCCGTCCCGGTCCACCCGCTTGCCGTTGCTCTCCATCTCGAGCTGCTGCAGGTAGGCCGGCAGCCGCTTCAGGCCCTGGTGGTAGGGCGCGACGCAGCGGCTCGCGAAGCCGTGGAAGTTGCGGTACCAGATGTCGAGCAGTCCGAGCCGCACCGGCAGGTTGCGCTCCAGCGGCGCGGTGCGGAAATGCTCGTCCATCGCATGCGCGCCGGCCAGCAGCGCACGGAAGCCCGCGGCGCCGACCGCGATGGCGATCGGCAGACCGATCGCCGACCACAGCGAATAGCGCCCGCCCACCCAGTCCCAGAAGCCGAAGGTGGTGGTGATGCCGAAGTCCTTCGCTGCCGCCACGTTGGTCGTCAGCGCGGCGAAATGACGGGCCACGTCGGTGCCGCCGGCCGCCTGGAACCAAGCCTTGGCGCTCTGCGCGTTGGTCATGGTCTCGATCGTGGTGAAGGTCTTGGAGGCGACCAGGAACAGCGTGCTCTCCGGCCGCACCTGGCGCAGCACCGCGGCGAGGTCGTGGCCGTCGACGTTGGAGACGAAATGGAAACGCTTGCCCGGCGCGCGGAAGGCGTCGAGCGCCAGCACCGCCATCTGCGGGCCGAGGTCGGAGCCGCCGATGCCGATGTTGACGATGTCGGTGATCGCCGCATCGCCGCGGATGCGCTCGGCGTACGCCAGCATCGCGGCCCGCACGCCCTCGACCTCGTTCAGGCCCTTTGCTATCGAATCCGTAGCTGCCTGCGCAGGCGGCACCTGCGCAGAAGCCGGATTTTCATCCGATCCGGGCCGCCGCAGCGCGACGTGCAGCACTGCACGGCCCTCGGTCGCGTTGATCGGCGCGCCGGCGAACATCGCGTCGCGCTGCGCCTCCAGGCCGCAGTCGCGGGCCAGCTGCAGTAGCAGATCCTCGGTCGTGGCGTCGATGCGGTTCTTCGACAGGTCGGCGAACAGGTGCGGCGCTTCCTGGCAGAAGCGCTCGACCCGCTGCGGGTCGGTGACGAAGGCGTGGCGGGCGTCGAAGTCGCGGCCGCCGCCGCCGCCGGTGTCGAAATGGGCCTGCAGGGCCTGCCAGGCGGCGGTGCGGTCGCAGCGGGTCGCGGGAGTCATCGGGTCTTTCGGAGCGTCGGAGGGTCGAAGGGTCGGATGGAGAAGAAGCCGGGATCAGCCGTGCTGCGCCCGCAGCAGGTCGTCGAGCTTGCGGGCGTCGGCGGCGAAGGCGCGGATGCCCTCGGCCAGCTTCTCGGTCGCCATCGCATCCTCGTTGAGGGCGAAGCGGAAGGCCGGTTCGTCGTACTGCACCGCGGCCACGTCGGCGTGGCGGGCTTCCGCCGGGTCGAGGCCCGGCTGCAGCGGCGCGTCGGAGGCGGCCAGCTGCGCCAGCAGTTCGGGGCTGATCGTCAGCAGGTCGCAGCCGGCGAGCGCGGTGATCTGGCCGACGTTGCGGAAGCTCGCGCCCATCACCTCGGTGGCGATGCCGTGGCGCTTGTAGTACGCGAAGATCGACCGCACCGAGCGCACGCCCGGATCGTTCGCGCCGGCGTTCGCCGCCTCGTCCCAGCCGGCGCCGGCCGACTTCTTGTACCAGTCGTATATCCGGCCGACGAAGGGTGAGATCAGCTGCACGCCGGCGTCGCCGCAGGCCACCGCCTGCGCGAAGGAGAACAGCAGCGTCAGGTTGGTGCGGATGCCGCGCTGCTCCAGCCGCTCGGCCGCGCGGATGCCTTCCCAGGTCGCGGCGACCTTCACCAGGAGGCGCTCCGGCGCGATGCCGGCTTCCTGGTAGAGCGCCGCGATCCGCTCGCCGCGGGCAAAGGTGGCGTCGGCGTCGAAGGACAGCCGCGCATCGACCTCGGTGGACACGCGGCCCGGGATGATCGACAGGATCTCGGTGCCGAAGCGCACCAGCAGCCGGTCCACGATCTCGTCGAGCGGCCGGCCGCGGAACTGCGCGACCGTCTCGTCGAGCAGCGGCCGGTACTCCGGCTTCTGCACCGCCTTCAGGATCAGCGACGGATTGGTGGTCGCGTCCTGCGGCTGGTAGGCGGCGAGCTGGCGGAAGTCGCCGGTATCGGCGACGACGGTGGTGTACTGCTTGAGGGCGTCGAGTTGGTTCATGGCGAGAGCAGGTCCGTAAAAAGCGGCGGGCGGATTATCACGTAATCGGGTTACATCACCTTGCGGCGCCGGTACCAATCGCTCCCGATAATCGCTGAAACTCGATTACATTTTGCGACTTTCAGCAAGAGCCCACGACCATGTCCTTCGATCTTGTCCTCTTTGGCGGCACCGGCGACCTCGCATGGCGCAAGCTGATGCCCGCCCTGTTCCAGGCGTTCCGGCACGGCAGCCTGCCGGAGGGGCGGATTATTGGCGTCGCCCGCGACGACCACAGTGACGAGGCGTACCGCGAACTGATCCGCACCCGGTTCGAGGAGGTCGAAGGCGCGAAGCGCCCGAACGCCCAGGAGTTCGAGAAGTTCGCGCAGATGCTGTATTTCGTGCGGCTGGACCTCTCCAAGCCCGAAGACTATGCGCGGCTGAAGCAGAAGCTCGACGCCGGCCACGCCGACACGGTGGTGATGTACCTGGCGACCGCGCCGGCGCTCTTCACCACCGCCTGCGAACAGCTGGGCGCGGCCGGCCTCGCGACGCCGCGCACCCGGATCGTGCTGGAAAAGCCGCTCGGCCACGACCTGGCCTCCAACCGCGCGATCAACGAGGCGGTGCGCAAGGTGTTCGCCGAGGAGCAGATCTTCCGCATCGACCACTACCTCGGCAAACCGTCGGTGCAGAACCTGTTCGCGCTGCGCTTCGGCAATGCGCTGTTCGAGCCGCTGTGGCGCCGCGAGTACATCGCCAACATCCAGATCACGATCGCCGAGGACCTGGGCGTGGAAAAGCGCGGCGCCTTCTACGACACCACCGGGGCGCTGCGCGACATGGTGCAGAACCATGCGCTGCAGCTGCTCTGCGCCATCGGCATGGAGCCGCCGATCAACGCCAGCGCCGACGCGATCCGCGACGAGAAGCTGAAGGTGCTGCGCTCGCTGAAAGCCTGGACGCCCGACGACCTGGAGCGCCACGCGGTGCGCGGCCAGTACACCGCCGGCACCGCCTACGGCCAGCGGGTGCCCGGCTACCGCGAGGAACCCGGCGTGGACCCGGACAGCCGCACCGAGACCTTCGTCGCGCTGCGCACCGAGATCGAGAACTGGCGCTGGGCAGGCGTGCCCTTCTACATCCGCACCGGCAAGCGGCTGGCCTCGCGCGATGCGCGGATCGAAGTCAATTTCCGCCCGACCCCGCACCCGATCTACCGCACCCCTCAGGGCTGCGCCAACCAGCTCGCGATCAGCCTGCAGCCCAAGGACGGACTGGAACTGCACCTGCTGGCCGAGGGCCAGGACGGCCGGCGCACCCGCCGCTCCAGCAGCACCGGCGAACAGACGCTGGCCCCGGTGCAGCTCGACCTGGACTTCGACAAGCGCTTCGGCTCCGAACGGGTCGGCGCCTACGAGCGGCTGCTGCTCGACGTGATCGACGGCCGGCTCAACCTGTTCGTGCGCAGCGACGAGCAGGAGGCCGCCTGGCGCTGGGTCGAGCCGATCCTGGAGGCGTGGCAGACCGGCCGGCCGCGCGGCTACGCCGCCGGTACCTGGGGGCCGAGCGCCGCCAGCGCGATGATCGCCCGCGACGGCTTCTGCTGGTCGGAAGAGGCCTGAGCATGACGGCCGAAACGGGCGGCATGCTCGACCGCATCCGGGCTTCGCTGCCCTCGCTCGCGCCGGCCGAGCAGCGGGTGGGCCGGCTGGTGCTGGCCGACCCGAGGGCCTTCGCGAGCCTGCCGGTGGTGGAACTGGCGGACCGGGCGCACGTCAGCAAGCCGACGGTCGTGCGGTTCTGCCGCAGCGTCGGCTACGACGGCCTGTCGGATTTCAAGCTCAAGCTCGCCGGCAGCGTGAGCGAGGGCGTGCCCTTCATCCACCGCAGCGTGGACCTGGACGACAAGACCGGCGACGTGATGGTCAAGGTGATCGACAACGCGGTCGCGGCCTTCCTCAAATACCGCAACGACGCCAGCACCTCGGCGATCGAACGGGCGGCCTCCGCCCTGGCCGCGACCTACCAGACCGGCCGGCGCATCGAGTTCTACGGCGCGGGCAACTCGGGCATCGTGGCGCAGGACGCCCAGCACAAGTTCTTCCGCCTGGGCGTGACCGCGATCGCCTACAGCGACGGGCACATGCAGGTGATGGGCGCGACGATGCTGGGGCCCGGCGACTGCGTGGTGATCATTTCCAACTCCGGCCGCACCCGGGACCTGATGGATGCCGCCGACATCGCCCGCAAGAACGGCGCGACGACGATCGTCATCACCGCGAGCGGCTCGCCGCTGGCATCGGCCGGCCATATCCACCTGGCGGCCGACCATCCGGAGGGCTACGACCGCTACAGCCCGATGGTGTCGCGGCTGCTGCACCTGATGGTGGTGGACATCCTGGCCACCTGCGTGGCGCTGCGCATCGGCACGCCGCTGCAGCCGGTGCTCAAGCAGATGAAGAACAACCTGCGGACCAAGCGCTACGCCTGATCCGCCTCCCTGCCGTCAGCCGCAGCGGGCGGTCGTGATCCGGCCCTGAGCGTCGGTGTCGAGCGTCAGGCGTGCCGGCGCGAATTCCATCGTCGCCATCTGGCCCGGCCGCAGCACCCGCACCACCCGGGCGCCCGCGCGGCGCTGGGCTTCTTCGGCCAGGCGCTGGTCGACCGTCTTGCCGAGCGTCCACTGCGCATTGGCCGCGTTGCAGGTGCCGCCGGGTTGCGCCAGCGGATCGGGCGCCGGTGCCGGCGGCGTGGGGCGCAGGCTGTTGCAGCCGGCGATAAGTGCGGCCACTGCGGTGGCAGACAGCGTGCGCAGGAGGAGAGAAGTCGGCGTCATGGGGCGATTGTCGAGGACGGGCGCAGGACGGGGTGCAGCGTTCACGGGGCGGCACGCGGGACCAGCAGCTGCGCGCGGGTCGCCTCGTCGAGCTGCAGCGCGCGCTGGCCGGCATTGGCCGGGCGGTCCGCCGGATCGGCCATCGGCAGCTCCCGCTCGGCATTGCGCCGGGCGCGCGGCCCGACCAGCGCCCCATTGCCGACCGGCGTGCCCGATGCCATCGCGCCGGCGCCGGCGTTGACACCCGGATTGACCGTCACGCCGGGGCCGACGCCGCCCAGGCCGACACCGCCGGTGCCGCCGTTGGCCGAGGTGCTGGCACCCGGGCCGGTCGCCGCGGCCTGTGCGCCGATTGACACCTGTGCCGCAGCCGACAAGCCGTAGGCGGCTGCGGCAAGCACCACGGAATGGACAAGGGCGCGAACGGCGAAGCGGATCATGGCGGCACTCCTGATAGATGAACGATGCGTCTGCGGAAACCGGGTCAGATGCCTGCCACGGTCGTCATCACGTGCGGTGCGTAGCCGCTGATCGCAAGGGCGCTGGCCAGCGTCAGCACCAGCGTGCCCACGTAGCCGAGCGCGATGCGCGCCACCGAAATCCCGTCGTCGTCATCGTCAACCTTGAAGCGGCTGGGCGATGGAAGGGTGGCGAGCGGGGTGAAGGGGGTGTCGTCGGCGACAGGATGGGGCATGGCAGCCTCGCGGGGTGGATCGGATGGACGGTGGGAAGGATTGGGCGTGATGGTGGCTGCGCGGCCCGACACGTTTCCTCAGCCGAAACACCGTCCGGGTGTCGGTCCCTGCCGACAGGCGCGGCGCGCCGCCGGGCCGGCCCGTTTGCCGGAAAAGCGGCCGTCGCCGGTCGGGCGACGGCCTGCCATGGGGCCGCTGCCCGGCCGGTACCGCCTCAGCTGGCCGGCTGGCGGCGCAGGCTTTCGAGTGTCTTCAGGTCGAGCAGGCTGGAGGCGGCCTTGACCTCGTCCAGGTTCATCCGGCTGCCGGTCAGCTCGACCACCACGCCGTTGCGCAGCGTGGTGGTGTACTGCGCCATGCTGCCGTCCTTGCGGTAGTTCTCGTGCAAGGTGCGGCCGCCCTCCTGCCAGGTGCGCTCGGCCGAAGCGCTGTTCTCGCGCTCGCCCTGCACCACTGCACCCGCCTCGGCCATCAGCTTGCTCATGCTGCCCAGGTCGATCATCTCGACCCGCAGGCGCTGCTCGCCGTTGCTGTATTCGGCACGGGCGTTGCTGGTCGCCATGCCGGTCACCTTGCCGCCCTGCATCTCGACGGCGGTGCGGGTGAAGGCGCCGAGCGTCTCCGGCAGCGCGGCCTTGAGCGCCGGCGCCGGCACCGCCCCCGCGTCCGGGTCGCCGCCCAGGACCGGCCCGGTGCCGACCACCGGCGCTGCCGCCTGGCTCTGCTTCTCGCTGGCGGCTTCCAGCCGCTGGGCGGCGTCGGCCATCTTCTGCGAGGCGGCTTCCAGCCCGGCCGCATCCAGCCGCAGCTTGCCGCCCGGCGTCTGCAGCACCACGGCGGCGTCGCCCAGACCCCGCGCCAGGAAATGGCTGGTGGCCGCGGAGGCGAGCAGCCCCACCACCGCGCCGGCCAGCACGATCACCGCGGTGAACGGCACTACCTTGTGCTGCGAGGTGCGCATCACGGCCGGCAGGCCGGTGAAGACGAGGTAGACCGAATACAGCGCCGCCACCAGCGCCATCAGCGACAGCGCCGGTACCGCCAGGAACACCCCGCCGAGCAGCGCCGCGCTGCTGCCGTAGACCGCCAGCTTGAAGGCGCGCGGCCATTCCGGCCGGGCGCCGAAGGTCGGCGCGACCAGCTTGACGACCACCGCCACCAGCACGATGCCGAGCACCGCGACCAGGTACATCGCGAGCGCCTGCAGCAGCCCCGCCGCGACCGGCAGACGGACCAGCGCGCCGCCGGCCCCCACGCCGACCAGGCTCAGCCCGACGAAGCTGCACAGCGCAGGGATGGCCGCCAGCGGCAGGAGGGAGGTCAGCACCACGCGGCCGGCGGTCGACGGGTCCTCGTCGATGCGGCGCCATTCGGCGCGGGGCTGCAGTAGCAGCTTCTGGAGTCGGGACAGGACACTCATGGAAAACGGAGGCGTCGGAGACAGAGGCGGCGGAATCGCCGACAGGGCGCGGTGTGCGCCGGAGGACGGGGCAGCTTCGGGCCGCAGTTCGGTGGAACACCGATTGTCCGCCCCTGCGTGCCGCCGACCCTGTAGGACGCCTGCGGCTTTGCAATCACTGCCTCAGGGCGTCGACCTCGGTGTGCAGGTCCTGCGCCCAGCGGCGCCGGTCGCGCCCGTTCGCCGCCGCCGGGGTGCCGAAGCGCACCACCACCCGCAGCGGGTCGGCGGTCAGGGTGCGCCACAGGGAGCCGAGCAGCGTGTCGTCGCCGACATATAGCGCCACCCGGCTCGGCCGGCCAGTGGCGGCATCCTCGAAGCGGATGCCGCAGGGCTGTGCCGGCGCGTCCGCCGCGATCGCCGCCTGCAGCAGGTTGGCGTGGAAGGGCAGCAGCATGCGGCCGTCGCCGGTCGTGCCCTCGGGAAAGATCGCGACCACCTCGCCGGACTGCAGGCCCTCGGCCATCCGGTGCACGGTGCGCAGCGCGTCGCGCCGGGAGGTCCGCTCGATGAACAGGGTGCCGGCCCCGGCCGCAACCGCGCCGACCAGCGGCCAGTGGCGGATGTCCGACTTGGCGACGAAGGACACGCTGCGGGCGCCCAGCACGGCCAGGATGTCGAGCCACGACGTGTGGTTGGCGACCAGCAGCAGCGGGCCGTCGGCCGGGCGCGCGCCCTCGACCCGCAGGTCGATGTTGAGCAGCGCCAGCATCTCGCGGCTCCAGCGCTCGATGCACGCCTGCCGCTCGGCGCGGTCGAGCCGGGGAAAGCGGCGCCGCAGGATCCAGAGCCCGCGCAGGCCGTGCGCCACCGCCCGCACGATGCGCCAGGCGGCGGACAGGCGCCGGCCGAGTCCGGTCGCCATCGTGTCAGGCGGCGGAACGGTCGAAGGCGATCTGGCCGCCGACCAGGGTCCAGCGCACCTGCGCCGGCAGTTCGTAGCCGGAGAACGGCGTGTGCTTGCCCTGGCTGCGCAGCGCGCCGGCCTCGACCGTCCAGCGGGCCGCCGGGTCGAACACGCAGACGTCGGCGACGCCGCCCGCCACCAGCCGGCCGGCGCTCGCCTGCAGCGTGCCGAGCGCGCCGCCCAGCACCGCCGCCGGCGCGCTGGTCAGCACCGCCAGCGCCCGCGACAGCGCCGCGGGCGTCCCCTGCTCGTCGGCCCACTTCACCGCGAGGCTCAGCAGCAGTTCCAGCCCGGTCGCGCCGGGCTCGGCCTCGGCGAAGGGCAGCACCTTGGCATCCTCGTCCACCGGCGTGTGGTCGGACACCAGCGCATCGACCGTACCGTCGGCCAGTGCGGCGCGGATCGCGTCGCGGTCGCGCTGCTGGCGCAGCGGCGGCACCAAGCGCGCGCGGCTGTCGAAGTAGCCGATGTCGGTGTCGGTCAGGTGCAGCGAATTGATGCTGACGTCGGCCGTCACCTTCAGGCCGTCGGCCTTGGCGCGGCGCACCAGCTCGATGCCGGCGGCGCTCGACAGCCGGCACAGGTGGACCCGGGCGCCGGTCGATTTCAGCAGTTCGAAAATCGTGTGCAGCGCGATCGTCTCGGCCGCCACCGGCACGCCCGACAGGCCGAGCCGCGTCGCGAGCGGGCCGCTGGCCGCCACGCCCTTGCCCAGGTGCAGTTCCTGCGGCCGCAGCCAGACGGTGTAGCCGTAGGTGGCGGCGTACTGCAGCGCGCGCTGCAGCACCTGGGTGCTGGCCAGCGCCACCTCGGCCTGGCTGAAGCCGACGCAGCCGGCCTCGGTCAGCTCGGCCATCTCGGTCAGCACCTCGCCGGCGAGGCTGCGGGTCACGGCGCCCAGCGGGAACAGGCGTGCCTGGTGCAGCTTCTCGGCGCGGAACTTCAGCATCTCGACCAGGCCGGGCTCGTCGAGCACCGGGTCGGTGTCCGGCGGGCAGACGACGCTGGTCACGCCACCCGCGACCGCCGCCGCCATCTCGGAGGCGAGCATGCCCTCGTGCTCGTGGCCGGGTTCGCGCAGCCGTACCGCGAGGTCGACCAGGCCGGGCGCGACGATACAGCCGGCGGCGTCGAGCGTGCGGTCGGGTGCGAAGTCCGCCGGCGCGCTGCCGACGCCGATGATGCGGCCGGTGGCGATCGCCAGGTCGCCCACCGCGTCGTGGCCCGACGCCGGGTCGAGGATGCGGCCGTTCTGGATCAGGATTTTCATAAGGTTTTCATGCCAAAAACGGGCTGCAGCGCAGGTGGATCATGCGCGAGCAGCTATAAATTCAATAGCACCAGTTGGAGCAGCCCATGCTTTCCCGCGGGACACCGCGGATCCGGCTTTGCCGGGCCGCCGGTGTCGCCCCCTGCAAGGGGGAGGCGGAGCCGCGCAGCGGCGCAGCCTGGGGGTTCATGCCTCATTTCCGGCAACGATGCTCATCACCGCCATGCGGACGGCGATGCCGAAGGTCACCTGCGGCAGGATCACGCTCTGCGCGCCGTCCACCACCGCCGAGTCGATCTCCACGCCGCGGTTGATCGGCCCCGGGTGCATCACGATCGCGTCGGGCTTGGCGAGCCGCAGCTTCTCGGGCGTGAGGCCGAAGCTCTTGAAGTACTCCTGGCTCGACGGCAGCAGCGCGCCGCTCATCCGCTCGTTCTGCAGGCGCAGCATGATCACCACGTCGCAGTCGCGGATGCCTTCTTCCAGGGTGTGGAACACCTTCACGCCCATCTGCGCCATGTCGGACGGCACCAGCGTCTTCGGGCCGACCACCCGCACTTCGGCGCAGCCGAGCGTGGTGAGGCCGTGGATATCCGAGCGCGCGACCCGCGAATGCAGCACGTCGCCGACGATCGCCACCGTCAGGCCGCTGAAGTCCTTCTTGTAGTGGCGGATGGTGAACATGTCGAGCAGCCCCTGCGTCGGGTGCGCGTGCCGGCCATCGCCGGCGTTCACCACGTGCACGTGCGGCGCGACGTGCTGCGCGATCAGGTAGGGCGCGCCCGACTCGCTGTGCCGCACCACGAAGATGTCGGCCGCCATCGCGCTCAGGTTGGCGATGGTGTCGAGCAGCGACTCGCCCTTGGTCGCCGAGCTGCGGGCGATGTCCAGGTTGATCACGTCGGCCGACAGCCGCTTGGCCGCGATCTCGAAGGTGGTGCGGGTGCGCGTCGAGTTCTCGAAAAACAGGTTGAAGACGCTCTTGCCGCGCAGCAGCGGCACCTTCTTCACCTCGCGGTCGCTCACGCTCACGAAGCTGGCGGCGGTGTCGAGGATGTGGGTGACGATGTCCTTCGGCAGCCCTTCGATGGACAGCAGGTGGACCAGTTCGCCGTTCTTGTTGAGCTGGGGATTGCGTTTGTAGAGCATGGCGGTGGAGGCGGCGCGAGCGGGAAGGCGGCCCGCGGGTTCAGGCGTTTTCGACGTCGAAGCGCAGCCGGCCGCCGGCGTCCTGCGCCAGGGCCAGCTGCTGGTGGGCGGGCAGCGCCACGCGTGCGGCGGCGAAGTCGGCCTGCACCGGCAGCTCGCGGCCGCCGCGGTCGACCAGCACCGCGAGCTTCACGCTCGCCGGCCGGCCGTAGTCGAACAGCTCGTTGAGCACCGCGCGGATGGTGCGGCCGGTGTAAAGCACGTCGTCGAGCAGGATGATTTCGGCACCGTTCACCTCGAACGGCAGCGCGGTGCTGTGCGCGCTGGCGGCCAGGCCGCGCTGCGCGAAATCGTCGCGGTGCATCGCCGACGAGATGGTGCCCGGCGCATCGGCCAGCCCCAGGTCGGCCTGCAGCCGCGCGGCCAGCCACACGCCGCCGGAGGCGATGCCGACCAGGCGGGTGCGCGGGCTCACGAGCCGGCGCAGACCGCCGAGCAGCTCCTGGTAGAGCGCTTCGGCGTCGAGCACCAGGTGCTGGGCGGCCGCGGCGGCAGAAGAATCGGGAATCGTCATGGCAGGCTCCGCAGGAACTGTTCGAGGATGATGCAGGCCGACGCGGCGTCGGCGTCGCGGGCGCCGTCGGCCAGCGCCTCGGTGGTGCTGTAGCGCTCGTCCACCTCGTAGACCGGCAGGCCGAAGCGGCCGTGCAGCTGGCGCGCGAACTTGCGGGCGCGCCGGGTGTTGTCGTGCTCGGCACCGTCGGGATGGAACGGCACGCCGACCACCAGCGCGTCGGGCTGCCATTCGGCGATGCGCTGGCCGATCGGGCCGAAGCGCGCGTCGCCTTCGGCCGCGACCGTGCCCTGCGGCGTGGCGGTCTTCAGCATCCGGTTGCCCGATGCGACGCCGGTGCGCTTCTGCCCGTAGTCGAAGGCCAGGAAGGACTGGAAGCGGGCGGGAACGTCGGGACCGGCGTCGGGCATGGCGGTGGGGCCGCTCATGCGTGGCCGGCGTCGGGCGAGAGCATCCAGCTCTCCAGGCCGAGCAGCTTGAGCGCCTGGTCGTAGCGCTGCGCCACCGGCGTGTCGAAGATGACCGACAGGTCTGCACCCACGGTGAGCCAGCTGTTCTCGGCCAGTTCGCTCTCCAGCTGGCCCTCGCCCCAGGAGGAATAGCCGAGCGTCACCAGCACCCGCTTCGGACCGGCACCGGAGGACATCGCCTCCAGCACGTCCTTCGACGTGGTCATCTCCAGGCCGCCGGGGATCGTCATGGTGGAGGCGTAGACCGAGGTGTCGGACGCCTCGGCGCCCTCGGCCACCATCGCCTCGTGCAGCACGAAGCCGCGTTCGGTCTGCACCGGGCCGCCCTGGAACACCGGTGCCTCCGACAGGTCGCTGCGGCCGAAGGCGAGGTCCACCTTGTCGAACAGCTTCTTCAGGTTGATGTCGCTCGGCTTGTTGATGATCAGGCCGAGCGCGCCGCGCGGGCTGTGCTCGCAGAGGTAGACCACGCTGCGGGCGAACGGGGCCTCCTCCAGGCCGGGCATCGCGATGAGGAAGTGATGCGTCAGGTCCATGGACGGTGCGGTTTCGGCGGTCATGCCCCGATTTTAAGGAATCGCTTTCCCACGCGAGGCGTGGTCCCACAGGCGTCGCGGGGCCGTCGCCCTATGCTCGGATTTCCATAGCAGGAACGTTTTCCGATGCCCACCACCAAGAAGTTCGACGCCGGCCTGATGTGGTTCCGCCGCGACCTGCGCGCCGAGGACAACGCCGCGCTCTACCACGCGCTGCGCCACTGCCGCCGGGTGTACTGCGCCTTCGTCTTCGACACCGCGATCCTCGACGATCTGCCGCGGGCCGACCGGCGGGTGGAGTTCATCCATGCCTCGGTGGTCGAGCTCGACGCCGATCTGCGCCGCATGGCCGGCGAGCGCCACGGCGGCCTGGTGGTGCTGCACGACACGGCCCAGACCGCCCTGCCCCGCCTCGCCCGCGATCTGGCGGTGCAGGCGGTTTTCGCCAACAACGACGACGAACCCTATGCGCTGGAGCGTGACGCGAAGGTGCTCGGCGCCCTGGCCAACGCCGGCATCGTGCTGCAGCTCTACAAGGACCACACGATCTTCGAGCGCGACGAGGTGATGACCCAGGCGGGCACCGCCTTCGGCGTGTTCACCCCCTACAAGAACGCCTGGCTGAAGAAGATCCGCGCCGAGGGCGGCGACTATTTCCTGCGGCCCTACCCGGTGCGCCACCACACCGATGCCTTCGCCGACCGGCCCGAGGGCCACCGCGACGCGGTGCCGAGCCTGAAGTCGCTGGGCTTCGAGAAGACCAACCTGTCGGAGCTGCACCTGCCGACCGGCGCCAGCGGCGCCCAGGAACTGCTGCAGGATTTCCTCGACCGGATCGACGACTACCACGCGACCCGCGACTTCCCCGCGGTGAAGGGCCCGAGCTACCTCGGCACCCACCTGCGCTTCGGCACGCTGTCGGTCCGGGCCGCCGCGGCGCTCGCCTGGCAGGCGATGCTGCACGGCAGCCGCGGTGCCGAGACCTGGCTCGGCGAACTGGTCTGGCGCGATTTCTTCTTCCAGACGCTGCACCACCAGCCGCATGTCGTCGGCCACGCCTGCCGGCCCGAATACGACGCGATCCAGTGGGAGCGCGGCAAGCACGCCGACACGCTGTTCAAGGCCTGGTGCGAGGGCCGCACCGGCTATCCGCTGGTCGATGCGGCGATGGCGCAGATCAACCAGACCGGCTACATGCACAACCGGCTGCGCATGGTGACCGCGAGCTTCCTGGTGAAGGACCTGGGCATCGACTGGCGGCGCGGCGAGGCCTACTTCGCGCTGCACCTGAACGACTACGAGCTGTCGTCCAACAACGGCAACTGGCAATGGGCGGCCTCCACCGGCTGCGACGCGCAGCCGTGGTTCCGCATCTTCAATCCGGTGACGCAGAGCCGCCGCTTCGATCTGCAGGGCAAGTTCATCCGCCGCTACCTGCCGCAGCTGGCGAAGCTGTCGGACGACGCGATCCATGCACCCTGGACGGCCACGCCGGTCGAGCTGGAGGCGGCCGGGCTGGTCATCGGCGAGCACTACCCGCCGCCGGTGGTGGACCATGCCGCCGCGCGCGACAAGACGCTCGCGCGCTACGGGGCGGTGAAGAAGCCGCGCGGCTAGCGTCCGGCGCAGGAATCGGCTGCACTGGACGCAGCAGGTTCCGCCACACGGCCCGGCATCAGCTACACAATCGATAGCACCTTGCGCACGCTCCGCCTGCGCAAGAGCCCGATTTACGCCTCGACTTCGGCCATCGTGTACCGCCGGACCAGGGCGAGCAGTTCCTCTTCCGGATACGGCTTGCCCAGGTAGTGGTTCACGCCGAGCGACAGCGCATGCTCGCGGTGCTTGCCGGCGATGCGCGAGGTGATCATCACGATCGGCAGGTCGCGCAGCGACGCATCGGCGCGGATGGTGCGCGCGAGGTCGAAGCCGTCCATGCGCGGCATCTCGATATCCGACAGGACCAGCGCCGGACGCTCCTCCTGCAGCCGCTCCAACGCCTGCAGGCCGTCGGCCGCCAGCGCCACCCGGTAGCCTTCGCGGCGCAGCAGGCGCTGGGTGACACGGCGCACGGTGATCGAGTCGTCCACCACCAGCACCAGCGGCACCCGGTCATCGGCCGTGGCCGTCGCGGCGTCGGTCGCGCCACCGCCGCCGTCCGCGCCCGAGGCATCGGCCGCTGCCGCGCGGGCCGCCTGCGCAGCCCGGACCCGGTCGCCATACACCGTCGCCAGCGCCACCGGGTTGTAGACCAGCACCACCGCCCCCGAGGGCAGCACCGACATCGCCGACAGCCCGGGCATGCGCACCAGCTGCGGCCCGAGGTTCTTGACAACCACTTCCTGCTGGCCGAGCACTTCGTCCACATGCAGGGCGATGCGCTGCTGGGCGCTGCGCACGATCATCACCGGACGGGTGCGGCTTTCGGGCTCGACGCTGCGGGCCGAGGACTGCAGCAGCGCACCGGCCCAGAAGAACGGCACGTCCTCCAAATCGTGGTGGAACCGGCCGGAGGCATAGGCCTCGTCCAGTTCCGTCCCGCCGGAGCGCCGCACGATCTCCACCACGGTGGCCGGCACGCCGAACACCAGGCCGCCGGCACGCACCAGCACCACCTGCGTCACCGCGGTGGTCAGCGGCAGTACCAGCCGGAAGCGGGTGCCCGCGCCGGCGGTGGTGTGGGTCTCGATCCGCCCGCCGGACGCCTGCACCTCGGTGCGGACCACGTCCATGCCGATGCCGCGGCCGGCCAGTTCGGTGACTTCCTGCGCGGTCGAGAAGCCCGGCGCGAACACCAGGTCGGCCAGCGCGCCGTCGGACCATTCGGCCCCGGGCTCGATCAGCCCCAGGCGCTCGCCCTTCTCGCGGATGCGCTGCAGATCGAGGCCCGTGCCGTCGTCGCGCACCTCGACCGCCACGTCGTTGCCTTCCTGCTGCACCGCGATCTCGATCCGGCCGGTGGCCGGCTTGCCGGCCGCGACCCGCGCCTCCGACGGCTCGATGCCGTGGACCACCGCGTTGCGCAGCAGGTGCTCGAAGGACGGCACCAGCCGCTCCAGCACGCCGCGGTCCATCTCGACGGCGCCGCCGGTGATGTCCAGCGTAATCGCCTTGCCGGTTTCCTTGGCGGCCTGGCGCGCCACCGCATAGAGCCGTTCGGCGACGCCGTCGAACTCCACCATCCGGGTGCGCAGCAGGTCGCGCTGCAGTTCGCGGGCCTGGCGGCCCTGCGCGACCAGTTCGTCTTCGGCGCCCTGCATGCCGCGCTGCAGGTTGCGCTGCACCGTGGCCACGTCGTCCACCGACTCGGCCATCATCCGGGTCAGTTCCTGTACCCGGGTGAAACGGTCGAATTCCAGCGGGTCGAAGCCGGCGGCACTGTCCTTGGCCAGCGCCAGGCGCGACTGCATCTGCGTCTCGGCCTGCACCTCGATGTCGCGCAGCTCGCGCCGCAGACGCTCCAGGTTGCCGCCCAGGTCGGCGAGCGAGCCCTGCATCTGGGTGAGCCGCGCCTCCAGCCGCGAGCGGCTGATCATCACCTCGCCGGCCTGGTTGACCAGCCGGTCGAGCAGCTGGGCGCGCACCCGCACCGACGGACCTGCCGCGCGGCCGGACGCCGCCTGCAGCGGCGCACGCTGCGGAACTGCGACGCCGCGGGGCAGGTCCGCAGGGTCGGCGACGGGTGTATCGACCGCATCGGCTGGGGCGACAGGCGCAGCATCGGCCGCGGGCGCTTCCGCCTCCTGGCGGATCGTGTCGGTCGGCAGGGCCGACGCCGCCGGCGCCGCGGCCTGCATCTGGCTCGCGGCATCGCGGGCGCGCAGGGCGTCCAGTTCCGCCTGGAGGGCGTCGGCCGCACCGAACAGCGGTTCAATCGCGGCAGTGCCGGGCGTGGCACCCAGGTCCTCGATCGCGGTTTCGAACCGGTGGGCCAGCTCTCCCAGCCGCAGCGCACCGGCCAGGCGGGCACTGCCCTTGAGCGTGTGCAGCGCCCGCAGCACCTCCGCCCGCGCCGCCTGCTCGTCCGGCAGCAGGGCCCAGCGCCGCAGCGCCGCACCGAGCGCCGGCAGGAGTTCCAGCGCTTCTTCCTCGAAGATCGGGAAGAGGTCGCGGTCGACCGCATCGACAACGTCGAGGTCGTCGGTGATGTCGAAGGCCGTGGCGGCCGGGGCGCGGGAGGGCGTCTCATACGGGCGGACAGCTGCGGTATCGGGCCGGGCAGCAGCCTGCAGGACGCTGTTCTCTACGGCGGAAAGCGGCTCGGCTTCCTGCTCGGCAGCCACCGCCTCCGAGTCCGCCGGAAATTGCTCAGCGACCTCGTCGGCTGGAGGCTGCAGTGCATCTGGTGCATCGGCCTCCGGTGCCTCCGGTGCATTCGACGCTTCCACGACGCTGTCCGGCTCTGCCCGCAACGGTTCCGCGGTCGGCACATCGTCGATCTGCAACGGCTCGGGCTCCCGGAGAGATTCCGGCGCCTCCTGCGTCCCATCACCTAGTGCGGCATCCACCGCCGTCGGCATCGCCAACACGTCTGCGCGGGCATCCCGCCCAGGCCGCTCCAGCGGCACCACGTTGTCCGGCACGGCCACGTCCGACGACCGGTCTTCGGTCCGCAGGAAACTGGCTGCCGACGGCATCGCGTCCTCGATGTCGGTATCGATCAGCGCCTGCAGCGCCCGCAGCAGACGCGGCTGCGGTTCCTTGAGGAAACCGGCCGCGAACTGGTGCAGCAGGTAGCGGATGTCTTCGGCGGTATCGACCAGCACCCCGGCCTGGTGCGGCGTGCCGCCTGGCTGCCGCTGGACGTGCATCAGCGCCTGCTCCAGCAGCCGCGCCACGCCCGAAAGCGCCGCGAACCCGACCGTCCCCGAGCTGCCGGCGAGCGAATGTGCGAGCGAGACGGCCGCCTCGGGCACTGGCCGGTGCAGTTCGAGCGACCATTCGCCCAGCTCGGTAACCAGCCGCCGCGACCACTCGTCGGCTTCGTTCAGGAAGACGTTGTAGAGCGGGATCGGGATGCGCAGCGGGCCGATGGCCTTGACGTCCTCGGCGGCCGCATCGTCCGGCTCGTCCACGCTGACGTTGAGGTCGTGGCCGGCGTCGTTGTCGTCACTGCCATCGCCGTCGGCAGGAACCGTAACGTCGGTGGCGGCAGGCTGCTCCACCGGCGCCGACGGCGCCGACGGCTCGGGCGGTGCGGGTGGCTCGGTGCGACTGTCCGCGTCCGTGGCGCCATCGGCCGCGAGGTCCGACGGCGTGGCGGATGCATCCGCGCCTTCCCAGGTATCGGTGAGTTCCGGCAGGGCGGCATCGAACGGCGGCGGAACGGATGCCGGTAGAGCATCGGCATCGGCATCGGCATCGGCATCGGCATCGGCGCCAGCGTCCGCGATTGCGGCAGCACCCGCGGCGGCATCGACACCGCCAGCTTCCGTTGCGGACGGGGCCGCGCTTTCAGCGGATCCGTTATCCGGCAGGGCATCGTGCAGCGATGCGGGCTCGGACGGGACGTCACCGTCACTCGGTTCGGCTTCGGCTTCGGCTTCGGCTTCGGCTTCGGCTTCGGGGCCTGAGGGTGCTTCTGTCCAGGCCGTCTCCAGCGCATCGGACGGAAGCATCGGCGCCTGGTTTTCCGGCGAGGATCCGACGCCCGCCTCGGGCGCTGCGTCCAGCGTCGCCGCGTCCTGCGGTGCCGCCATTGATGGGGACTCGGACAGCTCCTGCGTTTCCGCCTGCAGTGCGATACCTCCATCCACCGACTGCGCATCGGCCGCTGCCGCGAATTCGGCGAAATCGACTTCGACGATCTCCAGGTCCGACACCGACGCCGGGGCGCCTGCGTCGTCGGCAGTCGCGTCGACCGCCGCCGTGTCGTCTGCGTCGATGGCCGGCGTGCCCGTCGAATCCTCGTCATGCCCAACGAGCATGGTGGACTCGAAATCGCCGTGCTCCACGGCGTCGGCGTCCGTCCCATCGGCCAACGCCGTGCCGGGCAGCAGCAGCGGCTGCACCGGCAGGCCCATGCGCAGGGCTTCCGCGGACGCGCGGAACGGCTCGGCCCGCCAATCGGCATCGCGCTGCTCGGCGATGTCTTCCACCCAGTGGCCGAACGCGTCCAGCGCTTCGGCCGCAAGCTGGCGGTGGGTCTCCGGCAGGGGCCGCTGCTCGGCCAGCCAGGCATTGAACAGCTGCTCCAGCGCCCAGGCCGCTTCGCCGAAACGGTCGAGCCCGACCATGCGCGCGCTGCCCTTGAGCGTGTGGAACGCGCGGCGCAGCGTGGTCTGCTCGCTCAGGTCGGCCGGATGCGTGGCGAGCGCCGCGACCGCGGCGCGGCCGCCGGCCACCACCTCGCGCGCCTCGTCCAGAAAGATCTGCCGCAGGTCGAAATCGTCGTCATCGTCGTCGTCCGCGCTGTCTGCCGGGGGCACCGGCGTCGCCGTCTGCATCGCCGCTGGCGCCGAAGCGAATGCAGACGACGGAGCCGGCACAGGCGCGAGCAGCGACGCAGGCATCTCGACCGGGTCGCGAGCGGCCACCGCTTCGTTGGGGACCGCGATCGGCGCGGGCGCTGCGACCGGCGCGGCCGGCGGCGGCACAGCGGGTGCCGGGGGCAGCGACGGCGCCGGCACAGAGGCAGAGGCGGGCGCCGGAACATGCGTCGGAATCGCGGTCGGCGGCGTTGCCGGCGGCGGCACCGGGGCGCGCGCGGGCTGCACAGCCGCATTGGGCTTACGCGCCATCACGACCCGCAGTTCGCCACGCTGCTCGTCGAACACGAACAGCCGCCGTGCCAGCGTCGGCTGGTAGCCGAGCATGTCGATCAGGAAACTCAGCGCGCCCATGCTGTTGCCGAGCGAGGCGAACACCGCCTGCCGCGCAGCCTCCTCGACCGGCAGGCCCAGCAGCAGACGCTCCACGCTGTCGCGCATCCGCACGACAGCCTGCGCGGCCTGGTCGAGGCCGAGCACCGACAGCACGCCGCGCATCTGCGCGAAATGGCTCGGCACGCCGACCAGCGGCGCGGCATCGTGCGACTGGCGGAAGAACTGGTCGAGCAGCTGCTCGGTCTCGCGCAGGGTCGTGCGCAGTTCCTCGACCACGCTGCCCATGGTCTGGCGATCGCTCACCCGGCGGTAGAGGTCCTCCATCCAGCCGTCGAGCGGCTCGGGCACGGACGCCCGGCCGGCGCGCTCCAGCCGTCCGGCCAGCACCGCCGCGCGCTCGGCCATCGTCTCGTCGGAGGTGTCGAGCTCCTCGTAGGCGGCCTGCAGGTACAGCACCGAGGTGGCGACTTCCATCGCCAGCGCGGTGCCCGGCGGCTCGCCGCTGCGCGGCGTGGCGTCGAGCGCCTGGTTCAGCGCCTGCGCGAGCGGTGCGCTCTGCGGATGCAGGCGCCGCAGCGAGTCGGCCACTAGGTGGAACTGGTCTGCCGCCGCCTTGATCTTCTGGCGGTCGCCGCCGGCCAGGGCCGACCAGGTTTCGGCGGCGGCGGCGATACGCTTGCGCGCCTGCGCCAGCACCGCCGGGTCGAATCGGCCGAAGCGCCGGCGTTCGTAGTCGACCGGCGCCGTGTGCTCCAGCCCCCACGCAGCGCGCACCGCCGCGAGCGCCGGTGCGTCGGAAGCCGATGCCGGCGCGGCGTGCGCACAGAAGAACAGCAGGTCCTGCAGCAGCCGGTCGTGCACGGCAGTGTCGCCGCGCGCGAAGGCGGTGTACTGCATCAGCACCCGCGAGGCGACGCGCTTGGCATGCAGGTCCTGGGGCAGCAGGTCCAGCGCCTGGGCTTCGAAGAAACCGGCACAGATCTGCCAGAAACTGCGCGCGGCACCAGCGGGCTGTGCCGCCGCCAGCCGGGCCGACAGCGACGACAGCCGGCGCGCGGCACCGGCGTCGCCGGTCTTCACGAGATTCAAGACGGCCTGATCGAGCTGGCTGCGCGCAGCCGGTCCGTACGGCAGCGCGACCGCTGCGGGATCGCTAGGAGCCTCGTGCACGCCCGCGCGCGCCGGCGGCCACAGGTCGGCCGGATGCGCGCGGTCCGCGCCGGCGATCGCCTGCACCTCGCGGTACTGCGGGAACAGGCCGACCGCTGCGTCGGGCTTGCCCGCCAGCATCGCGTCGAAATACTCGCCGAGTGCAAAACCCGCGCGCTCGAGCGTGCCGACCGCTTCCTCATTGCACAGCCCGGGACGCTGCAGGAATTTCTGCACGGCCGCTTCCATCGCGCGGACCAGCACCGCGACATGGCCGAGACCGACCATCTGCAGGGCACCAGAGACCTGGTGGAGCTGCTGGCGGGCGCTGCGCAACGCAGCGGTATCGAGGTTGTCCGGGTCCGACAGGCCGGCTTCCGCGGCGTCCCGCAGGAAACGCCGCAGCGACTTGGCAGCGCCTTCGAGCGATCGCCGCAGCTCGGCCTCGACCCACGCCAGCGGGCCCAGGTCGCGTTCGGGAAGGTCCGTCTCGGGGGCGGCGTCGACTCTTGACATGGGCAGCGGTCCGACGGGTCGTCAGGCGATCTTGAAACGTGCCACGGACTGGCGCAGCTCTTCGGCCATGCGCGACAGTTCGCGCACCTGCTGCGCGGTCGAACGGGTGCCCTCGCCGGTCTGCTCCGTCACGGCGAAGATGTGCTGGATGTTGTCGGCCACCTCGTTGGCCAGCTCGGCCTCGCGCGAGGTGGAGGAGGAGATCTGCTCGATCAGGTCGGCGAGCCGTCGCGACACCCGGTCGATCTCGGTCAGCGCGGTGCCGGCGGAGTCGGACAGGCGCGCGCCCTCGACCACGCCCTGGGTGGAGCGTTCCATGGCGGCCACCGCATCCTGCGTGTCGGTCTGGATCGCCTTCACCAGCGCCGAGATCTGGCGCGTGGCGTCGGCCGAGCGCTCCGCCAGACGCTGCACTTCTTCGGCCACCACCGAGAAGCCGCGGCCCGCTTCGCCGGCGGACGCGGCCTGGATGGCGGCGTTCAACGCCAGCACGTTGGTCTGCTCGGTGATGTCCGAGATCAGTTCGGTGATTTCGCCGATCTCCTGGGACGATTCGCCCAGCCGCTTGATCCGCTTGGAGGTGTCCTGGATCTGGTCGCGGATCGAGTTCATGCCGCCGATCGCGTTCTGCACCGCCTGCAGGCCGGAGTCCGCGGCCTGCAGCGACTGGCGCGCCACCGAGGCCGATTCCTGCGCCTGCGTCGACACGTCGGTGATGCGCGACGCCATGTCGAGCACCGAGCGACCGGTCTCGCGGATCTCGCGCAGCTGCTCGGTCGAGGCTGCGAGCAGTTCGGTGGAGGTGCTGTCCACCAGCGCGGTCGTCTGCGCCACCTTCGTCGCGGTGTTCTGCACGTTGCCCACCAGCAGGCGCAGTTCTTCCACCGTGTAATTGACCGAGTCGGCGATCGCGCCGGTGATGTCCTCGGTCACCGTCGCTTCCTGCGTCAGGTCGCCCTCGGCCACCGTCTGCAGCTCGTTCATCAGCCGCAGAATCGCCGCCTGGTTGGCATCGTTGATCCGGCGGGCTTCCTGTCGGGCCTGCTCGGCTTCGTGCTGCTGGGTTTCGGCTTCCTGGCGCTGCTGTTCGGCGGCGCGCTGACGGGTCCGGCTGTCGAGCAGCAGCACCCGGGCGAGGCCGAAGGCGGCGGCCAGCACGACGAGCGCCGTCACCACCATTGCCAGCAACGTGCCGAGGCCCAGCCCGGCATCGCCGGAGAGCTTGGCCTGCAGCGCTTCGAGCTGGCGGCGCAGCGGTTCGCTGTCCGCGATGATCGCAACCTGCGCCTCGCGGGCCGACACCAGCCCCTGCAGGTTGCCGAGAATCGCACCGGCCTGGGTGCGGGTCTGGTCGTAGAGCGCCAGCAAGGCCTGCAGCCGCTCGCGCACCTGCGCATCGCGCGCGGCGCTCAGGCGCAGGTCGGCGTTGCCGTCGAGGAGGCCCTGGGCGATCTCGCGGAAGGAGTTCAGGTCCTTGCCAAGCAGGAACACCGCCTCCGGGCTCACGCCTTCGGCGGTCTGGAATTCGTTGGCGGACTTGCCGATGCGCTGCGTCAGCATCACTAGCTGCCCGGTGGCGGAAATGTCGGTGGCCGATGCGTTCTGCTGCAGCTTGAGCGCGGCGACCGTCTCGGCGATCTCCAGCAGGTCGGACGACTGCCGGTTGATGGTGCGCAGCGCCGCACCGACCTGCGTCAGGATCTTCTCCTGCGACAGCACGATCTTCGCGTTGCGCTCCGCCCGCTCGACCAGCGGGGTGACGCGGTCGAGTTCCTCCTGGTAGGCCGAACCGAGCGCGCCAATCCGCATGTCGCCTTCGCCGGTGCGCAGCGCGTTGTCGATCTTCGCCAGCACCTCGCTGCTCTCCCGCACGTCGGGGAAGGCCTGGGGGCTGCCGATGATGGCTTGGCTCACCGACTTGGCGAGGCGCTGCGACTGCATCAGCGCTTGGCCGGTGGCGGCCAGCTGCTGGGCGTTGCGCTCGGCCTGGCGCAGCGCCACGCCGGCCAGGATCGCCAGGATCAGCAGCGCGGCGGCCAGCAGCGCATAAAGTGCGCGCTGGTGGCGGTTGATGCTGGCGCGCCCCAGCAGCGGCAGCGCGACGAGTTCGGAGTCGTTGAAGCCGGCCTTCGGTTCCGCCAGACGGCTGGCGGCGAAGCCGCCGGGGGCCGCGTCGCCGGCATCGGCCGCCGTCGCGTGCGCAAGCAGCCGGTCGGCCGCCGGCATGCCGCCCGTCTCCGCGCCGAACACCGTCGGCGCGCCGAGCCGGGCATTGTCGTCCACCACCGTATCGGCATCCCGTCCGCGGTCCTCCGTCACCGTGTCCTGCAGGGACGCGACGCTCTCCGCGGGAGCGGACGCCGGCGTCGGCGCGGCGGGCTTGCGTGCGAACAGTTTTCCGAGGTGGTCGGCGACGGACATGGTGCGATCCTGGAGGAGCCTGGAGAGAAGAAATTCAGCTGCTGATGCTGAGGAACGTGGGGTCCTGCGCGAGCGCCTGGAGGTCGATCTCCTGCCAGGCGACGTTCTGCGCGTCGAGATAGTCGTGTCCGCGCCAGGCGGGAGCACCGTCCGGCGGAGGACGCACGGAGGTGAAGGCCTCGCCGCCGCGCAGACCGCTCAGCCGGTCCACGACGAGGGCGCACTGCACGCCCAGCGCCGGGTTGAGCGCCAGCAGGCTCGACTCGCCCTGCGTGGCGTCCGCCCTGCGGGCAGAGGCCGCGCGGCTTCCGGCGCCCGTAGCAGCTGCAACAAAAGCCGCCCAGTCCACCACGCCCGACAGGCCGCCGCGCAGGTTGGCGACGCCCAGGTACCAGTCGACCGTGTAGGGCACCGGCTGCACCGGTGTCCAGGCGAAGATTTCGCCCGCCTGGTTCAACGGGAAGAGATAGGGCGCACCCTGCACTTCCACCGCCAGCCAGGCGACGGACGCTCCGCTGCTGCGCGCCGCCTGCAGGCGGGTGGCGAGACGGGTCTGCAGTTCCCGCAGGGCTTGGCGGTTGGCCATGGTGGTCCGGGCGGAGCCGAGCGCCGGCGGATCAGCGCAGCTCGGCGATGCGGGCCCGCAGTTCGGCGGGATCGACCGGCTTGGTGATGTAGGCGCGGGCGCCCTGGCGCAGGCCCCAGACCCGGTCGGTCTCCTGGTTCTTGCTGGTGCACATGAAGATCGGCACGTCGGCGTACAGCGGATTGCGGTTGATCGACCGGGTCAGCTGGAACCCGTTCTGGCCGGGCATGACCACGTCCATCAGGATCAGGTCGGGCTTGTCCTCGGCCAGACGCTGGAAGGCTTCTTCGGCGTTCTCTGCGGTGCGGACCTGCATGCCTTCCTTCTGGAGGACGCCGGTGAGGAACATGAGCTCGGTCTTGGAGTCGTCCACGACCAGGACTTTCTGGATCGGCATCAGGCAGCTCCTGCAGGCTGGGAACCGAATTGCTGCACGACCGACAGCAGCTGGTCCTTGGTAAAGGGTTTGGTGAGGTAGTCCTGGCAGCCGACCATGCGGCCCCGCGCCTTGTCGAACACGCCGTCCTTGGAGGACAGCATCACGACCGGCGTGCCGGCGAAGCGCTCGTTGCGCTTGATGATCGCGCAGGTCTGGTAACCGTCGAGCTTGGGCATGAGGATGTCGCAGAAGATCAGCTGCGGCTGGTAATCGTTGACCTTGGCCAGCGCGTCGAAGCCGTCGTCGGCCAGCAGCACTTCGTGGCCGCCCTGCTTGAGGAAAATCTCGGCACTGCGGCGGATGGTGTTGCTGTCATCCACCACCAGCACTTTGCAGCGGGTTGCGTTCGTGCTCACAGGCTCTCCTCGGCCAGTCGTCTCGGGCCCGGCGCAGCAGCAGGAAGCCTGCCGCACCGGCGGACGGTCAGATCTGCACCATCTCGAAGTCTTCCTTGCGCGCACCGCATTCGGGGCAGGTCCAGTTCATCGGAACCTGGTCCCAGGGCGTGCCGGGCGCGATACCGTCGTCAGGGACGCCTGCCGCTTCGTCGTAGATCCATCCGCAGATCAAACACATCCAGGTCTTAGGGTCGGTCACAGCTTAAGTGGGTGAGGATTAACATGTCAACGATTGTATCGAGCGCCTCCGCGGGGCTCCGGGCCGCCTGTGGAAGCGCCGCCACAGCGGCGTTGCACAATGGGTCTCCGAACGCTCTCGCTGCACCATGACCCTGCCTCCGTCCGATGCGACCGACCCGACTTCCGCCGACGCCTTCCTGGAGGAAGAGCGGCCGGCCTGCGTGCTGGTCTTCAATGCCAACGACCCGAGCGGTGCCGGCGGCCTGTCCGGCGACGCGGTGACGATCGCCTCGGTCGGCGGCCATCCGCTGGTGGTGGCGACCGGCGCCTATGCCCGCGACAGCGCCCGCATCTTCGAGCACTTCGCGCTCGACGAGGAAGCCGTGGCCGAACAGGCCCGCGCGGTGCTGGAGGACATTGAGGTCGAGGTGATCAAGGTCGGCTTCGCCGGCACGCCGGAGAACCTGAGCACGATCGCCGAGATCGCCGCCGACTACGAAGGCGCCCCGGTCGTCGCCTACATGCCGGACCTGTCCTGGTGGTCCGAGGATGCGATCGAGGCCTACCATGACGCCTTCCGCGAGCTGCTGCTGCCGCAGACGACCGTGCTGGTGGGCAACCACAGCACGCTCTGGCGCTGGCTGCTGCCCGACTGGTCGCAGCAGCGCAGCCCGACCGCCCGCGACATCGCCAAGGCCGCCTCCGACGTCGGCGTGCCTTACACGCTGGTCACCGGCATCCCGCTGCCCGAGCAGTTCGTCGAGAACGTACTTGCCTCGCCGCAGTCGGTGCTGGGCACCGCCAAGTTCGAGTTGTTCGACGCGGTGTTCTCCGGCGCCGGCGACACGCTGTCGGCCGCGCTCGCCGCGCTGCTCGCCACCGGCAACGACCTGGGCGAGGCGACGAGCGAGGCGCTGCACTACCTCGACCGCAGCCTAGACGCCGGCTTCCGCCCCGGCATGGGCAACGTGCTGCCGGACCGCATGTTCTGGGCGCAGTCCGACGAGGACGACGACACGGGCGATGACGACACCGCCGAGCCCACCGACGGCACGCCGGCCGATCCGGCGGAAGCGCTGGAGCGCTTCGTCCTGCCGCCGCCCGACACCCAGCACTGAACGCTGCCCGCCGGCCTCCGATCCGCTTTTTTGCCCTCTCCGCTTTTTTCCGTCTCCCCGATGACCGCCACGCCCTCCACCTCCGACCGCAACCTGCCCCTGTTCGAACGCGCCCGCGCCGTGATCCCTGGCGGCGTCAACTCGCCGGTGCGCGCCTTCCGGGCGGTCGGCGGCACGCCGCGCTTCGTCGAGCGCGCGCAGGGTGCCTATTTCTGGGACGCCAACGGCCAGCGCTTCATCGACTACATCGGCTCCTGGGGGCCGATGATCCTGGGCCACGGCCATCCGGCGGTGCTGGAAGCAGTGCAGAAGGCGGCGGTCGACGGTTTCTCCTTCGGCGCGCCGACCGAGCGCGAGATCGAGCTCGCCGAGGAGATCATCCGCCTGGTGCCGTCGATCGAGATGGTGCGGCTGGTCAGCTCCGGCACCGAAGCCGGCATGAGCGCGATCCGGCTCGCCCGCGGCGCCACCGGCCGCAAGACGATCGTCAAGTTCGAGGGCTGCTACCACGGCCATGCCGACGCGCTGCTGGTCAAGGCCGGCTCCGGTCTCGCCACTTTCGGCCACCCGACCTCGGCCGGCGTGCCGCCCGAGGTGGCGCAGCACACGCTCGTCCTCGAATACAACAACGTCGCCGCGCTGGAAGCCGCGTTCGCCGCGCACGGCGCGGAGATCGCCTGCGTGATGGTCGAGCCGATCGCCGGCAACATGAACTTCGTGCGGGCCTCGCAGCCCTTCGCCCAGGCGATGCGGGACCTGTGCACGCGGCACGGCGCGCTTCTGGTGTTCGATGAGGTGATGAGCGGCCTGCGGGTCGGCCTCGGCAGTGCACAGAAGGTGCTCGGCGTCCGGCCCGACATAACTGTGCTCGGCAAGGTGATCGGCGGCGGCATGCCGCTGGCGGCGTTCGGCGCCTCGCGGGCGATCATGGAACACCTGGCGCCGCTCGGCGCGGTCTACCAGGCGGGCACGCTGTCGGGCAATCCGGTGGCGACCGCCTGCGGGCTGGCGACCTTGAAGGAGATCGGCCGCCCGGGCTTCTTCGAGGCGCTCGGCGCGCGCACCCGCTCGCTGGTCGACGGACTGACCGCCGCGGCGGCCGACGCCGGCGTGCCGTTCGTGGGCGACTGCGAGGGCGGTATGTTCGGCTTCTTCCTGCTCGACCGGCTGCCGCAGAACTATGCCGAGGTGATGACCACCGACGGCGCCCGCTTCAACCGCCTGTTCCACGGCCTGCTGGACCGGGGGGTGTACATCGCGCCGGCGCTGTACGAGGCCGGCTTCGTCAGCGCGGCGCACAGCGACGTGGACATCGCCGAGACGGTGGCCGCTGCGCGCGAGGTGTTCGCTTCGCTATGAAATCCATATCTGCTTGCGCAGGCAGCACCTGCGCAAACGGCCGTTTTTCTTCCGATCTCTGGCTATAGCGTCGCCCGCAGCCCGATGGTCAGCCGCCGGCCGGGCGCCGATTCGTAGAAGCGCCGGTTGCCGTCGTTGACGATCACCGAGCCGGCATGAGTCCTGTCGAGCAGGTTATCGATGCGCGCCCAGGCCCACCATTCGGCACCGGCCGCGCGGAAGCCCCGGCCGGCGCGCAGGTTCAGCGTGCCGTAGCCGGGCGCGGCTTCGCTGTTCTGGTCGTCGGCGAACACGCGGGCCGACAGCGCCAGGTCCGCCCCCACCGTCCAGCCGGCGGCCGGCGCGGCATCGACGCCGAGCAGCGCCGTGTGCCGTGCGGTGCCGGGCAGACGGTTGCCGCGGGCCACCGGGGCCCCGCCGGCGGTGGCATAGGGGCTGTCGAAGAACGCATCCAGCCAGGTGTAGGCCGCCCGCGGCGCCCAGCCGCCGACGCGCGGAGCGGCGGTCATCCAGGCGATCTCGGCGCCGCGGCGACGCACCGCATCGGCGTTCTGGTAGACGGTGCGGCCGTTGACGGTGGCGGCCGGCACGATCTCCCGGCGGCTTTTCGCATCGAAGACCGCGGCCTCGACGCGGTGCACGCCGCCACGCCACTTGACACCCAGCTCAGCCTGCCGGCTGCGGCTGCTGTCGAGTGCGAAATTGGGCCCGTCGTTGCCGACGCTGTAGGCCAGCTCGGCGAGGGTCGGCGTCTCGAAGCCCTGGCCGAGGTTGGCGTACAGGTTGAGGCTGTCGGCCACCGTCCAGACCGCGCCGAGCGTCGGGCTGGCCTGCCGGTAGCGGCGCTCGCCGCTGTCGTCCGGATTGGCCGGGCCGATCAGCCGGTCGGCGACCGCGAGCCGCACCTCGCTGCTGCGCACCCCGGCGAGCAGGCGCCAGCGCTCGCTCACCGTCCAGTCGAGCTGGGCATACAGGTCGGTGGAGCCGGCGCGGTCGGTCTCGTCGCGGCGCAGGGCGCCGGCGGTGCCGTTGTTGTTCACGAAGCCGCGCCGCACTTCGCGCAGCCGGTCGGCGTCGAAGCCGACGGTCCACGACAGCGGCAGGCCCGAGGCCGTCGGCACGGTGTGGGTCCAGGCGAGCCCCACGCCGCCGTAGCGGCGGTCCAGGTCCACCACGCCGCCCGCGCTGTTCGCCGCGGCGCCGCTGAATGCCAGGTACTGGGTGACGCCGCGCGTACCGCCGTAGAGGCGCGCATCCAGCCGGTCCCGCGGACCAAGCCGGTGCTCGATGCGCAGGCCAAGCTGCTGCTGGTCCACCGCCTTGCGGGTGTCGAAGGCGTAGGCGACCGCAAGTGCCTGCCGCGGTGCGGTTCGCAGCTGCGCGGCGGTCAGGCCGAGCGGGTCCTGCGCCCGGGGCTGGTCGAACAGGTTCAGCAGCGCGGTGACGGTGGTGTCGGCCGACGGCCGCGCCACCAGCTTGCCGTTGAGATGGGTGCGCTCGGCCGCCGAATGGTCGCGCCAGCCGTCGGTGCGCAGATGCGCAATGTCGAGCAGACCGCCGAGCTGCCGATCGCCGACGTCGATCGACGCGCCCGCCGTGCGCAGACCGTAGGCGCCGGCGGCGACCGATGCGCCCAGGCGTCCACCCGGCAGCGGATCGCGGGTGAACACCTGCAGCACACCGCCGGCCGCATTGCCGTATTGCTGGGCGAGCGGGCCGCGCAGGACGTCGACCCGCGCCGCCGACGCGAGTTGCGCGGTGGCCGCCTGCCCCTGTCCGTCGGGCATCGTGGCGGGAATGCCGTCGACCAGGATGCGCACACCGCGTACGCCGAAGGTGGAGCGCGAGCCGAAGCCGCGCACCGCGATCTGAAGGTCCTGCGCATAGTTCTGCCGGTCCTGGACCACCACGCCGGGCTGGCCGACCAGCAGTTCCGACAGCTGCGTCAGCGGGCCGGCGGTGCGCATCGGATCGACCGCCACGGCGGTGTGGCTGGCGGCAGCGTCGAAGCGTTGCTGCGCCTCGCGGCTGCCGCCCGAGACCTCGACCGTGGCGAGCGTGGGCGCATCGGCCGACACGGTGGTCAGCGAGGTCTGTGCGAAGACCGGCTGCACGGCCGCACCGGCGCCCGCCAGGGCCGCCATCGCGACATGCGCCGCGCGCGGGTGGAAAAGGAAAGGCGCAGTGCGGACGGTCATCGGCGGATGGTGGAGGAACGGAATCCGCCGAGGCTACGCCCTCCCGCGCCGTGGTGCGTTGGCAACGGTAAGCGGCGCACCGCCGTCACCGTGCCCCCCCGGCCGCCATCCGCCGGCGGCTGCGCGCGACCGTCAGTGCCGGAAATGCCGCACGCCGGTCAGCACCAGCGCGATGCCGCGTTCGTCGGCCGCGGCGATGACTTCGGCGTCGCGCATCGAGCCGCCCGGGTGCACCACGCAGGTGGCGCCCTCGTCGATCAGCACGTCGAGCGTGTCGCGGAACGGGAAGAAGGCGTCGCTCGCCACCACCGTGCCCTGGAGCGACAGGCCGGCGTGGCCAGCCTTGATGCTGGCGATGCGGGCGGAATCGAGCCGGCTCATCTGGCCCGCACCGACGCCGAGCGTCATGCCGTCCTTGCAGAACACGATCGCGTTGCTCTTCACGAACTTGGCGACGGTCCAGGCGAACAGGATGTCCTGCAGCTGCGCGTCAGTCGGCCGTACCTTGCTGACCACCTGCAGATCGGCGAGGGTCAGTTCGTGGTTGTCGGCGCTCTGCACCAGGAGGCCCGAGCCGATGCGCTTGACGTCCTGGGCATTCAGGCCGCGTTCCCAGGCGGTGGCGCCGTCGCGCTTCACGCCGTCGAGCGGAATCTCCAAGATGCGCACGTTGGTCTTGCCCTTGAAGACCTCGCGCGCCTCGTCGGTCACCGACGGCGCCATCAGCACCTCGACGAACTGCTTGGCGACTTCCTGCGCGGCCGCGCCGTCGAGCGGCCGGTTGAAGGCGATGATGCCGCCGAAGGCCGAGGTCGAATCGGTCTTGAACGCCTTGAAGTAAGCCTCCAGCGGCGTCGCGCCGAGCGCCACGCCGCAGGGGTTGGCATGCTTCACGATCACGCAAGCCGGCGTGTCGAAGCTCTTCACGCATTCCCAGGCCGCATCGGCATCGGCGATGTTGTTGTAGCTCAGCTCCTTGCCCTGCAGCTGCCGCGCGGTGACCAGCGAGCCCGGCGCCGGATGCAGGTCGCGGTAGAAGGCGGCCTGCTGGTGCGGGTTCTCGCCGTAGCGCAGGTCCTGCAGCTTGACGAAGCTGGCATTGCTCTGCGCCGGGAAGGCCGCGGGCGTGCCGTCGTCCTGCAGCGCCGACAGGTAGTTGCTGATCGCCGCGTCGTACTGCGCGATGCGGTTGAACGCCGCGACCGAGAAGGCGAAGCGGGTGCGGTCCGACAGCTTGCCTTCGGCGCGCAGTTCGCCCAATGCGCGCTCGTACTGCGTCGCGTCGGTCAGCACGCCCACGTCCTTCCAGTTCTTCGCGGCGCTGCGCACCATCGCCGGGCCGCCGATGTCGATGTTCTCGATCGCGTCGTCCAGCGTGCAGCCGGGCTTGGCGACCGTCGCCTCGAATGGGTAGAGGTTCACCACCAGCAGGTCGATCGTGTCGATGCCGTGGGCCTGCAGGGCGGCCACGTGTTCCGGCACGTCGCGGCGTGCGAGCAGGCCGCCGTGGACCTTCGGATGCAGCGTCTTGACGCGGCCGTCGAGCATTTCCGGAAAGCCGGTGACCTCGGCCACCTCGGTGACCGGCAGGCCTTCCTTTGCGAGCAGCTGGGCGGTGCCGCCGGTCGAGAGCAGGCGGATGCCGAGCGCATGCAGCGCGCGGGCGAAGTCGACGATACCGGTCTTGTCGGAGACGGAAAGGAGTGCGTTCATGGAATAGGTCGGATGCCGCGCGGCGGTCGGGTTATTTGAGGAGGTTGTGCTCGACGAGCTTTTTGCGCAGGGTGTTGCGGTTCAGGCCCAGCCAGTCGGCCGCGCGCGACTGGTTGTGCGCGGCCTCGGTCATCACCACTTCCAGAAGCGGTTTTTCCATCACCTGCACCAGCATGTCGTACATGCCGTGCGGCTGCTCGCCGCCCAGGTCCTTGAAATAGCCCTGCAGGCTGTCGCGTATGCAGGCCTCGATCTGTTGCTTGCTCATGATCCTTCTTCTCGTGTGTCCCGTCGGGGTCTACAGGGTGCCGGCCGCAGCCGCCTCCTCGTCGTCCGCGCCCTCCTCCGCCCGCGGCGGCGGCAGGCGGTCGGACGCAGCTCCCAATGCGTCGAAATAGTCGGCGACGGCCTGCCACTGGACGCGGCAGTCGTCGATCCGGTTCATGCGCTGGCGGAAATCCTCGCCGCCGGGCAGGCCGCGCACGTACCAGCCGATGTGCTTGCGCGCGCTGCGCACGCCGGTCGATTCGCCGTACAGCGCGTAGTGTTCTTCCAGATGCTCCAGCAGCAGGCGCCGCACTTCGGCGACCAGCGGCGGCGCCGAGTGCTCGCCGGTGGCAAGGAAGTGCGCGATCTCGCGGAAGATCCAGGGCCGGCCCTGGGCGGCGCGACCGATCATGACCGCGTCGGCACCGGTCGCCGCGAACACGTCGCGGGCACGCTCGGGCGTTGCGATGTCGCCGTTGGCGACGACCGGCACGCGCACTGCGGCCTTGACCGCGGCGATGGTGTCGTATTCCGCATGGCCGCGGTAACCCTGCTCGCGGGTGCGGCCGTGGACGGTCAGCATCTGCACGCCGGCCTGTTCGGCCGCGCGGGCGATCGCGACGGCGTTCTTCTGGGCGTCGCACCAGCCGGTCCGCATCTTGAGCGTCACCGGCACGCCGTGGGGTGCGGCCGCCGCGACCACCGCCTCGATGATGGACAGGGCAAGCGGCTCGTCCTGCATCAGCGCGGAACCCGCCCACTTGTTGCAGACCTTCTTGGCCGGGCAGCCCATGTTGATGTCGATGATCTGCGCTCCACGGTCGATGTTGTAGGCGGCGGCTTCCGCCATCATCTGCGCATCGGTGCCGGCGATCTGCACTGCGATCGGCGCCGTTTCGCCCTCGTGGTTGGCGCGGCGGGACGTCTTCAGGCTGTCCCACAGATCGCGCCGCGAGGTCACCATCTCGCTCACCGCATAGCCCGCGCCCAGCCGCTTGCACAACTGGCGAAACGGCCGGTCGGTGACGCCCGCCATGGGCGCGACGAACAGGCGGTTCGCCAAGGCGATGGAGCCGATCTGCATGGGGTGGGGAAGGTGGGAAAAGACGGAAGAGCACGCAGCGTTCCGCGCGCGAAGGGCGTGATTCTAGCTGCCCAAAATTTCAGCAATCGAAATACGTTACAGCGCCCGGGGTGGCACTGCGATACTGCAGCGGCATGCAAGCCTGGCTCGACTCGATCCTTCAACTTCTCGCGCTGCCGCAATACGGCCTCAGCACGCTGTTCGTCGCGTCGTTCATCTCGGCGACGCTGCTGCCGATCGGGTCGGAACCGGTGCTGTTCGGGCTGCTGCGGCTCAACCCGGACCTGTTCTGGGAAGCGGTCATCGTGGCGTCAGTCGGCAACACGCTGGGCGGTGCGCTGGACTGGTGGATCGGCTACGGGGCACACAAGGTCGCCGACCGCTACTCCCATTCCAAGCACCACACCCGGGTGATCGACTGGCTGGAAAAGCTGGGCCCGAAGGCCTGCCTGCTGAGCTGGCTGCCGCTGGTGGGGGATCCGCTGTGTGCGGTGGCGGGCTGGCTGCGGCTGCCGTTCTGGCCGTGTTTGGCCTATATGGCGATCGGCAAATTCCTGCGCTACCTCCTGATGACCGCCGCGCTGCTCTACTTCTTTCCGGCGTAAGCGCCAGTGCAGTCAGTGAGCGGTGCTCTCTTCTGCGCTTGAACGGAGATGGACTGCGCCGTAGAGCGCCGTCGCGGTCGAAGCGGTGTTGTCGCTGTCGGTCATCAGCGCCACGCCGACGAGCGTACCGGGCGCCTCCTGGAAGGCCTTGCGATAGTCCGCAGCCACATCGCGCTGGTAATGGCGCCACTGGCCGAGCGTCTTGTGGCCGGACTCCACCACGATGGCCTTGATCCGGTCGGTCCGGGGATGGGCGATCACGGAGCCGACGGGCCGCTGGTTGCACCAGACGTACATCAGGGTCGCGTAGGGCATTTCCTCGCCAGTGATGGCACGCGCCAGTTCTGACAGCAAGGCGTCCTTCGCAGAGAAACGGGAGCGGTCGCCTTCGAACGCCAGGACCAGACGCGCCGGTGCATCGTCCGCTTCGCGTCGGCCCATGTCGGCATTGGTGATCAGCGCCGGCACCTGCCAGGAGAAGGACACCGTTCCCAGATCGTCGGGCCTCACCTGCACCGGAGCCCGCAGCATGCTCGCCGATCCATCCGACCGGGCGCGTACCTGGGCGGGTGCCTGCAGGGCAGCGAAATCGTATTGGGTCGGCTTTTTCCCCGGCAGCCGGTAGTGCTCCCAGAACATCGGAGTGCCGTCGACCGATGTTCCGGCGCGGTGGCGTGGGGCGTCGGCTGCAGTCGAGATCGCCGCGGAATCGGCTACTGCAGTAAGGCGCGACGCTGTGCTGCAGCCGACCAGCACAACGGACACCATCAGAAAACCCAGACCGTGCAGGATGGAGCGCATGGTCACAGCATAGGACTGCACCACCGCTGCCGACAAGCGGATAAACCTCAGGAACCTCGGCTTTTCCAAACAAAAAAGCCGCCGACCCGAGGCCAGCGGCTTTTGTCTTTCAGATCACAGCTGGCACACGGCCAGCCGGCGATCAGAAGGAGTGGCGAACGCCGATGTCGAAACCGTTCGAGTTACGGCCCGGGGCCACGCCGGTGGCGGTCAGGCCGTCGGCAGCGACGCTACGTGCGGATGCACCCTTGTTGTTCACGCGAGCCAGGGTCGTGTAGACCTGGGTGCGCTTCGACAGGTTGTAGCCGTAGCCGATGGCGAACTTGTTGAAGTCGTTGGCGCTGTCCTTCAGGTCGTAACGAGCAACCGAAGCACGCAGCTCGCCAGCACCCAGCGGAGCGGTTGCACCGATCAGCAGGGAGTTCAGGCGGTTGTTGCCGGCAGCGCCGTTGTCGACACGCTCTTGGCCAGCGAAGACCATGGGCTTGACGACGCCGAAGTCGTAGGAAGCGCCGATGTTGGCAACCTTCAGGTCACGGCCGAGGACGACCGGAGCCACATTGGAAGCGCCGATGGCTTGCTTCCATTGGCCGTACGAAGCGGCGACGTTGATCGGGCCGTTCTGGAAGCCGATACGGCCACCCAGGAAGTTGCCGGCCTTGTCGTTGGCAACGGTCGACAGCTGCTCGCCGAAGGCGTACTGTGCCTGACCGTAGAAGCCGCCCAGGTTCGACGGCAGGAAGTAGCCGATCGAGTTGCTGTTACGGACGGTGCCGAAGCCGAAGTTGTCGTACGTCAGAGCTTGACCGACGCCACGGGTGCCGAACGGATCGAAGTTGGTCGAGTTCCAGAAGGTCGGGCTGTAGTCACGGCCCAGACGAACTTCACCGAAGTTGCCGGACAGGCTGACGGTGGAACGACGCTGGAAGCTCAAGCCTTGGGCCGTGCCGTTGTCGACGTTCAGAGCACCTTCCAGCCAGAAGCTGGCTGCCAGACCGCCACCCAGGTCTTCCGTACCACGGAAGCCCAGACGGCTGGCGGAGTTGCTACCGCTGGAGAGGCCCACGCGGTGACCAGCGCCGGAACCGGAAACACGGGTGACGGCGGCATCGACGATACCGAACAGGGTCACCGACGATTGAGCCATCGCGGCGCCGGAAGCAGCCAGCACAGCCAGGGCGATCAGAGATTTTTTCATAGCGAGTTTCTCCAAGGTTAAACATAGGGCACCGGTACGAGGGGTCGAGGGCGCTGGGCGCTGTGATTCGATCCCGCCGGTTCCCCGGGCCAACCTCCGTTACGGGAAGCTGGTGGTATTGCAACAGACGACTTGGCCTTGCGCAAAGGATTTAGCGCCCAGATCGCGAAGAAAACACGCTTCGTTGTACGACAGCAACGGAAGCTAAACTAAGCCTTCTAATCTCACCCGTGTGTCCGTCGGACATTTCCTACGGAACGCCACAAGATCTCGTTCACGCTGGTCTCGCACATCGAAACCTGCGGGCTGGGGACAGCAAGATGCTCTGGGGAAAAGTGCTTCACTCACACGCAGCGGCTGCCTAAGCGTTAAGGTCCGTCCATCCTCGCCACAGCACTGCACACTGCCATGGATCGCCTTCTGATTGCCGCCGACGCCGCGCTCCGCACCCTCTTCGCCACGCCGCGCCCCACCCGTCCGATGCCGGCACCATCGGCCGCCCCGGTACTGGACACCCGCCAGAAGCGGCTGTCGGGTGCCCTGATGCGCGTCAACCACGTCGGCGAGGTCTGCGCACAGGCGCTCTACACCGCTCAGGCAGCTGTGACCCGCGATCCCGCGCTGCGCGCCCATTTCGAGGAAGCGTCCCGCGAGGAAACCGACCACCTGGCCTGGACGCGCCAGCGGCTGGAGGCCCTGGGCGACCGGCCGAGCCTCCTCAATCCGCTCTGGTATGCAGGCGCTTTCGCACTGGGACTGGTGGCTGGACGGGTGGGCGGCGACCGGGTGAGCCTCGGATTCGTCGCGGAAACCGAGGATCAAGTGGCCGCACATCTGGACCGCCATCTGCAGCGCCTGCCAGTGGCGGATACCGCGTCGCGCGCGATCGTGGCGCAGATGAAGGCCGACGAGCAGGCGCATGCGGACGAAGCCCGTGCCGCAGGCGGTGCGGAACTGCCTGCGCCGGTGCGGCTGCTGATGCGGGGCGCGGCGAAGGTCATGACGACCACCGCGCATTACGTCTGATCCGCCGCAGGCGCGGCGGCGCGCTCAGGCGACCTCGACGATGTCGAAACCGGTGGTGATCACCGCCGTCTTGCCCAGCATGATGCTGGCCGAGCAGTATTTGTCGTGGCTGAGGGCGATGGCCCGCTCGACCGCCGCCGCCGGCAGGCCCTTGCCGGTGATGGTGAACTGCATGTGGATGCGGGTGAAGACCTTGGGATCGGCTTCGGCACGGTCGCTGGAGAGATGGACCGAGCAGCCGCGCACGTCGTGGCGGCCGCGGCGCAGGATCAGCACCACGTCGTAGGCGGTGCAGCCGCCGGTGCCGGCGAGCAGCAGTTCCATCGGCCGCGGCGCCTGGTTCCGCCCGCCGTTCTCGGGCTTGGCGGCATCCGGCGCACCGTCCATCGCGACCACGTGGCCGCTGCCTGTTTCAGCGACGAACCCCATCGCGGAACGCGTTCCTGCCGCGCCCGTCCAGCTCACCGTGCATTCCATGATCGATCTCGCTCCAGGTGGAAGTCCAAAGCCGCAATTGTGGCTTTCTGCCCACCGCACCTCGACGCGGTCAGAAATTTCCGCAAACTTGTTGCATCGCAGCACGACGGCGCTATACTTCGATCCACGCAGACGACTCAGGGATTACCCGAACGTCCGCACCGTTTGTCTCCTCCACCTCCTCCTTTGGTGGATTTAGCCCCGAGCTGCAAAGCTTGGGGCTTTTTTCTTGGGGCTGCGCCTGCAGGGGCGGCCCGTATCATCCGCGGTCCGCCGGACCCTTGGCCGGTGCCCGCCACCTGCCATGACCGCACCGACCGCCCTCGCGCCCGCCGACTACCTCACCCGCATCCTGAACGCCCGCGTCTACGACGTGGCGGTCGAGTCGCCGCTGGAGCGCGCGCGCAACCTGAGTGCCCGGCTCGGCAACACGGTGCTGCTGAAGCGCGAGGACCAGCAGCCCGTCTTCAGCTTCAAGCTGCGGGGCGCCTACAACAAGATGGCGCACCTCTCGCCCGAACAGCTGGCGCGCGGCGTGATCTGCGCCTCCGCCGGCAACCATGCGCAGGGTGTGGCGATGAGCGCCCGCAAGCTCGGCACCCGCGCGGTGATCGTGATGCCGACCACCACGCCGCAGCTCAAGATCGATGCGGTGCGGGCGCTGGGCGGCGAGGTGGTGCTGTTCGGCGACAGCTATTCCGATGCCTATGGCCACTCGCTGGCGATCGAGCGCGCCGAAGGGCTGACCTTCGTCCACCCCTTCGACGATCCGGACGTGATCGCCGGCCAGGGCACGATCGCGATGGAGATCCTGCGCCAGGTCCAGGGCATCGGCCAGGGACCGGGCTCCGACCGGCTCGACGCGGTGTTCGTCGCGATCGGCGGCGGCGGGCTGATCTCCGGCGTGGCCAACTACATCAAGGCGGTGCGCCCGGGCGTGAAGGTGATCGGCGTGCAGATGAACGATTCCGACGCGATGCTGCAATCCGTCGCCGCGGGCGAGCGGGTCACGCTGCCGGACGTCGGGCTGTTCTCCGACGGCACCGCCGTCAAGCTGGTGGGCGCGGAGACCTTCCGCATCGCCGCCAGCGGCCTGGTGGACGGCTTCGTCACGGTGGACACCGACGCCGTCTGCGCCGCGATCAAGGACGTGTTCGTCGACACCCGCAGCATCGTCGAACCCGCCGGCGCGCTGGCAGTAGCCGCGATCAAGCAGTACGTCGCCGAGCACGGCACGACCGGCGAGACCTACGCCGCGATCCTCTGCGGCGCCAACATGAACTTCGACCGGCTGCGCTTCGTCGCCGAGCGGGCCGAGGTGGGCGAGGAGCGCGAGGCGCTGTTCGCGGTCACCGTGCCGGAGGAGCGCGGCAGCTTCCGCCGCTTCTGCGAATCGATCGGCACGCTGCCGGGCGGTCCGCGCAACGTGACCGAATTCAACTACCGGATGCGCGGCGAGGCCGGTGCGCAGCAGGCGCATGTGTTCGTCGGCCTGACCACCTCGGCGCGCGGCGAGTCGGCCCGCATCGCCGCCTATTTCAGCGGGCTGGGCTTCCCGACGCTGGACCTGACGCACGACGAGATCGCCAAGGAGCACCTGCGCCACCTGGTGGGCGGGCGCATCCCGTCGCAGGAGGGCGCGCCCGAGCGGCTGCTGCGCTTCGTGTTCCCGGAGCGGCCGGGCGCGTTGCTGAAATTCCTGAGCCTGATGCAGCCGCATTGGAACATCAGCCTGTTCCACTACCGCAACCAGGGCGCCGACTACGGCCGCATCCTGGTCGGCATGCAGGTGCCGGCGGACGAGGACGCAGCCTTCGCCGATTTCCTGGGCACGGTCGGCTATCCGTGGGTCGAGGAAACCGACAACCCGGCCTACCGGCTGTTCCTGCGCAGCTGAACATGCCCTACGTCCCCAGGCTGCCCGCTGCGCGATCCGCCTCCCTCACGCCGGGGACGGTACCGGTGGCCCGGCACCGCCGGTTCCGCGGCAGCCCTGAGGGAGATGCATGAATTTCGTACGGCACTGGCTGCTGGCGCTGCAGTTCTTCACCCGCATACCGGTGACCGGCCGGCTGGCCGCCTGGGTCGGCTTCAGTCCGGCGATGCTGCGCGCCGCGGCGGCGCACTTCCCCGCGATCGGATGGATCGCTGCCGCGGTCGCCTGCGGTGCTTATGCGGGTGCCGTCGCCTTGTGGGGCAACGGACCGCTGGTGCCGCTGGCCGCCGCCGTCGCCTGCACCGCGGCAACCGCCTGGCTGACCGGCGCCTTCCACGAGGACGGCTTGGCCGACGTGGCGGACGGCCTGGGCGGCAGCGCCGACCGGGAACGCGCGCTGGAGATCATGAAGGACTCGCGCATCGGCAGCTACGGCGCGCTGGCGCTGGTGCTGGCGGTGGCGGCGAAGGTGGCGCTGCTCGGCGTGCTCGGCGGCCACGGGCTGGCAGCGGTGCTGACGGCGCTGGCCGGCGCGCAGGTGGTGTCACGCTTCTGGCCGCTGCTGATCGTGCGGACGCTGCCGCATGTCGGCGATACCGCGCGGTCCAAGAGCAAGCCGCTGGCCGACCAAATCTCCGGCGGCGCACTGGTGATCGCGTTTTCATGGTGTTGTGTGCCGCTGGCGCTCGTCCTGCTTGCGCAAGGCGCTCTCTTTTTAGGAGCATCGCTGGCCGCCAGCGGCGCAGCGCTGTGGTGGATGCGCCGCGGGTTCGTCCGGCGGCTCGGCGGCTTCACCGGCGACTGCCTGGGGGCAGTGCAGCAGGTGTGCGAGATCGCCTTCTATCTGGGTGCTGCCACGGCGTTGCGCTGGAGCAACGGCTGATGGCGGCCGTGTGGCTGGTCCGCCATGCGGTGCCGCTGATCGCGCCCGGCACCTGCTACGGCCGGCTCGACATGCCGGCGGATGCGGTTGCTACCCGACAGGCTGCCGAGGCGCTTGCCGCCGCATTGCCGGCCGGCACCGTCGTCTGGTCGTCGCCGCGGCAGCGCTGCACGGCGCTCGCCCATGCTTTGCGATCGCTGCGCCCGGACCTGCCCTACCGGCAGGATGCCCGCCTCGCCGAAATGGACTTCGGCGACTGGGAAGGCCGCGCCTGGAACGCCCTGCCCCGCGCCGCACTCGACGCCTGGACGGCCGACTTCGCCCACGATGCGCCGGGCGGCGGCGAATCGGTCGCGGTGTTCTTGGCCCGGGTTGCGGCCGCCTGGGACGCGCTGCCGCCCGACATGCCGGTGGCCTGGATCGCCCACGGCGGTGTGGCGCGTGCCGCCACGCTGATCGCGCAGGGCCGGCGGCATATCGCGCGGTCGGAGGACTGGCCGCACGACGGGCCGGGCTTCGGCGCATGGGTCGTCGTGGACCGGACGACCGGCGCGGTGCTCGACGCCGCACCGACGAAGGATGCAGCCCGCATGACGGGCTGAACCGGCACGGCAGCGACCGACGCGCCGCCCCAGCGGATCAGCGCAGCGCCGGCATGTCGATCACCATCGCGACGCCCTCGCCGCCGTCCAGCACCGCGCGGCGCGGCGCGACGGAGCGCAGCACGACCCCCGGCGCCACCGCGCTGCCGATGCGGAACGGTTGCGCCGGCTGGCCGTCCACCGCGATCAGCGCGGTGCCGCCGCTCCACCGGCCGGCCACGACGCCCTGCAGCACGAAGCGGCTCGGCGCGGCCGCGACGACGGCGGCGGCCGGTGCCGCACCCACCCCCGGCGCGCCCAGCAGCCGGGCGATCACGGTCGGATCGGCGGCCGCGGGCGGGGCTTCGGCCACCGGCGGATAGGCGGGGCCGGCCGGCGGTGCCGCGAGCCGCAGGCCCCAGAAGGCGGTGCAGCCCAGCGCCAGCGCCCAGACGAGGGCGGTGGCGGCCGGGGGTGCCCAGCGGGCGGCGGGGGTCTGTCGCATGCGCGGATTATCATGGAACGCTTCTGCCGTTTCGGCCGCCGCCGGCCCCGTCCTCCGGCGTCCGTTCGGCGCACCGTCGGCATCCCGCCGGCCTCCTCGCTTTCTCCGCCATGCCCCTGAACGCCCTCCGTCTCCGCGCCGCCGTCGGCCGCCGCATCGCGCGCGGCTTCACCCTGATCGAGCTGATGGTGGTGCTGGTCATCATCGGCGTGCTGGCCGCCCTGATTGTGCCCAACGTGCTCGACCGCGCCGACGACGCCCGCGTCACCGCCGCCCGCACCGATGTGAACAACGTGATGCAGGCGCTCAAGCTGTACCGCCTCGACAACCAGCGCTACCCGACCGCCGAACAGGGCCTGCAGGCGCTGGTGGTGCGCCCGACCACGCCGCCGGCGCCCGGCAACTGGAAACCCTACCTGGAGAAGCTGCCGAACGACCCGTGGGGCCGGCCGTACCAGTACCTGAACCCGGGCGTGAAGGCGGAGATCGATGTGATGTCCTTCGGCGCCGACGGCCAGTCGGGCGGCGAGGGCAAGAACGCGGACATCGGCAGCTGGCAGTAACGCGTCCGCCCTTCCGTCTTGCTATGAAAACGAGAGCTGTTCGCGCAGGCGGGACGGGCGCAAGCGGCAATTTTCCTTCTGAAAAACGCCGGTTCCGCGGCTTCACGCTGCTGGAGCTGATGGTGGTCGTCGCGATCATCGCGCTGGCGAGCGCGGGGGTCGGCTTCGCGCTGCGCGACGGCGGACAGGCCCAGCTCGACCGCGAGGCCGACCGGCTGGCCGCGCTGCTGGAGACCGCCCGCGCCCAGTCGCGCGCCAGCGGCATTCCGGTGCGCTGGCGGCCGACCGCCGACGGCTTCGTCTTCGAGGGCCTGCCGCCCGGCACCCTGCCCGACCGCTGGCTGGCACCGGGCACCGCGGTGGTCGGCGGCCTGCCGCTGCTGCTCGGGCCGGAGCCGCTGATCGGCCGGCAGGAGGCGGTGCTGACGCTGCTGGCCCGGCCGGACCGCCGGCTGCGGGTGGCGACCGACGGCCTGCGCCCCTTCGCCGTCGTGCCGGCGGGCGCATCGTGAGCCGCCGGATGCCGCATCGCGCGGCGGCGTCGGAAGCAGTCGCGCGCGGTTTCACGCTGATCGAGGTGCTGGTGGCGCTCGGCATCGTCGCCATCGCGCTGGTCGCCGGGCTGCAGGCGACCACCGCGCTGACCCGCAACGCGCTGCGGCAGTCCGACACCGTGCTGGCCCAGCTGTGCGCCGAGAACGAACTGGTCCGGATGCGGCTCGCGCGGCAGATGCCGGGCATCGGCGACACCGCCGTGCCCTGCGAGCAGGGCGGCCGGCGCTACACCGTGACGGTCGGCGTGCGGCCGACGCCGAACCCGAGCTTCTACCGGGTCGATGCGCTGGTGGACGACGGGCAATATCCGGTGCTGAAGCTGTCGACGATCGTGGGGAGGTATTAGATGCATCCCCCCAGGCAGCTGCGCTGCTCCCCCCTTTGCTGCGCAAGGGGGGCGATACCTGCGGCCCGGCGAGGCCGGTTCCGCGGCATTCTTGATGGAGCCGACAAACGCGGTCGGATGAGGGGATTCACCCTCGTCGAGCTGCTGGTCGCGCTGACGGTGATGGCGCTGCTGGCGATCATGAGCTGGCGGGGGCTGGACGGGATGACGCGGGCGCAGGCGCAGACGCAGGCGCGGGCCGACGAGGTGCTGGCGCTGCAGGCGGGGCTGGCGCAGTGGGGCGCGGACCTGGACGCGATCGCCGCGGTGGACCGGATCGTGCCGCTGGACTGGGACGGGCGGGCGCTGCGCATCACCCGGCGCGGGACCGTCGCCGGGCCGGGCGACGGGCTGCGGGTGGTGGCCTGGAGCCGGCGTGCGCTGCCGGACGGCAACACCTGGTGGCTGCGCTGGGAATCGGCGCCGATCGTCGGCCGGGCGCAGTGGAACGAGGCTTGGCAGCAGGCGGCGCTCTGGGCGCAGAACCCGGGCGAGGACCTGCGCCGGCGCGAGGTACCGGTGGTGCCGGCCACCGACTGGCAGCTCTTCTACTACCGCAACAACGCTTGGACCAATCCGCTGTCGAGCGATGCCGGCACCACCCCGCCCCTGCCCGGGACGCCGGCCGTGCCTGGCAGTACGGCTGCAGCGCCCGGCAGTGTCGTCGCACCGGCCCTGCCCGACGGCGTCCGCCTGGTGCTGGCACTGGCCCCGGGCCGGGCGATCGCCGGCACGCTGGTGCGCGACTGGGTGCAGCCGACGGTTGGAGGCAACAAGTCATGAGGCGCAGTCAACCTCTGCGCCAGGCCGGCGCCGCGCTGCTCGCGGCGATGCTCACGGTAACGCTGGTCGCCACCTTCGCCGCCGCGGCGATGTGGCAGCAGTGGCGCAACGTCGAGGTCGAGGCGACCGAGCGCGCGCGGGTGCAGGCCGGCTGGATCCTGGTCGGCGCGCTCGACTGGTCGCGGCTGATCCTGCGAGAGGACTACCTCGCCGACCTGCGCACCGGCGCCGGTCAGGTCGACCACCTGGCCGAGCCGTGGGCGGTGCCGCTGCAGGAGGCGCGGCTGTCGAGCTTCCTCGCGGCCGACCGCGACAACACCGTGACCGCGCCGGGCAACGTGCAGGACGCGTTCCTCTCGGGCCAGATCCGCGACGCGCAGGCCCGCATGAACTTTGCCGACCTGGTGGACAACGGACAGCTGTCGGACTTCTGGTATCCGGCGTTCCAGCGGCTGTTCGAGCAGCTCGGGCTGCCGCAGCCGGAACTCGCGCGCATCGCCCAGGGGATGGTCGCGGCGCAGGCGGCCGACGCGGCGACCGCGCCGCTGCTGCCCCAGCGGCTCGCGCAGTTCGCCTGGTACGGCGTGTCGCCCGGCACGCTGCAGGCGCTGGAACCCTACGCCACGATCCTGCCCGACCGCACGCCGATCAACTTGAACACCGCCAGTGCCACGGTGCTGGCCGCGGCAGTGCCGCAGCTCGACGGCGCCGGCGCCCAGCGGCTGGTGGCAGCGCGCGCCGCGGCGCCGCTACGGACCACGGCGGATGCGGTGCGCGCCATCGGCAACGAGGCGGTGCAGCTCAACCCGGGTGCGCACAGCGTCTTCAGCGTGTTCTTCGAGATCGCCGGCCGGCTGCGGCTGGAGAACGCGGTGGTGGAGGAGCGCTCGCTGGTGCGCCGCGAAGGCAGCAACGTGCGCACCCTGTGGCGCGAACGCGGCGCGCTCGGCGTGGCGCAGGCGCTGCAGACCGGCACCGGGCTGCCGCCCCTGCCGCGCTGACGGCCGACCCCATGGCAGCACCGCGGCCGACCGCCCTCTCTACAATCGCGCAGCCCCGCGGCGGCTGCTCCGCGCGGGAATCTTCCCGCCCGGGCGCCGCGCGCCGTCCGCAGGACCTTTTTCTTCCGTGAGCACCCTGATCGTCTTCCTTCCGCCCGTGGCGGACCCCGGCGCCGCCACCACGGAGTTCGGCTTCGTGCTCACCGCCGACTCGCACACCGCGGTGCGCCAGGCGCAGTCGCCGGCCGCGCTGCTGCCGCATCCGGGCCGCGCCGGCGAGACGGTGGCGGTGGTGCCGGCCCGGGCCCTTTCCTGGCAGCGGATCGACTGGCCGCGCGGCGTTAAGGCCGGCCCGCCGGCACGGCTGCGCGCGGTGCTCGACGGCCTGCTGGAAGAGCGGCTGCTCGACGATCCGCAGCAGCTGCACTTCGCGCTCGCCCCCGACGCCCGGCCCGGCGCGCCGGCCTGGGTCGCCGTCTGCGACCGCGGATGGCTGCGTGCCGCGCTGCAGGCGCTGGAGGCGGCCGGACGGCCGGTTGCGCGCATCGTCCCGGAATTCGCACCCGACCCGTCGGCCGCGCCGCAGCCGGTGCTGCACGCCGTCGGCACCCCCGAGGACGCCCAGTGGGTCGCGGTCGGCGAACGCCCGGGCAGCGGAGTCACGGTGCTGCCGCTGTCGGCCGCCACGCTGGCGCTGATCGACGGCGGCCGCCCCGACGCACCGGTGCCGCTGTTCGCCGACCCGGCGGTCGCCGCCCTCGCCGAGCAGCTCGCCGGCCGCCCGGTCAACCTGCAGACGCCGGCGACCCGCTGGATGGGCGCCGCGCGCGGCGCCTGGGACCTGGCGCAGTTCGATTTCGCCAGTTCCGGCCGCGTCCGGGCCGCGAAGCGGGCCGGCGCGCTCGCCAACGAGCTGCTGCGCGCGCCGCAGTGGCGCGCGGCCCGC
>CAJYQL010000086.1 GCA_913776965.1 uncultured Xylophilus sp.
CGGCGAGACGGCCGAGATCGGCGACGGCTGCACGATCTACCAGGGCGTGACCCTGGGTGGCACCTCGCTGTACAAGGGTGCCAAGCGCCATCCGACGCTCGGCCGCGATGTGGTGGTGAGCGCCGGCGCCAAGGTGCTGGGCGGCTTCACCGTCGGCGACGGTGCGCGCATCGGCAGCAACGCGGTGGTGATCAAGCCGGTGCCGGCCGGAGCGACCGCGGTGGGCATTCCGGCGCGCATCATCCAGACCGACGACCGGGTGCGGCGCGAAGCCGCCGCCAGCAAGATGGGTTTCTCGGCCTACGGCATCTCGGAGCAGGACGACCCGCTGTCGCAGGCGATGCGTGGCCTGATCGACAACGCGTCGTCGCAGGAAACGCAGATCGCACTGCTCTGGCAGGCCATCGACCGGCTGCGGCGCGGCGACGGCGACTGCGTGCCGCCGCAGGCGGCGCGGGAAGAGCACTTCGAAGCCGACAAGCTCAACGCGCTGGTCGGCAAGTGAGGGCGTCGAACGCCGTTCAGGCGGACGGCGGGCGGCGCACGGCGGACTTGGGCCGGAAGGCACGGCAGACCGTGTCGTCCGTCTCGAGGTAAGGGCCGCCGATCAGGTCGATGCAGTAGGGCACGGCCGCGAAGATGCCGGGCACCCGCTGCGAGCCGTCCGCGTTCTTCAGGCCTTCGAGGGTTTCGGCGATCGCCTTCGGCTGGCCGGGCAGGTTCAGGATTAGGCTGCGGCCGCGCACCACGGCCACCTGCCGCGACAGGATGGCCGTGGGCACGAAGGCGAGGCCGATCTGGCGCATCTGTTCGCCGAAACCAGGGAGTTCCTTGTCGGCGACATCGAGCGTCGCCTCGGGCGTCACGTCGCGCGGGGCGGGGCCGGTGCCGCCGGTGGTGCAGACGAGGCTGCAGCCGCCGTCGGCCAGTTCTCTCAGCGTGTCGGCGATGCCGGCACGTTCGTCCGGGATCAGCCGGGCCTCGAAGGTCACCGGATTGCGGAGAGCCCGCGCGAGCCAGTCGCGCAGTGCCGGCAGGCCCTGGTCCTCGTACACGCCGGCCGATGCGCGGTCGCTGATCGAGACGATGCCGATGCGGACAGCCTCATGCATCGTCGCGCTCCTCTTCGTCGTCATCGTCGCCTTCGGGCGCCTCGCCGTCGCCACGGCCGGCCGGCGCGCCCAGGTGCGTCCGCACCAGCCGGAAGATTTCGCGGTAGGCCCGTCCGTGCCGGGGCGCCAGGCCAGGCTTCTCCGGCACCGCATCCTTGCGGGCCTGGCGCACCAGTGCGCGCAGCTGCTGGATGTCGGTTTCGGGGTGCGCCGCGATCCAGCGTTGCACCGCGTCGTCTTCCTGCAGCAGTTCGGTGCGCCACTGTTCGGCCTCGTGCAGCGCCTGCGTCTCGCGGGCGGAGCCGCGGCGTTGCTCGTCCAGCGCCTCGCGGATGGCCGCGACGGTGTCTTCGTCGAGCTTGCGCATCAGCTTGCCGATGAACTGGATCTGACGACGGCGTCCTTCGAAATTCGTGATCGTGCGGGCGGTCTGCAGCGCTTCCGTCAGCTTGTCGGGCAGCGCAAGGCGGGCGAGCAGGTCGCCGCGCAGGGTGAGCAGCGACTCGCCCAAATCCTGCAGTTCGGCGCTTTCGCGCTTCAGGTCGGTACGGCTGGCGGTGTCGGTGCCCTTGAGCTCGCGCTTGAGTTCGAGGTCGAGTTCGCTGCCTTCGGCCACGAACTGGCCGCGGACGAAATAGCCTTTTTTGGGTTTGCGGGACATGGCGGACGTGTGGGAGGCGGGCCGCGGGGCCATCGGCAGTGGAGCCGGGCGCGGCAGAGGGGGCCAAGTATCATAGCCCTCGACATGAAGAAGACCCCGACCGCCTCCGCTTCGCCCCGCCCGGCCGACCAGCCCGCCACCGGATTCAGCTACAGCCGCGCTTTCTTCGAGGACCTCGTTGATACCGCGCTCGCGCATGCCCGCAAGCTCGGTGCAACCGACGCGGGGGCAGAGGCATCGGAAGGCTGCGGTCTGAGCGTCAGCGTCCGCAAGGGGGAGCTTGAGACGGTCGAGCGCAACCGCGACAAGTCGCTGGGCGTGACGGTCTACATCGGCCAGCGCCGGGGCAACGCGAGCACCTCCGATTTCTCCAAGGCGGCGATCGCGCAGACGGTCCAGGCGGCCTACGACATCGCGCGTTTCACTGCGGAAGACCCGGTCGCGGGCCTGCCGGACGAAGCGGACATCGCGCAGGAGCATCCGGACCTGGACCTGTTCCACCCTTGGGACATCGACAGCGAACGGGCCGCGGCGATGGCCAAGGCCTGCGAGCGGGCGGCGTTCGCCACCGACCGCCGCATCCGCAACAGCGAGGGCGCGGGCGTGTCGGCGCAGCAGTCGCATTTCTTCAGCGCACACACCCGCGGATTCCGGGGCGGCTATGCCAGTTCGCGTCACAGCATGTCGGTCGCACCGATCGCTGGCCGCGGCGACGACATGCAGCGCGATGCCTGGTACACCTCGATGCGCGACGCGGCCCAGCTGTCGACACCCGAAGCGGTGGGCCGCTATGCGGCCGAGCGTGCGCTGTCGCGGCTGCACGCACGCAAGATCCCGACGGTGGAGTGCCCGGTGCTGTTCGAATCGCCGCTGGCCGCCGGTCTGCTTGGCGCCTTCACCCAGGCGGTGAGCGGCGGCGCGCTGTACCGCAAAAGCACCTTCCTGCTCGACTCCCTGGGCCAGCCCGTGTTCCCGGACCACATCGACGTGGACGAGGACCCGTTCCTGCGCGGCGGCAAAGGCAGTTCGCCGTTCGACGAGGAAGGCGTGCAGACCCGCGCCCGCAAGGTGGTGGACGCGGGCAGGGTGCAGGGCTATTTCCTCAGCACCTATTCCGCGCGCAAGCTGGGCATGAAGACGACCGGCAATGCCGGCGGCTCCCACAACCTGACGCTGACGTCGCGCCTCACCCTGCCGGGCGACGACCTGGCGGAGATGCTGCGCAAGCTGGGCACCGGCCTGTTCGTGATCGAGCTGATGGGCCAGGGCGTGAACTACGTCACCGGCGACTACTCCCGCGGTGCGAGCGGCTTCTGGGTGGAAAAGGGCGAGATCGCATTCCCGGTCCAGGAGATCACGATCGCCGGCAACATGCGCGAGATGTTCCGGGGCATCCAGGCGGTTGGTGCGGACGCGTACAACTACGGTGCCAAGACGGTCGGGTCGGTACTGATCGACCGCATGAAGGTCGCCGGCAGCTGATACGCCGCTGCCGGCCGGCTCCGGCCGGCAGCGTGCCTCAACGCGGAACGCCGTGCGCCGGCATGCCCATGCGGGGCGGCCGGTAGTCGTGGCGCGGCGCACTGCTGCCGACCGGTTCCACGCGCTGCTGTTGCTGCAGGCGTTGCAACTGCAGCCGCTGTTCCTGCTGCATCTGCGCCAGCTGGTGCTGCTGCGCCTCGATCTGGTGGCGCTGCGCTTCCTGCTGCTGGCGCTGCTGCATCTGGAACTGCTGTTGCTGCAACTGCATCTGTTGCTGCTGCAGGAACTGCTGGCGCTGCAGCTGGTGGCGCTGCGCGTCGATCGCCCGCTGGCGCTCGTAGGCGTCGTACTGCTGGCGCAACTGCATCTCTTCCCGCTGCAACTGGAGCTGGCGCTGGCTGGCGTCGGGCTGGAAGCGCTCCTGGGCCGACCGTTGCTGCTGCTGGCGCAGGATCTCCTGGCGCTGGCGGTCCTCCAGCATCTGCTGGGAGCGCTGCCACTGCTGCTGCTGGATGCGGTCGGAGAGCGGTGCCGACGGCGGCAGCAGCGGCGAAATCGCGGGAGGTGGTGCGAACTGGGCATGGCGGGCACCGTCGGGCAGAGCGCCGTAGCGCGCGAAGCCCGGACCCTGCCAGGCCGGCGGAGATACCGCCCGGGCCTGCGCCAGGTCGCGCGGATCGACTGGCAGCGCGGTTCCAGGGACGATGCCGCGGCGGCCGAAATCGCCGGCCGGCACCACGGTCACCGCCTGCGGGCGCGTCTGGTAGTAGTAGCCTGTGATGTTGTTCTGCGCGAAGCCGGCCCGGTTGAGGCGCGCGATGTAGCCGGGGCTGGCGACATAGGGCGGACGCCAGGCTTCGCCCGGGGCCAGCGGGAACCAGCCGATGCTCGGCCGGCCGCCCACGGCGAAGGGCTCTCCGCCCGGCTGGCCGAGGAAGCCGACCACCGCCGGCGCATAGACCGGTCGGGGCCCGAGGCTACCCGGCACCCAGCCCCAGCGGCCGCCGGCCTGGGTCCAGCGCCCGTAGTGGAACGGCGCGAAACCCCAGGGGGCATCGTCGATCCAGGTCCAGCCCCAGGGCGCGACCGATTCCCAGCGGCCATACCGGTACGGGGCCCAGTCCGCGCCGGTGGTGCGCGGGAACCAGATGGCGCCTACGGAAGGATCGGTCTGCCAGTCGCCGTAGGCGTCGAGCTGCTGGATGCCGGGAACGTCGCGCGATGCGTACTTCACCGAGGGCGACTGCGCGAGCAGGCGATCGCGGGCATCGGACCAGCGGTCGAAGGCATCGGCGACGGCGACGGCGACGGCGACCGATGCGGTGCTGCCGCCCGCCAGGTTGCGGCCGCTGAATTCGCGGCGCTGGGGGCCGGCCAGCGGAAACGCCTCCGCCCGTTCGCCGTACAGCGTGCCGGCGGCACCGGCGTCGGCCGTGAGGCGGGTCGTGCCGCGGCTCGCATCCACGTCGATGCGCCAGCGGCCGGGACGATCGAGCACCAAAGCGAGGTTCGGGGTGTCGACTTCGAATCGCTCGCCGGCCTCCAGCGACCGGACCTGCACGCCCACGGTGCCGGCCGTCAGCCGGACCTGGGTGGTGCGGTCGTCGAGAACGGTGAATCCGAGGGTCGACGCACTGTCAAGCCGCAAGGTGGCGCTGCCCGCATGCAGTTCGGCACGGGCGCCCGGATCGGTCCAGACGGTGTCGCCGGTGGTGAGCGGCCAGCGGGCGTCGGCCGGGCGGGGCTGGCCCTCGGCTGCCAGCTGGTACTGGACGCTGCCCTCCGCGACGTCGATGCGGGCAACCCGGGTGGGCGGATCGGCCTGCTGCGCCGCGGCGCACAAGGCGGCGCCGGCGGCCCAAAGGGCGATCCAGCGGCGGGCGGAGAGCAGGAAATGCAGGCGCATGGTGCCGATTCAACGCGCCAGGGCGTCGCTCGGTTCACCGGAGGGTCTTTCGCGGCCGTTGCGAGCGGCGGCACGCGGCAGGATGGCTGGGACGCTGCAATTCCGGTAGCGCAGGGCGGCGAGGGCCGACGCCCTGCGCGCGCCCGATCAGCCGGCCAGCGCTGCCTTGACGGCCGCCGACACCTGGGCCATCTCGGCCTTGCCGGCGAGGCGCGCCTTGGCCGCGCTCATCACCTTGCCCATGTCGCCGGCGGCCGGCGCGCGGCCGAGTTCGGCGGTGACGTCGGCGACGACGGCCCGCACTTCGGCCGCAACCTCGTCGGCCGACAGGCGGGCGGGCAGGTAGGCCTGCAGCACGGTGGATTCGGCGGCTTCCTTCTGCGCCAGATCCTGGCGGCCGGCCTGCTCGAAGGCGGCGATCGAATCCTTGCGCTGCTTGAGCAGCTTGTCCACGATGGCGACGACGGCTGCATCGTCGAGTTCGACCCGTTCGTCGACTTCCTTCTGCTTGATCGCCGCCAGCAGCAGGCGGATCGTGCCGAGGCGCTCGCTGTCCTTGGCGCGCATCGCGGCCTTCATGTCGTCGGTGATCTGGTCCTTGAGTGCCATGGGGTCTCCTGGGAAAACGGGTACGGACAAATGAGGTGGGCAGAAACGAAAAACCCGCGCCTGGCGTCCCGAGCGCGGGTTTCGAGCCGTCGCCGGCCGGCCGTGAAGGCCGGTGCGGCGCGGTGTCGAGGATCAGTACAGCTTCTTCGGCAGCTGCATGCTGCGCACGCGCTTGTAGTGGCGCTTGACGGCGGCGGCCTTCTTGCGCTTGCGCTCGGCGGTGGGCTTCTCGTAGAACTCGCGGGCGCGCAGGTCGGTCAGCAGGCCGAGCTTTTCGATGGTGCGCTTGAAGCGGCGGAGAGCCACGTCGAAGGGCTCGTTTTCTTTTACACGGATGGTCGTCATGTGATTTCCGAAATGTGCCGGCAGAGGGATGGCGGGAGATCGGGCCCGACAGCCGTGCGCGGCGGTTCCCCGTCTGTAACTAGTATTTGGCCGACGGGGGTTTGCCAGCAAAGCCCAAGATTATAGCGCCCGCGGTCGGCGCGACCGCGCGACCGTCAGCCGGCGCGGCGCAGCGCCTGCCCGCAGGCATGGCCGCTCGCCCAGGCCCACTGGAAGTTGTAGCCGCCGAGCCAGCCGGTCACGTCGGTCACTTCGCCGATGAAATACAGGCCCGGCTGCTTCGTCGCCTCCATCGTCTGGGACGACAGGTCGCGGGTGTCCACGCCGCCGAGCGTGACCTCCGCCTTGCGGTAGCCCTCGGTGCCGGTCGGGGTGATTTCCCATCGGGCGATGCGCTGCGCGAGGCTCTGCAGGGCCTTGTCCGGCACCTCGGCCGCGGGGCGTTGCAGGACGGGGTCGCCGTCGGTCCAGGCGTCGGCCAGGCGGGCGGGGACCAGGGCCGCGAGTTCGTTCGACAATTTCTTCTTCGACGCGGCCTTCGCATGGCCCAGGCGCGCGGCGATGTCGGAGCCGGGGGCGAAGTCGATCGCGAGCGGCTGGCCTTCGCGCCAGTAGCTCGAGATCTGCAGCACCGCCGGACCCGACAGCCCGCGATGGGTGAACAGCAGGTCTTCGTGGAAGGCGCCGCGCGCCTTCTTCTGGCCGGTCGCGACCTCGACCGGCAGCGCCAGACCGGCGAGACCGGCGTAGGGGGCCCACGCGGCGCCGTCGAAGGTCAGCGGGACGAGGCCCGGCCGCGTCTCGACCAGTCGCAGGCCGAACTGCTGGGCGACCCGGTAGCCGAAGTCGGTGGCGCCGATCTTCGGGATCGACTGGCCGCCGGTGGCGACGACCAGCTGCGGCGCCGAGGCGCTGCCGTTGTTGCTATCGATTTCGTAGCTGCCTACGCAGGTTCCATCAGCGCTGGAGGCCGAAAACCTTATGGAATGCACCGTGCAGGGCTGCCAGCGCACCACCCGGCCGCCGCTCGCGCCGCCGGCGCACTCGGCCACCAGCAGCGCGATCAGGTCTTCGGCCGAACGGTCGCAGAACAGCTGGCCCTTGTGCTTTTCATGGAAGGGGATGCCGTGGCGCTGGACCAGGCCGATGAAGTCCTGCGGTGTATAGCGCGCCAGCGCGGACCGGCAGAAGTGCGGGTTCTGGCCGAGGAAATGCTTTTGCGGTGCGGCGGGGTCGAGGTCGCGGTTGGTGAAGTTGCAGCGGCCGCCGCCGGAGATGCGGATCTTTTCCGCGAGCTTTTCGGCATGGTCCACCAGCAGCACCGACAGGCCGCGCTGCGCCGCCACCCCTGCGCAGAACAGACCGGCAGCGCCGGCGCCGATGACGATCGCGTCGAAGCGCTCCATTCAGGCCTCGCGCTGTGCAGCGAAACTGCCCGACGGCCGCAGGGTCCGCGTGCCGGACGAGGTCCCACGGCGCCTGTACCCCTTGCGGAACAGGACAACGGCAGGGGCAGGGCAGGGCGGAGCGGACATGGCAGGAGCGGCGGCGCAGCGGCTGCGCGTGGGGAAGCGGGGAGCGCGCGAGTCTACCGGCGGGGCCCGAAGCCTGCCCGCGCACCGCCCCGATGCCCGGCCGTCCGCGCGCCCGCCCGGATCAGTGCGGCGCGCCGACCAATTGCCCTGCCTTCACCGACAGCCCGTCGATCTGCCCGGTGATGCCCGACAGTACGTTCGCCACCACCGCGAATTCGCGGCCGTGCTGGCCGGCACGCGCGGCCATCACCTGGGCGTTGAAGCTCACGACCTTGGCTTCGCGGGCCACCCGGTTGATCGCCTGCACGATGTCGCCCAACTCCCGCACGGTGGACGCGGTGCGGGCGCTGTCGATCCCGTCGAAGGCGGAGGTGGCGCGGTTGAGCGCCTCCAGCACGCCGTCGTTGCGCTCCACCAGCGCGGCCACCGCCGCGGCGCGCCGGACGCTGCCGGCAGCGATCGCGTCGAGCGCGTCGGCAGCGCAGCGCGCGAAGTCGTCGACCAGCGCCGCCACGCCGCGCGGGCCGTCGTACACCGCCCGCAGCGCCGTGGCCGCCGGCGGCTCCATGCCGCGGATGGTGTCGGTCAGCCGTGCCTGGCTGTCGCTGAACAGCGCGAGCGTCCTGCGGGCGTCGTCCAGGTGCGGCAGGGGATGGTCGGCGGCCAGCACGGTCTGCAGGACCAGCCGCTGCGACAGCATGCGCTGCCGCGCGGCCAGGTTGACGGTGGACATGGCCGGTGCGGCGGAGGCCGGTGCCGGCTGGCTGCCGGGCGCGAAGGTGGTCCGTTGCCGGACGGACATGGAAATCTCCTGAGGGTGTTGTTGCGGTTGCGAAGCCTGCGCCGCGCCAGTCCGCCGCCGTCGGATCGGGCATGCCGTGCAGGGGTAGCGGATGCCGAACACCGGATCTTCTGCGCCGTCGGGCACAGGGCAGGAATGGTTACTGCACGCCCGCGGCGGGCGCCCTACCATCCGCGGTCAACGGAGGTGACTGCTGTGAAACGCAATGTTTTCGAATCCGAGGACATGGACCAGCTCGACGTGACGGTGAGCGAGCTGCTGGTGGCGACTACCGAACAGTCCGACGTGCTGGTCGATGCCTCGGTCAGCCAGGTGCTGCAGGTGCTGCGCGAGAAGCTCGGGATGGACGTGGTCTTCGTCGCCGAGTTCGACGGCGACCACCATGTGCTGCGCCAGGTGGCGAACCCCGAGGGGGCGCGGGTGCACCAGCCGGGCGAGGTCCGGGAGCTGGAGCAGACCTGGTGCCACCATGTGGTCGAGGGCCGGCTGCCGCGGCTGGTGAAGGACACCGCGCACGATCCGGCGATGCGCCATGCGCCGCCGGCACCGGCGAAGATCGGCGCGTTCATCACGACGCCGATCGTGCTGGGCGACCGGCAGAACTACGGCACGCTCTGCACCTACAGTTTTTCCGCCAACGACGCGCTCGGCGATCGCCAGCTGCAGGCGATGGAGAAGGCGGCGCACCACATCGCCCAGGCGGTGGGCCGGCGTCGCGCGGGCTAGCGGCGCAGGGCGCTTTGCCGTCCGGTCAGGCCGCGCGCAGACGGTCGGCCGCGCCGGCACCGGTCGCCGCGGCGAGGCCGGTCAGCACGTCGCCCACCACGATCACGGACGGACTGCCCAGCCCTTCGGAGACGAGGGTCTGCTGCAGCGCGCCGAGCGTCGTCACCACGTGGCGCTGGGTCGCGAGCGTGGCGTTCTGGATCACCGCGACCGGCGTGGCGGCGGGCAGGCCGTACAGCAGTTCGTCCTGGATGCGCGCCGCGCCCGACACGCCCATGTAGATCACCAGCGTCAGCCGGGCCGCATGCGCCGTGGCAGCCAGGGTGCGCCAGTCGGTACCGCTGTCGCCGGGCTTGGCGTGGCCGGTGACGAACACCACGCCGTGCGCATACTCGCGGTGGGTGAGCGGCACGCCGATCGAGGTCATCGCCGCCAGGCCGGAGGTGATGCCGTTGACCACCTCGACCTGCACGCCGGCGGCGCGCAGGTGCTCCACCTCTTCGCCGCCACGGCCGAAGATGAACGGGTCGCCGCCCTTGAGCCGCACTACCCGTTCGCCGTCGCGCACCGCCATCAGCATCAGCTTCTCGATGAAGGCCTGGGGCGTGCTCTTGCAGCCGCCGCGTTTGCCGACATAGACCACGCGGGCACCGGGCTGGGCCAGGGCGACGATGGCGTCGCTGACCAGGTCGTCGACCAGCAGCAGGGTGGCAGAGGCGATGGCCTTGACCGCCTTGACCGTGAGCAGGTCGGGATCG
>CAJYQL010000087.1 GCA_913776965.1 uncultured Xylophilus sp.
GAAGCAGGACATGTGCCGCTTCATCCTCGACGTGAACGACGAATTCGGCACCACCATCGTGCTGATCGAGCACGACATGGGCGTGGTGATGGACATCTCCGACCGCGTCGTGGTGCTGGACTACGGCAAGAAGATCGGTGACGGCACGCCCCAGGCGGTGCGCAACAACGAAGACGTGATCCGCGCCTATCTGGGCGCAGGGCACTAGGCACGCAGGACATCGGAGGCATACGCCATGGGTTTCTTTCTCGAAACGGTGTTCGGCGGCCTGATGGCCGGCATGCTCTACGCGCTGGTGGCGCTGGGGTTCGTGCTGATCTTCAAGGCCTCGGGCGTGTTCAATTTCGCGCAGGGTGCGATGGTGCTGTTCGCGGCGCTCGCCATGGCGCGCTTCGCCGAATGGCTGCCGCGCTGGCTGGGCTTCGACAGCCTGCTGCTGGCCAACCTGCTGGCCTTCTGCGCGGCGGTGGCGTGCATGGTGGGCGTGGCCTGGCTGGTGGAGCGGCTGGCGCTGCGCCACCTCGTGAACCAGGAGCCGATCGCGCTGCTGATGGCCACGCTGGGCATCACCTACTTCCTCGACGGCGCGGGCCAGCTCATCTTCGGCAGCAGCACCTACAAGATCGACGTGGGCATGCCCAAGGATCCGATGATCGTGCTGGAGAACGTCTTCGAGGGCGGCCTGCTGCTCTCCAGGGAAGACCTCTACGCCGCCGTGGTGGCCGCCGCGCTCGTCGCGCTGCTCTCGCTCTTCTTCCAGAAGACGCGCACCGGTCGCGCGCTGCGCGCCGTGGCGGACGACCACCAGGCCGCGCAGTCCATCGGCATCCCGCTCTCGCGCATCTGGGTGATCGTGTGTCGGTGGGCGGCATCGTCGCGCTCGTGGCGGGGATCATCTGGGGCAGCAAGCTGGGCGTGCAGTTCTCCATCTCGCTCGTGGCGCTCAAGGCCTTCCCGGTCGTGATCCTCGGCGGGCTCACCTCGGTGCCCGGCGCCATCGTGGGCGGCCTGCTGATCGGCGTGGGCGAGAAGGTGTCCGAGATCTACCTCGGGCCCTTCCTCGGCGGCGGCATCGAGAACTGGTTCGCCTACGTGCTCGCGCTGGGCTTCCTCCTCATCCGGCCGCAAGGGTTGTTCGGGGACAAGATCATCGACCGCGTGTAACCGGTAGAAGGAGCCAAGCAACATGTTCTACCGCGAAAACGGCCAGTTCAAGACCAGCTACCAGGCCGACCTGGCGCTGTTCCCCATCGCGCAGGACCGCTGGGCCCTGCTCGCCCTGCTGGCGGTGGCCTTCGTCGGCGTGCCGCTGGCGGGCAGCGATTATTTCTTCCGCGCCGTCGCGGTGCCGTTCCTGATCCTGTCGCTCGCGGCGATCGGGCTCAACATCCTCGTGGGCTACTGCGGGCAGATCTCGCTGGGCACGGGCGCTTTCATGGCCGTCGGTGCCTATGCGGCCTACAACCTGCAGGTGCGCATCGAGGGCATGCCGCTGCTGCTCGCGCTGCTGGGTGGCGGGCTTTGCGCCACGGTATTCGGCGTGCTGTTCGGCATCCCGAGCCTGCGCATCCGCGGGCTGTACCTGGCGGTGGCGACGCTCGCCGCGCAGTTCTTCACCGACTGGTTCACCAACCGCGTGAAGTGGGTGACCAACGATTCGTCGTCGGGCTCGGTGAGCGTGGGCCACCTGCAGGTCCTGGGCTTCGGCATCGAGACGCCCGTGCAGAAGTACCTGCTGTGCCTGGGGTTCGTCGCCGTGTTCGCGCTGCTCGCCAAGAACCTCGTGCGCGGCGCCGTGGGCCGCGAGTGGATGGCCATGCGCGACATGGACGTGGCCGCGGCCGTGATCGGCATCCGCCCGGTGTACGCCAAGCTCAGCGCCTTCGCCGTGAGCAGCTTCATCGTCGGCGTGGCCGGCGGGCTCTGGGGCTTCGTGCACCTGGGATCGTGGGAGCCCGCGGCCTTCGGCATCGACCGCTCGTTCCAGCTGCTGTTCATGGTGATCATCGGCGGGCTGGGCTCCATCGCGGGCAGCTTCTTCGGCGCGGCCTTCATCGTGCTGCTGCCGCTGCTGCTGAACTACGTGCCCCACTGGCTGGGGCTGCCGCTGTCCACCGGCACGGCCACGCACCTGGAGCACATGATCTTCGGCGCGCTGATCGTGTTCTTCCTCATCGTCGAGCCCCACGGCCTCGCGCGGCTGTGGTCCACCGCGCGGCAGAAGCTGCGCATCTGGCCGTTCCCGCACTGAGCACGACCCGTTTCTATTCCGTTCCGCCAACGCACCACCCGAGTGCCCACATCCCAAGGAGACAAGCCATGCAACCCAGGAAGATCGCATCGATCGCCGCCGCCATCGCGGCCGGCCTCTCGGTATGGAGCGCCGCGCCACTGGCGCAGGCGCAGGCCGCGGGCGAGCAGTTCGTGCCGCTGCTCGTCTACCGCACCGGGCAGTTCGCGCCGCTCGGCATTCCCTGGGCGGACGGCAAGCAGGACTACCTGAAGCTCGTGAACGCGCGCGACGGCGGCGTGAACGGCGTGAAGCTCTCGTTCGAGGAGTGCGAGACCGCGTACGACGCGGCCAAGGGCGTGGAGTGCTACGAGCGCCTCAAGGGCAAGGGCGGCGGCGCCTCCGGCTTCGACACGCAGTCCACCGGCATCACTTTCGCGGTGACCGACAAGGCCTTCGTGGACAAGATTCCCGTCGAGACCCCCGGCTATGGCCTCTCGCAATCGGCAGACGGAACGGTGTTCGAGTGGAACTTCCCGCTGCTGGGCACCTACTGGACCGCCGCCGACGTGATGCTGCAGGACATCGCCAAGAAGGAAAAGGGCAGCCTCAAGGGCAAGAAGATCGCGCTGGTCTACCACGACAGCCCCTACGGCAAGGAGCCGATCCCTCTGCTGCAAAAGCGCGCCGAGGCCGACGGCTTCACGCTCAGCACCTTCCCCGTCACGCCGCCCGGCGTGGAGCAGAAATCCACCTGGCTGCAGATCCGCCAGCAGAAGCCCGACTACGTGCTGTTCTGGTCGGCCGGCGTGATGACGCCCGCCGGCATCCGCGAGGCACAGGCCAGCGGCTACCCGCGCGAGAAGATCTACGGCATCTGGTGGGCCGGCTCCGACCATGACGTGAAGGACATCGGCGCGGGCGCCAAGGGCTACAACGCCATCACCATCCACAACAGCGCCGCGAAGGACAAGGTGCACGACGACCTGAAGAAGTTCGTCTATGACAAGGGCCAGGGCACGGGTGCGCCCACGGGCGTGGGCACGCTGGCGCACACGCGCGGGATGATGATCTCCATGCTGCAGGTGGAGGCGATCCGCGCCGCGCAGGAGAAGTACGGCAAGGGCAAGGTGCTCACGCCCGAGCAGGTGCGCTGGGGCTTCGAGAACCTGGACCTCTCGGCCGACAAGCTCAAGGCCCTGGGCTTCGGCGAGATCATGCGCCCCGTGAAGACCTCGTGCCAGAACCACATGGGCACCGACTGGGCGCGCATCGTGCAGTGGGACGGGGGCAAGTGGAACATCCAGTCCGACTGGTACCAGGCCGACAAGACGCACATCGATCCGCTGGTGAAGGAGTACGCGGCGAAGTATGCGAAGGACAAGAACATCAAGCCAAGGACTTGCGGGTAACTACCCCTGAGCGGCTGCGCCGCTCCGCGCTGCCGCCAGAGGCGGCCGCCCTTCGTGTACGTCCAAGCCTGCGCAGGCAGGCTCGGAGCCGCGGCACT
>CAJYQL010000088.1 GCA_913776965.1 uncultured Xylophilus sp.
GGCTCAACATCGAGACACTGGCGCGCGAGGAGGCGACGCAACTGCCGCCCAACGCGCTCGGCCACGTCGAGCTGGCGCTGCAGGAACCGCTCGCCGCCCTGCCGTACGCCCGGTCGCGCACGCTGGGTGCGCTGATCCTGGTGGACACCGCCAGCCACAAGACCTCCGCCGCGGTTCTCGTCCAGTAACCACGTCGCTTTTTATCCCCTCGTAAAATCCGCGGTTTACATCGAATGACCGCCGCCCTGCCATGACCCACGTCGTCACCGAAAACTGCATCAAGTGCAAATACACCGATTGCGTGGACGTGTGCCCGGTCGACTGCTTCCGCGAAGGCCCGAACTTCCTCGTGATCGACCCGGACGAATGCATCGACTGCGCCGTCTGCATCCCGGAATGCCCGGCCAACGCGATCTACGCCGAAGAGGACGTGCCGGCCGACCAGCTCGCCTTCATCCAGCTCAACGCCGAACTGGCGCTGGCCGCCGGCTGGAAGAGCATCACCAAGCGCAAGCCGTCGCTGCCCGATGCCGACGAATGGAAGGACAAGCCGGGTAAGCTCGCCGAGCTGATCCGCTGATCGCCGGCGCGTTCGACGCGTCCGCGCCATCGTCCCCCGGGAGGCCAGCGTGCCTCCCGTTGTCGTTCTGGAGCGCCCATGTCCGCCGATGCCCTGTTCCCCGACGAGCCGATCGTCACCGACGCATTGATCATCGGCGCCGGCCCGGCCGGCCTGTTCCTGGCGTTCGAACTGGGCCTGCTCGGCATCCATGCGCAGATCGTGGATGCGCTCGACCGTCCAGGCGGCCAGTGCGTCGAGCTGTACGGCGACAAGCTGCTCTACGACATTCCCGCGGTTCCAGCCTGCACCGGTCAGGAACTTGCGGAGCGCCTGATGGAGCAGGTGCGGCCGTTCGCGCCCGGGTTGCACCTGTCGCAGGAAGTGGCCACGCTGGAGGCGCGCGCCGACGGGTTCGCCGTCGGCACCTCGCGCGGGGTGCAGTTCCGCGCGCGTACCGTCTTCCTCGCAGCCGGCGTGGGTGCCTTCACGCCGCGCCGGCTGCAGGCCGACGGCATCGAGGCCTTCGAGGGCACGCAGGTGTTCCACCGGCTGCATGCGTCCGACGACCTGGGCGGCCGCCAGGTGCTGGTGGTGGGCGGCGACGACGCGGCGCTCGACCGGGTCGCCGCATTGCTCGCACAACCGCCGGCGCGCCGGCCCCGGGCCGTCACGCTGCTGCACCGCCGCGCCGTGCTGCAGGCCACGGCCGACCGCCAGGCACGGTTCGCCGCACAGCAGGCCGCAGGCGATGCGACGTTCGTCGTCGGCCAGGTCGCGCGGCTGCATGCGCCGGACGGCCGGCTCCAGGAAGTCGTCGTGGCCGCACCCGACGGCAGCACGCCGTCGCTGCCGGTCGATGCGGTGGTGGTCGCGCTCGGCCTCAGCCCGCGGCTCGGCCCGCTCGCCGAATGGGGCCTGGTGCTGGAACGCAAGCAGGTGCCGGTCGACACCGGCACCTTCGCGACACAGGTGCCGGGCCTGTACGCCGTGGGCGATGCGATCACCTACCCCGGCAAGAAGCGCCTGATCCTGTCGGCCTTCCACGAAGCAACGCTCGCCGCCTTCGCCGCGTCGGAGCGGCTGTTCCCCGAACGCAGCACCGTGCTGCAGTACACGACCAGCAGCACCGAACTGCACCGCCGGCTGGGCGTCGCGCCGCCCGCCGACCGCCCCGCAACCGCAAAATAAAAGCCGCCGCATCCAAAAGACGCGACGGCCAGATCCGGCGCGGTGAACGCGCCAGCGACACCGCCCCCTCAGGGCACCGCGGGTCCGGCTCTGCCGGCCCGCCAGTGCCGCCCCCGGCCGGGGGCAGGCGTTACACGCAGTGAAAAGCCTGGGGGCGAACTCAGAGATTCACGCCCTGCATGTAGCTGTCGAAGCGCGCCTCGGCGAAACGCGACCACAGCAGCTGGTCCTTCTGGAAGGTGCGGTAGTCCTCGTACAGCTTCTTCCAGTCCGGGTTCTTGGCGTCGAGTTCCTTGTACAGATCCATCGCCGCCTTGAACGAGGCGTCGAGCACCGGCTTCGGGAACGCCAGCACCTTGGTCTTGGCACCGACCAGCTGCTTCAGCGCAGTCGGGTTGCGGGCGTCATACTTGGCCTGCATGTCGACGTGCGCATGCGACGCGGCGGCCTGCACGATCGCCTTGTACTCGGGCGACAGGGCTTCGTAGGCCTTCTGGTTGACCTGCAGGTCGAGCTGCAGCGTGCCTTCCCACCAGCCGGGGTAGTAGTAGTACGGCGCCACCTTGTTGAAGCCGAGCTTCTGGTCGTCGTACGGACCGATCCATTCGGCCGCGTCGATCGTGCCCTTCTCCAGCGACTGGTAGATCTCGCCGCCGGGGATGTTCTGCGGCACGGCGCCCAGGCGCTCGATCACCCGGCCGGCGAAGCCGCCGATGCGGAACTTCAGGCCCTTGAAGTCCTCGACCGTCTTGATTTCCTTGCGGAACCAGCCGCCCATCTGCGCGCCGGTGTTGCCGCAGGGGAAGTTGACCATGTTGTACTTTGCGTAGAACTCGCGGGTCAGCTTCAGGCCGTTGCCCTCGTACATCCAGGCGTTGAGCTGGCGGGTGTTCATGCCGAACGGGATCGCGGCGCCGACGGCGAACGCCTCGTTCTTGCCGAAGAAGTAGTAGCCGGCGGTATGGCAGGCCTCGATCGAGCCCTGCTGCACGCCGTCGATCACGCCGAGCGCGGGCATCAGTTCGCCGGCCGCGTGCACGCTGATCTGGAACTTGCCGCCGGTCATCTCGCCGACCTTCTTGGCGAACACTTCGGCGCCGCCGTAGATGGTGTCGAGCGGCTTCGGGAAGCTGGAGGCCAGGCGCCAGCGCACCGTCGCCTGGGCATGCACCGCGGGCGCGACCCCGGCTGTCAGGACACCGGCGATGCCGGCATGCTTGATGATGGAACGACGATCCATGGCTGAACTCCGAGAATGGTTATGAAGAGCGGCGGGGCCTGTGCCGGGGTGGCAGAAGCCCGTCCGCGGCCATTCTAGAAATCGGATTTCGCGCTCCCTCAGGGGGTTTTCCCGCGCGGCGGCACGATGTTCAGCAAACTGCAAGCTTGCGGCCGCCGGGCCGGCGGTTCACGCGGCCTGGCGACCGCGGACCGTCACTGCGGCAGCGACTGCATGTAGTTGTCGAAGCGGCCTTCGGCGAAGCGGAACCACAGCAGCTGGTCTTTCTGGAAGGTGCGCAGATCGGCATAGATCTTCTTCCAGGCCGGGCTCTTCTCGTTGTTCTCCTCGAACACTTCGAGCGATGCCTTGTACGCCGCGTCCATCACCGGCTTGGTGAAGGCCTGCAGCTTCGCCTTCTGGCCGACCAGCTGCTTCAGCGCGGTCGGGTTCAGCGCGTCGTACTTGGCCAGCATGTCGGTGTGCGCCGCGAGCGAGGCGGCGTCGATGATCGCCTTGTTCTCGGACGACAGGGCGTCGTAGGCCTTCTGGTTGATGTAGAAGTCCACCTCGGGGCCGCCTTCCCACCAGCCGGGGTAGTAGTAGAACGGCGCGACCTTGTTGAAGCCGAGCTTCTGGTCGTCGTACGGGCCGACCCACTCGGCCGCATCCAGCGTGCCCTTCTCCAGCGCCTGGTAGACCTCGCCGCCCGGCAGGCTCTGCGGCACCACGCCGAGCTTGACCATCACGTCGCCGATCAGGCCGCCGCCGAGCCGGAACTTGAGGCCCTTCAGGTCGGCCACGCTCTTGATTTCCTTGCGAAACCAGCCGCCCATTTGCGTGCCGGTGTTGCCGCCGGGGAAGCTCAGCATGCCGTAGGTGGCGTAGAACTCGTTCATCAGCTTGCGGCCGTTGCCGTGCAGCATCCACGCGTTCATCTGCCGGGCGTTCAGGCCGAACGGAATCGCCGAGCCGAGGGCGAACGCCGGGTTCTTGCCGTAGAAGTAGTACGGCACCGAATGCGCCGCCTCGACCGAGCCCTGCTGCACGCCGTCGACCACGCCGAACGGGGGCATCAGCTCGCCGCCCGCATGCACCGAGACCTCGAACTTGCCGCCCGACATCGCCCGCACGTGGCGGGCGAACACCTCGGCGCCGCCGTAGATGGTGTCGAGCGACTTCGGGAAGCTCGACGCGAGCCGCCAGCGCACGGCGGCCTGGGCATGGACGGCAGGCGCAGCACCGGCTGCAAGGATGCCGGCGATGCCGGCGCGCTGGACGAGGGAACGACGATCCAAGGTGTGTCTCCAGGGGTATGGGCGAACGACCGCTGCGGATGGCGGCAGCCGGCTCCGGCGCACGACGGCGCGCGGGGGCGGTCGATTCTCGGAGCGGATGGATCGCGACCGCACAGGGACTTCCCCGGATGCGGTCACCCCGGGTTGACGGCGATGCCCGGGCGTGCGTTTCGCACGTCGCCCGGTCGCCGGGTCGTCAGGGCTGCGCGGGGAACCGCGCCCGCACCGCAGCCTCGATTCCCGCGGCATCCAGCCCGGCGGCGGCCAGCAGCTTCGCCGGGTCGCCGTGTTCGATGAACACGTCCGGCAGTCCCAACTGCAGCAGCGCGCGCGGCAGGCGGGCGGCGTTCAGCGCCTCGGCGACCGCGCTGCCGGCGCCGCCCATCACCGCGCCCTCTTCGATGGTGACCAGCGACGGGTGGCGCTGTGCGATGTCCAGCAGCAGCGCGGTGTCCAGCGGCTTGGCCCAGCGCATGTTGACCACCGTGGCGTCGAGCGCCTCGGCGGCCTGCAGGGCCGGATACAGCAGCGTGCCGAACGCCAGGATCGCGATGCCGCTTGCGCCCTCGCGCCGCACCTCGGCCCGGCCGTAGGGCAGCGGCTCCAGGTGGGACAACGGTGCCACGCCGGCGCCGGCGCCGCGCGGGTAGCGCACGGCGACCGGATGGTCCTGCGCGTAGGCGGTCGAGAGCAGCTGGCGGCATTCGCGCTCGTCAGCTGGGCAGGCGATCGCCATGTTGGGAATGCACCGCAGGAACGGGATGTCGTAGGCGCCCGCATGGGTGGCGCCGTCGGCGCCGACCAGGCCGGCGCGGTCGAGGGCGAACACCACCGGCAGGTTCTGCAGCGCCACGTCGTGGATCAGCTGGTCGTAGCCGCGCTGCAGGAAGGTCGAGTAGATCGCAACCACCGGCTTCAGGCCCTCGCAGGCCATGCCGGCGGCGAAGGTCACCGCATGCTGTTCGGCGATGCCGACGTCGTAGTAGCGGCCCGGGAAGCGCTGTTCGAACTCGACCAGGCCCGAGCCTTCCCGCATCGCCGGCGTGATGCCGACCAGCCGCAGGTCCTGCTCGGCCATGTCGCAGAGCCACTGGCCGAACACCTGAGTGAAGGTCGGCTTGCCCGCGACCGCCGGCTTCACCAGCCCGACGAGCGGATCGAACTTGCCGGGGCCGTGGTAGGCCACCGGATCGGCCTCGGCCAGCTTGTAGCCCTGGCCCTTTTTGGTGACCACGTGCAGGAACTGCGGGCCGGGCAGCTGCTTCAGGTTCTCGAGCGTCGGGATCAGCGAATCGAGGTCGTGCCCGTCGATCGGGCCGACGTAGTTGAAGCCGAACTGCTCGAACAGCGTGGCCGGCACCACCATCCCCTTGGCATGCTGCTCGAAACGTTTGGCCAGCTCGAACAGCGGCGGCGCCGCCTTCAGCACGCTCTTGCCCACGTTCTTCGCGGCGGCGTAGAAGCGGCCGCTCATCAGCTGCGCCAGATAGCGGTTGAGCGCGCCGACCGGCGGGCTGATCGACATGTCGTTGTCGTTGAGCACGACGAGCAGCCGGCCGTCGAGCACGCCGGCATTGTTCAGCGCCTCGAAGGCCATGCCGGCGCTCATCGCGCCGTCGCCGATCACCGCGATCGCGTGGCGATCCTCGCCCTTCTGGCGCGCAGCCATCGCCATGCCGAGGGCAGCCGAGATGCTGGTGGACGAATGGGCGGTGCCGAAGGTGTCGTACTCGCTCTCCGCCCGCTGCGGGAAGCCCGACAGGCCGCCCAGCTGCCGCAGCGTGTGCATGCGGTCGCGCCGGCCGGTCAGGATCTTGTGCGGATAGGTCTGGTGGCCCACGTCCCAGACGATGCGGTCGCGCGGCGTGTCGAACACCGCGTGCAGCGCGACCGTCAGCTCGACCGTGCCCAGGTTGGAACTCAGGTGGCCGCCGGTCTTCGACACGCTGTCGAGCACATAGGCACGCAGTTCGTGGGCGAGCGCCTGCAGCTGCTCGCGCGGCAGGGCGCGCAGGTCGGCCGGATCGTCGATCCGGGCGAGCAGCGGGTAGCGGGCGCCGAGCGGTGCGGCGTCGGGAAACGAGGGATTCAGGGGCATGGGGGCCTGCTATCTTTCTGGTAGCTGCTTGCGCAGGCAGGACCTGCGCAAAACCGCGTTTTCCTCATCATCGATTCAGTGCGAACGGTCGATGACCATCGTGGCCAGGGCATCGAGCGCGCCGGTCTTCTGCAGACCGCTCGCCGTGACGGCTTCACGCGCCTCGGCATGCAGTTCGCGGGCATGGGCGCGGGCGCGATCCAGGCCGAGCAGCGCGACATAGGTGGGCTTGTCGTGCGCCGCGTCCTTGCCGGCGGTCTTGCCGAGGGTGGCGGAATCGGCGGTCACGTCGAGGATGTCGTCGACCACCTGGAACGCCAAGCCGATGGCCGCACCGTAGCGCTGCAGGGCCGCGCGCGCGGCGGACGACGCCTCGCCGCATTCGGCGCCCATCATCACGCTGGCTTCCAGCAGGGCGCCGGTCTTCAGGCGGTGCATCCGGCGCAGAGCGTCCTCGTCGAGCGCGATGCCGACGCTCGCCAGGTCGATCGCCTGGCCGCCGGCCATGCCGGCGTGGCCGGCGGCGCGCGCCAGGCGCCGGCTCAGCGCGGCCTGGACGGCCGTGGGGATGCCGGTGTCCTCGTCGGGCACCAGCAGCTCGAAGGCCAGGGCCTGCAGCGCATCGCCCGCCAGCAGCGCGCCGGCCTCGCCGAAGCGCACATGGACCGTCGGCTTGCCGCGGCGCAGCACGTCGTTGTCCATGCAGGGCATGTCGTCGTGGACCAGCGAATAGGCGTGGATCAGCTCGACCGCGCAGGCCGCGCGCAGCGCGGCATCGTCGAGCACCGGCGCGGGCACATCGCCGGCCACCGCTTCGCGCGCGGCCAGCACCAGCAGCGGCCGCAGCCGCTTGCCGCCGTCGAGCACCGCATACCGCATCGCCTCGCCGAGGGAGGCGGGCGCGCCGGGACCGACCCAGCGCGACAGCGCGGTCTCCACCGTCGCGCGGTGGGCGGCGCTCCAGGCGTCGAGTGTGGCGCCGTTCATGCCGCCGGGTTCCAGGGCTTGAGCACGCCGTCGTCGAGCACCTGGATCTGCTGCTCGACTGCCTGCAGCCGTTCGCGGCAGAACTGCAGCAGCGCCGCGCCCCGGCGGTAGCCGTCCAGCAGCCGGTCGAGCGGCAGCTGGCCGGCGTCGAGCCGCGCGACGAGCTGTTCCAGCTCTTCCAGTGCCTCCTCGTAGGTGGCGGGCAGTGCCGGATCGGTCGGTGGGGAGGCGGGGGCCTTGGGCATGGGCAGGCTCGGGAGCGCAGTGCGCCGCCCGTCGTGGGAAACCAGTCATTCTAGGGGCGCGACGGCGCAGCGCCCGGTCGCGGACATGGCCGCTTACACGGCCCGGCAGCCCCCGGCGGGTACAATCGCGCATCCCTCCAAGCCGGCGACTCCAGCCGGCTTTTGTCTCTGCGCCGCGCGCATCTCCTATCCCTTCCGTCTTTCTCCCTGTGGGGAGTCTTTAGGTCAGGTCACCCATGTCTGATTTAAGTCTTCGACTGCAGCAGGCCGCAAGCCAACTACCAGTTTCCAGCTACTTCGACGAGGCGCTGTTCCGACGCGAACAGGAAATCCTCTTCCAGCAGGGCCCCCGCTACGTGGGGCACGCCCTGTCGGTGCCGGAACCGCGGGACTACTACGCCCTGCCCCAGGAGGGCGAGGGCCGCGCGCTGGTGCGCAACACGCGGGGCGGCGTGGAACTGGTCTCCAACGTCTGCCGGCACCGGCAGGCCGTGATGCTCAAGGGCCGCGGCTCGCTCGACCGTACCGCACCCGGCCATGCCGGCGGCAACATCGTCTGCCCGCTGCACCGCTGGACCTACGACGCGCACGGCCAGTTGCTCGGCGCGCCGCATTTCCCCGAGGACCCGTGCCTCAACCTGCGCAACTATCCGCTGCAGGAATGGAACGGCCTGCTGTTCGAGGCCGGCAGCCGCAGCGTCGCCGACGACCTGGCAGCGCTCGGGCCGCGTGCCGACCTCGACTTCACCGGCTTCGTGCGCGACCGGGTGGAGCTGCACGAGTGCCACTACAACTGGAAGACCTTCATCGAGGTCTACCTCGAGGACTACCACGTCGGCCCGTTCCATCCGGGGCTCGGCCAGTTCGTCACCTGCGACGACCTGCGCTGGGAGTTCGGCCGCCAGTATTCGGTGCAGACCGTGGGCGTCGCCAACCGGCTCGGCAAGGCCGGCAGCCCGGTCTACCAGCGCTGGCAGGACCAGCTGCTTGCCTACCGCGAGGGCCGGCCGCCGAAATACGGCGCGATCTGGCTGACCTACTACCCACACATCATGGTGGAGTGGTACCCGCACGTGCTGACCGTCTCGACGCTGCACCCGGTCAGCCCGACCAAGACGCTCAACTTGGTCGAGTTCTTCTACCCCGAGGAGATCGCCGCCTTCGAGCGCGAGTTCGTCGAGGCGCAGCAGGCGGCCTACATGGAAACCTGCGTGGAGGACGACGAGATCGCCGAGCGCATGGATGCGGGCCGCAAGGCCCTGCTCGCGCGCGGCGACGACGAAGTCGGCCCCTACCAGAGCCCGATGGAGGACGGCATGCAGCACTTCCACGAGTGGTACCGCGGCGCGCTGGCGGCCGACGGCCTTCATCTGCTATCCAAACGATAGCTGCTTGCGCAGGCCCGGCGGGCGCCAGGGCCTGATTTCGATACAAAATCGATCCGACTGAGGCCATGGCACCCTCCTACCCGCTCCTGATCTCCGCCGCCGAGCTGCAGGCGCTGCGCGACGCCCGCCGTCCGCTGATGGTCTTCGACTGCAGCTTCGACCTGATGCATCCCGACCGCGGCGCCGAGCAGTACGCGGCGCTGCACATCGCCGGGGCGGTGTTCGCCGACCTGGACCGGCACCTCAGCGCCAAGCACGGCCTGCCCGACGCGCACGGCCATGTCCAGATCGCCCACGAGGCCGACCGCCCCGCCTCAGGCGGCCGGCATCCGCTGCCGAGCCGCGAGAACTTCGCTGCCTGGCTCTGCAGCGTCGGCTTCGCCAACGACATGCAGGCGGTCGTCTACGACCGCAACGGCGCCAATTACTGCGGCCGGCTGTGGTGGATGCTCAAGTGGGCCGGCCACGACGCGGTGGCGGTGCTCGACGGCGGGCTGCAGGCCTGGCAGGCCGCCGGCGGCGCGACCCGCGGCAGCGCCCCCGAGGCGACCGACCACGAGACCGAGCCGACGCATTTCCAGTCCAACTTCGAGCTGCGCCCGCCGCTGCGCCGGCTGGTCGGTTCCGCCGACGTGCAGGCGGGACTCGGCGGCACCGTGCAGACGGTGGTCGACGCCCGGGCGCCCACCCGCTTCCGCGGCGAGGTGGAGCCGCTCGACCCGGTCGCCGGCCACATTCCGGGCGCCCTCAACCGGCCGTTCGCCGACAACCTGGGGCCTGACGGCCGCTTCAAGTCGGCCGACGCGCTGCGGGCAGAATTCGACGCCCTGCTGGCCGGCCGCGATCCGGCCGGCGTCGTGCACCAGTGCGGTAGCGGTGTCAGCGCCGTGCCGAACCTGCTGGCGATGGAGATCGCCGGCTTCCCGCCCGCCGCACTGTATGCCGGCAGCTGGAGCGACTGGTGCAGCGATCCGACACGGCCGGTCGCAAAGGGATAGCAGCCGCGCCCGGCCGCACGGGCGCTGCGCCCCGCCTCGGCCCCAGCCGGACGACCCGGCCGCAGCGGGTCTTGTAAGGCAAATTCCTACCTGGGCACCGCGAAACCAGACATCGCGGATGACGCTCCCCCGACTTAATTTCTGTTTGGCGGGTCTTCACAATCCATTTCAACGGATCGGACACAAGACCACCTGTCTTGCAACCCCGGTCCCGACCTCGAAAGGGATTGCACCATGACCCACGAACAGATGCTTGACGAGATCCGTGAAGCCAACCTGACCTACCTGATGCTGGCGCAGACGCTGATCCGCCAGGACAAGGCCGAGGCGGTGTTCCGTCTGGGCATCAACGAGGAATCGGCCGACCTGCTGGCGTCCCTGTCGGCCGCCCAGGTGCTGAAGCTGGCCTCGGGCAACACCCTGATCTGCCGCTTCCGGGTGGACGACGACATGGTCTGGAACCTGCTCACCAGCCACAACCTGCCGAAGAAGGCCGGCAACGAGGCGACCAACCGCCTGCACGCCAACATCCTGATGGCCGGTCGCGTTTCTGAAGTTCTCTGACCCGCCCGCCGCCGCTTCATCCGTCACCGTCGCCAGGAACCGCCATGACCACCACCGCCACCCCGAAAAGCGTCCTCAACGAATCGCGCCAGATCGAGCGCGCCGCGATGCTGATCCAGATGGGTGCGCGCATGCAGGTCCTTGAGTCGGAAACCACCCTCTCCTACGAACGGCTGATCCGCCTCTACAAGGAGATCGCCGGCAAGTCGCCGTCCAAGGGCCAGCTGCCCTTCTCGACCGACTGGTTCCTCACCTGGCAGGAAAACATCCATTCCTCGCTGTTCCTGAACATCTACGAATACCTATCCAAAGGCGCATCGCTCGACCCGGTGGAAGCGCTGACCAAGGCCTATCGCCTCTATACCGAGCAGGTGCAGGCCGCCGAGATCGAGCCGCTGCTGTCCTTCACCCGCGCATGGCGCCTGCTGAAGTTCGTCGACGCGACGATGCTGGCGATGACCGGATGCTCCCAATGCGGCGGCAAGTTCGTCACCGAGCCGTACGAGAACGCCAAGCACTTCGTCTGCGGCCTGTGCTGCCCGCCCGCACGCGCCGGCAAGAGCAAGGCCGCCGGCGCCCTGACGCTGCACTGATCCGCAACCGGGCCGGCGCCGGCGGCACCGAGGGAAGTCCCTCCCCTCGGCCGTCGGGTCCATCGGCGTGCGCCTACAGGTGCGTCTGGATCGGCGCCCCAGAATCGGCCGGATGTCCTCCGCCGATCCCGCGCCCGACGCCCCGCCTGTTCCGTCTTCCACCCTGCCGCCCGGCGCGGTGCCGGTCCGCGGCGCGGAAACCCTGGCGGTCCGCCTGCCGCCGCCCGCCGACGGCGATCCCGACCAGCCGCGGATCCTGCTGCAGATGCCGGTGGACGTCCGCAGCATCTCCCTCGCCGTGCTCGCGGTGCTCGGCACGCTGCTGGTGCTGCGCTGGGCCGCGGCCGTGTTCATCCCGCTGCTGCTGGCACTGCTGCTGACCTATGCGCTGTCGCCGGCCGTGGACGCGATGCAGCGCCGGCTCCGCATGCCCCGCATGCTGAGCGCCGCGCTGCTGCTCTGCGGCCTGCTGGGTGCGTTCGGTTCGACTGCCTACTGGCTGAGCGACGACGCCGCCGACCTGCTCGATTCCCTGCCGGTCGCCGCCCGCAAGGTGCGCGACACGCTGGTGCAGTCGTCCCACACCGGCCAGCCCGGCGCGCTGGACAAGGTGCAGCAGGCGGCCGTGCAGCTCGAACTGGCGACGCAGGCCCGCACCCAGCCGATCTCGCCGCGCGGCGTGACCCGCGTGCTGGTCGAGCGCCCGCCCTTCAACATCCGCGACTATCTCTGGAGCGGCACCGTCGGCCTGGCGAGCTTCGCCGGCCAGATGACTGTGGTGCTGTTCCTGACCTTCTTCGCCCTCGGTGCCGGCGACACCTTCCGGCGCAAGCTGGTGAAGATCACCGGCCCCAGCCTGTCGCGCAAGAAGGTGACGGTCGAGGTGCTCGACGAGATCACCGCCCAGGTGCAGCGCTACCTGCTGGTCCAGGTCGCAATGAGCGTGCTGGTAGGCGTCGCCACTTGGCTGGTCTACTGGGCGCTCGGCATGGAGTACGCCGCCGTGTGGGGCATCGCGGCCGGGGTGCTCAACCTGATCCCATACATCGGCTCGGTCGCGGTCACCGCCGGCACCGGGCTGGTCGCCTTCCTGCAGTTCGGCACGGTCGAGATGGCGGCGGTGCTGGCGGGTGCCTCGCTGGTCATCCACACCCTGATCGGCCAGCTGCTCACACCCTGGCTCACCAGCCGCGCGAGCAGCATGAACCCGGTGGTCGTGTTCGCCAGCGTGCTCGCCTGGGGCTGGCTCTGGGGCATCTGGGGGCTGCTGCTGGGCATCCCCGTGATGATGGTGCTCAAGGCGATCTGCGACCGGGTCGAGGACCTGAAGCCGATCGGCGAACTGATGAGCGCCTGACCGGCGCCCCTTCAGCCGGTGTTGCGCAGCCCTGCCGCGATGCCGTTGATCGAGATGTGGATGCCGGTCTGCACCCGGTCGTCGCCCTGCCCGCCCCGGTAGCGGCGCATCAGCTCGACCTGCAGGTGGTGCAGCGGGT
>CAJYQL010000089.1 GCA_913776965.1 uncultured Xylophilus sp.
ACGATCCGCCGCGGCCGGGCTCGGAAGGTTCGGCCACCTCGCCGACCTCGAACTGGCCCATCAGCGACAGGTCGCGGGCGATCTTGCCCAGGCTGCCGACCAGGAGGCCGATGTCGCAGCCGAGCGCGACCCAGGCGTCGCGCTGGGTGTGCCAGGGCGCATCCGGTGCGGCCAGACCGAGTTCGGCCGCCATCCGGGCGACGACCGCCGGGCCGTGCCCGCGCATCTGCGCCTGGGTGCCGACCGCGCCGCCGAGCTGCACCGCCAGCGCGTCCTTCGATGCAGCCTCCAGCCGGTGGAGGCTGCGCACGACCGGCGCGGCCCACTGCGCGCACTTCCAGCCGAAGCTGGTGACCGAGGCCGGCTGGCCGAGCGTGCGCGCCAGGATCGGCGTGTCGGCATGGCGCTCGGCGAGGTCGAGCAGCGCGGCGGCCAGCTGCCGGCCGTCGGCAGCGATCCGGTCGAGCACCGGGCGGGTGACCAGGGCTGCCGCCGTGTCGATCACGTCCTGGCTGGTGCTGCCGACATGGGTGGAGGCCACCGCGTCGGCCTCGACGCGGCCGACGGCTTCCTTGAGCGCCTTGACCAGCGGGATCGCGACGCTGCCGGCGCGCGCGCTGTCGCGCACGATCCGCGGAACGTCGAAAAGATCGACCTTGCAGGTGTTGACGATCGAGCGGGCATGGGCTTCGGGGATCAGGCCGACCTGGGCCTGGGCCTGCGCGAGCGCGGCCTCGAAGCGCAACATCGCGGCGACGAAACGCTGGTCGCCGAAGGCTTCCAGCGCCTCAGGGGTGGACAGGAAGCCGTCGAAGATCGTCATGCGGTAAGTGATGCTTTGGGGGACTTTGCGCAGATGGGGACTGCGCTGTGCGCTATGGATTGGATAGCAAGCGACGCGATGCTGCGGAACGCCCGCCACGCAACGCCCTCACGGCGCAGGGCCGACGAGGATAACGCCGCCGTGGACGGACCACGCGTCGCCGGCCTCACACGGGTACATGCGAAAACCAGCACCTGCAACCAACATCCATTTCACCCCGCCCAACGAAAAAGGGGAGACGCATCGCTGCACCTCCCCTCCTTCTTCAATCGATTTCGCACTGTAGCGCCCGTCCAGCGGGCGCTCCCAGCTACTGAATCGATAGCAACTCAGCGCCAGCCGTGGCCATGGCGCCAGCCCGGGCCGCCGTAGTAACCGCGCGGGCCGCCGTAGTAGCCGCGGGGCGCCACGTAGACCGGCGGCGCGTTGTAGTACACCGGGCGCGGCGCCACGTAGACCGGCGGCGGAGGCGGTGCGTAATAGGCGCGCGGAGGGCCGTAGTAGGCCGGCGGGGGCGCATAGGCCGGGGCCGGCGGGTAGTACACCGGGGCCGGCGGGTAGTAGGCGGGCGCGCCGCCCAGCACCACGCCGGGGGTGCCGATGCCGAACGACAGCGAGATGTCGCTGCGGGCGTGGGCCGCGGAAGCGAAGCCGAGCGTGGCGGCGACGCCCAGCGTGGCGAGGGCGATGCGGGCGGTGCGGTACATGCGGAACATGTGGAATCTCCTTCTGGAACGAGGGCGGGACACGGCGGTCCCCTGCCCTTTCGACTCCACAACGCGCGAGAAGGTCCGCCGGATGGCAGACAGGGCCACCGGCGTGGCAACCAACCGTAACCGGCGGCCGGTCGCCGTGGGGCGAAACCCACGGCCGGCGCGGCGCCGCCCCCGGAGCGTGGTGTAAACCCGCATCCTAGAATCCTCGGATGACCAGCCCAATTCAGGCCAAGCCGGCCGCCAGCGGTGCCGCAGATGCCGCGAAACCCAGCAATTTCCTGCGCCATGTGATCGAGAACGATCTGGCCCGGCAGACCTACGACGGCCGCCGCTGGGGCGGCAGCCCGGGCGACGCCGCCCATCACGCCGCCGGCATCGCCGACCCGGCCCGGGTGCGGATGCGCTTCCCGCCCGAGCCCAACGGCTACCTGCACATCGGCCACGCCAAGAGCATCTGGCTGAACTTCGAGATGGCGAAGGAATACGGCGGCGTCTGCCACCTGCGCTTCGACGACACCAACCCTGAGAAGGAAGAGCAGGAATACGTCGACGCGATCCGCGACGCGGTGCGCTGGATGGGCTACGACACGCAGCTCGCCGATGACCCCGCCCGGCCGACCGAGCCGCAGGACCACATCTACTACGCAAGCGACTATTTCGGCTTCATGTACCGCGCCGCCGAATACCTGGTCGAGGCTGGCCTCGCCTATGTGGACGAGCAGACGCCCGAGCAGATGCGCGCCAGCCGCGGCGACTTCGCGACGCCCGGCACCGACAGCCCGTTCCGCAGCCGCAGCGTCGCCGAGAACCTGGCCCGGCTGCGCGAGATGAAGGCGGGCGCCCTGCCCGACGGCGCCGCCGTGCTGCGCGCGAAGATCGACATGGCCAGCCCCAACATCAACATGCGCGACCCGGCCCTCTACCGGATCCGCCGGGCGACGCACCACAACACCGGCGACGCCTGGTGTATCTACCCGATGTACACCTTCGCCCACCCGATCGAGGACGCGCTGGAGCAGATCACCCACAGCATCTGCACGCTCGAATTCGAAGACCAGCGGCCGTTCTACGACTGGCTGCTCGACCGGCTGGCCGAAGGTGGCCTGATCGCCTCGCCGCATCCGCGCCAGTACGAATTCGCGCGGCTCAACGTCACCCATGTGCTGACCAGCAAGCGCAAGCTGCGCCAGCTGGTGGAGGACGGCCACGTCGACGGCTGGGACGACCCGCGCATGCCGACCCTCGCCGGTCTGCGCCGCCGCGGCTACACGCCGGAGGCGCTGCGCCTGTTCTGCGAACGCAGCGGCACCACCAAGTCGGGCGGCGGCTGGACCGAATACGCCGCGCTGGAGGCCGCGCTGCGCGAGACGCTCGACCCGGTCGTGCCGCGCGCGATGGCGGTGCTCGATCCGGTGAAGCTCGTCATCACCAACTGGGGCGACCTGATGGGCGGCGACGACGCGCTCGACGCCTGCAGCGCGCCGGTCCATCCGCACCACCCCGAGCAGGGCCAGCGTCGGTTCCAGATCGGCCGCGAGGTCTGGATCGAGCGCACCGACTACGAGGACGTGCCGCCCAAGGGCTTCTTCCGCCTGTTCCCCGGCAACAAGGTGCGGCTGAAGTACGGCCACACCATCGAATGCACCGGCGCCACCCGCGACGCCGATGGCCGGCTGCTCGAGGTGCAGGCCACGCTGGTGCCCGATTCCAAGAGCGGCACGCCCGGCGCCGACGCGATCAAGGTAAAGGGCAACATCACCTGGGTCGCTGCGGCCGACGCGGTGCCGGCCGAGGTGCGGCTGTACGAGCGGCTGTTCGCCGCAGCGCAGCCCGGCAGCGGCGAGTTGCTGGACGAACTCAATCCCGACAGCCTGGAGATCTGCCAGGCGATGCTGGAGCCCTCGCTCGCCGGCGCGCCGGCCGGGGCCGCCTTCCAGTTCGAGCGCCATGGCTACTTCGTGGTCGATGCGAAGGCCGGCGCGGCGGGCGGCCCGCCGGTCTACAACCGTGCCGCCGGCATGCGCGACGGCTGGGGACGCTGACGCCCCGCCGCCGGATCCGGCTGAACACATGACCATCCGGCTCCAGACCTTGCAATGCGGCGAATGCGGCAGCACGGCGCTGGAGCGGACCGGACCGAACACCTACCGCTGCTCCCACTGCGGCTCGGTCTCGCTGGTCGAGGACGACGTCGCCGAGCGGCTCGACCGCATGCTCGACCAGATCCAGCAGGCGGCCACCGCGCGGATCGCGGCCGACCAGCAAGCGCGGTCGCGCCGGCTGCGGCGCGGCATCGCGGCCGGCGCGCTGGTGCTGGCCGCAGTGCTGGCGGCGACGGCGGTCGTCCTCGGGGTGCAGACTGCGCGCCAGGGGTCGGCGGGGCCCAATCCCGCGCTGCAACCGCGCGCGATCCCGACCGAGAAGCTGCGTATCTCCGAGCCGCGCGAGGTGCTGACGGGCACCGGCGCGACCGCCCGGCCCCGGCTGCTGGTAACGGTGCGGAACGACACCGGGCAGGCGCTGGAGGATGCGGCGCTCGAAGCGGTATTCCAGGACGCCGCCGGCGTGCGCCTGCCGGCGACCGGCGGCACGGTGCCGATCCGCCTGCTGCCCCCGGGCGAGTCCGCGCCGGTGCTGGTGGACGTGCCGGCCGGCGACCGGCCGGCCGTGCGCCAGGCGATCGCCCCGCGCATGCTGCGGGTTCCCTACCGCGCGACCGACGGGACGGCCTTGCGATTCGACCGGGTGCGGCTGGTGCAGGAAGGCCCGGCGCTGCGCCTGGTGGGCCGCATCGTCAATCCGCGCCGCGATGCGACGCTCACCGCGCTCGACGTGCTGGCCGTGGTCTACGACGCGCGGGGCGAGGTGGCGGGCTTCGGCCATGCCGGTGTCGTGCCGGTCGATCTGCCGCCGGGCGGCGCGGTCCTCGTCAACCTGCCGGTCGAGCGCTGGGGCCGCGGCGGCACGCCGGTCGCGGCCTGGGACTACCGGATCGGCTACCACCTTGCCGATGCCGACCGCGGCCGCACCGCGATCGTCTCGGCCGACCGGGTGGTGCGCACCGCGGCCGGGCCGGAGACCGTCGACCCGGCGCTGCGCATGACGGCCGAGGACCTGCTCGCGACCGACGACCAGCGCTTCGACCGCCGCCAGTTCGTGCTCGCGCCGCTGGTGCCCGCCTTCACCCGCACCCGCGACCGCGTCTACCTGACCGAGATGGTCAACCGCAGCAGCGACACGATCGCGGTCGCGCCGGTGGCGGTGGTGGAGCGGTTCGACGCCGGCCGCCCGCTGAGCGCGGTGAGTCTGCGTGGGCCGGCGCTGCTGTACCCGGGCGAGCGTTTTCCGCTGAGGATCGAAGGGGAGCGCAACGGCCCGATCGACGACGTGCGCGTCACGTGGAAGCCATCCCGCCGCCTGGCGTTGCCCGGCCCGCGGCCGCCGCTGGAGATCGCCGTCACCGGCACCCGGGCCGAAACCGGCCGGGTCCTGCTCAACTTCAGTCAGCGCTTCGTCTTCCAGGCGGTCGCCGTCAGCGGCACGATCCGCAATCCCGGCGACCGGGTGGTGCGAGCGCCGCAGGTCTGGGTCCGGCTGCGCGACGGTGCCGGACAGTTGACCGGCTTCGCCCGCGTGGCCGGTCTGACGGCGCTGGCACCGGGCGACAGCCAGCCGTTCAGCGTCGAGGTCGAGCAGCAGGGCCCGCCGTTCGCCACGGTGGAGACGCACTACGACATCGGGCCGTAGAGGCGGCTCTGCGGCATCGTGTGCGGTCGGGCGCGACCCGGGTTCGGTGCGGAACCCGTCCCGCCGCCCGCTGTGTATAGGCAAGCCGCCATATCCCGCTGCTATTTGTTCGATAGCGCATGGCGCATGTCCCACCTGCGCATACAGCCGTTGTGCTCGATGATGCGCCTCTCACCGCCTACCATTGCTCCATGCACCCGACTCCCATGCCTTCTGACCAGCGCAGAACCTTGCTTCGCAGCGCTGCCCTGCTCGCGCTCGCCCCGTGGGCAGCCGCGCAGGCGGCGACCGACACCGGCGTCTGGCCGCGGCCCCTGGCGGTGCCCGGCGGCGTCGCGCGGCTGTCGCTCGGCCCCGCGACAGCGCGGCCGGCGGTCCGGACCGGCGACCTGCCGGTGCTGGTGATCGGCGACCCGATCGAATGGACCGCGCTGGTCGGCATCCCGCTGTCGGCTGCGCCCGGCGAGGCCTTCGTCACCGTCGCCGCTACGGCAGACCGTCCCGCGCAGCGCATCGGCTACCGCATCGCGCCGAAGAAATACGTCGAGCAGCGGCTGCAGGTGGCACCCGGCACCGTCGATCTGTCGCCCGAGAACCAGGCCCGCTACGAACGGGAGCGCGCCCACCTCGCGCAGGTGATGGCGACCTTCAGCGAACCGCTGCCGGAGCGGTTGCAGATGCGGGTGCCGGTGCCGGGCCGGCGCTCCAGCTCGTTCGGCCTGCGCCGCGTCTTCAACGGCCAGGCGCGCAGCCCGCACAGCGGCATGGACATCGCCGCGCCGACCGGCACGCCGATCCTCGCGCCGCTGGCCGGCCGGGTGGTCGACACCGGCGACTACTTCTTCAACGGCGGCACCGTCTGGCTCGACCACGGCGGCGGCCTGATGACGATGGTCTGCCACCTGAGCCGCATCGATGTGCAGACCGGCGACCGGCTGCAGGCCGGCGACCGCCTGGGCGCAGTGGGCGCGACCGGTCGCGCGACCGGGCCGCACCTGCACTGGTCGGTGATGCTCAACAGTGCGATGGTCGATCCGGCCCTGTTCATCGACGCCTGAGGCGGCCCGCGGGACCGAGGGCACCGCCACGTCTCGGCTTCTCCGCCGACAGGCATCCCTGAGCGGCTGGTTTGTAATACCGCCGTGCGCCGCGAAGGGCCGCACCGCATACCGCAACACAGGAGGAACCCACCATGCCGCAATTCGCCACCGTGACCGGACTCGTCACCTATGTCGCCGGCGACGGCCCGCTGCTCGAAATCCCGAAGGGCCAGATCGAGGTCGATCTCGCCCCCGACAGCGCCACGCTGAGCTGGGAACAGGCCGACGGCGTGACCGGCGTGACT
>CAJYQL010000090.1 GCA_913776965.1 uncultured Xylophilus sp.
CGACTACGTGCGCGACGGTGCCATCACGCCGGCGGCCGGAGCCGCGGCCTGACCGACGGCCGGCTGCGCGCCGCCGAGAGGCCGCCCCGCATCCCGCCGGGCGGCCTTTTGCTATGCATTCGATAGCTGGATGCGCAGAACCCGTCTGCGCAAAAGCCACTTTTCCTTCTTAGATTGCACCTTCCCGCCATGACCCCGCTCGCCACCAGCGCCGCCTCGGACCGCAACAAGCAGCCGATCCTGGACCGGCTCCTGGACCTGCTGCCGCCGACCGGTCGTGCGCTGGAAATCGCCGCCGGCACCGGCCAGCACGCGGCGTGGTTCGCCGCCGCCCTGCCCGGCTGGGACTGGCAGCCGACCGACGCCGACGCACGCGCCCTGCCCGGCCTGGCCGCCCGCGTCGCGCAGGCGGCGCTGCCGAACCTGCGGCCGCCGCTGCGGCTGGACGCCACCGCGGCCGCGTGGCCCGACGCCGACGCCGCGCCCCCGTTCGATGCGCCGTTCGACCTCGTCTACTGCGCCAACATGCTGCACATCGCACCGTGGGCCGCCTGCGCCGGGCTGATGCAGGGCGCGGCGCGCCATCTGGCGGCGACCGGGCGGCTGGTCACCTACGGGCCATACCTCGAAGACGTGGTCGCCACGTCCGCCGGCAACATGGCTTTCGATGCCGACCTGCGCAGCCGGAACCCGGCCTGGGGCATTCGCCGCCGCGAGGACGTGGAAGCCGAAGCGGCGAGAGCCGGCCTGCAGCTGCTGCAGCGCCACACGATGCCGGCGAACAACCTGTTGTTGGTGTTCGGCGGCGCCGGCGGCTGACGGCGCGGGCAGGCGCCGGCGCACCCTTGCGTGGCGCAGCCGCTATGCGGCTTCCGCGCCGGGGGCGTCCGGCTCCGCCCGGCTCCCCCGCCCGCCCTTGCGCGCGGCCTTCTTCGCCTGCCGCTCCGCATCCTTGCGCTGGCCCTCGGCCCACCAGGCGGCGAACTCCTCGGGCGTCTCCAGCGTGATGCGGCCCAGCGTGGCACTGCGGAATTCGTGGATCACGATCTCCGCCGCTTTCTGCAGGTTGATCCGCCCCTTGCCCTGCAGCGCGCCGCGCAGCCGGCCGACCGCCTCCAGCAGTTCCTCGTCGCGCATGGCCGCGATCTGCGCCGCGTCGCCCGGCAGCCGGAAGCGGGCCTTCAGCAGGTCGGCATACGGCGCCTTTACGTACTGCAGGAATTCCAGCGCAACCTCTTCCTCGTCGTAGGCGTTGCGGCCCACCGCACCGCCCGCAGCGAGGTTGAAGCCGCTGCGGTCCACGGTGATGCGGGGCCACAGCATGCCGGGCGTGTCCCACAGATAGAAGTCGTCGGCCAGCACGATCCGCTGCTCCAGCTTCGTGATGCCCGCCTCGTCGCCGGTCTTGGCCTTCTTGCTGCCGGTCAGCGTGTTGATCAGGGTGGACTTGCCGACGTTGGGCACGCCGCAGATCAGCACCCGCATCGGCTTGGCCATGCCGCCGCGCGAGGGCGCGAGCGCATGGCAGGCGGCGACGATCTGCCGCGCGGGCGCTGTCTCGCTCGCGTCCAGCGGGATCGCGCGGGTGTCGGGCAGGCCGTTGTAGTGGTCGAGCCAGCGCGCCGTACGCACCGCATCGGCGACGTCCTGCTTGTTCAATACCTTCAGCGACGGCCGGCCGGCGGTCAGTTCGGCCAGCAGCGGATTGGCGCTGGAGCCGGGCATGCGGGCGTCGAGCAGCTCGATCACCACGTCGATGTCCTTCACCCGCTCGACGATCGCCTTTTTCGTCAAATGCATGTGACCGGGGAACCACTGGATGGCCATGGCGGGAGATCTTTCGCTGGGAACGGGTCGGCAGGCGCCGGGGGCCGCTATTGTCGGCGGATGTGTCCGCGCATGTGCTTGCAACTCCGGCGCCCGGCGGCCGTAGCATGCGGCACCGGCCGCGTGCCGCAACCGTCCGTACCACCCCGAGAGGAATCCCATGGCCAAAGGCGATCAGCGCAAGGAAAAGATGGTGAAGAAGCCCAAGAAGGACACCTCGCCGCCGAAGACCGGCAGCGTCTCCGACCGGCCGGTGCCGCCGGTGACGTCGGTGATCCCGCGCGGGAAGGTGAAGGACAAGTAAGCCGCGACAGCATGGCCGACTCTCTGATGGCACGTCGTCCGCGTCAGCGCAAGAAGCGCCCGCCGATGCTGCTGCAGGCCGGCCTGCAGGCACTGCTGCTCGGCGGCGGTCTGCTGGTCGCGCCGACCCTGCTGCCGATGCTGGCGCCATCGCTGCAGGCGCTGCGGCCGCTGGGCTGGGGCGCGGTTGCGCTCGGTGCGCTGTTCGTCTTCCTTGCGCCGCGGAGCCGGCGTGGCCGGACCACGGCCCCGCAGTCGAAGAATGTTGTCGTCGCCCTGCGTGCGGCCAAGGATGCGCCCGCGTCGCCAGGGGTACCACCGCCACGGCAGGCCCACTGGAGCCCCGCCGTCTTCGCCGCCATCGAGTGGCGCCGCTTCGAGGCCGTCTGCGAAACGCTGTTCCAGCAGGCCGGCTTCCGCACCCGCGCACAGTCGCACGGGGCCGATGGCGGCGTGGATATCTGGATGTTTTCGGACCATGCCGAAGGCCCGGTCGCCGTCGCACAGTGCAAGCATTGGCGGAACCAGCGGGTCGGCGTGAAAGAGTTGCGCGAATTCTTCGGCGTGATGGCTTCGCACGGACTGCGCCGCGGCACCTTCGTCACCACCTCGATCTTCACCCCAGAGGCGCTCGTCTTCGCGACCGACAACGGAATCAATGCGCTGGACGGCACCCGACTGCTGCGGTTGATCGCCGAGCGTACGCCGGCGCAGCAGCAGGCCTTGCTGGACGTGGCCTACAAGGGTGACTACCACCGGCCGACCTGTGCCCGCTGCGGCACCAAGATGGTCGAGCGCGACGGTGGGCCGGGCCGCGCGCCCTTCTGGGGGTGCGCGCGTTTTCCGGCATGCCGTAGCACGCTGAGGATGGCGCGCTGATGCAGGATTCGCTGTTTCCCGAGGACGAGCTACCCGCCCCGGGACCGGCCGATCCCGCGCGGCCTGCCGACGGAGCCACTCCCGCTGCGCCGGCGGATAGCGCGGCGCCCGGCAACGCGGCCGCCGCATCCACTTCTGCGTCGGCCCCGGCGCCGGTACCGGCAAAGCGCCGACCGGCCGTCGACGCTGTGCTGCCGCTCCCGCCCGACCGCGCCGACCTGCAGCTACGCGACCGGCTGCCGCCCCGGCTGCGGCTCGGCACCTCGTCCTGGAACTACCCCGGCTGGGCGGGCCTGGTCTGGAATGACGCGTATGCCGAGGCCACCCTGTCCCGCCGCGGGCTGCCGGCGCTCGCGCAGCATCCGCTGTTCCGCACCGTCAGCCTGGACCGCGCCTTCTACCGCCCGTTGACCGTGGCGCAGTACGCCGACTACGCGGCGCAGGTGCCCCACGATTTCCGCTTCGTCGTCAAGGCGCCGGCCGCAGTGACCGATGCGCTGGTCCGCCACGAGGACGGTCGCGGCATGCAGGCGAATCCGAGCTTTCTCGATCCGGCGCTGGCGCTGGACGCGCTGGTGGCCCCGGCGCTAGAAGGGCTCGGTCCGAAACTCGGCGCCCTGGTGTTCCAGCTGAGCCCGCTCCCGGTCACGTTGCGCCGGAATCTCCCACGAGTGATCGCGCGGCTAGAGGCGCTGCTCGCTGCGATCCCGCTGCTGGCACCGCAGGCGCCCGACGCGGTGGTTGCGGTGGAGGTACGCGACCCGGACTGGATTGCGGCGCCGCACCGCGCCGCCTTCGTGGCCGCGCTGAAGGGCACAGGCGCCACGTTCTGCCTCGGCCTGCACGCCAAGATGCCGCCGATCGACGACCAGCTGCAGATGCTGCGCGACCTGTGGCCCGGCCCGCTGGTCTGCCGCTGGAACCTGAATCCGCTCAACGGCCGCTACGGCTACGAGGATGCCGAGGTGCGCTACGCGCCGTTCGACCGCATACTCGACCCCGACCTGCACACGCGCACTATGCTGGCGAAGGTGGCGGGCGCGACGGCCCGCGCGGGCCATGCGGCGTACGTCACGGTGAGCAACCACGCCGAAGGATCGGCGCCGCACAGCATCCGCCTGCTCGCCACCGAGATCGCGCAGGGCCCGGCCTGACGCGTGCGGGGCCGCCTGGCCGCGTCAGTGCACGTGGCCCCAGTAGATCAGCGCGTCGCGGCCCTCGACCGACAGCGACACGTCTGCACCGAACGGCAGCACCACCTTGGTCGCGACATGCCCGAACGGCAGGCCGGTGACGACCCGCGCCTTGACCTGCGTACGCAGCCTGTCGATCACCGTCTGCAGCTTGAAGCCGCCGTCGTGCGCCGTCGTCGCGTACTCGGTGAACTGGCCGAAAACGATCGCCTTTTGCCGGGCCAGCACGCCGGCGTGCAGCAGTTGGGTGAGCATGCGTTCGATCCGGTACGGATGCTCGCCCACGTCTTCCAGGAACAGCACGCCGCCGGCGACCTGCGGCAGGTAGGGCGTGCCGACCAGCGACGACAGCACCGCGAGGTTGCCGCCCCAAAGCGTCGCCTTCTTGATGTAGAAATCGGTCTTGGCGCCCGCCGGTGCTTCGTCTGCAGCTACGGTTTTAGGAGCACGCGGCGCCGGCAGCCGCCAGCCGGCACCCTCGCCGTGACCGCCGAGCAGGTCGTCGAAGCACGCTTCCATGATGTCGTCCGGCGTCTCTGCGGCGCCGAAGTCGCCGCACAGCGCGGGGCCGGCCCAGCTCACCGCACCGGTCTTCGCGAACAGCGCACTCTGGAACGCGGTGAAGTCGCTGAAACCGACGAAGCGGGTGCCACGCTGCACCGCGCGGGCGACGGCCTTGTAGTCGATGCCGGGCAGCAGCGGCGTCAGGCCGTAGCCGCCGCGGCTGATCAAAGCGACGTCGGCACCGCTCGCGGCAGCACGGCCGATCGCGGCGATGCGGGTCGCGTCGTCGCCGGCGAAACGGGTGTGGCGGGCGAGCGCGTCGGCATCGACCTCCACCGTGTGGCCCAGCGCCTGCAGCCGCGCGACGCCGCGCCGGAAGGCGGCCTTGTCGCGCACCGCGCCCGAAGGCGAGTAGACATAGATGTGCTTCGGCGTGCCGGTGTCGTGGTGGTGCCCGCAGTCGTCGTGGCAGGTGTCGTCGTGGATGTGCAGCAAAACGGGTTCGGCACGCGGGCGCGGCCGCCTCGGAAAGGATGGGGATTCGGTAGCGGGACCGGGTCGGTCGCCGCAGCAGGCGCCGGTGCGACGCCCGGGCGAGGTCAGGCGCGGAAGTATTCCACAGCGTGGCGGACCTGGGCGTCGAGAGCCGGGGCGTCATCGCCGACCGGCGCCAGCAGTACCGACCACGCTTGGAGATCGCCGACGGCCGCGACCGGCCAGCGCGCGACGGCACGCGGGCCGGCGGCATGGCCGCGGTCCGGATACGCGGCAGCATCCTCGGGTTGCGGTGCGCGCGAGGGCAGACACCAGCGGCCCACGATGCGATCGGCCAGCGCTGGCACCAGCGCATCGGCCAGGGCATCGTCGGCCGGCCGCACTACCAGGATAATCCGTGGCGGCAGCACCGCATCGGCCCAGGCGCGCAGCCAACTGCGGTGGCGCTCCGGCGTATGGACCGCTTCGCGCTTGGGCTTGTCGCTGCGGCCGAAGCCGATCAGGTCCGGCACCACCACCCGCTCACCGGCTGCCGCGAGTGCATGGGCGACTGCCGCGAAGCCGGTGCTGCTGCCGGCGGCGCCGTGGAGGCAGAGCCAGGCCACCGCATCGGTTGCAGCGTTTGGTGCCGGAGCGGCGGCGGTCCAGACCATGCGCAGACCGTCGAAGCCGGGCAGATCCGACCGCTGGAACACCGCCCCGGGCAACGCGGGCCACGACGCGAAGGCGGTGTCCGGCGGCCGCAGCGCATCGTCGCGCAGGGGCTCGGCGACGGCGCGCTGCTGCTGGCGCCGTCCAGCGAAAAAGGTCCGAAGGAGAGTCGCGCAGTGGTCGGCCAGTACGCCGCCACGCACGGTGATGCGGTGGTTGATCCGGCCGTCCGCGAAAACGTCGAGCACCGAGCCCGCCGCACCGGTCCGGGCGTCGGCTGCGCCGTAGACGACGGCGTCGAGCCGTGCATGCAATATCGCGCCGCTGCACATGGTGCACGGCTCCAGCGTTACATACAGCGTGCAGCCGTCGAGCCGGTAGTTGCCGAGCGCCGCGGCGGCGGCCCGCAGGGCGACGATTTCCGCGTGAGCTGTCGGATCGTGTCCGGAGATCGGCGCGTTATGACCGCGCGCGATGACGCGTCCGTCGCGCACGACGACGGCGCCGACCGGGACCTCGCCGGCCATCGCTGCCTCGCGTGCTTCCGCGAGCGCCAGTTGCATGAAATGCGCGTCCTGCGCCGCGGTAGGCTCATCGGATGCTCCGGCCGTACGGCTCGGACCCGGACTTCGCCGACCCGGCGGCATCGTCGGGTAGCTCATCGCTCCATGCTCTCCAGCCGCTCTCGCTGATGGCGCGCGGCATCGTCCACCGCCTGCTGCATCTGCCGGGCTTGGTCCATCGTGGCAGCTGATGTGGCATTCGGTGCCACGGACTGGGAGGTCGTGGAGGGAGGTGGCGATGCGTCGCGACGAAGCGATTGGCGCGCCAGCAGCGCGACCACGAGCAGCGCCAACAGCAAGCCGACACCAGTGACGATCCGCATCGTGCGTCTCCCGCGTGAGGACAAAACAAAAAGGGTTGCACCGTTTCTGATGCAACCCTTTGAATTCCCGAAGGAAACTTGGCGGAGTGGACGGGACTCGAACCCGCGACCCCCGGCGTGACAGGCCGGATGGAAAAGCCAGCACCGGCGCGGGTTGCAGCCGCTCCGCAAATTCCAAAACAGTTCCGGTGAATGTAGCACTGGAGCGGCTTCCAACGGGCCAATTCCAAAGTTTTGCGCGCCGCTGTTAGCCGTAACCCTTAGTTAGCGTTCGCTCCGGAATAACGTCTGTGCTGCTAACCTGTGGCCGATGAAATCGAAGCGGCATGCCCGCACTAACCGCCGGAAGTCGCCCGGCGGGTTCATCACCCTCCGCTCCGCCCTCCTCGCCTTCGCCGTCACCTTCGGCGTCGCATCCACCGCGCTCACCGGCTGCAGTCCGACGACCAAGGCGCCCGCAGCCCCCGTCCAGGCCACACCGGCGCCGGCGGCTGCAGGTGCCCAGTTCTCCGCCTGCCGCCAGCACTTCCCCGGCGGCAGCCCACCGGCAGTCGCAGCAGCCGAGCCGGCCGCGCTCTGCTTCGACGCCTTCGCCGTTCTCTACAGCGGTCGATCCAAGACGCCGGTCTACGTTGTAGAGCGGCTGACCGCCGCCAGCGTGGCCGCCGCGCAGGGCATCCCGCGGTCGGACCGGTTCTACGAAGAGGCGCGCCTGCCGAGCCGTTGGCGCGCGACGCTCGACCACTACCGCAACTCGGGTTACGACCGCGGCCACACGGCGCCGGCCGGCGACATGCCGAATGCCACAGCGAAGGCGCAGAGCTTCAGCCTGGCGAACATGGTGCCGCAGCACCCGACGCTGAACCAGAAGGCCTGGAACCAGGCCGAGCAGGCCACGCGTAAATACGCCGCGCGCGCCGGCGGTGACGTGTACGTATACACCGGTCCGAGCTTCGGCACCGCCACGCCGCCGACGATTGGGGCGGGGAAGGTCTGGGTACCGGCCGCCACCTGGAAGGTCGTTTACGTGCCATCCGAGCAGCGCAGTTGGGCGTACTGGATGTCGAACGACGACGGGCCGCACAGCCTGAAGCCGATCGACTACCGGGCGTTCGTTGCGCGCGGTGGTCCCGATCTGCTGGCGAACGTTGCGCACTAATCTGTAGGGTTCTGCATTGGCGCAACCTATCGATGCTGGAGAAGACGCGCAGCGCCCGAACTACGGCGACTGGTGTCATGCATTTCTGCGAGCGATCAGGGGACTGTCACTAGGCCGCCTGCCGGTAGAAGAAACGGTGCGATGGGCAGACAACTTGTACCGGACCGATTCGGAATTCCCGCCCGAATACGTCGCCCAACGCGAGTTCGAATCCCTGCAGATCGAGCTGCCTGCGCTCCTGCTCTATGTAGACGGGGATGCACTTTCGGCAGCGGACACCGCCTCTCCAGAGTCCGAGCCGTGATTCCAGAGGCGCGCCTGGATTCAACCTGTCGACTTCGGCTGCCGCGACTCGGCGTGGGCCTGTAGGCGGTCGGCAGGAAACGGCCGCATGAAGTCCATCGACTGGTCAGCCGTCGCATCGAGCCACGGGTCGTACAGCCGCCGCGGCAGGATCACGACCATGCGCTTCTCATCGCCGGGCCGGTGGTAATGCTTCATGAGCGGATGCTCGTCGGCGTTAATCGTGAGCATCGTGTAGCTGTAGACCAGCTCGCCGGCCGGGTTTCGCCAGCTCTCCCACAGGCCGGCGATGCCGAGATCGACGCCGTCGGCGCGCTCGATCCGCGTCGGCACCGCCTTGCCTGAACGCCAGTCCGGTTCGTAGATCGACGCGGCCGGGATGATGCAGTGCTGGGCCTTCCGCCATGCATCGCGGAAGCTGGGCTTCTCGGCGACCGTTTCACTGCGGGCGTTGTAGGTCCGCTTGGCCAGGCTCTCGTCCTTGGACCAATGTGGCAGCAGGCCAAAAATGCCGGCCTGCGCCTCCTGCGGAGGCACCGCCTCGTCGCCCACGTCGGCATGCGGATGCCGCCGCACGAACACGCCACGGTAGCCCGGCCAGATGTCGGTTTTCGTCCAGAGCGACGGCGTTTCGACGGCCCAAGTGCCCCGAAAGACGGCTTGCTCGGGGGTGCGGTAGTGGCTGCACACGATCAGCGAATCAGATTGCCTGCCGCTGGTGACAGTTGCGTTGCGTCTACTCCCACTAATTTGATTAGCCCGTCCCATTGACCCAGCCCGCTGCCGCCCCCATCCAAGAATATGTAAGCATCGGGTCCGTAGCTGTAAACCACGCGCTTCCCATCAGCGATTCTTGCAGCAGCCTGCGTTGCTGCATAAAGCGACGACTCGCTTTTAATGCTGTCGAGTTGTGCTGTTGTCAATGCCCTGCTAGCACCGAAAAAATTTAATTTGTCGGTTCTGACGTCAAAGTCCGTCACGACAATCAAGCCGTTTTGAAAATTCTGTGGCGACGCATCGGTAATGTTGTAGAGAGCGCTGATCGACAAAGTATCAGAGCCGGCACCTAACGTAATCCAGGACTGAGACGACCCTGTTAGTTCTGCAAGTCCGCCCACGAGTATGGTGTCGTTGCCTGCCCCCAGATCTATATTGATAGATTTTGTAGGCTTTGTCGTCATCATGGTGATATTGTCCGCGCCGTAACCACCCTTGAAAGTTTTTAGATTATTCAAAAACCCGAGCTCAACACTCAATCCGCCAGTGGAGGCAGAAAGATCAAGCGTAGTCAACGCCGCCGATGAAACGGAAAGACTTCCACTTGAGGTGAGCCCAACTTTAATTTCAGTGTTGGCAGTAGCGTCCGAAACGCTCACTGAACGGCCTTGCGCAACACTACCGGTAATTTCCTTAACGCCGGTGGACATGAAGGTAATTCGGGTATCGCCCATTCCCTCAAGGATCACGCTTGTCTGCTGCCCGACGTTGGCTTGGGCGATTTTCACATTTGCTGATACCGCGTCCGGACGGCCTGTGCTTCGAAATCCTGCACTCACCCCTGATGTCAACGAAACATCCGCGAATTGGGAAAAGTTACCATCGTTGTCCGTTTGCCACAGTTCCTTAACCCCCGAATAGGTGGCTGAATTCAAAAGACTCGACGACCCCGATCCGCTGTCATTGGTATGTATGAGGTTAACGACTTCTACGTTTTTGACAGTGAAGGCGGATGGAACCACTCCCTGGATGTCGATCCTGCCTGAAAGGGTGATGCTCAAAACATCGGTGTTGTCGCCACCATCAATAAGATCGTTGATGTTTAACGTGGAGGTCGACGCATCCTGACTGATTGTGGCGTTGAAAAAATCGGAGGATGATCCTCCAGTGATCACTTCCCCCGCCGCCTTGGTCAAAGTCTTTGTGACGGTCGGAGCGGGCCTCTCAGTCGGCACTGGTATCAGTGGCGAACCGTCAATAATCTGCTTTGCAACAACCACACTCGCCGCGCTGAAATCAACGTCCTTGACGATATTGCGCATGGAAAGTAAATCGCCTGACGCTCCTCCTTTAGTCTGGGAGTAATAGTCCGAAACCAGCGCCTTGTTGAAGACCACGTCACGAGCCTGCCCCAAAGCGCCGCCGGTGGCATTGGTCAGAAATACCAGACTGTCGAAGATGATGTCGACCGGCTTCTGCCCGGAGTTAAAACGCGCAGTAAGGAAGGCAGCAGCATCAGCATTTCCAGTAAGACCGAGCCCTGCAAGAAATATCTGGCAAAAATCTGCAGCATTCATTCCAGAGCTGTAGATAGAGCGAAATTGCGTGGTGGTCGCTATGTGACGCGCGAGAGCTTGATAGTCACGTCCATTGTTCTCGAACACGGCCCCGAGCGCTTCGAGGTGTCCTGCACCCGTCGCACTGTTTAGCGATAGCGCGACGAACCGCTGAATGTTGAGTCGTTCAAGGGCGGAAAGAGCCATGACACGGGCACCGGTGAGTTGATTGAAAGGTTGCAGTTACCTGCAACCGATTGTGACTCAGCTACCGGAGCGCCATGCACAAGTCCCAAAGCGCAAGTGCGGGCGCGCCGCGGGCTCGGCAGGTAAAGCCCCCGATCTCGGGGCGAGATTCTGCCGCATGGCCTGTATGCTTATCCAGTACTTCAACCCTGCGGCCCTCGCCGCTCACCGCCTGGAACTGGACCATGGATGCCCTCGACACCACCCTCTACACCGTGACCCTCTGCGATGTGCACGGCCTGCCGGCCGACGCGCGGATCAAAGCCGAGACGCGCTACTGTGCGGAGCTGGAACGGTTGCTCGGTGGACCGGAGGACGTGTCGCGCGCGTACGGCGCATGGTGCGAAGCAGCCGATGCCGATGCGTCGGAGATCAGTAGCGAGACGGCCAACGCGGCCACCCGCTGGATCAAGGCGGCACAGACGGCCCGGGATGCCGGCCTGCGCGGCCTGGGCGAAGAGGCGGACGCCGTCTACTTCGTGATCCGGCTGGGCTGATGCGAGGGTGCTGCGATGGAAGCCGCTGTTGATCGCCACCCTACCCTCCTGACCAACCCTCACATCCGCGTCGTCGGCCTGTCCGACTGCGGCCTCGATCGTGAGACGCACATCCTCGACCTGCCGGCCGCAGAGTACGTGATTCACCAGAACGGCGCGCATTGGCAGGTGCGGCGAAAGGACACGCTGGCGCTTGTCTATTCCGGGCCCGGTCCGGTCGACGTCACCACCTCCCCGGCACCGTTCTGAGGAGCACGCGATGGATGCGGTGGTGTACCGCCTGCGCAGCCAAGGTCGGCGCCTCGACACAGAGGCTGTACGGGCAAATGGTCGCGTCGGCCACCTGCGATTTGTCAACCGCTTCCGGCGTGCGGGGTGGAGCGCCATCATGCTGGCGACGCTCTCGGACTCCAACTACCAGTACGTGATCCCGTGCCTTGACGGCGCCCGCTTGGTCAAGATCGACGGCGGGCTCCTGCTCACCGGCTGGGAGGTACACCCGCGCGGTTCCAGCTACAAGAGCCAGGCCGCCGACCGGTACCAACAGACCTGGTGGTGTGTCTCCCGAGGTCAGGAGAAGCAGCGATGAAGCGCACCCGCGAGGAGATCTACCGCGCACTCGCCGCCGCTCACGCCGAGCGTAAAGGCCGGCTCATCGCCGACATCGACTACGGTCTGGAGGAGGAAGACCTGCAGGCACGGCGTGCGGTGTCAGTCCGCCTGCGAAGCTTCGACGCGCGGGGCGAGCGGATGGTCAATGAAGTGGCTGCGGCCGAGCGACGGTTCCGGATCGCCTTCGAGCGCGCGCTAGGCGGGCCGCAGGCGGTGCTCGCCGCGATGCATGCCAGCGAAGCTGCCCGCGAGACGCCGCTCGAGGAGCTGTCGGCCGCTGAGCAGGCGCTGCTGAAGCGCTGGGCTGGTGCTGCCGGCAAGACCCGGGCGGAAGGCCTGGAAGGGTTGGACCCGGTGACTTCCTCGGTCGCATGGTTCGAGGTGCGGCTGGGACGGTGCGAGGCCCGGGTCATGGCACCGCCGGCGGCCGAGCCACCCCGGCCGCAGCCGCCGGCAGTGGCACCGCCCGATCAGGGCGAGCTTTTTTGACAGTCAAAAAAGCGGCATTCGGGCAAGCCTAATTTCGATCTGCGTCGACGATTCAACCGCGGGGACCGGGCCGGGCACTAACGTAGCTGCCACCACCTTTGACAACTTCGCATGGTTGGCCGCCAACTTCGATCGTCCGCTTTACGACCGTAACCATCTGACACAATCACGCCAAATAGGAGCGGAGTTGCTATGTCTCGATTGTTCGGTGGTCTGCGTCGTCTTTCATTCATTCTTGCCCTTTTAGCAAGTGCATGCGGGGGAGGAAGCGACAGCGGAAGTCCCTCAGCTTCAACCAACATTACGGTTGTTGCGCCTGAAGTTGAAACAGTAGACGCCCTTCCCCCTTCACTTGTTCCTCTTGCGGCGCAGTCAACGAATGAACCGATGGCTGCAACGACCCCTCTTATTACCAGCTCGCAATTATTTTCTTGGGTGCCAGTTGGCTACCCTCAGTTATTTAATGGAAACTACACCGAGGGTGTTTATTCGGGAATTTCATATCGTTTCTTCCCTTCTACCGGAAATTTTGTTGGCACACTCGATGGCTACGTGTATGCCTATGGCCCAGCCACTAGGAACACGATTTACCGAGTGGGTACCCTTCAAGGCTTCAACTGTGCGGTCATGCCCGAATGGTGTTTGCCGGCTGGTGGTCAACGCTCACCATCTTCCATTACATTTAATAAGTCCGAACTGGTCCTTGTAGCAAGTAGAAATACACAGGAATCAACCACCGTAAAAGCGACGATAACAAATATTCCCAACGACTTGACGAATGCAATTATTACGATCAGCGGCAAGGGATTCAGCAACTTCGCGACGATATATTTGGGCAAAAACTTCGATGGAGAATACTCTGCGACCTTTAACAGCGACTACAGCCTAGAGCTCGGCACTTACACTGGAACGATGAAACTCATACTGTGTAGGAACGATCCATGTACCGAGGTAGCGACGCTGATCGGTGGTGAGTTGCCTTACAGAGTCACTATTGTTCCGAGAGTCGAGTTGACCATAGCGGGTAATGCATCGCAGACGACAGGAACTACATATATTAGATCGGGTGAGACAGTGACAATAACGTCCAATAGGCCCGTTACTTGGAGAATCGGAAGCTCCATTACCGGATCTACGATGACCACAACGACAAGCACACCTTACACCTGGACAGGAGTTTTGAAGGGCTCACCACAGGGCTTCATTGGCGTATTTGCAAATCCAACAGACACCCTACTTGGTGGCACGCAAGCCTTATTCGGGTTCAAATAGTATTTTTATTTTTACGCCAGCCAGCGCCGGACGGCAGCATTTATTTTAATCGGCTAGCGAACATATTAAATTAGTCGGTGGTGAAACGGCAGCAAGACTACATCTATAGCTTGATCAGAGTGACCGACCGGCTACCCTGAAATCGAGGTAGCCGGCCTTGCCCTAAATTTACTAGGTCAATGTAGTTTGACCTGCGCCCGGCTTAAATTGGTACAACTGGCCAGCGCCGCTCGCAGCTCGCCCTCGTAGGCTTCCCGCCGGTCGATCTCGGCCAGCGCTGCGCGCGTCACCTCGAATGCCGGCGTGCCGGTCGACAGGCTCTCGGTCGCCATCACCGGCCGGGCCGGCTCCGTCGTGTCGCACGGGACGGGCACCGGCACGTTGAACCGCTGCAACGTGGCTCCACAGCCTGCCAGCAGGGCGCAGGCAGCTATACAAAAGATAGCGGATTTCATCGCCCTACCCTCTCCTGCAGCCATTCGTCGGTGAGGCGCTGGGTACTGGCGCACAGGTCGGCAGGATCTGCCGGCGGCGTGGACAGCGTGCGGTCGGCCCGCTGCTGCAGCTGCCGCCCGGCGGCGGCGGCCTCGGCGCGCGCCTTCTTGCCGGCGGCGATCTGCTGGTCGGCTAGCTCGCGCAGGTCGGCGGTCGCATCGCTGCAGGCGCTGGCCTGTGCGCGGGCGGCGTCGCGGTCGCGCTCAGCGAGCAGTGCCCGATCGCGCTGGTTCCACAGCAGCACGTTGGCCAGGACCGAGACACCCAGCAGCAGCGCCAGGCTGCCGACGAGGTAGCCGCCCAGCACTGACCGGGCCGGCACCGTTGCAATGTCGGTCAGCACCATCTGGCGGTCTCCCACAGGTAAGGCAGCATCGGCACCACGGTGAACAGGTACCAGCCGAATACGGTGGCCGCCAGCGCAGCGACGATGGCTTCGGGCCAGCCCATTACGCGAGCTCCTGGATGCCCAGCTGCGTGCCGCGGTCGGTGATCGTGATGACCCGGTTCGACGGCACGGACGGCACGCGGGTGCTGACGTGGACCCACTGCTTGCCCTTGACCCCCTCGAGGATCAGCTGCCCGATGCCGAGCACCGACACCAAAGGCGCCAGCGTCCGCGCGATCTGCGTCGGCGTGCCGTAGCCCGGGCAGACGATGTCGGCCGCGTGGCCCTGCATGTGGTCGCTGCTGGTGACGCCGCCGACGGCGCGGTTGAGCTCGGGGCAGCGGTAGCCGCTGGTGACGGTGACCGGGCGGCCGAGCGTCGCGCGGATCCGCTCCAGCATCTCGGCCGTGCGGATCAACCGCGGCACGATCGCCTGCTCGGGCGTGTTGTCGATGCCCAGCGTCTGGGCCTTGCCGCTGGCGCTCAGCTCTGCCAGGGTGAAGTGCTCGGTCAGCTTCACGGTGCGGTGTCTCCATTGGTGGGGGTGGCGGGCGGGATGACGGGCAGGCCTGGCACGCGGGCGAGGTAACGCTCGGCCGCGCCCTCGACGAACTTCGCGCCAATGAAGCTGGCGACGATGACCAGGCCGAGGCCGAGCCACACGTCCATCACCTGCTGCTGCGCAGTGATGAAGGCCAGGGTGCCGGCGAGCCAGCTGCCCAGCATGTGGGCGGCACAGAAGAGCAGCGGCCGCGGCAGCGGCTTGTCCGGTGCGGCCGAGAGCTCACGATCGATGCGGATCACGAGCGCGGTCGCGCCCGACAGGCTCGACAGCAGCACGCTCACCGCGATCAGCGCGGGCGACACCCGCACCGCCAGGTCCAGCGAACCGCCGGCGGCGGGCGCTGCGATGGCAAGCACCGGCAGCCACAGGAGGGCCAGCAGCAGCCATAGGGTCGTGCGCAGATGCGGCGCGGTCAGCTGCGCACTCGTCGACGTCGACAGGCGTGCGCGGAGGAAGTCGGACAGGCTCATGCGCAGGCACCTCGGTGACGGTGGAAGAGATCGGTGAAGGCGATGTGGGCCGAGAAGGCGGCGAGCAGGCCGTAGTGCAGGAGGAGCTCGGTCCAGCCCTCTTCGTCGGCGACCACGTAGCAAAGGCTCATCAGGCCGACGGCCATCGCCATGTAGACCAGGTGGCGGCGGCTCATGACGGCGCAGAGGGTCACCCGCGCGGGCAGGATGTCGTTGACGAAGATGTCGGCGAGCGCAGCCAGGGCGACGGCCGCCAGCGCGGCCACGCAGATCCAGCCTTCGGAGCCGCTGCGGACGATGATCCGATGTCCGAGGCTGTCGGGCTCGCGCCAGCAGATGTAGATCGACACCAGCACCGACAGCGCGAGCAGCAGCCGGGTGTGCCAGTAGCGCGGCTGCATCAGCTGGTCGCCTCGGTGTTGGACGGCCAGCCGGTGCCGACGTCGTAACCCTCGGCGTCCTCGGCCGTCTGCAGGGCTGCGATTGCCTCATGGTGTGCACGCTCGCGGCCGTAGCACGCCTGGACGTGCCGGGCCACGGCCGATGCGATGCCACGCAACTGCTCCAGCGTAAGCGACAGCCACCCGCTGGCGGACTTGAAGTCGAAGGACTCGATCCCGGCCTCGGCCGCGTTGGCGACCACCCGCGTGATCGCGTCCTGATCGCTGCGCGCGGTGTTGATGCGGGCGCCGTTAGGCAGAACGATGCCGCCGGTTTCCACCTCCCACCGGCGGGCCGTGGCCGCTGCGGCGAGCGCGGCTTGCAGTTCGGGAAGCGTAAGTTCCGGCAGTGGAGGCGGAGTGAATTCGGAACCGTTCCACACCCATCCGCAAATCACGGCGTCAGGCGCTTCCACAAATCCCTCTTCGGTATTCGGCTGGCGCTGTATGACAACGCCCGCTTCGATAAGGACGTATTGCATGTCAGGCCGCCTTTTCAATTTCGATAGTTAGATAGGTTTCAGGCAGCGAGCCGCGATTTGATGCCCAGCCATTTTCTCCGGTGCTTTGTTGGGGATATTGCGCGTATGTCCGTACGCTTACGTACTTCCCCGCATTGAGGGTAAACCTTCCGACAATCTGACCCCACGCGTTTACTTCAGCATTTTGAACACTGACAACACTCGTACCGTCGAGCAACTTAACGTTGTCTGACTCGTTGAACAAGACCGACATAATGCGTGCCGCCGTTGCAGATGCGCACACATTTACCGATACACGATAAGCTCCAGCCGGGAGAAATATTTGATTCGACGACAGAGAGGCGCCGGCGATACTATTTTCAAGAACCGTATTTATCGTGCGGATGCCGCCGTTTACCCCCGTGCCGCCATAACTTCCCGTGGGCAACTGATGTGCTGCACGCATATAACCGGCACTGCTGCCCACAATCGGCTTACCGTCCAACCGGTCGTAGATGCAGTGCACCACGCCGCCCGAGTCGCCCCGGAAGGTTGCCCGATCACCGGGCGCCGTCACGATATTGGCCAGGCCAGGCAGCTGCAGGGTCGCGCTGTGCGTGAGGGGCAGCGCAGCGTCGAAGATTACGGTCCGCGCAGCGCCAGGTGCGAGCGTGACGGCCGTCACGGCATTGGTGCCGGTGATGTGCAAGAAATTGCCCGTCGCGGCGTTGAGGTCGAGTGTGGCCGCGCTGGGGATGCTGGCACCTCGGGCCTCGTTGAGCGCACCCGTGAGCGTCCCGCCCGCCTTGGTCAGGTAGTCGCCGACAGGTAGATAGCTCACCGCCCAGGCGGCGCCGCTCCATGCACGCAGTTGGCCGGTCGGCGTGTTCCAGTAGAGCGCCCCGACGGCCAGCGGCTGACCCGCGTTGTCGGTCGTCGGGTCGGCCGCCTTTGGACCGAGGTACCGCTTCGGGAAGTCGCCCACGGTATTCGTGGCCGCGAGCGCTGATGCTGCCGCCGCTTGGGCGTCGGAATTGACCTGCCCGGCCTTGTTTGTCACGTCCTGGTATACGGCCCACAGCTCGGTCAGGTTGGTGTTGGCCCAGGTGACGAACCCGGCCAGCCAGGCGCGCAACTGGGTAATGAAGCCGAGGAAGGCGTCTACGCGCGCGGCGAAAGGCGCGGTGCCGCGCACGGGTGCCGCGGGTGCTTCAGGCGGCGGACTGGGGGGATTGGTGAATGGCATCAGGTCAGTCCTTTGAACGACAGGGTGTAGACGTCTTCTTGCAGGTACTCGAAGGTGCGGCGCCAGCTCTCGATCCAGCCGTAGAGGGCCGTGTCGGGCAGCGTGTCGTCGCCGACGATCAGCAGCGGCTTGGCGCGTTGGCGCTTCAGCAGCGCGGCGAAGGCGGTGCTGCGGGCCCTCGGCACGTACGCGGTCAGGTTCAGGTTGTCGGCGTAGTCGCCGGGCTGCAGCGCGGCCTCGCCGTACTGGCTGACGTTCTTCAGGCTGAAGTCGTCGATGCCCATCTCGATCCCCCACTTCGCCTGACCGGCGTACTGGCTCAGGCCCACCAAGCACGCCGCACAGGCCGCGGTGCCGCCGGGTTTCTTGATCTGCAGGCGGATCGTGCTGCTGGCATACGGCGCCAGGCCCGTCACCAGCAACCGGTCGCGGGTAACGACAGGGCTGAAGAAATACTCGTCGTAGTCCGCCACCTCGGTATCGACCATCAAGTATGTGGTGTCGAACACCACGCCGTCGACCGGATCGGTCTGGGTGACCTGCACCAGGGTCGCGTCGGTATTAAGCAGCGTGAGCGAATCGATCGGCTCGCCGACCTTGAGCTGCACGTCGATCACCTCGGCGCGGGCGGTCTGCACGCTGGTGCGGGTGCCGAACATCCGCCAGGCGTTGGTGAAGCCGACCACCTGCCACTGTGTCGGCGAGGTGGCGGGCGTGTTACCGGTGTTGTTGGCCACCCGCGAGCGGTAGACCAGGTGCGTGACCGGGTCCTGCACCATGACGGGCACCGCGGCCGTGTCCTGTCCGTAGGTCGTGCCGGCGGCGTAGGCGGCCGGGTCGCCGGTGCCGTCGACGTTGGTCGAGACCAGCATGGCGTTGATGATGGCGATGCGGGGAACGATGCGCGCGCTCATGGGGTGGCCACCGGTTGGCGCACCGGCGGCATGCCGGCGACGTCGAACTTCTTGAGGATGAATTCCGTGCGGTTCAGCGCCTGCGCGATGCCCAGGTTCTCCGCACTGTTAGCCGCACGCAGCAGCTGCACGGCCGCCACCACGTCGGCACGCAGCTCGCGCATCTCTTCGACCAGGGCGCTGAGGTCCACGCCGGCGCCGCCCAGCGACCGGACGCCCAGCCGACCGCCCACGTTCGCGAGCGGCAGGATCGCCTCCGGGCCTGCCTCGCCCATCAGACCCATGTCGAAGGCCGTCGGGCTGCTGACCACGCCGTGCGCGAACGCGCCGCCGGCGGCGAATGGCTTCAGACCCTGCGAGGCCGTCCAGTCGAGGATGGTCTGCTGGGTCCAGCCGGCGTCCTTCATGGCGTCGGCCAGCTGGGCGCTGCCGACGCCCTCGGCCACCGCCCGGTTGTAGACGTCCATGTACCAGGCGTTCTCGCTCACCGTGCGGTCGGCGCCGTTGTAGACGTAGTCGCGAATGTCGGCGCCGGTGATACCTGGGTTGGTCGCACCGCCCGCCTTCACGACGGCCTGCTTCGCCACCTGCTGGGCCTGTAGGGCCGCCGCCAGGGTGGACAGCGCACTGATCACTGACAGGGTCGAGGTGTTCAGCCCGTTGATCGCATCGACCTGGGCCTTCGCCGATTCGAGGATGCCGTCGAGCCGCGCCATCTCGTCGCGCCGGGCGGCCTCGATCGCCTTCAGCTGGTCGCGGGCGATATCCAAGCTGCGCTCTTCTACGGACAGCTGCGCGTCGGTCAGGTTGGCGAGCTCGCCGACCTTGGCCGCCTGCTCGTCGAAGTCGCGGGCGTAGTCGACGAAGCTGGTGTACTGGCCGGCGCCCGAGCGCGCAATCACCGACAGGGCATTGCCGATCTTGTCGGCGTCCACCGTGGCGCCGGCGCGGGCGGCGGCCAGGGCGGCCGACAGCTGGCCGCTCGCCTCCGCACGGGTCAGGCCGAGGGTCTGATCGGTGGTGAACTGGGCGACCACCGAACGCAGCTTGCTGCTCGCGCTGGAAAGCCGGCCGACCGATGCGCTGATCGTGTCGATAGCTGTGGATGCGGCCGCTGCCCGTGCGTCGAAGATCGCCGACGCGGCCGTCCGCTCGGCGGCCACCGCACGCTCCACGCCGGCGAGCGCCTGCGCCGTCGTGCCCTGCGCGGCCGCCTCTACCTTGCGCAGGGTGTCGAGCTGGGCCGCGCGCCGGGCGGCCAGGTCGGTCTCGGCTACCGCTGAAGAGGTGGCGGCGACCGTGGCGCCGTACAGCTGGTCGGCCAGCTCTGCGAATTCGGGCGCGGTCTGGAGCAGCTGCAGGTAGAGCCTGCGGCCCGACTCGGTGCTCAGGTCCTGCGCGAGGCGCACCCGGTCGTACTCCGCCTTGAGCGCGTCCGGCGTGCGCTCGACGCCCAGGTTGAAGCCGGCCGCATTGATGACGGCGCCGACGCGGGCCAGTGCATCGGCCTGCTTCTGCGCGTCTGACGTGATCGCGTCGTAGTAGCCCCTCGAGAGCGCGGCGAGGTTGTCGACGCCGCCGGCCGCATCGAGCAGCTTGGAGGCGGCATCGCCGCTGGCGAGCGACAGCGCCAGCGCGGTGCCGTGCAGTTGGACCAGCAGGCCGTTGACCTGCATCAGCGCGGTGCCCATGCGGCCGAGCGTTTGGCTGGTGGTCTCTCCCTCTTTCGCGTACTGCGTGAGGACCGACACCATCCGCGTGCCGGTGGCGCCGCTCGCCTCGATGGACTTGCGGATCTCGTCGACGGTGCCGGCGAACAGGGAGCCGGCCGGCAGCACCGCGGCGAGCGCGTCGAGCTGGGCCTGCAGTGCCGTGGTCTGCTCGGCGGTCAGCTTGCGGACCTGCCCGTAGACGGCCGAGAAGTCCACCAGCCCGGAGACCATCGCGTCGGTGACGCCATCCATGCCGCGGATGCCCGAGGCGATCGACTCCAGCTGCTCGGTCAGGCCGCGGCCCGACACCGTGATGTTCACGAAAGACTCTTCGACGGTCCCGATCACCTGATTGGTCAGGTTGTCGGCCAGCCGCTGGAACTCGGCAGCGTACTTGGCCTGCGCCTGCTCGGCGTTGAGGCCCTTGGTCGACAGGTCGATGGCCTGGGTGTAGGCATCGATGTTGGCCGCGCTGAAGCCCAGCGCCTTGACCTGCTCGCCCACGCTCGCGTAGACGGCGTCGACGGCTTTGCCGATGGCCGCTTCCTGGCCGGCGGCGATGTCGCTGTAGCGGCGGGTGTAGCTGGAGCCGTCGAACAGCGTTCCGCCCTCGCGCCACTCGGTGAAATTCTCGAGCGAGGTACTGCCCTTGCCCAGCGTGCCGCGGATGCCGGTGTCGCTGATGGTCTCGGAGCGGAAGGCGCCGAAGGCGTTGAGGGCAACGGCTGCCGCGGCCACCCAGGGAGCAGCCTGCACGATCGTGCTCATGAAGCCGCTGCCCGCAGTGCCATACGCGCCATTCGCGGCGAGCAGGCCGTCGAGCCCGGCGCCGGTGGCGTTGCCGTAGATAGTGCCGGCGGCGTTGGCGACCGACATGCTGCCGCCGGCGACCTGCGACCCGAGGGTGTAGGCGGTATTGACGCCGTTGTAGGCGCTGTAGAGGTTGCTGCCCGTGTTGAGCAGACCCATCGCACTGGACCCGGGCGCACCAGCCACCGCGTTCCCGAGCCCTACAGCCGAGCCGGCGACACCCAAGACGCCCTGGATCGCGAATTTCAGGACAGTGGTCTTCAGGGTGTTCTTCACGCCCTGCCAGAACGTCGAGAAGAACTTGCCGCCGGCCTCGAACGAGCGGAAAAGGCTATCGGTCAGGCCGTTGTAGAGCGAGGTGGTGAAGGTCTTCCACTCGGCCGCGGCCTCCTGGGCGATCGCGTTCTGGCCCTTCCGGCCGGCGATCTCGCGGATCAGCGCGGCCTGCTTGCGCAGTTCTTCGGCCTCGGCTTCGTAGCCGGGGATGGATGCCAGGGTCTCGGCGCGCTTTTCCTTCTGGCGCGCCAGCTCGTCGGCGCGCGCCAGTTCCAGCTTGCGCACCTCCGCGGCGGTCTTGCCGATGGTCGAGGCCTCGAACTCTAGGTCGCGCACCGACTGCTGGGCGGCGGCGGTCTCCTGCAGGCGCGACTCGTAGCGCTTCTCGATTTCCGCGCTGCTGGACGCATACAGGTCCTGCAGGTCCCGATTCAGCTGCTTCTCGCGGGAGGCGATCTTCTCGTCCTGCTCGGCGATCTTGGCGCGCTCGGCCGCGGCACTCTTGGTGCCCTTGTCCATCTTCAGGTAGATGGCCAGCTTCTCCTCCTGCGACACCTTCGTGGCGCGCAGTGACGCGATCTCGGCGGCCGCCACCTGCTCGAGCGCCTCGATCTCGCCCAGCGCGCCCCGCGTGCGCGCCGACTGCAGGTCCGCCACGGTTTCCGTGGCAGCGAGCTGCTGGATCTTGTCCAGCCCGTCGAT
>CAJYQL010000091.1 GCA_913776965.1 uncultured Xylophilus sp.
CAGAACATCTTCAGCTATGCGCAGTGGCTGGCCTGCGGCTACGTGGTGAACTGCCCCGAGTCGGCGGCCACGGTGTCGATCGACCTCAAGGAGATCGGGCCCACCTACTACTTCGCGCCGCCGCGCATCTTCGAAGGCCTGCTCACCAGCGTGACGATCCGCATGGAGGACGCGGGCGCCTTCAAGCGCTGGCTGTTCCGCACCTGCATGGCGCATGCGCGCCGCGTGGGCCCGGCGCTGCAGAGCGGCCAGGCGGTGGGCTGGTGGGACCGGCTGCGCTACGCGGCGGGCGACCTGCTGGTCTATGGCCCGCTGCGCAACACGCTGGGTTTCTCGCGGGTGCGCGTGGCCTACACGGCCGGCGAGGCGATCGGGCCGGACCTGTTCACGTTCTACCGCTCGATCGGCATCAACCTCAAGCAGCTCTACGGCTCCACCGAGACGGCGGTGTTCGTGTGCCTGCAGCCCGACGACGCGGTGCATGCCGACACCGTGGGCGTGCCGATCCGCGGGGTGGAGATCAAGGTGGACGGCAACGGCGAGATCCTCGTGAAGTCCGCGGGCCTGCTGCGCGGCTACTACAAGAACCCCGAGGCGACGGCGGAAGTGCTCACGCCGGACGGCTGGTACCGCACGAGCGATGCGGGTTTCCTGGACGCGAGCGGTCAGCTCAAGATCATCGACCGCGTGAAGGATGTGGGGCGCCTCGCGGGCGGCGCGCACGACGGAGCGATGTTCGCGCCCAAGTACGTGGAGAACAAGCTCAAGTTCTTCCCGCACATCAAGGAAGCCGTGGCGCTCGGCAATGGCCGCGACAAGGTCTGCGCGCTGATCAACATCGATTTCGAGGCGGTGGGCAACTGGGCGGAGCGGCAGAACCTGCCGTACGCGGGCTACACCGACCTCGCGGCCAAGCCCGAGGTGCTGGCGCTGGTCCGCGACTGCGTGGAGAAGGTGAACGCCGACCTCGCGGCCGACGGCCTGCTCGCGGGCAGCCAGGTCGCCCGCTTCCTGGTGCTGCACAAGGAGCTGGACGCCGACGACGGCGAGCTCACGCGCACCAACAAGGTCCGCCGCGGCTTCATCGCCGACAAGTACGGCGTGCTGGTCGATGCGCTCTACGCGGGCCGCACGGAGCAGTTCATCGAGACGCAGGTGAAGTTCGAGGACGGGCGCACGGGCCGCGTGAGCGCCACGCTGCGCATCGAGGACGCGAAGACCTTCCCGCCCGTGCGGCAGGCCGCCTGACCCCGCGCCGCAGCGCAACGTACAACGCCATGACCACTCCCCACAAGAAGACCGGCGACGTGATCCTCGACGTGCGCAACATCAGCCTGCGCTTCGGCGGGGTGAAGGCGCTCACCGACATCTCGTTCGACGTGCGCGAGCACGAGATCCGCTCCATCATCGGCCCGAACGGCGCCGGCAAGAGTTCGATGCTCAACTGCATCAACGGCGTCTATGCGCCGCAGGAAGGCTCCATCACCTTCCGGGGCAAGACCTTCGCGCACATGAACAGCCGCCAGGTGGCCGAGATGGGCGTGGCGCGCACCTTCCAGAACCTGGCGCTTTTCAAGGGCATGAGCGTGCTCGACAACATCATGTCCGGCCGCAACCTGAAGATCCGCAGCAACCTGCTGATGCAGGCCCTGCGACTGGGGCCGGCGGTGGCCGAGGAGATCCGTCACCGCGAAGTGGTCGAGCGCATCATCGACTTCCTGGAGATCCAGGCCTGGCGCAAGGCGCCCGTGGGCCAGTTGCCCTACGGCCTGCAAAAGCGCGTGGACCTGGGCCGGGCCCTGGCCATGGAGCCGCAGGTGCTGCTGCTCGACGAGCCCATGGCCGGCATGAACGTGGAGGAGAAGCAGGACATGTGCCGCTTCATCCTCGACGTGAACGACGAATTCGGCACCACCATCGTGCTGATCGAGCACGACATGGGCGTGGTGATGGACATCTCCGACCGCGTCGTGGTACTCGACTACGGCAAGAAGATCGGCGATGGCACGCCCGATGCCGTGCGCCAGAACCCCGACGTGATCCGCGCCTACCTCGGCGCCGGGCACTGACACCAGGACGGGAACAGACATGGGATTTTTCCTCGAAACGGTGTTCGGTGGCCTGATGGCCGGCATGCTCTACGCGCTGGTCGCGCTCGGCTTCGTGCTCATATTCAAGGCCTCGGGCGTGTTCAATTTCGCGCAGGGCGCGATGGTGCTGTTCGCGGCGCTCGCGATGGCGCGCTATGCCGAGTGGTTCCCGAAGTGGTTTGGCTTCGACAACCCGCTGCTCGCCAACCTGCTCGCCTTCGCCGGCGCGGTGCTGACGATGGTGGCGGTCGCCTGGCTGGTCGAGCGGCTGGCGCTGCGCCGGCTGGTGAACCAGGAAGGCATCACGCTGCTGATGGCGACGCTCGGCATCAGCTACTTCCTCGACGGTGCCGGCCAGCTGCTGTTCGGCAGCGCCACCTACAAGATCGACATCGGCATGCCGAAGGATCCGATGATGGTGCTGGAGAACGTGTTCGACGGCGGCCTGCTGCTGTCGAAGGAAGACCTGTACGCCGCCTTCATCGCCGCGCTGCTGGTCGCCACGCTGACACTCTTCTTCCAGAAGACCCGCACCGGCCGGGCGCTGCGCGCGGTGGCCGACGACCACCAGGCGGCGCAGTCCATCGGCATCCCGCTGTCGCGCATCTGGGTGATCGTCTGGTCGGTCGGCGGCATCGTCGCGCTGGTGGCGGGCGTGATCTGGGGCTCCAAGCTCGGCGTGCAGTTCTCGATCTCGCTGGTGGCGCTCAAGGCGTTCCCGGTGGTGATCCTGGGCGGCCTGACCTCGGTGCCGGGTGCGATCTTGGGCGGGCTGATCATCGGCGTGGGCGAGAAGCTGTCGGAGATCTACCTCGGCCCCTTCGTCGGCGGCGGCATCGAGAACTGGTTCGCCTACGTGCTGGCGCTGGGCTTCCTGCTGGTGCGGCCGCAGGGTTTGTTCGGCGACAAAATTATTGATCGCGTGTGAGGGGCCCGAGCCATGTTCTATCGTGAAAACGGCCAGTTCAAGAGCAGCTACCGCGCCGACCTCGCGCTGTTCCCGGTGGCGCAGGACCGCTGGGCGATGCTGGCGCTCGCCGCCCTCGCCTTCGTCGCGGTGCCGATGCTGGCGAGCGACTACGCCTTCCGCGCGGTCATCACGCCGTTCCTGATCCTGTCGATGGCGGCGATCGGCCTCAACATCCTGGTCGGCTACTGCGGCCAGATCTCGCTCGGCACCGGAGCCTTCATGGCGGTGGGCGCGTACGCGGCCTACAACCTGCAGGCGCGGATCGAGGGCATGCCGCTGCTGCTGGCGCTGCTCGGCGGCGGGCTGGCGGCCACGGTGGCCGGCGTGCTGTTCGGCATTCCGTCGCTGCGCATCCGCGGCCTCTACCTGGCGGTCGCCACGCTCGCCGCGCAGTTCTTCGTCGACTGGTTCACCAACCGGGTGAAGTGGGTGACCAACGATTCGTCGTCCGGCTCGGTGAGCGTCGGCACGCTGCAGATCGGCGGCTACACCTTCGATACGCCGGTGCAGAAGTACCTGCTGTGCCTCACGCTGGTCGTGGCGTTCGGGCTGCTCGCGAAGAACCTGGTGCGCGGCGCGATCGGCCGCGAATGGATGGCGATGCGCGACATGGACGTGGCGGCCGCGGTGATCGGCATCCGGCCGGTGTACGCCAAGCTCACCGCCTTCGCGGTCAGCAGCTTCATCGTCGGCGTGGCCGGCGCGCTGTGGGGCTTCGTGCACCTGGGCGCCTGGGAGCCGGCGGCATTCGGCATCGACAAGTCGTTCCAGCTGCTGTTCATGATCATCATCGGCGGGCTCGGCTCGATCGCCGGCAGCTTCTTCGGCGCGGCCTTCATCGTGCTGCTGCCGCTGTTCCTGAACTACGTGCCGCACTGGCTGGGCCTGTCGATCTCGACCGCCACCGCCTCGCATCTGGAGCACATGATCTTCGGCGCGCTGATTGTGTTCTTCCTGATCGTCGAGCCGCACGGCCTGGCGCGGCTGTGGTCCACCGCCCGCCAAAAGCTGCGACTCTGGCCCTTCCCCCACTGATCCCGCACCGATTTCCCCCGCTTTCAACCCAGCACCGCCCTGCGCGGCGCACATAACCAGGAGACTCGCCATGCAACTCAAGAAGATCGCGCTCGCTGCGGCCGTGGCCGCTGCCGGACTCTCGGCGCTCGCCACGTCCACCCTCGCGCAGGCGCAGGCGGCCAACGAGCAGTTCATCCCGCTGCTGGTCTACCGCACCGGCCAGTTCGCGCCGCTGGGCATTCCCTGGGCCGACGGCAAGCAGGACTACCTGAAGCTGATCAACGCCCGCGACGGCGGCGTCAACGGCGTGAAGCTGTCGTTCGAGGAATGCGAGACCGCCTACGACGCGGCCAAGGGCGTGGAGTGCTACGAACGCCTAAAGGGCAAGGGCACCGGCGCCTCGGGCTTCGATCCGCAGTCCACCGGCATCACCTTCGCGGTCACCGACAAGGCCTACAACGACAAGGTGTCGATCGAGACGCCCGGCTACGGCCTGTCGCAGTCGGTCGACGGCACCGTGTTCCAGTGGAATTTCCCCCTGCTCGGCACCTACTGGACCGCCGCCGACGTGATGCTGCAGGACATCGCGAAGAAGGAGAAGGGCAGCCTGAAGGGCAAGAAGATCGCGCTGGTCTACCACGACAGCCCCTACGGCAAGGAGCCGATCCCGCTGCTGCAGAAGAAAGCCGTGGCCGACGGTTTCGAGCTGAGCCTGTTCCCGGTCACGCCGCCCGGCGTGGAGCAGAAGTCCACTTGGCTGCAGATCCGCCAGCAGCGGCCGGACTACGTGCTGTTCTGGTCGGCCGGCGTGATGACGCCCGCCGGCATCCGCGAGGCGCAGGCGAGCGGCTATCCGCGCGAGAAGATCTATGCCATCTGGTGGGCCGGTTCCGACCACGACGTGAAGGACATCGGTGCGGGTGCGAAGGGCTACAACGCCATCACCATCCACAACAGCGCGGCCAAGGACAAGGTCCACGACGACCTGAAGAAGTTCGTCTACGACAAGAACCAGGGCAGCGGCCCGGCGACGAGCGTCGGCACGCTGGCGCACACACGCGGCATGATGATCTCGATGCTGCAGGTGGAAGCCATCCGCGCCGCGCAGGAGCGCTACGGCAAGGGCAAGACGCTGACGCCCGAGCAGGTGCGCTGGGGCTACGAGAACCTGGACCTCACCGCCGACAAGTTGAAGGCGCTCGGTTTCGGCGAGGTAATGCGGCCGATCAAGACCTCCTGCCAGAACCACATGGGCACCGACTGGGCGCGCATCGTGCAGTGGGACGGCGGCAAGTGGGAGATCAAGTCCGACTGGTACCAGGCCGACAAGACCCACATCGACCCGCTGGTCAAGGAGTTCTCGGCCAAGTACGCCAAGGACAAGAACGTCACCCCTCGTTCCTGCTCCTGACGCCATGGCCGCCACCATCCCCGCCGGCGATGCCGCCGCGCCACTGCTCGACGTCAACGGCATCGAAGTGATCTACCACCACGTGATCCTGGTACTGAAGGGCGTGTCGCTCGCGGTGCCCGAGGGTGCGATCGTCGCGCTGCTCGGCGGCAACGGCGCGGGCAAGACGACCACGCTGCGCGCGATCTCCAACCTGCTGGAGGGCGAGCGCGGCGAGGTGACCAAGGGCGCGATCCGGCTGCGCGGCGAGCGGATCGAGAAGCTCTCGCCCGCCGCGCTGGTGGACCGCGGGGTGGTGCAGGTGATGGAGGGCCGGCACTGCTTCGCCCACCTGACGATCGAGGAGAACCTGCTCACCGGCGCCTACACCCGCCACGACCGGGCCGAGGTGGCAGCCAACCTGGAGAAGGTCTACACCTATTTCCCGCGGCTCAAGACCCGGCGCACCAGCCAGGCCGCCTACACCTCGGGCGGCGAGCAGCAGATGTGCGCGATCGGCCGGGCGCTGATGGCCAACCCGCGCATGGTGCTGCTCGACGAGCCGTCGATGGGCCTCGCGCCGCAGATCGTCGAGGAGGTCTTCGAGATCGTGAAGGACCTGAACCAGAAGGAGCGGGTCACCTTCCTGCTGGCCGAGCAGAACACCTCGATGGCGTTGA
>CAJYQL010000092.1 GCA_913776965.1 uncultured Xylophilus sp.
AGTTCAGACGTGTGCTCGTCCGATCTCGCCTGGCGCGCCGCGCAGGGCGAACAGGCTGGCCAAGCCGAGATGGGCGTGGCGGCCGGCGAAGGGATAGAGGAACAGGTGCCAGCCCTCGCGGGTGCGCAGCGTCTCGGCCAGCAGCGTGCCGGGCGTGGGGATGGCCGACCAGCGCTGCTGCACCTCCATCAGCGGCCTTACCGCGCGCATCTCGGGGCTGGCGAAGCGGTGGTCGTCGGCGAGGGCCAGCTGGCGCAGGGTGAAGTCGGCCAGCACGGTGGACAGCGGCATGCGGCTGCCGCCCCAGCGCGGCACGGTCGGCCGCTTGGGGCCGGCGCGTTTCACATACGCGGTCATGTCGCGGATCTCGACCATCTCCACCACAAGGCCGGCGAAGACGAAGCAGTCGCCGGGCGACAGGCGGGCGAGAAAGCTCTCCTCCATCGTGCCGAGCCGGGCGCCGTGCTGTATCTGCACCGCCATGGTGGCGTCGCTGACGATGGTGCCGATGTTGGCGCGGTGGCGGCGTGCCAGGCGGGCATCGGGCACGCGCCAGATGCCCTCCTCGTCCGGCACCACCCGGCGGTAGTCGGGGTACGCCTGCAGCGACGCGCCGCCGTGCCGCACGAAGTCCAGGCACCACTGCCAGATCTCCGCCGGCAGGTCGCGGTAGGCGGCGGTGCGACGCACCTCGTCGTAGAGCGCCTCGGGCACGAAGCCGCCGCCGAGCGCGACCGTCACCAGGTGCTGCACCAGCACGTCGACCGGCCGGCGCGGGCTGCTGCGCATCTCGACCTCGCCGGCCTGCACCGCGGCGCGGGCGGCGGCGGCCTCGACCAGTTCCAGTGTGTGGGTGGGGACCAGGGTGATGCGCGACGGCCGCCCCGGCGCATGGCCCGAACGGCCTGCGCGCTGCAGCAGCCGTGCCACGCCCTTGGGCGAGCCGATCTGCAGCACCCGCTGGACCGGCAGGAAATCGACGCCCAGATCCAGGCTGCTGGTGCAGACCACCGCGCGCAGCGAGCCGGCCTTCAGCCCCGCCTCGACCCATTCGCGCACGCCGCGGTCGAGCGAGCCGTGGTGGATCGCCAGTGAACCGGCCCAGTCGGGCCGCGCGTCGAGGATCGCCTTGTACCAGAGCTCCGCCTGCGACCGCACGTTGACGAAGACCAGCGCGGTCGTCGTCTCCTCCAGCGCCTGCACCACCTGCGGCAGCATGCGCAGGCCGAGGTGGCCGGCCCAGCTGAAGCGCTCGGACCGGTCGGGCAGCAGCGTGTCCACCACCAGCCGCTTCTCGACCTTGCCCTGCACCATCACGCCGTCGCCGTGGCCGAGCAGCGTGTCCATCGCCTCCGACAGGTTGCCGAGCGTGGCCGACATGCCCCAGATGCGCAGGGCCGGGCTCCAGCCCTGCAGCCGGGCCAGCGCCAGCTGCAGCTGCACGCCGCGCTTGTTGCCGATCAGCTCGTGCCATTCGTCGGCGACGACGAGCTGCACGGTACCGAGCACCTCCTGCGCGTCGGCGCGGGTGAGCAGCAGCGACAGGCTCTCGGGCGTGGTGACCAGCACCGTCGGCAGCCGGCGGGTCTGCGCGCTGCGTTCGGCGCCCGCGGTGTCGCCGGTGCGCGCGCCGGCCGTCCAGCGCGCCAGGCCGGCATGCACCGGCGCGAGCGCGTCGAGCGGCGCCTGCAGCGCCTTGAGCGTGTCGGCGGCGAGCGCCCGCATCGGCGTGATCCACAGCACGGTGAGCGGCACGCCCGGCGGCACCGCACGGCGGCGGGCGCTGGGCGGCGGCTCGGCCGGCGGCGGGATCGCGGCGAAGGCCTGCAGCGCGCCGAGCCAGACCGCGTAGGTCTTGCCGGCGCCGGTGGTGGCATGCAGCAGGCCGGAGCGGCCCTCGGCCATCGCCTTCCAGACCTGCTTCTGGAACGGGAACGGCTTCCAGCCCCGGCCAGCGAACCAGTCGGCGACGGCGCGGGCGGCGGGGCTGCCTTTCATCGGGGGCGGCTGGCGCGGCGGGTGACGGCACCGGCTGCGGCTGCGGCTGCGGCATCGGCACCGGTACAGGTACCAGCGCCGGCACCGATAGGGGCGTCGAATAGAATTTCAGAAGGAAATCCGGCTCCTGCACACGCCACATCTGCGCGAACAGCTATCTTTTCAGGAGCAAACGCCATCGTCACGGGTCCGAGTGCGGCAGCAGCGCCGCCAGCGTGTCGAGCGTGTCGGCTTCCTCCACCGGCTTGTCCTCGCGCCAGCGCAGCATCCGCGGGAAGCGCACCGCGATGCCGCTCTTGTGCCGGCCGCTGCGGGCGATGCCCTCGAAGCCGAGTTCGAAGACGAGCGTCGGTTTCACGCTGCGCACCGGGCCGAAGCTCTCGACGGTCGTCTTGCGGATCACCGCGTCGACCCGGCCCATCTCGGCGTCGGTCAGGCCGGAATACGCTTTCGCGAACGGCACCAGCGCGCGATTTTCGGCGCCGGGCGGGCCGTCCCACACCGCGAAGGTGTAGTCGCTGTACAGGCTGGCGCGCCGGCCGTGGCCGCGCTGGGCGTAGATCAGCACCGCGTCGATCGACAGCGGGTCGATCTTCCATTTCCACCAGGTGCCGACGTCCTTGGTCCGGCCGACGCCGTACTGCGCGGCGCGTGCCTTCAGCATCATCCCCTCCACCCCGAGCGACCGGGCCTGCTCGCGCTGGACCGCCAGCGCCTGCCAGCTGTCGCCGTGCAGCAGCGGGCTGGCGACGAGGGTCGGATGGTCGAGCGCAGCCAGCAGCGCGTCGAGCCGCGCGCGGCGCTCGTGCTGAGGATGCGTGCGCAGGTCCTCGCCGTCCTGCTCCAGCAGGTCGTAGGCGAGCAGAACGACCGGCAGCTCGCGCAGCAGCTTGGCGCCGAGCGTTTTGCGGCCGATACGGCGCTGCAGTTCGGCGAACGGCTGGGCGCGCCCGTCCCGCCAGACGACGATCTCGCCGTCCACCACGGTGCCGTCGGGCAGCGCCATGCCGAGCGTCTGCAGTTCCGGAAACCGGTCGGTCACCAGCTCCTCGCCGCGCGACCAGACCCAGGCCTGGCCCGCCCGGCGCACCAGCTGGGCGCGGATGCCGTCCCATTTCCATTCGATCTGCCAGTCGCCGGGCGGCCCGACCGCCTCGTCGAAGCGCTCCACCGGCAGGTTCAGCGGATGGGCGAGGAAGAACGGGTACGGATGGCCGCTGGTGCGGCGCGTCTGTTCGTCGTCGGACACCGGCGCGATCAGCCGCGCGTAGTCGGCCGCGGTCGGCTGGCCGCCGATGTGGGTGTAGCCGATCAGGCGCTGCGCGATCTGCTTGGCGTCCACCCCGCTCACCGCCGCGAGCGCCTGGGTCGCCTGCAGCCGCGACACGCCGACGCGGAAACTGCCGGTGATCAGCTTGAAATACACCAGCCGGTCGGCCGGATCGAGCTGCGCCCACTGCGCGCGCAGCACGCCGGGCAGCGCCTCAGGCGGCGTCTTGCGCAGCGGCAGCAGGTGCTGCTCCATCCACTGCGCCAGCTGCAGGTCGTGCGCCTCGGTCGGGGGCGGCAGCAGCAGCGCGATGGTCTCGGCCAGGTCGCCGACCGCGTCGTAGCTCTCGTCGAACAGCCATTCCGGCAGGCCCGCCGCATCGCGTGCGATCTCGCGCAGCAGACGGCTCGGCACCAGCTGGCGCGGCTTGCCGCCGGCGAGGAAATAGATCGCCCAGGCGGCATCGGCCGGCGGCGCGGCCTGCAGGTACTGCTGCAGCGCGGCCTGCTTGGCGAGGCTGGAAGTGGTGGCATCCAGCGCGCGGTAGAGGGCGGCGAAGGCCTTCATCGACGGGTGCGCGGTCGCCGCGGGGGGGCGGTGGCAGAGGAAGTCGGGGCGGCGGCGGCATGGCGGGGATCGGCCCGGTCGCCGGCGGCCGCCAAGTCGGCGACCGCGCCGCCCGGCTCGTCGGGTGCGGTCGCGGTGGCGTCCGGAGCGGGCTCCGATTCGACCGGCGACGCGTCGCCGCCCGGCTGGGCGACCGGCGGCGGATCGCCGGCACTAGGGCCGTCGCCCACGTCGGCAGGGGCGGACGGGCGTGCCGCCTCGTCGTCCTCGTCGCCGTACTCGGTCTTGAAGCCCTGGGCGTCCAGGCCGTTCTCGCGCAGCCAGCGCACCAGTACCGCGATGCTGCCGTGGGTAACGAACACCCGCTCCGCGCCGGTCGCGCCGATCGCCTTCTGCAGGCCGGGCCAGTCGGCATGGTCCGACATCACGAAGCCGCGGTCCACACCGCGCCGGCGGCGGGTGCCGCGCAGCTGCATCCAGCCGCTGGCGAAGGCGTCGGAATACGCGCCGAAGCGCCGCAGCCACGGTGTGCCCTGGACCGACGGCGGCGCGACGACCAGCGCGGTGCGCAGCATGGCGGCATCGACGCCCGGATCGGTCACGCGGTGGGTCGGCGGCAGCGCCACGCCGGCGGCGCGGTAGACCGCGTTGAGCGGCTCCACCGCGCCGTGCACGATGATCGGCCCGATGCTCGCATCGACGCCGTGGATGATCCGCTGCGCCTTACCGAAGCTGTAGCCGAGCAGCACCGAGGCGCGGCCCGCCACGGCGTTGGCCCGCCACCAGGCGTCGATGTCGGCGAACAGCACCGGCTGCGACGGCCAGCGGTAGATCGGCAGGCCGAAGGTCGATTCGGTGATGAAGGTGTCGCAGCGCACCGGCTCGAACGGCGTGCAGGTGCCGTCGTCCTCCAGCTTGTAGTCACCCGATGCGACCCAGACCCGGCCGCCGTGCTCGAGCCGCACCTGCGCCGAACCGAGCACATGACCCGCCGGATGCAGCGACACCTTCACGCCGTGGTGTTCGATCGCTTCGCCATACGGCAGCGTCTGCAGCGCGATATCGGCGCCGAGCCGGGCGCGCAGCGTGCCTTCGCTGTCGGTGTGCGCCAGGTAATGCGCATGGCCGGTGCGGGCGTGGTCGGAATGGGCGTGGGTGATGACGGCGCGCTCCACCGGCCGCCACGGGTCGATATAGAAATCGCCGGGCGGGCAGTACAGGCCCTCGGGCCGGGCGACGATCAGGTCCATCGGGTCAGGCACCCGGCGCGCGACCCGCAGGCACCACGGACAGCCGCAGCCCGTCCGGCAGCAGCCGGATCGGTCGCGCAGGATGGGTGGGGCGGGTAGGCATGGCGGGTCGTCTCCGGTCGGTCGTGGCCGCCATCTTGCGCCGCGGCTACCACCCGCTGGGAACAAAGCGCAACCGCACCCTGGAAACACAAAAGCCACCCGGAGGTGGCTTTCGTGGAGGGTGCAGGGGCCGCCCGCAGGCGGCCCGCACGCGTCAACGCTTCTGGCGGAAGCGACGCAGCGCGGCGATCTGCGCGGCCATCACGGCCAGCTCGGACTGGGCCTTGGCCAGGTCCACGTCGCTCTGCGCGTTCTTCAGGGCTTCCTCGGCCTCGGCACGGGCCTTGTTCGCCTTTTCCTCGTCCAGGTCCTTGCCGCGGATCGCGGTGTCGGACAGCACGGTGACCACGTTCGGCTGCACTTCGAGGATGCCGCCGGCGACGAAGACGAATTCCTCGTTGCCGTCGGCCGTCTCGATCCGCACCGTGCCCGGCTTGATCCGGGTGATCAGCGGAGTGTGGCGCGGGTAGATGCCGAGCTCGCCGGCCTCGCCGGGCAGCGCGACGAAGCGTGCCTCGCCGGAGAAGATCGACTCCTCCGCGCTGACCACGTCGACATGAATGGTGTTGGCCATCGGTCCGTCCTCAGGCGAGCTTCTTGGCCTTCTCGAAAGCCTCGTCGATGCTGCCCACCATGTAGAACGCCTGCTCCGGCAGATGGTCGGCCTCGCCGGCGACGATCATCTTGAAGCCGCGGATGGTTTCCGACAGCGGCACGTACTTGCCCGGCGAGCCGGTGAACACTTCGGCCACGTGGAACGGCTGCGACAGGAAACGCTGGATCTTCCGCGCGCGGGCCACGACCAGCTTGTCTTCCGGTGCCAGTTCGTCCATGCCCAGGATCGCGATGATGTCGCGCAGTTCCTTGTAGCGCTGCAGGGTGCCCTGCACCGCGCGGGCGGTGGCGTAGTGGTCTTCGCCGACGACGTTCGGGTCGAGCTGGCGGCTGGTGGAGTCCAGCGGGTCCACGGCCGGGTAGATACCGAGCGACGCGATGTCGCGCGACAGCACCACGGTGGAGTCCAGGTGGGCGAAGGTGGTGGCGGGGGACGGGTCGGTCAGGTCGTCGGCCGGCACGTACACGGCCTGGATCGAGGTGATCGAGCCGACCTTGGTCGACGTGATCCGCTCCTGCAGGCGGCCCATTTCCTCGGCCAGCGTCGGCTGGTAGCCCACGGCGGAGGGCATCCGGCCCAGCAGTGCGGACACTTCGGTACCGGCCAGGGTGTAGCGGTAGATGTTGTCCACGAAGAACAGCACGTCGCGGCCTTCGTCGCGGAAGGACTCGGCGATCGTCAGGCCGGTCAGGGCCACGCGGAGGCGGTTGCCCGGCGGCTCGTTCATCTGGCCGTAGACCATGGCGACCTTCGACTCCTCGAGCTGCTCGAGGTTCACGACGCCGGAATCGGCCATCTCGTGATAGAAGTCGTTGCCTTCCCGGGTCCGCTCGCCCACACCGGCGAACACCGACAGACCGCTGTGGGCCTTGGCGATGTTGTTGATGAGCTCCATCATGTTCACGGTCTTGCCCACGCCGGCGCCGCCGAACAGGCCCACCTTGCCGCCCTTGGCGAACGGGCA
>CAJYQL010000093.1 GCA_913776965.1 uncultured Xylophilus sp.
CCACCGGGCTGGACACCGACGTCGCCCGCACCAGCCATCCGCTGGTCGCCACGATGCGCGACGCCGGCCTGCTGCAGGCCGATCCACTGGGCCTGGGGCTGCAGGTGGACGAGCGCCTGCGGGTGCGCGACGGCAGCGGCCATCCGGTCGCCGGGCTGTACTGCATCGGGCCGCTGCTGCGTGGCGTGCTGTGGGAGATCACCGCGGTGCCGGAACTGCGCACCGCTGCGCAGCGCCTGGCCGAGGAGCTGGCGATGCTGGCGCAGGTGCGGACCGGGAATGGCAGTGTTGGCGAAGCACGCCAGCTGCAGGCGTTCTAGCGGACTGATCCGGTGCGGCGTGGACGTGGCGTGGGAGGCAACTCTCACGACGCCGCAGTGCGCTTTCCCGATAATGCAATGCGTCGGGACTGACGTCCCTCCCACAGTGCACCCGGCAGGTTCGCCGCAAGCCGCTTGGGAGGCGCGAGGTGAGTCGCGACAGCGCCATCGGCAATGCGTCGCCGACGCGGACGTCGCTCCCACAAGGGCGCGCATCGGCGGCTGGCTCGCCGGCTACTGCGTCGGCTGCGCGCCGCCGCCCACCCAGCCCTCCACTTCGCCCGGCGCGAACGGGCCGAGCTTCTGCCTGACGATGCGGCCGTCGGCGTCGATCAGCACGCTGTACGGCAGCAGGCCCTGGGTGTCGCCCAGGCGCACGCTGGCGTCGGCCGGGCCCGGGGTCTCCAGCGCGATCGGGTAGCCGATCGGCACCCGCTGCAGGAAGGCGCGCACGTCTTCGGCACGGTCCAGGGCGATGCCCAGCACCTGCAGGCCGTCGCTCGGTTGCGCGCGCGCCAGCCGGTCCAGTTCCGGCATCTCGCGCACGCAGGGTTCGCACCAGCTCGCCCACACGTTGACCAGCAGCGGCCGGCCGCGGAACTGGGCCAGGGTCAGGTGGCCGCCGTCGAGCGTGGGCAGGCGCAGCGCCGGGGCAGGATCGCCCGGGCGCGCCGCGGCGACCGGCGGCGCGGCCGCATGGCCGCTGGCCGTGGCGGACGTTGCCGGGGCCAGCGCCGGCGTCCGCCGTTCCCACCAGTGCGCCGCCGCCACGCCGAGCACCGCCGCCACCGCGGCGACCGCCAGCAGGCGCGCGCTGGCGGGGGTCATCGCGCGGCGCGCAGCAGGGCGTCCTCGACCACCGCCTGGCTCAGCACCGGCGGCAGTACCGTCGGCGGCGCGCCAGGGCCATAGACCACGTACAGCGGCACGCCCACCGCCTTGTGCTCGGCGAGGAAGGCGCTGATGCGCGGATCCTCGTTGGTCCAGTCGCCCTTCATGTACACCGCGTCCACCCGCTTGATGGTGTCGCGGAACGCGTCGCTGTCGAACACGTTGCGTTCGTTGGCCTTGCAGGTGACGCACCAGTCGGCGGTCATGTTGACGAACACCACGCGGTTGTCGGTGCGCAGGCGGTCGAGCATCTGCGGCGAATAGGCCACGGTGTTGCGCTCGACGCTGGCGCTGGGCGGCGGCAGCCGGGTCACGCCCCAGGCCGGCACCAGCGCGGCCAGCAGCAGCACGGCGGCCAGGCGCATGCCGGTCTTGTGGTCGCGCCAGCGCGCGCGCTCGAACCACCACAGGCCCAGCGCCAGCAGGGTGGCGCCGATCAGCAGCAGCGCCACCGCGTCCACGCCGCGCTGCTTGCCCAGCACCCACAGCAGCCAGATCGCGCTCAGGTACATCGGGAACGCCAGCACCTGCTTGAGCGTTTCCATCCAGGCGCCGGGCTTGGGCAGGCGCCTGGCCAGCGAGGGCACGAAGCCGATCAGCAGGAACGGCAGCGCCAGGCCCAGGCCCAGGGTCAGGAACACCAGCATCGCCATCGCCGGCGGCGCGGTCAGCGCATAGCCCAGCGCCGGGCCCATGAACGGGCCGATGCAGGCGCTGGACACCACGCAGGCCAGCACGCCGGTGAAGAAGTCGCCGACCGGACCGCTGCGCGTGGACAGCGACTGGCCGACGCCACCGAGGTTGGCGCTGAGGGTGAACACCCCCGACAGGCTCAGCCCGACCACGAACATCAGGTACACCAGCACCGCGACGAAGCCCGGGCGCTGCAGTTGGAAGCCCCACAGCAGGCGCGCGGCCACGGCGATGCCGCCGACCACGGCGAAGGAGGCGAGCACGCCCAGCGTGTACCACAGCGCATGGCTGCGGGCGCGGCCGCGGCTCTCGCCGCTCTGCGCCAGGCCCAGCACCTTCAGCGACAGGATCGGCAGCACGCACGGCAGCAGGTTCAGCAGCAGGCCGCCGCCGAGCGCCAGCAGCAGGATCCACAGCAGGTTCTGCGTGGCCGGCGGCGGTGCGGCGCTGCGCGCGGCGTTGTGCGCCGAGGCGTCCGGCGTCGCCGGCAGGGCATCGGCGGCCGTGGCCGCGGCCGCGTCGTTGGCGTCGGCCTGGCGGCTGTCCAGCGGCGTCACCAGCAGCGGGCTGACCTCGGCCTGGTCGGCCGGGGTGACGGTGCCCTTGGGCAGCGCCAGCTTCACCCGCCGGGTCATCGGCGGGTAGCAGATGCCGTCGGTCTGGCAGCCCTGGAAGGTCGCCACCAGGGTCGCGGCGGTGGCGTCGGCGCGCTGGCGCTGCAGCGGCACGGTGACCTCGGTCTGGTCGAAGTACACCACCACGTTGCCGAAGTGTTCGTCCTGGTGCGAGCTGCCCTTGGGCCAGCGCGGCATGCCGGTGCGGATGCCGGGCGCGCCCTCCAGCGCCAGCGCGGTGCGGTCGCGATACAGGTAGTAGCCGGGCGCCGGGGTGAAGCGCAGCAGCAGGGTATTGCCGTCGCCGACGATGGCTTCGAACTGGAAGGCCTGGTCCGAGGGCAGCGGCAGGCCCTGCACCGCCGCGGTGCCGGGGCCGGGACCGAACAGCGGCTTGGCGCCGTTGCCGGCGCCCGGGCCACTGCCCGGCAGCCCGCCCGTTGCGGTCGGCGGCGGCAGTGCCGGTGCGGGATCGGTGGCGGCCGTGGCGGCCGGCAGGGTCACCTCGAGCAGGCGCTTCTGCGGCGGATAGCACACGCCGGCATCGGCACAGCCCTGGTAGCGCACCTCCAGCTGCACGCGGCTGGTGCCGGGATCGGCGACGCCGCTCTGCACCGCGTTCAGTTCGTCGCGGTAGGTCTCCACCTCGCCGAAGTACGGGTCGGTCTTCTTGTGGCCGGCCGGCAACTGCAGGGTCGGGTTGGGCTTGAAGCCGCCCATCACCTTCACCGCGATGCGGTGCCGATACAGGTAGTAGCCCTTGGCGATGTCCCAGTGCAGCGCGATGCGGCCGCGTTCGGGTGCCTGTGCGCTCAGCGCGAAGGCCTGGTCCACCGGCAGCAGGTCCTTTTCGCTGATCGCCAGGGCGGGGAAGGCGGCCACGGCCAGCAGGCACAGGGCGGCGAGGCGGTGCAGCAGGGTCATCGGCTTACGGTTCCTCACGGGTTTCGGCATGCACCCACTGCAGATAGGCCGGCAGGCCGCCGGCGACCTCGAGTTCGACCAGTTCGGGGACCTCGTACGGGTGCAACGCGCACAGCCGCTGCCGCAACGCGGGCAGGCGGTCGGCGGCGGTCTTGATCAGCAGCAGCACCTCCTCGCCCTGTTCCACCTCGCCTTGCCAGCGATAGGTGGACTGCACGCCGGGCAGGCGGCTGACGCAGGCGGCCAGGCGTTCGTCGACCAGCGCCTGGGCGACCCGCGCGGCGCTGGCCGGATCGGGGCAGGTGCTGAGCAGCAAGCGGAGGGCGGGCGCGGACATGCGGCCGACAGTATAGGGATGCCGGCCGCGCTTTGGCGGCGCCGGTCCGTGGCCGGCCGCCGCGCATCCCCAATCCCTAATCCCTAATCCCCGCCCGCTGCAGCCGCAGCGGGCGAGGCACCACGGCTCAGTTGAGCAACTGGCAACTGGCCGGCTTGGCCGAGGTGAACAGCGACGAGGTCGCCCACTCCGGGTGGTCGATGAACGGGTTGCGGTTGCCCTGGAAGCTGTAGATCACCTCGTTGCGGGCGCGCTCGGCGTCGTCCGGCGGGTCCTGCTGGCTCCACGCGATCAGGGTCGACAGCAGGCCCATGTAGGCCGGAGAGGACGAGGTCTTGACGATCTTGCTGCGGTCGTCGGTCAGCTCCAGGTCCGGCTCGGACTGCCCGGTCTTGGCATCCACGCCACCCTCATAGCGGATCGCCATGTACATCACCGCACGCGCCATGTCGCCCTTGCGGTGGTCCCACACCTCGAAGGTGCCGCTGTTGCCGTCCGGGGTGCGCACCCAGTTGGAATTGCCCGGGTAGCGGCCGCTGCCGCCGCCGAAGCCGGCGTTGGCCTCGGTGGCGCGCTCGCCGCAGTTGCTGTCGCACTTGGCGTAGGGCTTGTTGCCGCGGTCGGCGTTCCAGGTGGCGTCGGTCAGGTACAGCATGTGGGTGTCGGTGTACGGCGCGTAGGGCAGGCCCTTGTTGCCGGTGGCGGTGCCGAAGCCCAGCGAGTTCGGCCAGCTGTGCTCGCGGTTGTACTTCAGGCCGCTGCCGCTGCCGGCACGGTCGGTGCCCTTGGCATAGCTGCGGTTGCGGTAGGCGTCGAGCACGCGCTGGCTGTTGTTCGGATCCTCGTCGGCGATCTCCAGGATGGCCCAGGTGTCGGTGCCGGAGCTGCTGCTGTACGGATAGACGGTGTGGCCCTTGATCGTCTCGTGCAGCGAGCAGCGCAGCTGGCTGGGGCTGGAGGTGTTGACCCGCGAGTAGTAGCTGCCGGCGCCGTTGCCGCCGCCGCCCGAGCTGCTGGCGACGTTGAAGGCGACGCTGCGATCCTGCGCCGGATGCGCGCCGTCGGCATCGCTCACGCGTGCGGCGACGATGCTCAGGGTGCAGCTCTCGCCGGCCTTCAGCGCGGTGTTGGTGGACAGCGCGAACTGGGTGCCGCTGCTGGGGTAGGTCAGCGCCACGCTGCCGGACTGCTGGCAGCTCAGGCCGAACGCGCCGCTGGCCAGGCTCACCGCCTCGCTGAAGGTCACCGCCAGGTCGCCGGCGGCGGGGAAGTCGGTGGCGCCCTGGGTCGGGGTGGTGGCGGTCACGGTCGGCGCGGCGTTGCTGCCGCCGCCGCCGGCGAAGGTCTGGCCGTTGTTGCAGGCGCCGAAGGTGCTGGTGGCGCTGTCGCTCCAGCTGAAGTCGGCCGCGGCGCTGCCGTTGCCGCGCAGCTGCAGCGAGGTGCCGGCCGGGGTGCTGTTGCTCTCGCTGACCGGCAGGTTCTGGCTGGTCATGCCCGCGGCGGGGCCGCCGCCGCCGGTGATGGCGCCCTCGTAGCTGAGGAACTGCACCACCTTGCCGTTGCCGTCGACCAGCGCCAGGCCGTCGTTGGGCCCGTTCTGGATGCCGTTGCTGGCGTAGCTGACGGTGGCGATGCGTACCTGCCCGCCGCAGCTGACCAGGTTGCCGGCCGGCACCGCGCTGTTGGCGTAGACGGTGGCCGACCCCGGGTTGCTGCCGTTGTACAGGTAGACGCGGTAGCCGCTCAGGCTCTCCCCGGCGGTGGCGACGATCTCCACGCCTTCGCCGGTGTCGCCGGCGGCGGTGGCATCGTCGTAATGCAATTCATTGATGAATACGGCGGCCTGGGCCGGCCCGGCAAGGGCGAGCAGGCAGGCCAGCGGCAGCGCAACGGCGGATGGCTTCATCGACAACTCCTTTTGGTGACGGATCCCCCCCTGGGTCCGCGCTCAGCCTAGCCTGCCTCTGTGACACTGTGACGGGATTCGGTCACTGCTTGCCACCGAATGCACGTTCCTGGCAAAAATTTTTTGCCTCCCGCCCTTGAAAGCCCCGGCCACGGCACTACATCAGGCGCATCCCGGCGCTACCGGGTTTTTTCGCGAGCGTTGCTGGCAGTCGTCATGGGCGAGTGCTAACATCGCCGGCCTTTCCTAGACCAATCAATCACTTAAGAGGTCTCACTCAATGAGCATCAAGCCGCTTCACGACCGCGTCGTAGTCAAGCCGATCGAAGCCGACGAAATCTCCGCCGGCGGCATCGTGATCCCGGATTCGGCCAAGGAAAAGTCCACCAAGGGTGAAGTCGTGGCCGTCGGCGCCGGCAAGCCGCTGGACAACGGCAGCGTGCGCGCCCCGGCGCTGAAGGTCGGCGACAAGGTCATCTACGGCCAGTACGCCGGTTCCAGCTACAAGGCCGAAGGCGTCGAGTACAAGGTGCTGCGCGAAGACGACGTTCTGGCGATCGTCGGCTAAGAGCGCCGCCGATCGCGGGAATCGGGAATGGTGAATCGGGAATCGGTCAGGCGCCTTCGTCGCCCGCGATTTCCGTCCCGTCCCGACCGCCCGCTCTTGATCTGCCGATTCCCTGTTCTCCATTCCCTATTCCCGAGGTAACTCAACATGGCTGCCAAAGATATCCGTTTCGGTGAAGACGCCCGTTCGCGCATGGTGCGCGGCGTCAACATCCTCGCCAATGCCGTCAAGGCCACCCTGGGCCCGAAGGGCCGCAACGTCGTGCTCGAGAAGAGCTTCGGCGCCCCGACCATCACCAAGGACGGCGTCTCCGTCGCCAAGGAAATCGAACTGGCCGACAAGTTCGAGAACATGGGCGCGCAGATGGTGAAGGAAGTCGCCTCCAAGACCTCCGACAACGCCGGCGACGGCACCACCACCGCCACCGTGCTGGCGCAGGCGCTGATCCGCGAAGGTTCCAAGGCGGTCGCCGCCGGCATGAACCCGATGGACCTCAAGCGCGGCATCGACAAGGCCGTCGTGGCCGCCGTGGCCGAGCTGAAGAAGATCAGCAAGCCCACCGCCGACGACAAGGCCATCGCCCAGGTCGGCACCATCTCCGCCAACTCCGACGAGTCGATCGGCAACATCATCGCCGACGCGATGAAGAAGGTCGGCAAGGAAGGCGTGATCACGGTCGAGGAAGGCTCGGGCCTGGAGAACGAGCTGGACGTGGTCGAGGGCATGCAGTTCGACCGCGGCTACCTGTCGCCGTACTTCATCAACAACCAGCAGAGCCAGCAGGCCGACCTGGACGACCCGTTCGTGCTGCTGCACGACAAGAAGATCTCCAACGTGCGTGACCTGCTGCCGGTGCTGGAAGGCGTGGCCAAGGCCGGCAAGCCGCTGCTGATCGTCGCCGAGGAAGTGGAAGGCGAGGCGCTGGCGACCCTGGTGGTCAACACCATCCGCGGCATCGTCAAGGTCGTGGCGGTCAAGGCCCCGGGCTTCGGCGACCGTCGCAAGGCGATGCTGGAAGACATGGCCGTGCTGACCGGCGGCACCGTGATCTCCGAGGAAGTGGGCCTGGCGCTGGAGAAGGCGACCATCAAGGACCTGGGCCGCGCCAAGAAGGTGCAGGTCTCCAAGGAGAACACCACCATCATCGACGGCGCCGGCGACACCTCGGCGATCGAGTCGCGCATCAAGCAGATCAAGGCGCAGATCGAAGAGACCTCTTCGGACTACGACCGCGAGAAGCTGCAGGAGCGCGTGGCCAAGCTGGCCGGCGGCGTGGCGGTGATCAAGGTCGGTGCCTCGACCGAGATCGAGATGAAGGAAAAGAAGGCGCGCGTCGAAGACGCCCTGCACGCGACCCGTGCGGCGGTGGAAGAAGGCGTGGTCCCGGGCGGCGGCGTGGCGCTGGTGCGCGCGCTGAGCGCGATCGGCGAGCTGAAGGGCGCCAATGAAGATCAGACCCACGGCATCCAGATCGCGCTGCGCGCGATGGAAGCGCCGCTGCGCGAGATCGTCACCAACGCCGGCGAAGAGCCGTCCGTGATCCTCAACAAGGTCAAGGAAGGCAGCGGCAACTTCGGCTACAACGCCGCCAACGGCGAGTTCGGCGACATGGTCGAGTTCGGCATCCTGGATCCGACCAAGGTGACCCGTTCGGCGCTGCAGAACGCCGCCTCGATCGCCGGCCTGATGATCACCACCGAAGCGATGGTGGCCGAGGCCCCGAAGAAGGAAGAGCCGGCCGCTCCGGGCGGCATGGGCGGCGGCATGGGCGGCATGGGCGGCATGGATTTCTGATCCAGCCGGCCTCGGCCGACCTGTTCCACGCAGTCGAAAGGAGCCCCGCAGCGATGCGGGGCTCTTTTTTTGTGCTGTCGACATGGCGGCATGCCGATGCGTTTGTCTGCGCGTTCGTGCACCCTGGCCAACGCCGCGGCGCATCCACGCATCGCGCCGCGGCAGAACCTGCTTTACCGAGCGTCTGTAGGGCACTTTGGTAAAGACGGCGGAGCCATGTTGCAGGAACGGCTTCAGCCGCGACGAGGCGCTACCGGGAATGCCTGTCGCGGCTGAAGCCGCTCCCGCGAGGACAACGGCGTTTCTCGCCGAGCTGCGGTAAGCAGCGAAGCGGGTCATGGAAGCTGCCTGTGCCGGGCTTGTGCGATCTTCCCGACCGAGGCGCGGCACAGGCGTGCCAGGCGGCAGTGACCCAACCGGACGGATGCGAATGCAGGCTTCGCTCCATGCACCTCAAACACCACGAGACGCTGCGCGCCGGACCCTCGCCCCAACCCCTCTCCCAACGTGAGAGGGGCACGCGATCGCGATGCGCATGCAGTCCATCGTTGCCCAGCAGCGTCTCCGCCAGAGGTGCGGCTGGCACGGCCTGCGGTGGCGATACGGCGAGAATCGACGCGCTGCGCGGCGAATCGCGCACAACGCGCAATCGTCTACAAGTGCGCTGTAGCCGCGTGTTGACAGCGTTTTCAGCGCCATGCAGGTTAGGACGCACGGGCGTCCAGGGGGATCTGCACGCCCGCATGTTCGTCTTCTTCTGTGCGCCGCGGCCGGCGCAGGGTGGCGCGTGCCTGCGGCATGCGCAGCACGGTCGTGGGCGCGGCGCAGCGAAGAGGGCGCCGCAGGTCGTGTTCGCACGGCGCTGCTTCCATCCGCTGCCGGGGACACCGCATGCCACTTCGCTCATCCACCACCCTCGCGTTCGGTATCGTGCTGGCGCTGTACGGCGCCAGCGACGCGCGCGCGCAGGACGCCGACACCGCCGCGCCCAAGGCCGCCGCCACCACCGACCTGGGCCAGGTCGTGGTCACCGGCTCGCGGATCAAACGCTCGGAGGTGGAGGGCGCCGAGCCGGTGCTGACGATCAGCGCGCAGCAGATCCAGCAGGAAGGTTTCCTCACCGTCTACGACGTGCTCAGCACGCTCAACCAGCAGGGCAGCGTCGAGGCCGACACCAAGTACGGCTCGCACACGCCCAACGCCTCGCCGGTGAGCCTGCGCGACCTTGGCCCCGGACGCACCCTGCTGCTGGTCAACGGCCACCGCGTCGCCGACTACCCGCAGCCGTACGCCGGCGAGAGCAACTTCGCCAACTACGCCAACATCCCCTCCGCGGCGGTGGAGCGCATCGAGATCCTCACCGGCGGCGCCTCGGCCATCTACGGTTCGGACGCGGTCGCCGGCGTGATCAACGTGATCCTCAAGCAAGGCTACGAAGGCAACCAGGTGCGCCTGCGCGGCGGCACCGCCACCGCCGGCGGGCGCGACGTGGTCGACCTGTCCTGGGTCGGCGGGCGCAGCGGCGACACGTGGAACCTGACCTACGCACTGCAGTGGACCCGGCGCGATCCGCTGTCGGTCGGCGAGCGGCCGAAGATGGACGACCAGGACGACGAGTCCTACAGCAACTGGACCGCGCAGGCGCGCAAGTACGGCTTCAATCCGTTCACCGGCCTGAGCCTGGTCGACGCCGGCAACAACACGCGCCTGGCGCCGCCCAGCGGCACCTGCGCACGCTTCGGCGGTCAGTTCGTCGACGCGCAGCGGCTGAGCTACGACTACAACAGCGACACCGTGCGCAACCTCGGTGGCTACTGCGGCATGGCCCACGACTACGCCGACTGGCTGGCCGCCAGCGGCGGCGACAGCGGCTCGGCGTATCTGTACGGCACCTTCGACTTCGACAACGGCGTGCAGGCCTGGAGCACGCTGTCCACGACCAAAAGCCTGGGTTACTGGACCTACGACCCGCCCTACGTCTACCTCGGCCCGTTCCACGACACCGGCAGCGACCGCGACCTGTACGCGATCCGCCAGCTCACCCGCTTCGAATCCGGCGGCTGGAAGAACCTGGCCAACACCACCAAGGAACTGTCCTGGGACCTGAGCGCTGGCCTCAAGGGCCGCCTCGCCGATCGCTTCGACTGGGAACTGGCGGTGGGCCGCGCGCGCTACACCGTGGACGAATACGTGCGCACCGTGGACGCGCAGAAGGCCACCGCCTATTTCCTCGGCCCGCAACTGGGCGGCACCGCCGACGGCACGCCGATCTACGATCTGGACGAGTCGCGCTGGTACCAGCCGCTGACCGGCGCGCAGTACAACGACCTGGCGGTGAAGGCGCACAACCGTGCCGATTCCTGGGTCAACCAGGCCAGCGCCAACATCACCGGCGAGCTGCTGCAGGGCTGGGCCGGGCCGATCAAGTTCGCCGCGGTCGGCGAAGTGGCCAAGCAGGGCTACCGGCTGTCACCCGATCCCTGCGCCAACACCTGCTATCCGCTGGACGTGGTCGACTATGGTGGCGGCGAGCGCCTGCGCTACTCCGGCGGCATCGAGTTCGACGTGCCGCTGCTGTCCTCGCTCAACGCCAGCCTGGCGGCGCGGCACGACCGCTACGGCGACTACCGCGCCTACGGCAGCGACCTCGGCGCGGCGATCGGCACCCAGCGCGACACCACCTGGAGCGCCGGCCTGGAGTGGCGGCCGCTGAGCACGCTGCTGCTGCGCGGCAGCGTCGCCACCAGTTTCCGCGCCCCGGACATGCACTACGTGCTCGGCGAACCCAGTTCCACCCAGCAGACCGTGATCGATCAGTACCGCTGCATCCAAAAGGGCTATTACCTCACCGGCGGCTGCAGCGCCGAGAACAGCGACGTGTTCTACCTGATGCAGGTCAATCGCCGCGGCACCCCGGACCTGGAATCGGAGCATGGCCGCTCGGTCACCGCCGGCTTCGTCTGGGACATCGCCGAGGGCCTGTCGCTGACCGCGGACTACTACCGGATTCGCTTGCAGGACATGATCAAGGACCTCAACCGCGACGAGGTGCTCAGCGCCGAAGCCGGCTGCCGCACCGGCCTGACCACCGCCGGCGGCGTGTGGGTCAATCCCGGCGGTGCCGAGTACTGCGCGCGCATCCTTTCGCGCGTGGCGCGCGATGCCGCCGGCCGCGTCACCGGCATCGAGCAGGGGCCGATCAACATCGCGCAGATGCACGTGTCCGGCGTCGACGCCTCGCTGAAGTACCGCCTCAACACCGCGCGCTGGGGCAACTTCAGCTTCGCCCTGGATTACAACAACCTGATCGGCTACCACGAGCAGACCTATCGCACCGACGACGACAAGAACCTGCGCGACCAGAAGATCCGCAGCAAGCTGCGCGGCAGCGTGCACTGGGAGAACGGCGGTCCGCTGGATCTCACTCTCTATGCCAAGCGTTTCGGCTCCACCCAGGCGGTGAACTGGGGCACCTGCACCCGCTTCGACGACGGCTACCAGCCCAGCCCCTCCGACGCCTGCCGCGTCACCGACAGCGGCAACCGCCACTTCGGCGAGAGCACCACGCGTTACTTCGGTCGCGTCGGCCCGGCGCTGTACTGGAACCTCACCGCCGGCTACCGCATCGCCCCGAAGATGAAGGTCAACCTGTACATCAACAACGTGCTCGATACCGTCGGCTACGACAACAAGGAGCGCTACTACGGCTACCAGTTCTACAACACCACCCTGTACGACGCGATCGGCCGCGAGGTGGCGATGGAATATGTGTTGGATTTCTGAGGGGCCGGGATTTGGGAGTGGGGATTCGGGATTGGTTTTGGTTAGCGCTGAAGTCGGCGCGGCGCTACGTAACATGCGGCAGGAACGCGCTTTAGCCCCTCTCCCACCGGGAGAGGGGTTGGGGTGAGGGTCCGGAGCGCGCAGCGCCGCGCAAGAACGCATAGGCGTGTGCTTGTGGAGATTGGATCGCTTGCTGTCGCACCCTCATCCGCCCCTGCGGGGCACCTTTTCCCGGCGGGAGAAGGGAAGCGTAGAAGCGTACTAGCCCCTCTCCCTGCGGGAGAGAAGTTGGGGTGAGGGTCCGGAGTGCACAGCGCCACGCAAGAACGCATGGGCGTGTGCTTATGGAGATTGGATCGCTTGCTGCCGCACCCTCATCCGCCCCTGCGGGGCACCTTCTCCCAGCGGGAGAAGGGAAGCGCACTAGCCCCTCTCCCT
>CAJYQL010000094.1 GCA_913776965.1 uncultured Xylophilus sp.
GCATGGCCGAGGCGGCCCGCATCATGGCGCGCTGCCTGGCGGAGAAGGCGCCGTGAGTGTCGCCGCGCCGGCGCGGACCGGCCGCGCGGCCGCGCTCGGCGCCGGGCTGCTGGTGCTCGGTGCGGCGCTGCTGGCGCTGGGTGCGGCGATCGGCAGCACCGGGATCGAGAGCCTGGCCGCCGTGCGACAGGACCCGGTCGCCTGGCAGATCGTGCGTGACATCCGGCTGCCGCGCTCGGTCGGCGCCTGGATCGCCGGCGCGCTGCTCGGGCTGGCCGGCGCGGTGGCGCAGGGGCTGTTCCGCAATCCGCTGGCCGATCCGTACCTGCTGGGCTCCGGCTCGGGTGCGTCGCTCGGGGTGGCGCTGGCGCTGCTGGTGGCGGGCCGGTCGCCGGCGGCGGCCCTGGCGGGCGACTGGTGGGTGCAGCTCGGCATCACCGGCGCGGCCTTCGTCGGCGCGGTGGGAGCGGTCCTGCTCACACTGGTGCTGGCGCGCGGCGCGCAGCACACGCTGCGGCTGCTGCTCGGTGGCGTGATCGTCGGCGTGGTGCTGGGCGCGGCGAAAGACGTGGCGACGCTCGCCGCGCCCGACATGCTGCAGTCGATGCAGGGCTTCACGCTGGGCAGCACCGCGTTTCTCGGCTGGCAAGCGGTGGCGCTGATGGCGGCGGTGCTGGCCGGCTGCCTGGCGGCCGCGCGCTGGCTGGCGCCGGTGCTCGACGGGCTGGCGCTCGGCGAGGCCACCGCCGCCAGCCTGGGCCTGGCGCTGCCCTGGCTGCGCGCGGCGCTGGTGGCGGTGCTGGCGCTCGCCACCGGCACGGCGGTGGCGCATGCCGGGCTGGTGGCGTTCGTCGGACTGGCCGCGCCGCACCTGGTGCGGCCGCTGGTGCGGGTGCGCCACGGCGCGCTGCTCGGCCTGTCGGCGCTGATGGGTGCGACGCTGCTGCTGGCGGCCGACCTGCTGGCGCGTGGATTGATCGCGCCGCAGGAGCTACCGGTGGGCGTGCTGACGGCGCTGCTCGGCGGGGGCTACCTGCTGTGGCTGATGCACCGGCGCAATGCGGAGGCGGCACGATGACGGCGAGCGCCCTCTCATCAAGCAGGGCGCCGCAGGCGGCGGCGGGCAGTGAGGCCGAGCCAGCGCTGGAAGCCCACGGCCTGTGGGCGCGGCTCGGCCGCACCGAGGTGTTGCGCGCCATCGACCTGACCCTTGCGCCCGGCCGCTGGACCGCGGTGGTCGGCCCCAACGGCGCCGGCAAGTCCACGCTGCTGAAGGCGCTCGCCGGCCTGCTGCCGTGCAACGGCGAGGTGCGGCTGCACGGCCGGCCGCTGCGCGCCTACGGCGGCCGCGAACGCGCCCGGCGCCTGTCCTGGCTCGGCCAGGGCGAGGCCGACCGGGGCGGCGCCGACGACCTGACGGTGCACGACGTGGCGATGCTCGGCCGCCTGCCGCACCAGCCCTGGCTGGCCGCACCGAGCACCGCCGACCGGGCCGCGGTGGAGCGGGCGCTGCGCACCACGCAGGCCTGGGACTGGCGCGACCGGCCGCTCGGCGCGCTGTCGGGCGGCGAGCGGCAGCGGGTACTGCTGGCGCGGGCGCTGGCGGTCGAGGCCGAGGTGCTGCTGATGGACGAGCCGCTCGCCAACCTCGACCCGCCGCACCAGGCCGACTGGCTCGGCACGGTGCGGTCGCTGGTCGCGGCCGGCCGTACGGTGGTGAGCGTGCTGCACGAGATCTCGCTCGCGCTGCAGGCGGACGACCTGGTCGTCATCGACGGCGGTCGGCTGCGCCACCACGGCGCGTGTGCCGATGCGGCGACGCACCGGGCGGTGGAAGACGTGTTCGGCGGACGCCTGCTGGTGCGGCCGCTGGACGGGCAGTGGGTCGCGCTGGCGCGCTGATCCTCTTGGAAAACAAGGAGCAGGACGAATGACGATCGAATCGGGTTTCGCGCAGGTGGCGCAGTGGCTGCTGTGGCCGGTGCTGGCGCTGGTGGCGCTGTCGTTCCTGTTCGCGCTGTGGTCGGCGGGGGCGGCGGGCATGGAGGCGGTGCAGCGCTGGCGCCGCCCCGGCTGGCGCGCGCTGCGGGCGGCGCCAGAAGATTCGCTGGAAGAGCTGGAGCTGCGCATCGTCCGGCAGATCGAGCCGGTGCGGCTGCTGTCGCGCCTCTCGCCGATGCTCGGCCTGATCGCGACCATGATCCCGCTCGGCCCGGCCTTGCAGAGCGTCGCGGCGGGGCAGGGCCAGCAGGCGCTGGCGGTGTTCAGCGGTGCCTTCTCGGGCGTGGTGCTGGCGTTGGCGGCGGCGTCGATCGGGCTGGTGGTGTATTCGGTGCGGCGCCGCTGGCTGCTGGCGGAACTGCTTGAAGTCCGGCGGCTGCGCGGGGTGGCGGCATGAGGCACCTCGCGGAGGACGCGCGATGAAGCATCTGAGCGTACTGGCCGAGGAAGACGACGATCCGATGCTGTCGGCGATCAACCTGATCGACGTATTCCTGGTGCTGGTGGTGGCGCTGCTGACGGCCGTCGCGGTGCAGAGCCAGTCGGCCGACGGGGCGGTGACCGCGGTCCGCAACCCCGGCCAGCCGGACATGGAGCTGACGATCACCGAGAACGGCAAGGCGGTGCGCTTCAAGGGCACCGGCAGCGCGAGCCGGGGGCAGGGCGTGCGCACCGGCGTGGCCTACCGGCTGGACGACGGCAGCGTGGTGTATGTGCCGGAGCCGGGCGCGGGCGGTGCCGGCGCGGCGCCGGCGACGAACGGACCCTCCGCCGCACCGGCGGCCGGCCCCGATCGATGACGCATCTCCCGCGCGTGTTGCGGCACTGCGTGCTGCTGTGGCTGCTGGCCGTCGGTGCCACCGCGGGCCATGCCGCGACGCTGCTGTGGATCACCGCCGACGTCACGCCCGCCGCCCGCACCGACCTGCTGCAGCGGCTTGGTGCGCAGGCAGGGCTCGCGGTGCGCCACCTGGAATATCCGGTCGCAGGCGCCGCGGCGCTGGACGCGGCCCAGGCCGGCACGCTGGAGCAGGCGCTCGCCGCGGCCGACGTGGTGTGGATCGACGCGCCGCATCCGACGGTCGAGGCGCGCCTGAAGGCACTCGTCGGCCCGCGTGCCGACGCCTTTGCGCAGCGCCGGCCCGGCCGGCTGGCATGGGCGACGCCTGCCGCGGCAGCAACGGCCGGCGACGGCGCCGCGGCCCGCAGCGCCGCCTACCTGCAGGCCGGCGGTGAAGCGAACCTGCGCCATGCGGTGGCGCTGGCCGCAGCACTCGCGGCCGGGCGGCCGCTGCCCGACCTGCCCCCGCCGCAACCGTTCGTGGCCCGCGGCCTCTACACGCCGGGCGCACCCGGCCTGCTTGCGGATGCTGAAGCGTTCGCGCGCTGGCAGGCCGCCCAGCCGGACCTGCGCGATCTGCCGACGGTCGCACTGCTGGTGCACCGCTACCACTTCGTCAACGGTGCGACCGACTGGCTCGACCAGTGGATCGCCCTGTTCCGGCGCCAGGGCCTGCTGGCCTACGCCGCCTTCGGCCCGCAGGCGGATGCGGCGGTCCTGTCGCAACTGCTGGAGGTGCCGGACGGCGCCGGCGGCCGGCGGCTGCAGGCCCGGGCGCTGGTGCTGCACCAGCTGGTACCGCAGGGCGCAGCGCTGCAGCCGCTGTTCGCCCGCTGGGGCGCACCGGTGCTGCTCGCCCAGCCCTACCGGCAGGGCGGCACCGCCGAGTGGGAAGCCGACACGCAGGGCCTGGCGATGGGCGACGTGCCGTTCTACCTGGCGCAGCCCGAGGGCGCCGGCGCGATCGATCCGGTGATGGTGCTGGCGCACGGCGACGGCGGCCGCCGGCCCGCGCTGGTGGTGCGCCAGGCCGAGGCGGTCGCGGCCAAGGCGGCGCGGCTGATCCGCCTGCGCGACACGCCACAGGCACGCCGCCGACTGGTCGCGATGGTCTACAACTATCCGCCGGGCGGTAGCAACTTCGGTGCGTCCTTCCTCAACGTGCCGCGCAGCCTGGAGCGGGTGTCGCAGGCGCTGGCCGACGCGGACTATGCCGTCCGCCCGCAGGCCGAGGCGCAGTGGATCGACGGCCTGAAGCCGCTGCTGCGCGCCTACTACCCGGGCGGCGACCTGCGCGGCCTGCTGGAGCACGACCAGGCCGCAGCTCTGCCGCTGGCCGACTACGACGCCTGGTTCGCCACGCTGCCTCCCGCGGTGCGGCAGCGCATCGACGGCCAGTGGGGCCCGGCCGCCCGCAGCCGCTACGTGATCGAGTGGCAGGGGCGGCCGGTGTTCGTGATCCCGCGGCTGCAGGCCGGCGCGCTGGCCGTGCTGCCGCAGCCGCCGCGCGAGGAAACGCTGCGCCAAGGCCAGGACGCCTTCATGCACCGCAGCAAGACCCCCCTGTCGCACCACTACCTCGCCGTGTATCTGTGGGCGCGGCAGGCCGATGCGCTGGTGCACTTCGGCACCCACGGCACGCAGGAATGGGCGCCGGGCAAGGCGCGTGCGCCCGATGTGCACGACGACGTGCTGCTGCCGCTCGGCGACGTGCCGGTCGTCTATCCCTACATCGTCGACAACCTCGGCGAGGCGCTGACCGCCAAGCGGCGCGGCCGCGCGGTGCTGGTGAGCCACCGCACGCCATCGTTCTCGCCGGCCGGCTTCAACGCCCGCATGGCCCACATGCACGAGCTGATGCACGAGTGGGAGACGGTGGACGCCGGCCCGACCCGCACCGCGCTGGAAAAGGAGCTGATCGCCCAGTTCGTCGAGCACCAGCTGCACCGCGACCTGGGCTGGTCCGCCGACCGCATCGCCCGCGAGTTCGAGCCGTTCCTGGAGATCCTGCACCCCTACCTCGACAGCCTGGCGCAGAGTTCGCAGCCGCAAGGGCTAGCGGTGTTCGGCACGGCGCCCGATGCGCCGCAGCGCCGCCAGACCATCCTGCAGGCGCTGCGCAAGCCGCTGATCGAGGCGCTCGGCGAGGACATCGACGAGGCTTTCCTGATCCGCCACTACGGCGTCGCGGCCGCCCGGCCCGCGCGCTGGTTGGAAGTGGCGCTGCGCGATGCCGAGGCGGCCAGCGTGCTTGACCTGCGGCCGGCGCTGCCGCCCGACGCCGCCGCGGCCGGTACCACGACCGAGCCGGTCCGCGCCGACGACTTCGTCCCCAACCGGGCCGCCCGCAAGCCGATCGACAGCGCCGCGCTGCGCGCGCTCGCCCTGCGCGCGCAGCAGCTCGACGCGCTGCTCGCCACCGCGGGCGAGAGGCCCGGCCTGCTGGCCGCGCTCGACGGG
>CAJYQL010000095.1 GCA_913776965.1 uncultured Xylophilus sp.
CGACACCATGATCGTCGACGGCCTGTGGGACGTCTACAACCAGTACCACATGGGCATCACGGCAGAGAACGTCGCCAAGCAGTACGGCATCACCCGCGAACAGCAGGACGCCCTGGCGCTCGCCAGCCAGCAGAAGGCCGCCGCCGCCCAGGACGCAGGCCGCTTCCAGGACGAGATCATCCCGGTCCACATTCCGCAGAAGAAGGGCGACCCGGTCGTCTTCGCCGCCGACGAATTCATCAACCGCAAGACCAACGCCGAGGCGCTGGCGGGCCTGCGCCCGGCGTTCGACAAGGCCGGGGGCGTGACGGCCGGCAATGCCTCGGGCATCAACGACGGTGCCGCGGCCGTAATGGTAATGACCGCCAAGAAGGCCGCCGCCCTGGGCCTGAAGCCGCTCGGTCGCATCGCCAGCTACGCCACCGCCGGCCTCGACCCGACGATCATGGGCATGGGCCCGGTGCCGGCCTCGAAGAAGGCGCTGGAGCGTGCGGGCTGGAAGGCCTCGGACCTGGACCTGCTCGAGATCAACGAAGCCTTCGCCGCCCAGGCCTGCGCCGTCAACAACGAGATGGGCTGGGACACCTCCAAGGTCAACGTCAACGGCGGCGCGATCGCCATCGGCCATCCGATCGGTGCGTCGGGCTGCCGCGTCCTGGTGACGCTGCTCCACGAGATGCAGCGCCGTGACGCGAAGAAGGGCATCGCCTCGCTGTGCATCGGCGGCGGCATGGGGGTTGCCCTGACTATCGAGCGCTGAGCGCGGCGCTCACAATGAAACGGCGGCGCCGGCTCCGGTGCCGCCCACAAAACCCACAAGAGATTTCAGGAGAGATTGAATGAGCCAGAAAGTAGCCTACGTGACTGGCGGCATGGGCGGCATCGGGACCGCCATCTGCCAGCGCCTGCACAAGGAAGGTTTCAAGGTCATCGCCGGCTGCGGCCCGACCCGCGACTACGACAAGTGGCTGGCAGCGCAGAAGGCGCTGGGCTTCGACTTCCACGCGTCGGTCGGCAACGTCGGCAACTGGGACTCCACCGTCGAAGCCTTCACCAAGGCCAAGGCCGACCACGGTTCGATCGACGTGCTGGTGAACAACGCCGGCATCACCCGCGACCGCATGTTCCTGAAGATGAGCCGCGAGGACTGGGATGCGGTGATCGAGACCAACCTGAACAGCATGTTCAACGTGACCAAGCAGGTCGTCGGCGACATGGTGGAAAAGGGCTGGGGCCGGATCATCAACATCAGCTCGGTCAACGGCATGAAAGGCCAGGCCGGCCAGACCAACTACTCCGCTGCCAAGGCCGGCATGCACGGCTTCTCAATGGCGCTGGCGCAGGAGTTGGCCAACAAGGGCGTGACGGTCAACACCGTGGCACCAGGCTACATCGGCACCGACATGGTCAACGCGATCCGCCAGGACGTGCTCGACAAGATCATCGGCACCATCCCGGTCAAGCGCCTCGGCCAGCCCGAGGAAATCGCCTCGATCATCGCGTGGCTGGCCTCGGAAGAGGGCGGCTATTCGACCGGCGCCGAATTCGCCGTGAACGGCGGCCTGCACATGGGCTGATGTCGCGAACGGCTTCGCGCATCCGACTCGCAAGACCCGCTTCGGCGGGTCTTGTCGTTTCTGATGCGCGCTGCCCACAGGACGCGACCGATGTGGATAGCCACAATGGATTTGCGCGCACGCGGCTCTACAGTCTCGGCTTCCCTCTCAGAGTGCACATTTATGACAACATCGCATTCCACGGGCAAGCGGCCGCTGCACCGCTCCCTCTACGTCCAGGTCATCTGCGCTGTGATCCTCGGCGTGCTGCTCGGTCATTTCTATCCGGCGCTCGGCGCCGACATGAAGCCGCTCGGCGACGGCTTCATCAAGCTGATCAAGATGATCATCGCGCCGATCATCTTCTGTACCGTCGTGGTCGGCATCGCCGGCATGGAGGACATGAAGAAGGTCGGCAAGACCGGCGGCCTGGCGCTGCTGTATTTCGAGATCGTCAGCACCATCGCGCTGGTCGTGGGCCTGGTGATGGTGAACGTGCTCAAGCCCGGCGCCGGCATGAACATCGATGCTTCCACGCTCGACACCAAAAGCATCGCGGCCTATACCGGGCCCGGCAAGCTCGAAGGCACGGTCGATTTCCTGCTGCACGTGATCCCGACGACGGTGGTCGATGCGTTCGCCAAGGGCGAGATCCTACAGGTGCTGCTGTTCGCGGTGCTGTTCGGCTTCGCGCTGCACCGCTTCGGCGGCCGCGGCACGCTGGTGTTCGACTTCATCGAGAAGACCTCGCACGTGCTGTTCGTGATCGTCGGCTTCATCATGAAGGTCGCGCCGATCGGCGCCTTCGGCGCGATGGCCTTCACCATCGGCAAGTACGGCCTGGGCTCGCTGTTCTCGCTCGGCAAGCTGATGGCGGTGTTCTATGCGACCTGCCTCTTCTTCATCTTCGTGGTGCTGGGCACGATCGCGAAGCTGCACGGTTTCTCGATCTGGAAGTTCATCAAGTACATCAAGGAAGAACTGCTGATCGTGCTGGGCACCTCGTCTTCCGAGTCGGTGCTGCCGCGGATGATGGAGAAGATGGAGAACCTGGGCGCCCGCAAGTCGGTGGTCGGCCTGGTGATCCCGACCGGTTATTCGTTCAACCTCGACGGCACCTCGATCTACCTGACGATGGCAGCGGTGTTCATCGCCCAGGCGACCAACACGCCGATGACGCTGATGCAGGAGCTCACGCTGCTGGCCGTGCTGTTGCTCACCTCCAAGGGCGCCGCCGGCGTGACCGGCAGCGGCTTCATCGTGCTGGCGGCGACCCTGTCGGCGGTCGGCCATGTGCCGGTGGCCGGTCTGGCGCTGATCCTCGGCATCGACCGTTTCATGTCCGAGGCGCGTGCGCTGACCAACCTGATCGGCAACGGCGTCGCAACGCTGGTGGTCGCCCGCTGGACGAAGGACCTCGATATCGACCGCATGCAGGCCGGCCTCGACGGCCAGACATGGGAAGAAGCGCAGGAGCCCGAGCAGGTGGCCGATGCCCGCACTGCAACCTTCCAGCCGGGCCGCTAAGTCCGCAGCGTTCGGCTTACTCGCAGGCCCCGGCGATCCCGGGGCCTTTTTCTTTTGGGGCGCCGTGCGTTCGCGCGGTTATAACGGAGCAGATGCACACGTCGGCAGCCCCTCGCGGTCTGCGACGTCGTGCCCGCCCCGCACACCTCAACCCCCTCGCCACGGAAGGATCCGCCGCCGATGCCGCATAGCGTCTCGCTCATCAACACCATCGCCGCCGGGCTGGGGCTTGCCCTGGTGCTCGGCTTCATCGCGACCAAGGCGCGCCTGCCGGCGCTGGTGGGCTACCTGCTCGCCGGCGTGATCATCGGCCCGTTCACGCCGGGCTTCGTCGCCGATGCCGAGATCGCCGCGCAGCTCGCGGAGATCGGGGTGATGCTGCTGATGTTCGGGGTCGGCCTACATTTCTCGCTCGACGACCTGCTGGCGGTACGCAAGATCGCGTTGCCCGGCGCGGTGGTGCAGATCGCGGTGGCGACCCTGATGGGCATGGGGCTGGCGACGTTCTGGGGCTGGAGCTTCGGCGGGGCGCTGGTGTTCGGCCTGGCGTTGTCGGTCGCGAGCACAGTGGTGCTGCTGCGCGCGCTCGAGACGCTGGGCATCCTCGATTCCTTCACCGGTCGGGTCGCGGTCGGCTGGCTGGTGGTCGAGGACCTGGCGATGGTGCTGGTGCTGGTGCTGCTGCCGCCGCTGGCCGAATGGCTGAAGGGCGGCGACATGGGTTCGTCGGCCGCGCTGTTCAAGACGCTGGGTTGGACGCTGCTGCAGGTCGGCATCTTCGTGGCCCTGATGCTGGTGGTCGGCCGGCGGGTCTTTCCCTGGCTGCTCTGGCAGGTGACGCGCACCGGCTCGCGGGAGCTGTTCACGCTGTGCGTGGTGGCCGCTGCGGTCAGCATCGCCTTCGGCTCGGCGGCGCTGTTCGGCGTGTCGTTCGCGCTCGGTGCGTTCTTTGCCGGGATGGTGATGCGTGAGTCGGAATTCAGTCACCGCGCGGCCGAGGAATCACTGCCGCTACGCGATGCGTTCGCCGTGCTGTTCTTCGTCTCGGTCGGCATGCTGTTCGATCCGCGGGTGTTGGTAGACCGGCCGTTCCAGGTGCTGGCGGTCGTGGCGATCATCTTGGTCGGCAAGTCGATCGCAGCGGCGGCCTTGGTGCTGGCCTTCCGGTACCCGCTGCACACTGCCCTGACCGTTTCGGCGAGCCTGGCGCAGATTGGCGAGTTCTCCTTCATCCTGATCGGCCTGGGCATGTCGCTCGGTCTGCTGCCGCCGGAGGGCCAGAGCTTGGTGCTGGCCGGCGCGCTGATCTCGATCGCGGTGAATCCGGTGGTGTTCAAGGGCATCGAGCCGATCCGCAGCTGGCTGCTGGCGCGTTCGGCCTTCGCGCGCCGGCTGGAGCAGCGCGACGATCCGCTCGCGGAACTGCCGGCCTCGACGCACGACCGCTACCTGTCGCGCCAGGTCGTGCTGGTCGGCTACGGACGGGTGGGGCGGCGCATCGCGGCGGCGCTGGCGGACAAGGGCATCCCCTACGTGGTGGCGGACGAGAACCGCGACCTGGTGGAGAAGCTACGTGAGGAGGGCGTGGCGGCGGTCTCGGGCAACGCGGTCGAACCGGTGGTGCTGGTGCAGGCGCACATCGCGCGCGCCCGGATGCTGGTAATCGCGACGCCCGACTCGATGGACGTGCGGCAGATGATCGCGACCGCCCGCACCCTCAACCCCGACATCGAGATCGTGGTGCGCACCCACAACGAGGAAGAGGCGCGGCTCTTGGAGCAGGAGCATGCCGGGAAGATCTTCCTTGGCGAGCACGAGCTGGCGCAGTCGATGGTACGCCACGTGCTCGACCGCGCAGGCGCGCACGGCTGAAGGCGCCCCGCCCGGACCATGACAAAGGGCCCCGTGGGGCCCTTCGTGCGTACGGTGTGCCGGAGGCGGATTACTTCAGGTCTTCGATCACCAGCGTACGGTACTTCTGCGCGAGCGAGAAGTTCACCCGGCGGACGACCTCCATCACCCGCTCGGTGTCTTCGGCGGAGTCGGCCTCGATCACCAGGCCGTGGTGGCCTTCGCGCGCCAGCTTGTCGAAGGCGCGGACGGTGGCGCCTTCGGTGCCGACGGAGGGCAGCGGAATGTCGGTGCCGTCCTCGGTCTTGCTGATGTCGCGGAAGATGGTGGCCGGGCTCAGGCTGTGGACCTGGTCCGCCGTCACGCGGCCTTCCTCGACCAGGGCGTCGGCGGTATTCAAGGCATCATCCTTTTCGGGGAACATGATGACGGCGTAGCCGGTCGGGTAGAACACGCCGCCCATCGTGACCATGCTCGGGTCCAGCACGAACTCTCTCATTCTTGTACTCCTTGCGCAGCCGGATCGCTGCAAGTAAAGCGTACGGCAGGGGCCGGGCATCGTCCTGTAGGACGGTGCCACGACGCCGGGCGGTCAGGGAGCGACTTCTTCGTAGCGCAGGGTCGGCACGGTCGCGACGCGGCCGACCGATTCCAGCCGGTCGATCACCCGGTTGGCGAAGAAGCTGTTCTGCGTGTCGGGCTCCAGCGCCGCGACGATGAGGTTGCCAAGCGGCTGGCTGAGCGGGACGTAGTAGCTGCCGATCGGAACGTCCACCAGGCTGCGGGTCAGGGCGACCTCGACCTTGACGATGCCGCCGCCGACCGTGCCGGCCGCCGGGCCGTCGGCCACCGTACCGCGCACGTCCTGGCGGGCGCCTTCGCTGCGCATCGTCTCGCGGTAGCTGTCCATCAGCAGCGAACTCGATTCCGACACGCGCAGCACCTGCACGCCGGCGGCGCGGAGCTTGTCCACCGCGGCGGTCGAAGACGCGTCGAGCCAGTAGCCGCAAGGCCGCCGGCGCGTCTTGACGTTGCGCAGTTCTAGCGCGGAATTCCATTCCACGTCGACGCTGCGGTCGGCGCCGGTGACCGGGTCGAGCATCAGCAGCGCGCGGCGGGTGGGCGTGGGCGCCGCTTCGACCACCGCATCGGCGCGGCAGGCGAGCGCGCTGACATCGCGATCGACGAACGACTTCAGCTGCTTCAGGTCCTCGGCCCGCGCCACGGTGCTCTGCAGCACGCTGGTGGCGGCGACGACGTGGGTGTGCACCCGCCGCTGGATGTGCAGCCGGCCGATGCCGACACCGCGCGTCTCGAGCAGCACGCTGACCGTGTTCTTCAGGCCGTTCACGTTGCGGCCGGTGTCGGGCTGGGTGCCGCCCATCGACACCCGCAGGTCGTTCGGGTCGGTCGAGGTGGTGTAGTACCACTCGCTGGTCAGCGACTGCTTCTGCAGCGAGGCGACCAGCGGGCGCCGGAACCATTCCTCCGATGCCTTGGTGACGAATTCGGGCAGGTTGGCGGTGGTGGCGTACTGCAGCAGGCCGTCGAAGCGCTGGACCGCATTGAACTTCTGCACGAAGCGACCGGCGACCGTGTATTCGTGGGCGTCCACCACGACCGTCGGCTTGTAGTCGCGCACCAGGCGCGCAAGCGCCAGCGCCTCGGGCGTCTTGAGCAGCAGATGGTCGCGGTTCATGTCGATGCCGTTGGCCGTCACCCGGGTGCCCGCGGCGGCGCCGTCGGGGTTGGCGCGCGGCACCACGATCACGTTGATGCGCGACAGCACCGGCGTCAGCAGACCCTGGGCGACCTCGCGCGCGATGACCAGCAGCGCCTCGGCGCCGGCCGGCTCGTCGCCGTGCTGCTGGCCGATCAGCAGCACCGTCGGCCGGCCGTCGGCCAGCAGGGTGGAGGCTTCGGTGTTGGCGGACTGGGTGAGCACCAGCGCGTCCAGCGGCTCGGCGCGCTGCGAGGTGCCGATCGGCACCAGCGCGGCCCGCACCGTCGGGCTGCGGGCGGCGGCGGCCACTTGGTCCTGTAGCCACTGCCGCATCTCGGCGGTGGTGGTGAAGGTGGTGCGGCCGGGCGCGAGGCCCGGCGTGGTGTAGACGGTGGCGGGATCCGGGAAGCGGGCAGCGACCGCTGCGCTGTAAGGCAGGGCCGGCTCGGCCTGCACGGCCGGCGCCGCGGGTACGACGGTGCCGGGGCGCGGGCTGACCGGCATGGTAACCGCGCCGGGGGGCGGCATGTTTACCACCGGGGGCGCAGACGGCACCACCCGGGCCGGCTGGGCGACGGTCGCCGGCCGGGTCGTGGCACCGTTGTCCCAGGTCGGCAGCGGTGTGGACGAGCAGGCGGCGAGCAGTGCGAGCGGCAGGGCGGCGAGCGCCCAGCGGGACGGGCGACCGGCGTGGTCGGCGGCTGCGCGGCGGACGGGACGGAGGAGGCGGTCTCGGGACATGGGAATTTCCTCGGCGGGATGCCGTGCAGGCGGGTCGGGGGCCGGGCGCTTGCGCCGGCGGAGGCCAATGGTACGGTCGGTGCCTCCCCGGAATGTTACGACTGCGCACAATCCGACGAAAAATCGGCTTTTGCGCAGACGGGCTGTGCGCAGGACGCTACAGAATCAGGAGCGCGCGGAAGTCGTTGACGTTGGTGTGCGTCGGCCCGGTGATCGCCAGATCGCCGATCGCCTCGAAGAAGCCGTAGGCGTCGTTGCGATCCAGGTGGTCGGCGATGCGCACGCCCGCGGCGC
>CAJYQL010000096.1 GCA_913776965.1 uncultured Xylophilus sp.
GAGGACCGGCAGGACCTCGACGCCCAGGTCGAGCGCGGTGTAGCAGTTGGCCACCGTCTGCGCTTCCACGCCCTGCGATGCATCGACCACCAGCAGCGCACCTTCGCAGGCGGAGAGCGACCGCGACACCTCGTACGAGAAGTCCACGTGCCCCGGCGTGTCGATCAGATTGAGGTTGTAGACCTGGCCGTCCTTCGCCTTGTAGTGCAGCGCCGCGGTCTGCGCCTTGATGGTTATCCCACGCTCTTTCTCGATGTCCATCGAGTCCAGGACCTGCGCTTCCATCTGCCGCTCCTCCAGCCCGCCGCAGCGCTGGATGAGCCGGTCTGCGAGGGTCGACTTGCCATGGTCGATGTGCGCAATGATCGAGAAATTACGGATGTTGTTCATCAACGGGAACACTTAAGTGATTGAATTATCTGGAACGCACAACGAAAAAAAGGGCGCGTCGACTGACGACGCGCCCTGAACCAACAATCTATGGCAACTGCGATGGTTGGGACTTCATTGTAGGCAAAAAGGCGTTTCCGTACAGGCGACGGATCGTCGGCCAGCGCACCGGAACATCGGACCGGCCCGAAGTTATACACAGGTTCATCACAATTCGCCCGACCTTCCGACTGAACAAGTTGTGGGTGGCCTGTGGACCGGGTGTGTACGGGTCTGGGCTGCTGCGAATGACAGCATCGTCCGGGCCGACCGGGCTCACGCGCTGGTGAAACCCAGCCGATTTTAGCCGTCACGGAAAACGCTCTCGCCATCCGCGAAGCTGCAAACGGCGCGATCCGCCTGCCAAAGACCCCACAACCCTGTCGACCGAAGGGTCCCCGCGGCACCGTCACCGGGTCGGCCGGATCAGCACGAACGATGCCAGTTCTCCGCGTCGGATCAGCACGTTGACCGGCTTGGACTTGTCGGCCTTCGCTACGGCCGCCTCGAATTCCCGGCCGTTGTTCACTTCCGTGTTCGCGACCGCGACGATGACATCGCCTTCGCGCACGCCTGCGCGGGCTGCACCGTCCGTCGCTGTGTCGACCCGGACGCCGCCCTTGAGCTTCAGCTCCTTCTTCTGCGCTGCGGTCAATTCGCTGACGGCCAGGCCGAGCGACTTCGCGGCGGCGGACGGCTGGGTCGTCCGTTCCTCCTTGGCGACCGGCTTGCGGGTCGGTTCGTCGGGCTCGATTTCTGCGATCACGATCGACAGGTCCTTGGTCGCGCCGCGGCGGAACACGGTGACCGTGCTCTTCGTGCCCGGCTTGGTGCTGCCCACCATCCGCGGCAGGTCGGCGGTCTTCTCGATGGTCTTGCCCTCGAACTTGGTGATGATGTCGCCGGCCTCGACGCCGGCCTTCTCGGCGGGAGACCCGGCCTGCACGCCGCGCACCAGCGCACCCTGCGGACGGCCCAGGCCGATGGACTCGGCCACGTCCTTGGTGACTGGTGCAATCTCCACGCCGATACGGCCGCGCGACACTCGACCGGTCTGGCGCAGTTGCTCGCTCACCCGGATCGCCTCGTCGATCGGGATCGAGAAGGAGATGCCCATGAAGCCGCCCGAACGCGAATAGATCTGGCTGTTGATGCCCACCACCTCGCCGCGCATGTTGATCAGCGGCCCGCCGGAATTACCGGGGTTGATCGCGACGTCGGTCTGGATGAACGGCAGGTAGTCGCCGGTGTCGCGCTGCTTGGCGCTCACGATGCCGGCGGTCACCGTGTTCTCCAGGCCGAAAGGCGATCCGATCGCCATCACCCATTCGCCGACCCGCAGCCGGCTCAGGTCCGGCACGATCTTCACCGCCGGCAGGCCGGTCGCCTCGATCTTGACCACTGCCACGTCGGTCCGCTTGTCGGAGCCGATCAGCCGGGCCTTGAACTCGCGCTTGTCGGTGAGCGTCACCAGCACCTCGTCGGCGCCGTCGACGACGTGGTGGTTGGTCATGACGTAGCCGTCGGCCGTCAGGATGAAGCCCGACCCCACCCCCCGCGGCTGGTCTTCGTCCGGCTGGGCCCGCGGCGAACGGCGGGGCCCCTGCCGCGGCTGCTGCGGCACCGGGATGCCGAAGCGCTTAAAGAATTCGAGCATGTCTTCGTCGAGCCCGTTCTCGGCCGAACTCTGCGGGCTGGACCGTTCGATGGTCCGGATGTTGACGACGGACGGCCCGACCTGGTCGACCAGATCGGTGAAATCCGGCAGCGAACGCTGCGCGATCGGTGCCGATTGCGCCACGCCTTCGCGCATCGGCAGCACGAACGACGCCGCAGCGACCGACAGCACGCCGACCACGGCATAGGAACGCACCTTCTTCCACTCCAGCTGCACCATAGGGACCTTTCAGATTCGGACAGTACGGCCGGAACGGCCCGGCCGGGCATCACCTGTCGATCGGCGACAGGCAGAAAAGACATCGGGAAAGAACCCGCTGGGGCGAGGCTCGCAGCAGCCGTCGCGCCGACACCGCACATGGGGCGTCAGCGCCGCCGCTCAAGGGCCGCAGCGAACGCCTTCAGTGTCTGCGCCGGAACCTCGCCGATGGCCACCAGCCACCAGTCCGCACCGACGCGGCGGCCGAGCATCTGCGTCACGCCCATCGCGTTCTGCCACTCCTGCCGCGGCCGGGTGCCGTACGGCTCGATGAACAGGGACACGGTGGCCAGGCCGTCGGAGAAGATCCATTGCATCGATCCCGGTGTGCTGCTGGCCGGGACACGGCGGAAACAGTCCATCGGCTGGAAGCCCGCCACCGGCGCCTTGAGCGCCCAGCCCTCTTCGGCCGCAGACGCCGCAGTCCGCTCGGCCTTCTCGATCCGGTAGCCGTTGGTGTCGGCCATCATCTGCAGCAACCGATCGGCGCGCACCGGCGCATCGAGGTCGAGATCGGAGAACGCGGCCTGTTCGAGGATGCGACCGTCGCCGTCGAGGGTCTGGAGCTGGACGGCGAAGCCGCTCTTCTTTTCCGCCCAGAGCCGGTAGCCGTAGCGCAGCGTGTCTTTCGGCTGCAGCTGCAAAACATCGGTATCGAACCCCGCCACCCTCTCGGTGCCCGCATGGCGGACAGCGTAGAACTGGGCGACCGACGCAGCGCCGACCCGCATCAGGTGGGGGAACAGGCCGGCGGCGTCGCGCTGCTCGGTCTTCGCGATGCGCGACTCCGGCAGGAACGTCACCACCTGCGCGTTATGGCGGAAAGTGGTGCGCGGCGTGCCGCTCAACGCATCCATCCGCTCGACCTGCTGGTCGCCGTCGCCTGCATGCCAGATCCGCGAACTGGCGGTGGCACCCGAGGCAGACAACACGACAAAGGTGCCTGCATAGGTCTTGCGGCGCGACGCCTCGTGCGCCCGCACCAGCCACTGCACGCCGGCGCGTTCCGCGGCTGGACGGACCGTTGGCGCCGACTCGGCCGGCGACGCCGCGACTGCACCGCCAGCCGTTGCCAGCAGGCTGCTCGCCATCAGCGTCGGCACCCAGCGGCACCACCACAGCGCGATCTTCATGCGAGGCATGGCGGCTTCGGCAGCACGGCGGACTCAGCGCTGCGGCTGCAGCGACGGCGCATGCTGGGGCGTTTCGAAACTCGCACTCCGCACGTAGCCGGCTTGCGACTGCAGCGCTGCACCGCCGACCGCTTGGTTGTGCGCCGCCAGCAGTTCGTCGAGCTGGGCATTGCGCAGCATGACCGGCGGCTGCGTATCGGCGCGCGCCTGGATCGCTCCCGTGGTGCCGTCGGCGCCTGCGTCCGTCAGGGCCAGGGTATTCCAGCCGATGGCCGCCACGGCGGCGATCGATGCGAACCCTGCGGCCATCTTCCAGCGGAAACTGTCGCCGTTGGCCGCCGGACGCACCGCGAGGTCTGCCGGTACGACCGTCGCCGCGGCGGACACCACAGGCCGGACGATCTCTTCCTGCGCCAGGCGCGCCTGGAGCTTATCCATGAAATCGGACGATGCCGTCGAGCGGGCCAGGTCCTCGGACCGCAGCACGTCGCCGATCAGGTGGTAGGCATGCCACTGCGCCTGTGCTTCTGCATCGCGGGCGAGCCGGTCCAGTGTCGCCACGAGCGCCGGCCCGTGCAGGGCGCCGTCGGCCAGGGCGGATACCGCGTCGGAGGAGGAATCGATCGTTGTCATGTTCAGGACACCTGGCGGATGGGTCGGGGCCTACCAGCGTTTGCCGGTCCGGCTTTCGAGCAGCGGCTTCACCTTGGCCGAAATCGCTTCACGGGCCCGAAAGATGCGGGAGCGCACGGTGCCGATCGGGCAGTCCATCGCTTCCGCGATCTCTTCGTAGCTCATGCCTTCGATCTCGCGCAGCGTGACGGCTTGGCGAAGATCTTCCGGAAGAGCTTCCATCGCAGCGTTGACGGTTTCCGCGATCTCCTTGGCCGCCAGCACGGTTTCGGGGGTTTCTTCGCTGGTTAGTTCGTTGTCGACGTAGGAAGTTTCATCCTCATCGCTCGAAGACCGCATCGCGTTCTCCGAGATGACCGGATTGCGCCTCAGGTCCACCAGCGCCTTCTTCGCCGTGTTGACAGCGATGCGGTAGAGCCAGGTATAGAACTGGGCGTCGCCGCGGAACTGGTGCAGTGCGCGGTAGGCGCGGATGAAGGTTTCCTGCGCGATATCCTCGACCAGGTCGGCGTCGCGCACCATGCGGCCGATCAGGCGCTCGATCCGGCGTTGGTATTTGACGACGAGCAGCCCGTAGGCCTTCTGGTCGCCTGCAACCGTGCGCTCGACCAGCAGCAGGTCGCTGTCGCCCGCCGACGGCGAAGGGGAAGGCGCAGCAGGCGCGTTCACGGTGCGGAAAGCCCTGCCGTAGGTGCCGCAGTGCGGGCAGTGGCATGGACGGCGCACCGCAGCGCATGCCAGTGCTGCGGCGACGATGCGTGGTCGGTCCACAGCCACCGGCCACGACCTGCAGCGGGCTCGAAGCGCAGGAGCATCAGACCCTGGAGGTCCCTACAAAGGGCGATACGGCCCGGCGGCGTTTCGGAGGCGCCGCGTTCGGCTGGCTCCCAATGCCAGTGCTGCCCGTCCCAACCGAGCGTCCCCTGTGGCGACCTGTACCACGCATGCCAGGCCATCGCACCGGTGGCCAGCACCCACAGCAGGGCAATCACGCGAATGCTGGCCGGCACGTCCGGCACCGCCACGGACCAGTAACCGACGGAAGCGGCGCCGAGTATCCAGGCCGCCGCCCAAAGGACCGCGGCTCGACGCGAGCGCACCACCGGGAAACGGACCGACGGTGCAGCGTGCATGAACGAGTGCAGGCGCCTCAGACGAAACGCTTGAATACCAGCGAGCCGTTGGTGCCGCCGAACCCGAAGTTGTTCTTCAGCGCCACGTCGATCTTCATGTCCCGCGCCGTGTTGGCGCAGTAGTCCAGGTCGCACTCGGGATCCTGGTGTTGGATGTTGATCGTCGGCGGGCTCTTCTGGTCGTGCAGCGCCTTGACGGTGAACACGCTCTCGATGCCGCCGGCGCCGCCCAGCAGGTGGCCGGTCATCGACTTGGTCGAGTTCACCACCGTCTTGTAGGCATGTGCGCCGAGCGTCGCCTTGATCGCGTTCGTCTCGTTGAGGTCGCCGAGCGGCGTGGACGTGCCGTGGGCGTTCAGGTAGTCCACCTGATCGGCATTGACGCCCGCGTTGGCAAGCGCCATCGCCATCGAGCGGCGCGGTCCGTCCACGTTGGGCGCGGTCATGTGGTACGCGTCGCCGGACATGCCGAAGCCGGCCAGTTCGGCATAGATGCGGGCACCGCGCGCCTTGGCATGCTCGTACTCCTCGAGCACCAGGACGCCCGCTCCCTCGCCCAGCACGAAGCCGTCGCGGTCCTTGTCCCACGGACGGGACGCGGTCTTCGGGTCGTCGTTGCGGGTGGACAGGGCGCGCGCCGCGGCGAAGCCGCCGATGCCCAGCGGCGACACGGTGGACTCGGCACCGCCGGCCACCATGACGTCCGCGTCACCATATTCGATCATCCGGGCGGACAGACCGATGGCGTGCAGCCCGGTCGTGCAGGCGGTGACCACCGACACATTCGGGCCCTTGAAGCCGAATTGGATCGAGACATGGCCCGAGATCATGTTGATGATCGAGGCCGGCACGAAGAAGGGAGAGATACGGCGCGGACCGCGGTTGGTCAGCTCGCCGTGGGTGTGCTCGATCATCGGCAGGCCGCCGATGCCCGAACCGATATTGCAGCCGATACGGCTCGCCAGATCGCCGTCCAGCGCATCGCCGGTCGGCAGTCCGCTGTCCTGCACCGCCTGGATCGCCGCGGCGAGGCCCAGGTGGATGAACCGGTCCATGTGCCGGGCTTCCTTTTCGGGGATGTACTGCCCGATGTCGAAGCCCTTGACCTCGCCGGCGAACTTGCAGGCCAGGCCGCTCGCGTCGAACTGGGTGATGAAGTCGATGCCGGGCGTGCCGGCAAGGAGGTTAGACCAGGATTCGGCCACCGTGTTGCCCACGGGGCTGATGCATCCCAGACCGGTCACGACGACGCGACGACGGCTCATGCGCGAAAAACCTTGTTCAGCTGCAGGAAGGCCTCAGGCCTTCTGGTGGGTGTTGGCGTAGTCGATGGCGTTCTGCACCGTCGTGATCTTCTCGGCGTCTTCGTCCGGGATCTCGATGCCGAACTCGTCTTCGAGTGCCATCACGAGTTCGACCGTGTCGAGCGAGTCGGCGCCGAGGTCGGCCACGAAAGCCTTTTCGTTGGTGACCTGGGACTCTTCCACGCCGAGTTGCTCGGCGATGATTTTCTTGACACGTGCTTCGATATCGCTCATGGATTCCCTCTGAGGGTTGTAAATGAATGGAGGATTTTAGCCGGCGCCCTGCGGACGCCTTCAGGCCATGAACATGCCGCCGTTGACGTGCAGTTCCTGGCCGGTGATGTAGCCCGCCTGCGGGCTGGCGAGAAAGGCGACTGCGTGCGCCACGTCGGCCGGCTTGCCCAGGTGGCCCAGCGGGATCTGGCCGAGCAGCGCCTTCTGCTGCGCTTCCGGCAGGCTGGCCGTCATGTCGGTATCGATGAAGCCGGGCGCGACGCAGTTGACGGTGATGTTACGCGAGCCCAGTTCCCGGGCGAGCGCCCGGGTCATGCCGGCAAGACCGGCCTTGGCCGCGGCGTAGTTGGCCTGCCCCGGGTTACCGGAAGCGCCCACCACGCTGGTGATGTTGACGATGCGGCCGTAGCGCTGCTTCATCATCGGCCGCACGACGGCGCGCGACAGGCGGAACACCGCTTTCAGGTTGGTGTCGATCACCGCGTCCCAGTCGTCGTCCTTCATCCGCATCGCGAGGTTGTCGCGGGTGATGCCGGCGTTGTTGACGAGGACGTGGAGGCCGCCGTAGGCGCCGATCAGGCCGTCCACCAGGGCATCGAGGGCACCGGCGTCGGTCACGTCGAGCCGGCGGCCTTCGCCACCGCTGGGCGCGAGCGCCGCGCCGATCCGGCCGGCGCCTTCCTCGGTGGTGGCCGTGGCGATCACGCGGAAGCCCCGCGCAGCGAGTTCGGCGGCGATGGAAGCGCCGATGCCGCGGGTGGCACCGGTGACCAGGGCGACCTGGCCGGCAGAGGAGTTGTCGGTCATGGATTCAAAAAATGGAAAAACGAGGACAGCCGGCAGGGCCGGTCAGCCGAGTTGCGCGCGGACCTCGGCCAGGGTGGCCGGATCGTACAGGGCGGACGCGGTCAGGTTCGCGTCGATCCGCTTGGCCATGCCGGTCAGGACCTTGCCCGGGCCGCATTCGACGAGGTGGGTGACGCCGCGGGCGGCCAGCGCCTGCACGCACTCCACCCAGCGTACCGGGCCGAAGGCCTGGCGCACCAGCGCATCGTGGATCGCGTCGGGGTCGGTCTGGACCGCCACGTCGATGTTGTTGACCACCGGGATGCGCGGCGCGACGAAGGTGGTGGCGGCGAGCCGCTCCTGCAGCTTGTCTGCCGCGGGCCGCATCAGGCTGGAGTGGAACGGCGCCGAGACCGGCAGCGGCAGCGCCCGCTTGGCGCCGTTCGCCTTGAGGATCTCGCAGGCCTTCTCGACCGCCGCTTTGCTGCCGGCGATCACGGTCTGCGCCGGATCGTTGAAGTTGACCGCCTCGACCACCTCCGGCGAGCCGGCGCCGAAGGTGGCTGCCGCCTCGGCGCAGCCGGCGATCACTTTCGCTGCGTCCATGCCCAGGATCGCCGCCATCGCGCCGGCGCCGACCGGCACCGCTTCCTGCATGGCCGCCGCGCGGAAGCGCACCAGTGGCGCTGCGTCAGCGAGCGTCAGGGCGCCGGCCGCCACCAGCGCGGCGTATTCGCCGAGCGAATGGCCCGCGACCGCGACCGGATCGGCACCGCCCTCGGCCTTCCAGGCGCGCCAGGCCGCGACGCCCGCCACCAGCATCACCGGCTGGGTGTTGGTGGTCAGCGCCAGCGCCTCCTTCGGGCCTTCCTGGATCAGCCGGCCCACGTCCTCGCCCAGGGCGTCGGACGCTTCGCGCACCGTTTCCACCACGGCGGGATGGTCGCCCCAGCCGTCGAGCATGCCGACCGACTGCGAGCCCTGGCCCGGGAACACGAAAGCGAAGGACGAGACCATGCGCACCTCTTGCGAAAAAATGAGAAGAAAAAACCGCTCCAGCGCAGGCCCCGCCTGCGCAGGCAGCTACAGATTCAGGAGCACCGCGCCCCAGGTGAAGCCGCCACCCACGCCTTCGAGCAGCAGCGTGTCGCCGCGCTGGATGCGACCGGCGCGCACCGCGCTGTCGAGCGCCAGCGGAATCGACGCGGCCGAGGTATTGCCGTGCTGGTCGACGGTGACGACCACCTTCTCCAGCGGCAGCTTCAGCTTCTTGGCGGTGCCCTGCATGATGCGGATGTTGGCTTGGTGGGGGATCAGCCAGTCGATGTCGGCCTCGGTCTTGCCGGCCTTGGCCAGCGCGGCATGCGCGGCCTTCTCCAGCACGCCGACCGCGAGTTTGAACACGGCCTGGCCGTCCATCTTGAGCAGCGGATCACCCAGCACCAAGCCGCCCGAGACGTTGCCCGGCACGCACAGGATGCCGACGTGCCGGCCGTCGGCATGCAGGTCGGTCGACAGAATGCCCGGCGTGTCGCTGGCTTCCAGCACCACGGCGCCCGCACCGTCGCCGAACAGCACGCAGGTGGTGCGGTCGTTGAAATCGAGGATGCGCGAGAAGACCTCCGCGCCGACCACCAAGGCGCGGCGGGCGGCGCCGGTCTGCACCATCGAGTCGGCCACCGCCAGCGCATAGACGAAGCCGCTGCACACCGCCTGCACGTCGAAGGCCGCGCAGCCGAGGATGCCGCGCGCGGCCTCGGAGGTCTGCGCCAGCTTGTTCTGCAGGATGCAGGCGGTCGAGGGGAACACCATGTCCGGCGTGGACGTGGCGACGATGATCAGGTCGATGTCGGCCGGGCCGACGCCGGCGGCTTCGAGGGCTCGCTGGCATGCTTCGAAGGCCAGGTCGCTGCTGGCGACGTCGGGCGCCGCGAAATGGCGGGCGCGGATGCCGGTGCGCTCGACGATCCACTCGTCCGAGGTCTCCACGCCGCGGCCGGCCAGCTCGGCGGCGAGGTCGGCATTGGTGAGCCGGCGCGGCGGCAGGAAGCTGCCGGTGCCGGCGATGCGGGAATAGCGTCTCATGGTGTCCCGTGATTCTGGCCGCGGGCCGCGTTCAGCGCAGCGCGGCCTGGATGGCGACTTCTTCGCGGGCGCCCGCCAGCAGCGGGGCCGCCCGCGCGATGCGCGTCTGCACGCGGGCGAGCAGGTCGTTGCGCGCCGCGTCGTAGGCCCGCAGCAGCGCCTGCTCGAACGCGAAGTCGTCGGCGGAGCCGTGGCTCTTGAAGACCAGGCCGCGCAGCCCGAGCAGGGCCGCACCGTTGTAGCGCCGGTGGTCCATGCGCTTCTTGAGCGCCGACAGCACCGGCATGGCGACGGCCGCGGCCGCCTTGGTCAGCAGGCTGCGCGAGAACTCGGCCTTCAGGAACTGGCCGATCATCGTCGCCACGCCTTCGCTCGCCTTGAGCGCGACATTGCCGACGAAGCCGTCGCAGACCACGATGTCGGTCGTGCCCTTGAAGATGTCATTGCCCTCCACGTTGCCGTGGAAGTTCAGGTCGCCGCTGGCGCCGGCGGCGCGCAGCAGTTCGCCCGCCTGCTTGATCACCTCGCTGCCCTTGATGACTTCCTCGCCGATGTTGAGCAAACCGACGGTCGGCTGGTCGGTCTGCTGCAGCACCGACGCGAAGGCCGAGCCGAGCACCGCGAACTGCAGCAGATGGTCGGCCGTGCAGTCGACGTTGGCGCCGAGGTCGAGCACCGTCGTGGCACCGCCCTTGGCATTGGGCATCGGATAGGCGATCGCCGGGCGGTCGATGCCGTCGAGCGTCTTCAGCAGGTAACGGGCGATCGCCATCAGCGCGCCGGTGTTGCCGGCCGAGACCGCGGCCTGCGCGGCGCCGTCCTTGACCTGCTGGATGGCGACGCGCATCGAGGAATCTTTTTTCCGGCGCAGGGCGACCTCCACCGGGTCGTCCATCGCGACGACTTCCGTCGCCTGCACGATGCGCGCACGGGCATGCGCGAAGCTGCCGATGCCGTCGGCCGTGCCGACCAGCAGCAGCTGGGCATCCGGATGGGTATCGAGGAAACGGCGGCACGCCTGAAGGGTGACGCGGGGGCCGTGGTCGCCCCCCATGCAATCGACTGCCAGAGTGATCATGGGTACGACGCCGCGCCGGTCGGGCGGCTGGGGAAACACGGACGATGGACGGCCATCGAAACAAAGGCCCGTGCTACGGAAATCGTAGCGCCGGGCCTCGGTGGGCTGAGCGGAATCAGGCTTCGGACTTGTTCTTCAGCACCTGACGGCCACGGTAGAATCCGTTCGGGCTGATGTGGTGGCGCAGGTGGGTTTCGCCGGTGGTCGGCTCGACCGCGATGCCCGGCACGGTCAGCGCGTTGTGCGAACGGTGCATGCCGCGCTTCGAGGGGGACTTCTTGTTTTGCTGAACTGCCATGGTGGCTCCTGGATCGGTTGGGTGGTGGATGCGCTAAAAAACCCAGCAGGCCGACGGTCTGTGTCGGCGGTATGACGCCCAGGAATTTGCGCGAAGCCCGCGATTATAGCGCGGCGGCGACTAGCGGTCCGATTCGGGTTTCTGCAGGTTCGCCAGCGCCGCGAATGGATGGGGCTTCTCGTCCATGGCGGCGTCGAATGCCGCGTCCTGCACCGCCAGCTTCACCGGCGTGGGGCAGACGTCGTGCGTCGGCACCGCGGGCAGCGCCATGATCAGCTCGTCCTCGACAAGATCGTGCAGCGAGAAATCGCGGCTGGTGACGAGTAGGTCCTCGTCGGATGCGTCGTCCTCGGCCTCGGCGGTCGCCTCGTCGGCGACGAAGCGGAAGATCTGCTCGAAGCCGACCGCGATATCGGCGATCTCCAGGCAGCGCTGGCACACCAGCGGCAGCACCGTGTCGCCCGACAAATGGAGCCACGCCTGTGCCGCGCCGCCGGCGACGGACCGCCACTCGCCGCGGACGACCCAGCCCACCGCGCGGTCGGCGCCCTGGCCTCCGGTTTCCTCCATCAGGCGGGGAAAGTCCTGCAGCCGCGCTTCGTCTTCCAGTTCCGCGCCGGCCTGGGCGAAGGCGGGAATGTCCAGATGGGCGGAATCGAACGCTTTCTTCATTGGACCAGTGTAAGAGAATCGACCGATGACCTCGCCCGACCTGACCCACCTCGCCGCCCTGTTGTCCACGCCGTCCGGCGGCAGGCCGCTGGTGCTCGGATCGACCTCCCGTTACCGCCGCGAACTGCTGGAGCGTCTGCGCCTGCCGTTCGAGGTCATGTCGCCCGACGTCGATGAAACGCCCCGCCCCGGCGAAGCCCCGGCCGCACTGGCCGACCGCCTGGCGCTGGCGAAGGCGCGCGCGGTCGCCGCCCAGTGTCCGGAGGCCGTGGTGATCGGGTCGGACCAGGTCGCGGACCTGGACGGTGCGCCGCTCGGCAAGCCCGGGACGCACGAACGCGCGGTGGCCCAGCTGCAGCGGATGCGCGGCCGCACGGTGGTGTTCCAGACCGCCGTCGCCGTCGTCTGCGTGGCGAGCGGTTACGAAGCCGTCGACCGGGCCGCGGTGCAGGTGCGGTTCCGCACCCTGACCGACGCCGAGATCGAACGTTACCTGCAGGCCGAGCAGCCCTACGATTGCGCGGGCAGCGCCAAGAGCGAGGGGCTGGGCATTGCGCTGCTGGAAGCGATCGACAGCGACGACCCGACCGCGCTCGTCGGCCTGCCGCTGATCCGCACCTGCCGGCTCTTGCGCGCGGCCGGAGTGCGCATCTGATGGCCCCGTCCCCGGCCGGATCGCCCGGAACGCTCTACCTGGTCCCCGGGCCGCTGGATTTCGGTTGCGCCGCGCAGGCGCCGCTGGACGAGGTGCTGCCGGCCGGCACCTTGCGCACCGCCGCGCGGCTGACCCACTGGATCTGCGAGAACGCCAAGACCACCCGCGCCTACCTCAAGCGGGTCGATGCGCTGCATCCGCTCGCGGCCCCGCTGCAGGCCCAGTCGCTGCAGGAACTGCCGCGGGCGGTGCACAAGAAGGGCGACCACGGCGGCGGCTTCGACGCCCGGCCCCTGCTCGCGCCGGCGCTGGCCGGTCACGACATCGGGCTCGTCAGCGAAGCCGGCATGCCGGCCATCGCCGACCCCGGCTCCTCGGTGGTGCGGGCGGCCCACGAACTCGGCATTCCGGTGCTGCCGCTGGTCGGCCCGGTCTCGCTGCTGCTGGCCCTCGCGGCGAGCGGGCTGAACGGACAGAACTTCGCCTTCGTCGGCTACCTGCCGCAGGACCCGGCCGAACGCGCCGACCGCATCCGGGCGCTCGAAGCGCTGGCGAGCCGCAGCGGCCAGAGCCAGCTTTTCATCGAGACGCCCTACCGTAACGCGGCGGTGCTGCAGGCGCTGCTCGCCACGCTCCAGCCCACGACCCGGCTCGCGGTCAGCCACGGGCTGACGCTGGCCGCGGGCCGCACCCGCAGCGCGACGGTCCAGGCGTGGCGCCGGCAGCCGCAGGCCGACGCGCCGGACAACGCGACGCCGGCCGTGTTCGCGATCGGCCGGTGACGTCCGGACGCGGCGCGCGCCATGCGGCGCGGACCCTGTTCTTCTGCTCGGGCTTCCTGTTCGCGACCTGGGGCGTGCACATCCCGACGGTCCGTGCGCACTACGGCGTCGGCGAAACGGCGCTCGGCCTGGCGATGCTCGCCGCCGGCGTCGGCGCACTGCTCGGCCTGTCGCGGGCCGGCCGGTGGATCGCCCGCCACGGCACGCGCCGCATCTGCACCGCCTGCGGACTGGCCATGGCGACGGGCATCGCCCTACTGCTCGCGATGCCGGGGTACCCGGCGCTGCTCGCGATGCTCGCCGTGTTCGGTGTCGCGAACGGGCTGTTCGACGTGGCGATCAATGCCGAGGCCGCAGCGCTCGAGCAGCGCGACCGCCTCGCACTGATGAGCAGCATGCACGGCATGTTCAGCGTGGGCGGCATGGCCGGCGCCGGCTTCGGCAGCCTGCTGCTGGCGCGCGCCGTGGCAGCGCAGACGCACCTGCTCTGGGTGGCGGCGCTCATGGCGGTCGCGATCCTGGTCGCCACACGCGGGATGACCGTGGCACCCGCCTCTGCCGCCGCAGCCACGGATGCAGCCACGACCGGCCGGCCGCGCGGCCTGCTGCTGGCGCTGGGGGTCCTGGCTGGAATCGGCCTGCTGGCCGAGGGCGCGATGTATGACTGGAGCGTGCTGTACCTGCAGCGCGCGATCGGCAGTCCGCAGGAGCAGGCCGCCCTCGCCTACGCCGCCTTCTCGGCCGCGATGGCGGCGGCCCGGTTCGGCGGCGACCGGGCGCGGGCCCGGTGGTCGCCGCGCGGACTTCTGCAGGCGAGCGCCGCGGTCGCAGCCACCGGCATTGCACTGCTGCTGCTGGCCGACGGCACGCCGCTGGCCCTCGCCGGATGCGCGCTGGCCGGGATCGGTTTCGCCAACATCGTGCCGATCCTGTTTTCCGCCGCGTCCACGGTGCCCGGCACGCCGGCGGCCAGCGCGATCGCCTCGGTATCGGCGATCGGCTACCTGGGTTTCATGGGCGGACCGCCGGTGATCGGCTTCCTGGCGGGGCTGTCGTCACTCACCGCCGCGCTCTGGCTGGTGGTGGCCGCGGCGGTCGTGCTGTGCCTGGCAGCGGGCCGCGTGCTGCGGCCGCGACCGTCATAGCGCAGCGCCGGCACCTGCTTCAGGGCGTGGACGGCGCCCGCGCCCATCGCGGCGCCAAACTTCTTCGCCAGACGTTCGGCGACGTTGTCGCGGCGGGTGTAGTCGACCACCTCTTCGGCCTTCACCACGTCGCGGGCCACGTAGTCGAGGTTGCCGAGCTTGTCGGCCAGGCCCATCTCGACGGCCTGCTGTCCGGTCCAGAACAGGCCGGAGAAGGTCTCAGGCGTTTCCTTCAGCCGGGTACCGCGCCCGGCCTTCACCACCGCGATGAACTGCTGGTGGATCTGGTCGAGCATCTGCTGCGCGTACTGGCGCTGGCGCTCGTTCTGCGGGCTGAACGGGTCGAGGAAGCCCTTGTTCTCGCCAGCAGTCAGAAGGCGCCGCTCGACGCCGAGCTTGTCCATCAGGCCGGTGAAGCCGAAGCCGTCCATCAGCACGCCGATGCTGCCGACGATGCTCGCCTTGTCCACGAAGATCTGGTCGGTGCCGGCGGCGATGTAGTAGGCGGCCGAGGCGCAGGTCTCCTCGACCACGGCGTACACCGGCTTCTTGTGCTTGGCCTTCAGCCGGCCGATCTCGTCGTTGATGATGCCGGCCTGCACCGGGCTGCCGCCGGGGGAGTTGATCAGCAGCACCACCGCCTGCGAACCCTCGTCCTCGAAGGCGGTCCGCATTGCCGACACGACGAATTCCGCACTCGCCTCGGCGCCCTCGGCGATCTCGCCCTTGATGTCGATCACCGCGGTGTGCGGCGTGGTCTTGGTGGTGGTCGGCGCCGCGCGGTGGAACAGGATCCAGGCGATCGTGACCAGGAACAGCAGCCAGGCCAGGCGGGTGAAGGTTCTCCAGCGGCGGGCGGCGCGCTGTTCGCGCAGGGAGGCGAAGGCCAGTTTCTCCAGCGTCGCGCGTTCCCAGCCCGCACCGCCGTCCGCTATCTTTTTGGAAGCTGAAGACGCAGTACCGACGGGCGCTGGAGGGCTATTTTCCTGCGGATCCAGGGGATCGCGGAAGACGGGTTCGGTCATGCTGGGGACGGAGGCGGTGGAGGTTGCGGATCAGTATGCCAGCCGCAACACCCACGCCGTCCCGGCGTTGTAACGCCGCGTCAGCCGTGCGCGGCCAGCCAGGCCGCGAGATCGGCCACCGAATGGGCGACGTGCAGGGGCGCCAGCGCACCGAACGCCTCGATCGTGTGGGCGCCGTAGCTCACGCCGAGGCTCGCGCAGCCGGCGCGCTGCGCCATCAGCAGGTCGTGCGTGGTGTCGCCGATCATCAGGGTGCGCGCGGGTGCCACGCCGGTCTCGGCCATGAGTTCGTGCAGCATGCGCGGGTCGGGCTTGCCGGCGGTTTCGTCGGCGGTGCGGGAGGTGTCGAACACCCCGCGCAGTTCGACCGAGTCCAGCGCCTCGTCGAGCCCGCGCCGGCTCTTGCCGGTCGCGACCGCCAGCAGGTGCCCGCGAGCCTTCAGCGCGTCGAGCAGCGGCAGCACGCCGTCGAACAGGCTCAGGTTGTCGTGGTGCAGCCGGTAGTGGTGGCGGTAGCGCTCGCCGAGCTGCGGATAGCGCTCCGGCGGCACGTCCGGCGCCGCATGGGCGAGCGCCTGGTGCAGGCTCATGCCGATCACGTACGCGGCGGCGCAGTCGTCGGGCACGGTGCCGCCCACGTCGCGCACCGCGGCCTGGATGCAGCGCACGATGATCGCGGTGGAGTCGTAGAGGGTGCCGTCCCAGTCGAAGGCGATCAGGTCGAAGCGGCGGGTCGGGGCGGTCGGATGCATGTGTGCCGACTATACAAAGGCGCCATGGCGTCCAGATGGCTACGCCGGCGCGCCGTCCTCGCCCGCCCACACCTGCAGTTCGGGCGGCAAAGGCGCGTGCAGCTCGACCCGCGACCCGCTGGCCGGATGGGTGAACTGCAGCCGCCAGGCATGCAGGAACATGCGCGACAGGCCGAGCTTCTGCAGCTGGCGGTTGAGCGCGAAGTCACCGTACTTGTCGTCGCCGGCGATCGCATGGCCCGCATGCGCAAGGTGCACCCGGATCTGGTGGGTGCGACCGGTCTTGATCGTGACCTCCAGCAGGGAGAAGGCGGGCAGACCGTGGTCCGGTCGGGCCGGGACGTCGTGGCGGACCCGCACCAGCGTCAGCGAGCGCATGCCTTCCGGATCGTCCTTGCCGGTCACCCGCACCCGACGCTCGCCGTCGGGCAGCAGGTATTTGCGCAGGGGCTGGTCGAGCACCTTGCGGTTGGCAGGCCATGCTCCGGCGACCAGCGCGAGATAGGTCTTGCCGGTCTCGCGCTCCCGGAACTGGTCCTGCAGCGCGGTGAGGGCCGAACGTTTCTTCGCCACCAGCAGGATGCCCGAGGTTTCCCTATCGAGCCGGTGGACCAGTTCTAGGAACTTCGCCCGCGGGCGTGCCTGGCGCAACTGTTCGATGACGCCGAAGCTCACGCCGCTGCCGCCGTGCACCGCTGTGCCGGCCGGCTTGTCGAGTGCGATCAGGTGCTCGTCCTCGAGCAGGATCGGGAATTCGCGCGCCGGCGCCGGCCGGGCCGCCTTCTCTTCTGACGCCTCGGACACCCGTACCGGCGGAATGCGCACCACGTCGCCCAGCGCTACGCGGTCGTCGGCCGACGCGCGGCCCTTGTTCACCCGCACCTCGCCGCTGCGGATGATCCGGTACACATGGGTCTTGGGCACGCCCTTCAGGTGGCGGATCAGGAAGTTGTCCAGGCGCTGGCCCGCGCCGTCTTCCTCGACCGTGAGCTGTTTCGCGGCGGGCGCGGAGGCCACTGCTTTGCCCCCTATAATCTGTTTCACTGGCGTGACGCTGTAAGTGGTTGATTTTTCTGGAGTTTAGTCCAGCCGCCCCTTGCGCACGCCGGCAGGCCGATGCCATCGGACGTTTCCACGACCCACGCCCGCCCCTTTTGCGGGCGCCGGTCCACCGAAGCTCCGGATCGAGCCGATTCCCTGAAAACACACCGAAACGGAAAACCAGTCGGCCCGCCACGCGCCTCTCGCGGCAGAGGGCAGGCCGACGGATCGAAGCGAGACATTCCCGTGTTGCTGGCCCTGTTCACTCTCCTCTGGCGTTGGCTGCTGCCACCGCCCGTGGTCGCGTGCGCGGGCTCCGCGACCATCGGGTGGGCCGAGACGGCACACCCCTCGGCGGCGCCGCCCCGGCGCCCGCCCCTCGCCCCCATCCACGCGCCCCCGCCCCGTCTGCCAGGCTGATCGCAGCCCCGGCATCCGCAGCATCATGGCCATTCCCCTTCAGTCGTTTCCAGGCATCGGTTCAGGCATCGTGGGCCCCGCAGGGGGCATGTAGGAGGGTCGCAGGACCCGGCGGCACGGTCCGCGGCGCAAGCAGCGCCGGCACCGCAGCCGCCACGGAACGAATCGAAGGAAACGCATCATGAAGCGGATGCTGATCAACGCCACGCAGGCCGAAGAACGCCGCCTGGCCATCGTCGACGGACAAAAACTCCTCGACTACGAAATCGAGATCGAAGGGCGCGAGCAGCGCAAAGGCAACATCTACAAGGCGGTCGTCACCCGCGTCGAGCCGTCGCTGGAGGCCTGCTTCGTCGACTACGGCGAGGACCGCCACGGCTTCCTGCCGTTCAAGGAAATCTCCAAGCAGTATTTCGCCGAGGGCGTCTCGCCCAGCCAGGCGCGCATCAACGAGGTGATCCGCGAAGGCCAGGAGCTGCTGGTCCAGGTCGAGAAGGAAGAGCGCGGCAACAAGGGTGCTGCGCTCACCACCTTCGTGTCGCTCGCCGGACGGTACGTCGTGCTGATGCCCAACAACCCGCGCGGCGGCGGCGTGTCGCGCCGCATCGAGGGCGAGGACCGGGCCGAGCTGAAGGAGGCGATGGACCAGCTCGATTACCCGAAGGGCATGAGCATCATCGCGCGCACCGCCGGCATCGGCCGCTCGGCACCCGAACTGCAGTGGGACCTGAACTACCTGCTCAAGCTCTGGACCGCCATCGACGGCGCAGCCAAGGGCGGCAAGGGCGCCTTCCTGATCTACCAGGAATCGTCGCTGGTGATCCGCGCGATCCGCGACTATTTCAACAACGACATCGGCGACATCCTGATCGACACCGACGACATCTACGAACAGGCGCACCAGTTCATGTCGCACGTCATGCCCGAGCATGCCGGCAAGGTGAAGCGCTACCGCGACGATGCGGCCCTGTTCAGCCGCTTCCAGATCGAGCACCAGATCGAGTCGGCCTATGCCCGCACGGTGAGCCTGCCGTCCGGCGGCGCCATCGTGATCGACCATACCGAAGCGCTGGTGTCGGTCGACGTGAACTCGGCCCGCGCGATCAAGGGCGGCGACATCGAGGAAACCGCGACCCGCACCAACCTGGAAGCCGCCGACGAAGTGGCGCGCCAGATGCGGCTGCGCGACCTGGGCGGCCTGATCGTGATCGACTTCATCGACATGGAGGAGAGCAAGAACCGCCGCGAGGTCGAGAACCGCCTGCGCGACGCGCTGCGCCAGGACCGCGCCCGGGTGCAGTTCGGCTCGATAAGCAAGTTCGGTCTGATGGAGATGAGCCGCCAGCGCCTGAAGCCGGCCCTGTCGGAAGGCTCGTCGATCCCCTGCCCGCGCTGCGGCGGCGCCGGCCACATCCGCGACACCGAAAGCTCAGCGCTGCAGATCCTGCGAATCATCCAGGAGGAAGCGCTCAAGGACAACACGGCAGCCGTGCGCTGCCAGGTGCCGGTGGAGGTCGCGTCCTTCCTGCTCAACGAGAAGCGTCCCGAGATCGCCAAGATCGAACTGAAGCAGCGCGTGACCGTGCTGATGGTGCCCAACAAGTCGCTGGAGACGCCGCACTACAAGCTCGAGCGGCTCAAGCACGACGACCCGCGCCTCGACCACATCCAGGCCAGCTACACGCTCGCCGAGGAGGCCGAGGATGCGACGACCGTGACCCGCCGGTCGCAGGAGCCGACCAACAAGCAGACGCCGGTGATCAAGGGCGTGCTACCCGACGCCCCGGCGCCCCAGGCCGTGCCGCGTCCGGCGCCCGCACCGCGCGCTGCCGAGGCGCCTGTGCCGGTCCCGCCGCCGCCCGCAGCACCGCCCGTCGCACCGCCGATGGAGATCGGCTTCCTGGCCTGGCTCAAAAGCCTGTTCGGCTTCGGCCCGCCGCCCGCCCCGGTGGCGGCACCGGTGCCGGCGCCCGCACCGGCTGCCGCTGCGGCCGACGACGCCCGTCGGGGCGGCCGCGGCGGTGAAGGACGGCGCGACGGCCGGCGCGGCGAAGGCCGTGGCGGCGAGCGCAGCGAACGGGGGGAACGCGGTGAGCGGGGCGGCCGTCGGGGCGAAGGCCGCAACGGCGAGCGCGTGGAACGCGGTGAACGCCCCGAGCGCGGCGAACGCATGGAGCGCGGTGCAGGCGGCGACCGGCCGCTGGAGGCCCGCCCGCTGCGCGACGGCGAAGGCCGTGGCCGCGAGGGTCGCGAAGGCCGAGGGGATGCCCGCGGAGAGGGCCGTGGCGAAGGCCGCGGCCGGGGTCGTGAAGGCCGCGAGCCGCGCGAGAACCGCGAATCGCCCGACCGCCTGCCGCCGACCGACGGCACCGCGGACCCGCTGGCAGCCGGCGCGGTCGCAGGCGTAGCCGCGGCATCGCCGCACGACGAAGGCCGCGCGCCGTCCGACCGCGGCGGGCGCGGGGGCGAACGCGGCCCGCGCGGCGAAGGCCGTGAGCGTGGCGAGCGTGGTGCACGCGGCGAGCGGTCCGAAGGCGGCCGCCGCGGACGGGGCGACCGGGCCCCGCGTGGCGACGCACCGGTGCCGGACGGCATCGCGGGCGAAGCCGGCGCTACCGGCGTGGACACCGCCGCTTTCGCGGACGACCGCGTTCTGCCCCCGGGCGAGAGCGTCGCCGTGGTCGATGCCGCGATCCAGCAGGCCGCTGCCGAAGCGCAGCAGGCCCCGCAGGGCGACGGCGAAGAGCCGCGCCAGCGCCGTTCGCGTGACCGTTACGGCCGCGACCGCCGCGAGCGGGGCGAGCGTGGGGGCGACCGCGCCGAGCGCACGGCGGACGACGACCGCGCGGCCGGCGATGCGCCAGCCAACGCGGATGCGCCGGTGCAGGGGGGCATCTTCGACGCGTTCCGCACGGCCGCACCGGCTGTCGCTCCTGTCGCAGAGAGCAGCCCGACCGCGCCGCAGGATGTGACGCCCGAAGTGCGGGACGCACCGGCCGAGCGCCGGCCGCGGGCCCCGCGTCGCGAGCCTGCCGCTCGTGCGCCGGCCGTGAGCGCCGACGCGCTGCCGGTCGAAAGCGCCGTGGCCGTCGCGTCGACGCACGACGCCCCGGCTGCACTTGCGCCGGCGCCTGCCGCGCCGGTGGAAGCCGCGGCTGCATTGGTCGCCGCACCGGCTCCAGCCCCGGTGGCCGCACCCGCTCCGGCCGTCGCAGCTGCGGCGGATGCAACGTCCGCCGCTCCGGCTTCCGCGCCAGCGTTCGTCCTGCCGGTCGATGAACTCGCCCGTGTGGCCGAGGGCAGCGGCCTGCAGTGGGTGAACTCCGATGCGGACAAGATCGCCGCGGCACAGGCGGCCCTGGCCGCCGAACCGAAGCCGGTGCATGTCCCGCGCGAGCGCCCGCCGGTCGTCGCGGTGGACGACGGCCCGCTGGTGCTGGTCGAAACCCGCCGCGACCTGGCCGACGTGCAGCTGCCGTTCGAGCGCCAGCAACAGCCGGGCGCCTGACGCTGCGCCGCCCTCAGGCGGCACTCCGGGCACGAAGCCCTGCCGTTCGCCGCTCGAGGGCGGCCGGCAGGGCTTTTTGCTGCCCGCCATCCGTGCGACCGCAGGCCGGCCCGACAATCGCCGCAGGCGGGCTGCGCGAACGGCCCGCTTCCAATTTTCTGTCTTGTCGCATCTCGACGTTCTGCTGCCATGCTCTTCCTGCTGTCCCCCGCCAAATCGCTCGACTACGACACGCCGGTTCTGCCCGGCCTGCCGGCGACCCGGCCGGCCTTCGTCGCGCAGTCGCAGGCGCTGATCGAGGTGCTGCGCCGCCAGTCGCCGCAGCAGATCGCGGAACTGATGGATTTGTCGGACACGCTGGCGGCGCTCAATGTCGCGCGCTACCAAGCGTGGTCGCCGCGCTTCACCGACGCCAATTCGCGCCAGGCGGCCTTCGCCTTCGACGGCGATGTGTACGGCGGCCTCGACGCCCGCTCCCTGCCCGCCGACGCGCTGGCCTGGGCCAACGACCACCTCGCGATCCTGAGCGGGCTCTACGGCGTGTTGCGCCCGTCGGACCGGCTGCAGCCTTACCGGCTGGAGATGGGCACCCGGCTGGCGACCGAGGCCGGCCCCGACCTGTACCGCTTCTGGGGCGGCCGCATCGCCGAATACCTGAACGAACGGCTGCGGGCCGACGCCTCGCCGGTGGTGGTCAACCTGGCGTCGCAGGAATACTTCCGCGCGGTCGACCGCACGGTGCTGCAGGCGCGGGTTGTCGAATGCGTGTTCGAGGACTGGAAGACCGACCGCTACAAGATCGTCAGCTTCCACGCCAAACGTGCCCGGGGGCTGATGGCGCGCTATGCCGCGCTCCACCGCATCGGCACGCCCCGCGGGCTGGAGGGCTTCGACCTGGAAGGCTATCGGCACGACGCCGCCGCCTCGTCGCCCGACCGGCTGGTGTTCCGCCGCCGCGCGGCCTGAGCCGAACATCCCGAGATACCGCGCCTGCGTCGCAGCCGCTATCCTTTTGCCTCCACCGCATCCGAGACAGGCAGACCGCCATGCCCACCTCTTCCGCCCGCCAAGCCGCATCCGACCAGCCGATCACGCCCGAACTGCGCCAGTGGATCGTCGCCCAAGCCGAAGCCGGCCATTCCGCGCCGGTCATCGTGCAGTCGATGGTCGATTCGGGCTGGCACGAGGATGTCGCCGGCCGGGCGCTCGAGAGCACGCTGCGCGACCACCTGGAGGCGCAGGCCGCCCAGCAGGGCAAGCCGCCCGCCGTGCCGGTGCCGGAGCCTGCGCTGCACGATTCGCCGCTGTATATCGACGTCGGCGACCGGCGGGTGCACGTGCTGCAGGCGATGGCGAATCCGCGGATCGTGGTGTTCGGCAACCTGCTGTCGGACGCAGAATGCGACGAGCTGATCGCCGACGCCGAGCCGCGCATGAAGCGTTCGCTGACGGTCGCCACCAAGACCGGCGGCGAGGAAGTCAATGCCGACCGTACCAGCGACGGCATGTTCTTCGCGCGCGGCGAGACGCCGGTGGTCGCGCGGCTGGAGGAGCGCATCGCCCGACTGGTCGGCTGGCCGCTGGTCAACGGCGAGGGCCTGCAGGTGCTGCACTACCGCAAGGGCGCCGAGTACAAGCCGCACTACGACTACTTCGACCCGTCCGAGCCCGGCACGCCGTCGATCCTGAAGCGCGGCGGCCAGCGCGTCGCGACGCTGGTGATCTACCTGAACGAGCCGGTGCGCGGCGGCGGCACCACCTTTCCCGACGTGCACCTCGAGGTCGCACCCAAGCGCGGCAACGCGGTGTTCTTCAGCTACGAACGCCCCCACCCCTCGACCCGCACGCTGCACGGCGGCGCGCCGGTGATCGAGGGCGACAAGTGGATCGCCACCAAATGGCTGCGCGAACGGGAGTTCAGCTGAAAATCCGGCTTCTGCGCCCGCCCCGCCTGCGCAGTCAGCTACCGAATCGATAGCAGATGACCCAGACCCCCGAACAATCCTCGCTCGGCAAGCGGTCGGCCTACGTCGACCAGTACGACCCCGGCCTGCTCTTTCCGCTGTCGCGCGACGCCAAGCGCCGCGAGATCGGCATCGCCGGCGCGCCGCCGTTCTTCGGCGCCGACCTCTGGACCGCCTTCGAGCTGAGCTGGCTGAACCCGCGCGGCAAGCCGCAGGTCGCGCTCGCGCAGCTCACCATTCCCTGCGAGACGCCGAATATCGTCGAGAGCAAGTCTTTCAAGCTCTACCTCAACAGCTTCAACGGCACGCGCTTCGACGACGCCGACGCGGTGCGCGCGCGCATTCGCGCCGACATCGGCGAAGCGGTCTGGCGCGGCGCACCGGCCGCCGCAGGCATCGGCGTGCGGCTGCTGGCCCCGGCCGACTTCGACCGCGAGGGCGTGGAGGAACTCGACGGCCTCGACCTCGACCGGCTCGACATCGAATGCGACCGCTACATGCCCGCGCCCGACCTTTTGCGCGCCGCAACCGACGAGGCGCCGGTGAGCGAGACGCTGACCAGCCGACTGCTGAAAAGCAACTGCCTGGTGACCGGCCAGCCGGACTGGGGCAGCGTGCGTATCGCCTACAGTGGGCCTCAGATCGACCAGGAAGGCCTGCTGCAGTACATCGTGAGCTTCCGCAACCACAACGAATTCCACGAGCAGTGCGTCGAGCGCATCTTCATGGATATCTGGACCCGCTGCCGGCCGCTCAAGCTCGACGTCTATGCCCGGTATACCCGGCGCGGCGGACTGGACATCAACCCGTGGCGGACCAGCCATCCTCAGGCGGCGCCACGCAACGTGCGCACCGCGCGGCAATAGTCCGCCATGGCTTGGATGGCGGCGCTATCAGCCAACGCCGGGACATGTCATTCGACATACCCCGAGTGAAGGCCCACTGCTAAACTGACCGATTGATGCGCGCACCCGACCGTTCTCTCATCTCTGCCCACCCGTCGGTCAGTTCCGACGGCGCCGTGGCTGCCAGGGGCGGTCCCGACGACGACGTGCTGACCGCCCTCCGGCAGCGCACCCAGGTGATCCACACCCAGCTCGACGCCGGCCTGCCGCTCGCCCGGGAAGACGCCACCCTTTCCGATTACCAAGCCCACCTCATGGCGGTCGGCGGCTGGCTCGCGCGGCTTTCGCCGGTGCTTGCCGTGGCCGCCGGCCCTGCCGCGACGGCGTCACGGCAATCCGCCCGCCTGCAGGCGATCGCCGACGACCTGCACGATGCGGGCGCGGATGCAGCTGCCACCCTTACGGCGGACAGCCCGAACGAAGCCGACGCTTTCGCGGCTCTTCAGGACGATGCACGCCGCCGCCCGGCGGTCGCCTGGGGCGCCGCTTACGTGATCGAAGGCTCCCAGCTCGGCGGACGGATGCTGCAGCGCAAGCTCGCTGCTACGCTGGCGCCGCATCCGCTGCGCTACCTCGGCGGCCAGGGGCTGCCGCCGACCTGGGTTTCCTTCACCGCCGACCTGCGCGCTGCTGTTGTACACCCGGACGCGATCGCCGCCGCCTGCGATGGCGCTGTCGCGACCTTCCGACTGCTGGTGCGCCGCTTCGAGCGGCTGGGGGCGCTCGCGTGAGTGAGCCAGTGACCGCGATGAGCCCCACGATGCGGGTGACGCTCGAGAACTGCGATCATGAGCCGATCCACATCCCCGGCCTGCTGCAGCCGCACGGCGTGCTGGTGGCGTTCGATGCCGACCGCCGGCTGCGCTACCGCAGCGCCCATGCGCAGGCAGTCCTTGGCGATCTGCCCGCCTTCGGCCAGAAACTCGCGCCGCGCGACTTCAACCGCTGCGCCGATATCCACGCGGCGCTCGCGCAGGCCTTCGACCCTGCTACGCGCGACGAGGTGCTGCCGCTGGTCGCCGAGGTCTCGCTGGGCAACCGCACCTACGACCTGATCGTCCACCAGTCGGGCGACTTCTTCATCGCCGAATTCGAGTCGCGGGCCCACGACGCCGACCAGCTCGCCACTTTCGCGCTCAAGGCGCACCGGGCGATGGAGCGTCTCAAGCGCCAGCGCTCGATCGAATCGCTGCTCAACCTGGCGGTCGAGAACATCCGCCAGCTCACTGGTTTCGACCGGGTAATGGCCTACCGTTTCCGCCACGACGACAGCGGCGAGGTGGTGGCCGAGTCCTGCAAACCTTCGCTCGACCCGTTCATCGGCCGGCGCTATCCGGCCAGCGATATCCCGGCGCAGGCGCGGCGGCTCTATGTCGTCAACACGCTGCGGCTGATCGCCGACGTGCAGGCAGTACCCGTCGCGCTCGAGGCAGCGGCGGGCGAAGCGCCGCTCGACCTGAGCCATTCAGTGCTGCGCGCGGTGTCGCCGGTGCACATCGAATACCTCGGCAACATGGGCGTGGGCGCGTCGATGAGTGTCTCGATCGTGGTCCAGGGCAAGCTTTGGGGACTGATCGCCTGCCACCACGACGGTCCCCGCCATGTGCCCTATGCGGTGCGCATGGCCTGCGACGTGATCGCCCAGCTGCTCGCAGCCAACGTGCAGACGGTACTGGCACGCGAGCACGCCGAACGTACCGCGGTCGCCCTGACGTTGCGCACCCGCCTGATCGAACAGCTGCTGCACACCGACGACAACATCGCGGTGCTGTCGGAGCACGGCCAGGCGCTGATGCAGACCTTCGATGCGCACGGTCTGGTCATCGCCGAAGGCAGCAAGCTCGCGGTCGCCGGCGAAGTGCCGATGGAGACGGCCCGTGCCCTTGTCCGCTGGTTGGCGCGGCGCGACCAGGAATTCCCGGATGCGCTGGTGCAGATGCATGCGCTGGCCCAGTTCCCGAGCTATCTGCATGCGGCGCTCGGCACCTGGTGCGGCATGCTGGCGATGCGCTTCGATGCCAGCACCCAGGGCTGGCTGATCCTGCTGCGCAAGGAGCAGGTCGAGACCATCGCCTGGGGCGGCAAGCCCGAGAAGAACTACACGCACGGCCCGCTCGGGCCACGCCTGACCCCGCGCGGCTCGTTCGACCTGTGGCGCGAGACGGTGCGCCACACCGCAGTGCACTGGAGCGAGGCCGACCTGTGGATCGCCCGCCAGCTGCTCGACGAGCTGATCCGCACCAACGCAGCCCGCACCGGCGAACTCAACCGGGCCCGGCACCAGCTGCTGGCGGTGCTCGGCCACGACCTGCGCGATCCGCTCCACTCGATCAGCATGGCCGCGCGGGTGCTCGAACGCGGGGAAGACCGCCAGGGCGGCCGGATCGGCCAGCGCATCCAATCGTCCAGCACCCGGATGCAGCGCCTGGTGAGCCAGGTGATGGACATGTCCCGGCTGCAGGGCGGCCTGGGGCTGGGCCTGCAGTTCGCACCAACGGATGTGACGCACCTGGTGCGCGACCTGCTCGAGGAATCGAGCATGGCGCATCCGGGAACCGTCTTCTCGGTCCAAATCGGCGAGGGCATCCAGGCCGAGGTCGATCCGGACCGGCTGGCGCAGGTGGTGAGCAACCTGATCGGCAACGCACGGCACCACGGCGCGCCGGGCGAATTGATCGTCGTGAACCTGCGCGAGGACGCCGACCGCATCGAGTTGCAGGTTCGCAATGTCGGCGAGCCGATTCCGGACGACCTGGCCGCCTCGCTGTTCAACCCGTACAAGCGCCAGTCGCTCGGCAATGCCCGCAACCGCACCGGCCTGGGCCTCGGTCTTTACATCGCTTACGAAATCGTCGGCGCACACGGCGGAAGCATCGGATACTCCTTCGAAGCGCCGCACGTCGTTTTTACCGTGCGCCTGCCCCGCCGCCAAAGTGCCGCGCCGTAAGCGTTTCGCCGCACGGCCGGTCTTTCTTTCCTCCCGAAGACTTCGTAGAGAGCCCCCGTGGAATTGAACATCCTCATCGTCGACGACAACCGCGAAGCGGCCGAACTGTTCCAGGAACTGCTGGACATGCAAGGCTATGCCGTGCGGTGCGCCTACACCGCCCAGCAGGCCCTGGCGAGCGCCACCGCGCAGCCGGCCAATGTCTACCTGGTGGACCTGACCCTGCCCGACATGCACGGCACCGAACTCGCCCGCCAACTGCGCACCCTGTCGGGCAGCGGCCCACGACCGATGGTGATCGCGGTGACCGGCCTCGCGTCCGACGGCAGCGACGACATGGCGGTCTTCGACCATTTCCTGCAGAAGCCGGTCGATTTCGAAAAACTCGAGCGCATCCTGGCCGAGCGGGCCGGCGGGCAGTGACATGAGCACCCGCGCCCCCGCCTGGGTCGCCGCCGGCGTCCGGCACGAGATCCTGATGCGGGTGCTGCCCGCTCTGCGTCATGACATGGCCGGCCCGCTGTCGGTGGCGCGCATGGGCAACACCGTGCTCAAGCGCTATATGGCGGCGCAGCCCTTCGATCCGGAACAGAGCCACAAGCGGCTCGAGCAGACCGAAGAGCAGCTCAACCAGCTGCTAGTGGCGATCCGTACGCTTAATCGCTGGGACCTGGACACCTCGGAGCGCGCCGATGCGGCGCCCGCCGTCCGCGCCGGGCTGGAACTGGCGCGGCCGATGCTCGACTTGCACGGCATCGCGATGGACGCCGTGCCGGAAGACGCCACACCGGCCGACTGGCCCGCGATGTCGCCCGCCCGGGCGCTGTATGCGGTGATCGGGGTCGCGTCCTGCCTGCAGGACACAGCGACCGGTCCGGCCGCCCTGAGCGTCCGCTGCGACGGCAGCGACCTGCTGTTCACCACCCGCCCGCGCGACGGTGCCGCGGCCGACGAGCCGCAGTTCCCTGCACGCCGCATGAAGATCGACGCGGACGCCCTGTCCACCCTGCTAGCCGACCTGCAGTGGCCGGCCGACATCGCGCCCGGCACGGTGCGGCTGCGCCGTCCCGACGACGGCCGCTAGGACGCGCCAGCCTTGGGCGCCGTCGTGCGGCGGCGGGTGCGTCCGCCCCGGCGGTGCTCCTGCAGGAACACCATGAGCCGGTGTTCGGCCGCATGCAGCTTGCGCTGGCGCTGTTGCTTGCTGGCGATCCGATTCCAGATGTCGGCCATCTTCGGCCCCTGGTCGGACGCTAGGGTAGCGCCGATCGCCATCACCGCCGGGTGGATATAGGACTTCTTGCACACCGCCGGCGTGTTCCCCAGCTGGCGGGCGACGGCGCTCAGCACCGCCTTGGCGTTGTAGGCCTCCGCACCTCCGCTGGTGCAGGCCATGCGGGTCAACTCAAGCGCCTGGACCGTGCCATGCCAGGTGCGGAAATCCTTGGCGGTGAAATGCGGTTCGTCGGCCGCCAGGCCGGCCGCCTCGGCCAGATACGCGTTCACGTCGGCCGAATCGACCGCATGCGGCGTGCCGTCTTCGTCCTCGTACTGGAACAGTTCCTGGCCCGGCAGCTGCTGGCAGCGGCGCACCACCCGCGCCACCCGCGGATCGTCGAGTTCGGCTTCCTGCATCACCCCGCTTTTGCCGCGGAAGCGCAGCCGCAGCACGCTGCCCTTCACGCCCGCATGCGGATTGCGCAGCGTCGTCAGGCCGTAGGAACCGTTGCTCGCGGCATATTCCTCGTTGCCCACCCGGATGTAGGTGGTGTCGAGCAGCCGCACCAGCGTCGCCAGCAGCACGGTGCGCGTCACCGGCTGCCCGCGGGACAGCCGCAGGTCGCGCGCGACACGGGCACGGATGCGCGGCAACGCCCGGCCGAACGCCTCCAGCCGGTCGAACTTGCTTTCGTCGCGCTGTAGGCGCCAGTCGGGGTGGTACCGGTACTGCTTGCGGCCGCGCGCATCCAGGCCGGTCGCTTGCAGGTGCCCGTTCGGCAGCGGGCAGATCCAGACGCCCGTGTAGGCCGGCGGGATCGCCAATTTATCGATCCTCGCGATCTCCTCGGCGTCCTGCACCCAGGCGCCGTCGTGCATGCGGTAGCGGAAGCGCTTGCCGCGCTTGATGCGCGAGAGGCCTGGCATCTCGGGACTGACGTAGAGCAGGCCGCCGGGCAGGCGTGTGGGTTTCGCAGCGGTGGCGGTAGAGGGGGCGACGGCAATAGCGGGCATCGGACGGTCCAGCGAACGGTGGCATCCGGTGTACCGCCGCGCCAACACGACCGATGTAGGACGCCGGCATGTCGTCCGGTCGTTGCTGCTCCACTCGTGGTGATACGGCGCGGTCAGAAAAGCGGCACGGTCGTCGGCAGATCCACTACTTTTTTGATAGCGCCCCGCGCAGCAGGTACGGGCGCAAAAGCCGAATTTCCATCCAAAACGCCGTCTGAACCCGCCGCATCGGCCCGCACCAGCGTACCGACCCGCACGCCGAGCAACCGCAGCCGCTGTTCCAGCGGCACCCGCTTCAGACATTGGCCGGCGATGCGGCGGATCGTGGCCGCATCGTCGGTCGGCAGCGGGATCGTCTGGTCGCGGGTGGCGATGCGGAAGTCGTCGTAGCGCAGCTTGATGCCGATCGTCTTGCCGCGGTAGCCCTTGCGCTGCAGGTCGGCCGCGACCTTCTCGCACAGGGCGGTGAAGATGCGGCCCAGTTCGGCCCGGTCGCGTACCGCATGCAGGTCGCGGTCGAAGGTCGTCTCGCGGCTCATCGAGACGGGCTCGCTCTCGGTCACCACCGGGCGGTCGTCGCGGCCCCAGGCCACCTCGTGCATCCAGGCGCCAGTGGACTTGCCGAAGGTCGCGATCAGCCAGTCGCGGTCGCGCTGCGCCAGGTCGCCGATGGTGCGGATGCCGTGGCGCTCCAGCTTGGCGTCGGCCTTCGGCCCGATGCCGTTGACCTTGCGTGCGGCCAGCGGCCAGATGCGGGTCTGCAGGTCGTCCTCGTAGACGACCGAGATGCCGTTGGGCTTGTCGAATTCGCTCGCCATCTTGGCCAGCAGCTTGTTGGGCGCGATGCCGATCGAGCAGGTCAGCCCGGTCGCGTCGAAGATGCCGCGCTGGATCAGCCGGGCCAGCACCCGACCGCCCTCGCGCTGGCCGCCGGGCACGTCGGTGAAGTCGATATACACCTCGTCCACGCCGCGGTCCTGCATGACCGGCGCGATCTCGGTGATGACCGCCTTGAAGCTGCGCGAATAGTGCTTCACCCGGTCGAAGTCGGCTGGCAGCAGGATCGCCTGCGGACAGAGCTTGGCCGCCTTCATCAGCCCCATCGCCGACCCGACGCCGAACTGGCGCGCGGCATAGGTCGCGGTGGTCGCAACGCCGCGGCCGGCGTAGTCGCGCAGCACCGGGAAGGCGGACAGGGGCAGGTCGGCCAGGGTGCCGCCCTCGGGCGGGGTGAGCAGCCGCTGGTCGACACTGCGGCGGCTGCCGCCGATCACCACCGGCAGGCCCTTCAGTTGCGGATAGCGCAGCAGTTCGACCGAGGCGAAGAAGGCGTCCATGTCGAGGTGGGCGATGCGGCGCATGGGGCGAAGCATAGCCACGGAGGGCCAGCCGCACCGGGGGTCGGGAATGCCGCGCGGCGGGCCGTCCGCCGCCTCAGCCGTAAAGCCAGGGCTGGTCGAGCAGCCGCGGACCGAGCAGCCGCAGCGCGACGTCGCGGCCCCACTGCACCGGTCCGCGCGCATGGAACACCCGGGCATTGCGGCGGGCGGTGCGCTGCACCCGGGCGACCCGCTGCCAGCGGTGCATCGCGTAGCGGCGCAGCTGCAGCGGCACCTCGACCCCCTCCATCGCCAGCATGCGCTGCAGCTCCGCCGCATCTTCGATCGCCATGCCGGCGCCCTGCGCCAAGTAGGGCAGCATCGGATGGGCGGCATCGCCGAGCAGTGCGATGCGACCGACCGCCATGCCGTCGGGGCCGGGAAGCGGCGGGCGGTCGCAGAGCATCCAGCGACGCCATTCCGGTGCCGCCTCCTGCAAGGCCCGCAGCGGACCGCAAGCCTGGGCCAACACCCGCGCCACCTCGTCCGGATCGGCGGGTGCATTCCAGCGGCCCGCCGGCGGCTGCGCACCGGCCGCCGCTTCCGCCAGTACCACCAGATTGAGCCATTCGCCGCGGCGCACCGGATAGGCCACCGCATGCAGCCGGTGGCCGAGCCAGACCGTGACCTCGTCGCTGCGCAGCGCAGCCGGCAGATCTGCCTGCGGCAGCAGCGTGCGGTAGGCGAGATGGCCGGTGGCCTGCGGCGGCATGTCGTGCGGCAGGCACTGTGCGCGCAGGCCGCTCCACACGCCGTCGGCGAGGACGAGCGCGTCGCCCTCGACGTCCGGTGACGTGTCGGCCGCATCGGCCGGCCGCGCAACCCGCACAGCGACCGTCGGTCCCTGGGACCGCAGCGTCTCGATCCGCGTGCCGGGATGCAGCACGGTATCGCCGGCGCCGCGGACCGCGTAGAACAGCAGCGCATGCAGGTCAGCCCGATGCAGCGTGGCGTAGGGCGCGCCGTAGCGGGCTTTGAAAGCTGCGCCGAGCGGCAGTGTCGCCAGGGACTGGTGGCTGGCGGCGCGTCGCACCTGCAGCGCCTGCGGGAAGGCTGCGACGGCGGCTAGCGCCTCGCCCAGCCCCCAGTCCTGCAGGATGCGGCCGGCATTCGGCCCGAGCTGCAGGCCGGCGCCGACCTCGGCAAACCCGGGCGCCTGTTCGAAGATGCGGACCCGCCAGCCGGCGCGGTGGCAGGCGATCGCTGCCGCCAGCCCGCCGATGCCGCCGCCGGCGATCAGCATGTCCTGCCGGAAGGCGCCGCTCACCGCCGGCCCCGCCTCACCCGACGAGGCCCTGCTGGCGCTCCATCTCCGCGATCGGCAACGGCCGGCCGAACAGGTAGCCCTGGAAGGAGCGGCAGCCGTGCTGCTCCAGGAAGTCGCGCTGGCCCTCGGACTCCACGCCTTCGGCGATCACGTCCAGGTCCAGGCTCAGCGCCAGGGCGAGCGTGGTCCGCACGATGGCCGCGTCGTGCGGATCGGTGAGCAGGTCGCGCACGAAGGAGCGGTCGATCTTCAGCTGCTCCAGCGGCATGCGCTTGAGGTAGCTGAGCGAGGAATAGCCGGTGCCGAAGTCGTCCAGCGAGAAGCCGATGCCTTCCTCCCGCAGCCGGGCCATCTTGCCGATGATGCCCTCGACGTCGTGGAACAGCAGCGACTCGGTCAGTTCGAACTTCAGCTTGCGGGCGTCCACACCGGTCTCGCGCAGCACCGCCACCACCTGGTCGATGAAATCGGGATGCCGGAATTGCCGCGCGCTCACGTTGACCGCGATCGACAGGTCCCTCGTCTGCGGCCGGTCGGCCCAGGCCACCAGCTGCCTGCAGGCGGTGCCCAGCACCCAGCCGCCGAGCGGCAGGATCAACCCGCTTTCCTCGGCGATGGTGATGAAGTCCAGCGGCGGCACCATGCCGCGCACCGGATGCCGCCAGCGCACCAGTGCCTCGGCGCCGGTCATGCGGCCGGCGCTGTCCACCACCGGCTGGTAGTGCAGCTCCAGTTCCTCGCGGGCGAGGCCGGCCCGCAGATCGGCCTCCAGGGTCGCGCGGTTCTGCACCGCCGCCTGCATCCGGGGGTCGAAGAAGCACAGCGTGTTGCGGCCCAGCGTCTTGGATTGGTGCATCGCCAGGTCGGCCCGCTTCAGGATGTCGTCCACCGACAGCGAGCCCGCCCCGAAGGTGGTGATGCCGACGCTCGCGGTGCCGTGGTGTTGTCGGCCGCCGATCGAGAACGGCTTGGCGATCGCATCGAGCACCTGCTGGCCGAGCTGCTCCGCGCTGCGGATCGCCTGCGACTCCTCGGTGCCGAGGTGCTCGGCGACCAGCACGAAGCCGTCGCCGCTGAAGCGCGCAGCCGTCCGGGCGCCGACGGCCATGCCGCGTAGCCGTTCGGCAGCGAGCTGCAGCAGGCGGTCGCCCATGTCGTGGCCGAGGATGTCGTTGAAGTCGCGGAAGTTGTCCAGGTCGACGAACAGCACCGCGCCCCATTCGAGCGAGAGCTTGGAGGTGCGCAGCGCATTCTCCAGCCGGCTCACCAGCATCCGCCGGTTGGGCAGCGCCGTCAGGCTGTCGTAGTACGCCAACCGCTCGATCTGCTGGGCGGCGCGCTTGCGCTCGGTCACGTCACGGGCTACCCCGACGACGCCGGAAATACGCCCCGCCGCGTCGCGCACCGGCGTCTTGATCACGTCGAAGTCGCCGTTGCCGCCGATACCGCGCAGCACTTCCTCGCTGCGGTAGGCCCGGCCGGTCTGCATCGCGCTCAGGTCCTCGGCGCGATAGCGCGAGGCGGTGTCCTGGTCGTAGCGGTCGGCATCGGTCTGGCCGCGCAGGTCTTCCTCGGTCACGCCGAAGAAGGCCTCGAACGCCCGGTTGCAGGCCCGGTAGGCGCCGTTCTCGTCCTTGGCAAACACCATGTCCGGAATGGCCTCGAACAGGCCGCGCAGTTCGGCCTGCTTCTCCGCCAAGGCCTGCTCAGTGCGCTTGCTTTCGGTCAAGTCGAGCACGAACGAGATCACGCCGGTGACCTGCCCGTCCGGGCCGTGCTCGGGCATCAGGGTGTTGAAGCGGTGACGGAGATCACCCGCCGCGACCTCGACCAGGTTGTCGAAGACAACCTTGTGGCCGGCCAGGGCCCGCTGCAGCTGCGGCCCGATCCGGGCGTACCGCTTCGCCGGCAGGATGTCTTCCAGCGTCTGGCCGAGCAGGTCGGCGACCGAGCGGCCGTACCAGCGCGCATGTTCCTCGTTGATGAACCGGATGCGCAGGCTGCTGTCGAAGCGGGTGATGCCGCCGGGCAGATGGCGCAGCACGTTGGTCCAGCGGACCTCGGCCTCGTGGCCGTCGAGCATGTCCTCCCGCTGCTGGGTCACGTCGGACTGCACGCCGGTCCACAAGATCTGCCCGTCCGGCAGGGCCTGCGGCGTGGCGGCGAGGTGCATCCAGCGCACGGCACCGTCGGCACGCCGGATACGCAGGTCGATCCGCAGCGGCAGCAGGTTGGCGAGCGACCGGGCGAGCGCCTTGCGCAGCGCGACCCGGTCCTCGCGCAGGACCTGCGCGAACCAGATACCGGCATCCGCCCGCAGATCGTCGGGCTGCAGGCCGTTGACGGCCAGGACCGCATCGCCGACGAAAACTATCCGGCCGCGACGGCCGGGATGGCCGACCACCTCGAACAGCACCGTGCCCGGCAGCTGCGCGCTGAACCGGATCAGATCGGCCCGTCCGCCGGTCGCCGTGTCTGCCGGCCCCTTGCCGAACAGGCGCTGCCACCACCGGCGCTGGCCGGCCGGTTGTCCGTGATCGGAGGGAAAAGACATCCGGGTGGGTTTCTCTGGCAAGGGATACGGGTCGCGGGAGCGAGTATCCGCGAAAAACAACGGCGATTCCGGGCCTGGGACGGCCTGCGGACCAGCGGTCGCGCAACGTGCTGTGTACGGTGGTCGCGTCCTAGTTCCGACGCCGGATCGTGATCGGGTGTTCGGTCGTCGGACGCCCCGGCGCGGCGCAGCCGCCGCAGCTGTCGCAAGTGCTGCAGCCGGGCGCTTTGCCGATGCGGCCGGTGATACGGGTCGCGGCGCGTTCGCTGGCGCCGAGCCGTTGCAGGAGTCGCCCGAAGCGGCCGGCGATGGCCTGCCGCCAGCGCGCCGGCATCCAGCGCCGGGCCGCCCAGGCCGCCGCCAGCGCCACGATCACGAACACCACGATCTCCTGGCCCATCGCCGTCGCCGCCTCAGCCGCCCGACAGCGCGAGCGTCACCCGGTAGGCGACGAAGCTCGCCAGATAGGCAAGCGCGAACAGGTAGGCCGCCATCAGCGTGGCGTAGCGCCAGGAATTGGTCTCGCGCTTGACGGTCGCGAGGGTGGACAGGCACATCGGCGCGAACACGTACCAGACCAGCAGCGAGACCGCCGTCGCCATCGACCAGCTGGCGGCGATGACCGGTTCCAGCGCGGCAGCGGCCTCGTCGCCGCTCGCCGACATGGCGTAGACCGTGCCGAGCGCACCGACGGCGACTTCGCGGGCCGCCAGGCCCGGCACTAGTGCGATCGAGATCTGCCAGTTGAAGCCGATCGGCGCGAAGATCACTTCCAGTGCCCGACCGATCATGCCGGCCAGGCTGTACTGGATGGCCGGGCCGGTGGCGCCCTCCGGCGGCGAAGGGAAAGTGGCGAAGAACCAGAGCAGCACGGTCAGCGCCAGGATCATGCCGCCGACCCGCTGCAGGAAGATCGCCGCCCGCTCCCACAGGCCTAGCGCCAGCTGCCGCGGGTTGGGCCAGCGGTAGGCGGGCAGCTCCATCAGCAGCGGCGACTGGGTCCGGCTGCTCCGCAGGCGCTTGAACACCCAGGCTACCGCCATCGCCGACACGATGCCGCCCAGGTACAGCGCGAACAGCACCACCCCCTGCAGGTTGAAGATGCCGCCGACCTCGCGCGCCGGAATGAAGGCCGCGATCAGCAGCGCATAGACCGGCAACCGGGCCGAGCAGGTCATCAGCGGCGCGATCATGATCGTCACCAGCCGGTCGCGCCAGTTGGTGATGGTGCGGGTCGCCATCACACCCGGAATGGCGCAGGCGAAGCTCGACAGCAGCGGGATGAACGAACGGCCGGACAGGCCGACGCTGCCCATCACCCGGTCGAGCAGGAAGGCAGCACGCGGCAGATAGCCCGAATCCTCCAGCGCCAGGATGAACAAGAACAGGATCAGGATCTGCGGCAGGAAGACCAGCACGCCGCCGACGCCCGCCACGATGCCGTCGACCAGCAGGCTCTGCAGGATGCCTTCGGCCGTGTGCGCTTTGATCCATTCGCCGACGCCTTCCGTCGCGCCCTTGATCAGCTCCATCGGCGCCTCGGCCCAGCTGAAAACCGCCTGGAACATCAGGAACAACAACACCGCGAGCAGCGCCAGGCCCCAGACCGGATGCAGCACTACGCGGTCAATCGCGTCGTCGCGGTGCAGCGCGGCAGGCGGCGTGGTCACGGCGAGCGACAGGATGCGCCTCACCTCCGTCTGGGTGTCGAGCACGTCGGCCAGCGCGGGCGGCTGCCAAGCGGCGGGCGCGGCGGGCGCGGCACCGTCCCAGGCGTCGAGCGCGGCCACCAGCGGGGCGGCGCCGTCGCCGCGCACGCCCACCGTCTCGATCACCGGCATGCCGAGTTCGCGCGAAAGCACCGCCGTGTCGACCGCGATGCCCTGTTCGCGCGCCATGTCGCTCATGTTGAGCGCCAGCACCAGCGGCAGGCCGAGCTTGCGGGCTTCCAGCACCAGCCGCAGGTTGAGCCGCAGGTTGGTCGCGTCCACCACGCAGACCAGCAGGTCCGGCAGCGGCTCGCCCGGGCGCCGCCCGGTGACGATGTCGCGCGTCACCGCTTCGTCGGCGCTCATCGCATTCAGGCTGTAGGCGCCGGGCAGGTCCAGCACATAGACCTGCCGGCCGGAGCCGGTGCGCAGGCGGCCGACCTTGCGCTCCACCGTCACGCCCGCGTAGTTGGCGACCTTGGCGCGGCTGCCGGTCAGCAGATTGAAGAGCGCTGTCTTGCCGCAGTTCGGATTGCCCAGCAGCGCGACGCGCAGGGGTGCCGCTGCCGCGCTCATGCCGACCCTCCCGGTACGACCGTCACCATCGCCGCCTCGTGCAACCGCAGCGCGAAGGTGGACTGCCCGACCCGCACCGCCAGCGGCTCGCGCCCCGGGAATCCGTGCGCGACCACCCGGACCGTCTCGCCCGGCACGAAACCGATCTCGCTCAGCCGCAGGGCGACGTCGGCGCCCTCCTGGCCGGCCGACGGCTGGAGCGACACGATGGTCGCCGGCTGCTGTCGCGGCAGACGGTCGAGCGACAGGGGCGCGGGTGAGAACAGGGACGGATCGGCGGCGGCGGAGTGGAAATGCACGGGGCTGCAGCGCGCAGCTGCCTGGAGGAAAATGCAGATGGTAGCAATTCCTGTTTGCAGCCACTCCGCTCATCGCCTTTGACCAGCCGGCCGGCAGGGGCGCCGGCCGGTCGCTCGCCTGCCGTCTCAGTACTGCAGCAACTGGCGCAGCACGTACGGCAGGATGCCGCCGTGCCGGTAGTAATCCACCTCGACCGGCGTGTCGATGCGCAGGATCACCGTCACCTCCTGCCGCCGGCCGTCGGCGCCGGTGATGACCAGCGTCGCCTTGCTCTGCGGCTTGAGGTCGGGATGGGTCAGCACCTCGACCGTCTCGTCGCCGCGCAGGCC
>CAJYQL010000097.1 GCA_913776965.1 uncultured Xylophilus sp.
GCGCGGGCAACGACTTCGTCGTGCTCGACGAGACGCAGGGGCCGCTCGGCCTGTCCGCCGCGCAGTACCGCTTCCTCGCCGACCGCCATTTCGGCGTCGGCGCCGACCAGGTGCTGTCGGTACGGCCGCCGCCGTCGCCCGACGTGGACTTCGAATACGTCATCCACAACGCCGACGGCGGCGAGGTTGAGCAGTGCGGCAACGGCGCGCGCTGCTTCGCCCGCTACGTGCACCAGCGCGGCCTGACGGCGAAGGAGGTGATCCGCGTCGCCACCCGGGCCGGCACCATCGCGCCGCGGCTCGATGCCGACGGCCGGGTGACGGTCGACATGGGCGCACCGGTGTTCGCGCCGGAGCAGGTGCCGTTCGACGATGCCGGCCTGTCGCCCCAGGCCGACGGTGGGTGGCAGAAATGGCCGCTCGCGCTCGGTACGCGGGCGGATGATGCTATCGTTTCCGTAGCAATCCTGTCGATGGGCAATCCGCACGCGGTGCAGCTGGTCGACGACGTGGACACCGCGCCGGTCGCCGAACAGGGCCCGTCGATCGAGCACCATCCCCGCTTCCCGAACCGGGTCAACGCCGGCTTCCTGCAGATCGTCGACCGCGGCCGGGTGCGGCTGCGGGTGTACGAGCGCGGCGCCGGCGAAACGCTCGCCTGCGGCACCGGCGCCTGCGCAGCGGTGGTCGCCGGCATCCGGCTCGGCCTGCTCGACGACCGCGTGAACGTCGAGACCCGCGGCGGCCGGCTCACCATCGCCTGGGCGGGCGGCACGGCACCGGTCCTGATGACCGGCCCGGCCGTCACCGTCTTCGAAGGCCAGATCGACATTCCCGAGACCCTATGACCGTTCCTTCCTCCCCCGCCTCCGATTCCGCCACCGCCGTCCCGCCGATCACCGAGGACGACATCGCCCACTTCCTGGCCAACACGCCCGACTTCTTCGAGCGCCATGCCGAACTGCTGGCCGAGGTGCAGCTGACCAGCCCGCACGGCAGCCGCGCGGTCAGCCTGCAGGAACGCCAGGCCACGATGCTGCGCGAGAAGATCAAGGGCCTGGAGCACCGGATCATGGAGATGGTCCGGCACGGCCACGAGAACACGCTGATCGCCGATCGTTTCCAGCGCTGGGCGCTGGAACTCGTCGCCACCCGCGACGCCGTTGCACTGCCGGCCCGCATCGTCGAGCAGGCGCAGGAGCAGTTCCTGGTGCCGCAGGCGGCGATCCGCGTCTGGGACGTGGCGGCCGCCCATGCCGGCGCGCCGTTCGCCCAGGACGTGGGCGCCGACCTGCGGACCTTCGCCGCCTCGCTCGGCGAGCCGTACTGCGGGCCGAACCGCGGTTTCGAGGCGGTGCAGTGGCTCGACCGGCCGGCCGAGGCCGCGTCGCTCGCGCTGCTGCCGCTGCGTGCGCCGGTGTCGACAGGCGCGGCCGGCGGCGGCGCGGTGTTCGGCCTGCTGGTGCTCGCCTCGGGCGAGGCCGGGCGCTTCGACACCACCATGGGCACCGACTTCCTGCAGCGCATGGCCGCCCTGGCCAGCGCCGCGCTGACCCGGCTGCAGGGCTGAGCGGCATGCGGCCGACGGACGACGCGACACCGGCGGCCTCCCGGCCCGTCTCTGCGTCCACTTCTCCGTCGGTCTCTTCGCCCGTTGCAGCGCCCGCGCCCGCGCCGGTCGATCCGCTGGTCGTCCGCTACCTCGACCATGTGCGCTACGAGAAGCGCCTGGCCGACCGCACCACGACGCTCTACACCCTCGACCTGGAAAAGCTCGCCGCCGCCTGCGCCGCCGCCGGCATCGCGCCCGCCGCCGCCACCCAGGCCCACATCCGCCGCTTCGTCGCGCAGATGCATGCATCGGGCCGCAGCGCCCGCGGCATCGCGCTGATCCTGTCGGGCTGGCGCAGCTTCTACACCTGGCTGGGGCGGGAGGGCCTGATCGCCCAGAACCCGGTGCAGACCGTGCGCGCGCCGAAGGCGCCCAAGCCGCTGCCGAAGGCGCTGCCGGTGGACGAGGCGATGCAGCTCGCCGATTTCTCCGCGCCCGCCGGCGAGGACGAGCAGGACGCCTGGCTCGACCTGCGCGACGCCACCATCGTCGAGCTGTTCTACGGCTGCGGCCTGCGGGTAGGCGAGTTGGTCGCGCTGGACGCGACCGCCTCGGCCGCCGCCCAAGCCGCCGGCCGGGGCTGGATCGACCTGGCCGACGGCATGGCGCACGTCCGCGGCAAAGGCCGCAAGTGGCGCGCGGTGCCGATCGCCGGCAAGGCGGCGGAGGCGGTCGCGCTCTGGCTGCCGGTGCGCGCCTCCGGCCTGCCGGCCGACGCCGCCGACCAGCCGGCGCTGTTCCCCGGCCGGCGCGGCACCCGGCTCACGCCGCAGGCGGTCTGGCAACGGCTGCGCGGCCGCAGCGCCGCCGCCGGCCTGGCGACGCCGGTGCATCCGCACATGCTGCGCCACTCCTATGCGAGCCATCTGCTGCAGTCCAGCGGCGACCTGCGGGCGGTCCAGGAACTGCTCGGCCACGCCAGCATCGCCGCCACACAGGTCTACACCCGGCTCGACTTCCAGCACTTGGCACGCATCTACGACGCCGCCCATCCGCGGGCGGGCGTCAAGCTATCGAAAAAATAGCGCGCTGCGCAGGTGATGCCTGCGCAAAAGGCACTTTTCCTTCTCATATTGCCCGTTCTGCCATGAAAACCCTGCGTCTGCGCGAAGGCAAGGAGCGCTCGCTCCTGCGCCGCCATCCCTGGATCTTCGAATCGGCCATCGCCAAGGGCGGCGCCGACAGTGGCGAGACGGTGCGGGTCGAATCGCACGACGGCCGCTTCCTCGCCTGGGCCGCGTTCAGCCCGAGCTCGCGCATCCGCGCCCGCGCCTGGAGCTTCGACGAGGCGCAGCGCATCGACGCCGCCTTCTTCCAGGCGACGCTGGAGCGCGCCATCGCCGCCCGCGCCTGGTTCGACATCCGGAGCGACGGCCTGCGGCTGGTCCACGGCGAATCCGATGGCCTGCCGGGCCTGGTGGTGGATCGCTACGGCGACGTGCTGGTCGCGCAGTTCGGCTCGGCCGGCGCCGAACGCTGGAAGGGTGCGATCGCCGACGCGCTGGTGCGCATCACCGGCTGCCGCCAGCTCTACGAGCGGTCGGACGCCAGCGTCCGGGCACTCGAAGGCCTGCCCGCCGCCACCGGCTGGCTGCGCGGCGACCCGGCGGCGCCGACCGAACTGACGATCCGCGAGCACGGCTGGCAGCTGACGCTCGACGTGGCCGAAGGGCACAAGACCGGCTTCTACCTGGACCAGCGCGACAGCCGCCACCGCTTCTACGAGACCACCCGCCGACGCGGCTTCCAGCGGGTGCTCAACTGCTACTGCTACACCGGCGGCTTCACCATCGCGGCGCTGGCCGGCGGGGCCGGGCATGTCACCTCGATCGATTCGTCGGCACCGGCGCTGGCCCGTGCGGCGGCGCACGTCGCGCTCAACGGCTTCGACGCGGCCCGGGCGGAGTTCCTCGATGCCGACGTGAATGCCTCGCTGCGCCGCTTCGCGCAGGAGGGCCGGCGCTTCGACGCGATTGTGCTCGACCCGCCCAAGCTCGCACCGACCGCCGCCCATGCGGACCGCGCCGCCCGCGCCTACAAGGACATCAACCGGATCGCGCTCGGGCTGCTGGAGCCGGGCGGCGTGCTGTTCACCTATTCCTGCTCGGGCGGCATCCCGCCGGAGCTGTTCCACAAGATCGTCGCCTCGGCCGGTGCCGACGCCGGGGTGGACGGCTTCATCGCCGAGCGGCTGATGGGCGCGCCCGACCATCCGATGACGCTCGCCTTCCCCGAAGGCGACTATCTCAAAGGATTGGTTGTCGTCCGACGCTGACACGGCCCGGCCGTCGCTACACTGCCGCGTTGCTTTCCCCGCCGGCCGCTGCGCCGGCCACGTCCCGCCATGGCCCTGATCCCCGCCACCATCCTCACCGGCTTCCTCGGCTCCGGCAAGACGACGCTGCTCAAGCGCATCCTGTCGGAGAACCACGGGCAGAAGATCGCCGTCATCGAGAACGAGTTCGGCGAAGAGAACATCGACAACGACATCCTCGTCACCGAGTCGAAGGAACAGATCGTCCAGATGAGCAACGGCTGCGTCTGCTGCACGATCCGCGAGGACTTGCGCGAGGCCCTGCAGCTGCTGGCCGCGAAGAAGCGTAAGGGCCTGCTCGACTTCGACCGCGTGGTGATCGAGACCACCGGCCTCGCCGACCCCGGCCCGGTCGCGCAGACCTTCTTCATGGACGAGGAGATTGCCGAGAGCTACCTGCTCGACTCGATCCTGACCCTGGTCGATGCCAAGCATGCCGGGCAGCAGCTCGACGACCGCCAGGAGGCGCGCCGCCAGGTCGGCTTCGCCGACCAGCTGTTCCTGAGCAAGACCGACCTGGTCGCGCAGGACGCGACCGATGCCCTGATCCACCGCCTGAAGCACATGAACCCGCGGGCGCCGGTCAAGGCGGTGCATTTCGGCGAGGTGCCGATCGCCGACGTGTTCGATCTGCGCGGCTTCAACCTGAACGCGAAGCTCGACATCGACCCGGACTTCCTGAAGGACGACGGCCACGACCACCACGACCACGACCATGCGCATGGCGAGCACTGCGACCATCCGTCGCACAAGCACGACCACGGCCACGGCCACCACCATGCGCACGACGACGACGTGAAGAGCTTCGCCTTCAAGTCGGACCGTCCGTTCGACCCGGCCAAGCTCGAGGACTTCCTGGGCGCGATCGTCAACATCTACGGCCCGCGCATGCTGCGCTACAAGGGCGTGCTGCACATGACCGGCACCGACCGCAAGGTGATCTTCCAGGGCGTGCACCAGCTGATGGGCAGCGACCTCGGACCCGCGTGGGCCGAGGGCGAGACGCGCACCAGCAAGATGGTCTTCATCGGCATCGACCTGCCCCGCGACATCCTGCTGCAGGGCCTGGAACAGTGCCTCGCATGACCGCGTTTTCGTGCCGACCCTGCCTATACAATCGCGCCCCGACCAAGTCCGGGCCCCGGAACCAACACCCATTTCGCCGAGGAGCCAGAGCGTGAAAGCCCAGCCGAGCAAGACCCCCGCCAAGAGCGCCGCGCCCGCCGTTGAACCTGCTGCAGCCAAGGCCGCAGCGCCGGCCGCCGAGAACGCCGGAGGCACGTCCGAGATCGTGCGCAGCACCCGCCCGTCCTCGCGCCTGACCCAGCTGACCGTGCCGTCGATGGCCTCGTCCGCGGTCGCCTCCACCGCCGCCAAGGCCAGTTTCTCCACCCGCCCCAATGCACCCGCGCCCGCGCCGGTGGTCTACACGCCGGCCAAGAAGGACCCGAAGCTGGCGCAGAACTGGAAGACCAAGTCGGCCGAGGAACTGACCGATGCCGAAGTCATGGCGATGCCCGACGGCGAGTACATGAACGAGAAGCAGGTCGCCTTCTTCCGCCGCAAGCTGGTCCAGCTGAAGCAGGACATGCTCAACAACGCCGGAGAGACGACCGAGCACCTGCGCGAGGACACGGTAGTGGTGCCCGATCCGGCCGACCGCGCCACGATCGAGGAAGAGCACGCCCTGGAGCTGCGCACCCGCGACCGCGAACGCAAGCTGCTGAAGAAGATCGAGCAGTCGATCGCCCGCATCGATGCCGGCGACTACGGCTACTGCGACGAGACCGGCGAGCCGATCGGCGTCGGCCGTCTGCTGGCGCGGCCCACCGCCACGCTGTCGCTCGAGGCCCAGCAGCGCCGCGAGCTCAAGCAGAAGATGTTCGGGGACTGAGCCTCGGCGCAGGCAACCGCAGCAGCCTTCGCAGCCGACGTTTCCTGCATCCATGAACGGCAAGGACGACGCCCGCGGACTGTTCGGCAGGATGGTGCGCTTCGTGCGCAATCCGCTGGCCGACCCCGACGCCGACCTGCCGACCGAGCCGCCGCCCGATTCCACCCACGGCCGCCAGCTGCTGCGCGAGCTGATGGAGCGCCGCCGGCGCAATGACTTCGTCCGCCGCCGCGAGTTCGACCAGCTCCGGCGCATCCGGCGCAGCGGTGCCGGCGTCGCGGCCCCGGGCGAAGGCGAGACCCGGCTGTCGCTGTTCGACAGCGGCTTCAGCACCCGCAGCGGCAACCGCGCCCTGACGCTCCAGAAGATCGACGAGATCGAGGAGCAGATGTCGCAGCAGTGGTGGAAGAACCGCCCCACGCGGCGCACCGAACGTGCGGCCCTGGCGCCGCGCCCGTCGCCGCCGTCGGTCCTGCCGCCCCTGCCCGACCCATCGCCGGACAAGCCCCTGCCGCCGGCCGGCCCGGCGTCCGTGCCGGCACCGCCGACGACTGCCTTCCACGATCCGGCGCCGAGCTTCGCACCCACCGCCTACGAGGAAGTGCCGGCGCCGCCGGCGCACGTCGCGGAAACCGTCCTCGACCTGGAACTGCCCGATGCGGCCACCACGCTCACCGGCAGCGAGCCGACCCTGCCGCCGGACGGCGCCGACGACCGGCTGCGCGGCTTCGTGCATCCGCCGACGATGGAAGAGGCTGCGATCCAGTTCGCCAATGCCGAGGCCGAGGCCGCCGAACAGTCGCTCTGCGGCCTGATCGACGGCGGTGCCGACGACCAGGAAGGCGTCTGGCTGGCGCTGTTCGACCTCTACCGCGCCAGCGGCCGGCCCGACCGTTTCGAGGCCGCTGCCATCGCTTTCGCCGAACGCTTCGGCCGTTCGCCGCCGGCCTGGTTCGCGCTGATGGAGCCCGGTGCGGCGATCGCACTGCCCGCCGCAGCGCCGGTGCCGCAGGGCGCACAGGAGGACCACCACTGGCGCTGCCCGACGGCGCTGGGCGCCGAGGCGCTGGTGCCGCTGGAGCGCGCTACCGCCGCGCCGTCGGCCGTCTGGTGGCTCGACTGGTCCGGGCTGGTCGCCATCGCGCCCGGGGCCGCGCTGCCCTTGCAGGCGCTGCTGGCCCGCTGGAGCGTGCAGCCGATCGCGCTGCGTTTCGTCGCGGCCGACACGCTGCTCGCCGTGCTGCAGGCCGCCACGCCGCCCGGCGATCCGCAGGTCGATCCGGCCCTCTGGACGCTGCGGATGGAGGCGCTGCGCCTGCTGGGCGAGCCGGAGACCTTCGATGCCGTGGCGCTCGACTACTGCATCACCTACGAGGTCTCGCCGCCGTCCTGGCATGCGGTGGCCTGCGACTGCCGTGCCGTCGCGGCCGGCATGGCGCCGGAGCCCTCGGCCGCGGTGCAGGCGGCCGCACGGGCCGGTGCCGATCCGCGCGCCGGCGGCTTCGCGGTGGATGCGCCGCCGATGGAAGGCCGGCCGTTGCAGCTCGCCGGTGTGATCGCCGGGGCCGAGATGGCGGACGTGCTGGCCCGGATCGACCGGGCGATCGCGCAACTGCCGCCCGCTGCGCCGCTGGTGCTGGACTGCGAGGCGCTGGTGCGGGTCGATTTCGCCGCCGCCGGCACGCTGCTCGGCTGGGCGAGCACCTGGGAGGCGGACGGCCGCCCGGTGCGTTTCGAGCGGCTCCACCGCCTGGTCGCCGCCTTCTTCAACGTGGTGGGCATCGGCGAATGCGCCCTGGTACTGGCCCGCGAGGACTGACCCTGCGCGGTTGAAGAAGCGCTTCCGGCCCCCATCTGCGGCGGCTATGGAACAGTCCCGCGAATCTCCCGTCTTCCACGGCACCACCATCCTCAGCGTCCGTCGCACCACGCCCCAGGGGGTGCAGGTGGCGATCGGCGGCGACGGCCAGGTGACCCTCGGCAACATCGTCGTCAAGGGCACCGCCCGCAAGGTGCGCAAGCTTCACCACGACCGGGTGCTGGCCGGTTTCGCCGGCGCCACGGCCGACGCGTTCACGCTGTTCGAGCGCTTCGAGGCCAAGCTGGAGAAGCACCAGGGGCAGCTGACCCGCGCCGCGATCGAGCTGACCAAGGAATGGCGCACCGACCGGGTGCTGCGCCGGCTGGAGGCGATGCTCGCGGTGGCCGACCGCACCGCCTCGCTGATCATCACCGGCAACGGCGACGTGCTGGAGCCGGAGCAGGGCATCGTCGCGATCGGCTCGGGTGGCGCCTACGCGCATTCGGCGGCGAAGGCGCTGCTGGACCACACCGACCTGGCGCCGGCCGACATCGTGAAGAAGTCGCTGGAGATCGCCGGCTCGCTGTGCATCTACACCAACATGAACCACACGATAGAACGCCTCGACTGACCCCAGGCTGCGCGCTGGCGCGCTCCGCCCACCCCCTTGCAGGGGGCACCACCGGCGGACCGGCGGAGCCGGATCCGCGGTGGTTCCGGGAGATCAGGTGCTTTTGGGGCTCCAGCGCTTATCCGGGCTGCGCGTGCAGCTATCGTTTCCGTAGCAAACCTCTTTTTTCGGATCTGCCATGTCCTTTTCGATGACCCCGCAGGAGATCGTCTCCGAACTCGACCGCCACATCGTCGGCCAGCAGCAGGCCAAGCGGGCGGTCGCCATCGCGCTGCGCAACCGCTGGCGGCGCCAGCAGGTCGACGAGAAGCTGCGCCACGAGATCACGCCGAAGAACATCCTGATGATCGGCCCGACCGGCGTCGGCAAGACCGAGATCGCGCGCCGGCTGGCCCGGCTGGCCGATGCGCCGTTCATCAAGGTCGAGGCGACCAAGTTCACCGAGGTCGGCTACGTCGGCAAGGACGTGGACTCGATCGTGCGCGATCTGGTCGAGGTGGCGGTCAAGCAAACCCGCGAGGCCGAGATGAAGAAGCACCGGCTGCGCGCCGAGGACGCCGCGGAGGACCGCATCCTCGACGTGCTGCTGCCGCCCGCCCGACCCACCGGCAGCGCCGCCGAATCGGTCGCCGCCGCGGCACCTGCGCCGGACGGCCCCGCGCGCCAGGCCTTTCGCAAGAAGCTGCGCGAGGGCCAGCTCGACGACAAGGAGATCGAGATCGACCTGGCCCAGCCGCCGAAATCGGTGGAGATCATGGGCCCCGCCGGCATGGAGGAGATGACCGAGCAGTTGCGCGGCATGTTCGGCCAGCTCGGCGGCGGCAAGCGCCACACCCGCAAGCTGCGCATTGCCGAAGCGCTGCGCCTGCTGGCCGACGAGGAAGCCGCCAAGCTGGTCAACGAGGAGGAGTCGCGCGCCCGCGCGGTCGCCAACGCCGAGCAGAACGGCATCGTCTTCATCGACGAGATCGACAAGGTCACCGGCCGCAGTGGCGAAGGCGGCGGCAGTGGCGGCGAGATCTCGCGCCAGGGCGTGCAGCGCGACCTGCTGCCGCTGGTGGAGGGCACGACTGTCTCGACCAAGTACGGCATGGTCAAGACCGACCACATGCTGTTCGTCGCCTCCGGCGCCTTTCACCTGAGCAAGCCGAGCGACCTGATCCCGGAACTGCAGGGCCGCTTCCCGATCCGGGTCGAGCTGCAGTCGCTGTCGGTGGAGGACTTCGAGGCGATCCTGACGCAGACCCATGCGTCGCTGGTCAAGCAGTACCAGGCGCTGCTGGCGACCGAGGGCGTGACGGTGGACTTTGCGTCCGACGGCATCACCCGGCTGGCCCGTATCGCCCACGACGTGAACGAGTCCACCGAGAACATCGGCGCCCGGCGGCTGGCGACCGTCATGGAGCGGCTGCTCGACGAGGTGAGCTTCGATGCAGCCAAGCTCGCGGGCCAGACGGTGACGGTCGATGCGGCCTATGTGGACGCCCGGCTGGCCGAACTGAGCCGCGACGAGGACCTGTCGCGTTACATCCTCTGAGCCGGGGTGCCCGGATCGCCGGTGCGGCGGCCGTACGACGCCCGCCGCACGCTCAACCTTCACTTTGACAGACCCGTCTAAGTACTTCATCCGGAACGTTTTTCCGACGGTTACGACCTGATGAAATTGCCCTAAGTCTTTGATTTCAAAGTCAAAGTTGGTGAGGCGCCGCATGCGGCGCCTTTTTTTCCTGCTACAGTGCAAAAAAGTGCAATTAGGTGGGAAAAAGTGCCCTCGAACGCCTTTTCCGCCTGCACCGCCAACAAGCACTGATTTCGATTCCGGGGGTTATCCGTCGTGTTCCAAGGGGCCTCGTCGCTGAGTCTCGATGCCAAGGGGCGGCTGTCCGTCCCGACGCGTCACCGCGACGTCCTGGGCGCGACGGCGGCCGGGCAGCTCACCATCACCAAGCATCCGCACGGCTGCCTGATGGTGTTTCCCCGCCCCGAATGGGAGAAGTTCCGCGAGCGCATCGCCGCGCTGCCGATGTCCGCTCAGTGGTGGAAGCGGATCTTTCTCGGCAATGCGATGGACGTGGAGATGGACGGCACCGGCCGGGTGCTGGTGTCGCCCGAACTGCGCGCCGCCGCCGGCATCGAGAAGGACGCCGTCCTGCTCGGCATGGGCAACCATTTCGAGCTCTGGGACAAGGCGACCTACGACCGGCAGGAAGCCGAAGCCATGCAGGGCGAGATGCCCGACGTCTTCAAGGAGTTCTCGTTTTGAGCGCCGCGGAGCCGGCCGTGTTCGGCCATACCACGGTGCTGCTCGACGAGGCGGTCGACGGGCTGGTGCACGATGCCGACGGCCACTACGTGGACGCCACCTTCGGCCGGGGCGGACATTCGCGGGCGATCCTGGCGCGGCTGTCCGCTGCCGGCCGCCTGACCGCCTTCGACAAGGATCCGGATGCCATAGCGGCGGCGGGGGAGCTGCGGGATGCCCGCTTCTCCATCCGGCACCAGGGTTTCCGCCACCTGGGGGAGCTGCCTCCGGGCAGCGCTGCCGGGGTCCTGATGGACCTCGGCATCAGCTCCCCCCAGATCGACAACCCCGCACGGGGTTTTTCTTTTCGTTTCGACGGCCCGCTCGACATGCGCATGGACACCACGCGCGGCGAGAGCGTGGCCCAATGGCTGGCCACCGCCGGGGTCCAGCAGATCGCAGAGGTGATACGTGACTACGGCGAAGAACGGTTTGCTGGCCCCATTGCAAAGGCGATTGCAGCTCGCCGACAGGAAAGGGGCCCTCTTTCAACCACCGCCGAACTGGCCGAACTCGTGGCTGGCACGGTCAAAACCCGCGAGCCGGGCCAGAACCCTGCAACGCGCACATTTCAGGCTTTTCGGATTTTCATCAACGCCGAGCTTGAAGAGCTGCAACAGGCCCTGACGGCGAGCCTGTCGGTGCTCGCACCGGGCGGGCGGCTGGCGGTGATCAGCTTCCATTCGCTGGAAGACCGGATCGTCAAGACCTTCATCGCGCAGCACTCCAAGGAGGTCTACGACCGCCGGGCGCCGTTCGCCGCACCGCAGCCGATGCGGCTGCGCGCGCTGGAGCGGATCAAGCCGGGCGCAGCCGAGGTCGCGGCCAACCCGCGCGCCCGCAGCGCCATCCTGCGCATCGCAGAGCGCACCGAGGTGCGCGCATGAGCGCCGCGACGCGAGAGGCCCGCACATGACACGGCTGTCCATCGTGCTGCTGATCGCGGTGCTGGCGAGCGCCTTCTACCTGGTGCACACCCAGTACGAATCGCGCCGTCTCTTCACCGCCCTGGAGAAGGCGACGGCCGAGGCGCACCGGCTCGATGTGGAGCACGACCGGCTGCAGGTGGAAAAGCGCGGCCAGGCGACCCCGCTGCGGGTCGAGAAGCTCGCCCGCGACAAGCTCCAGATGAAGGCCGCTACCCCGGCCATCACCCAGTACGTCGCGATGCCCGACGGCGCCGCGACCACCGCGGTCGCGCCGCAGGAAGGGGGCCGTCCATGAGCCGCAGCCGCAGCGTTCAGTACACCACCAGCCCGCTGCTCGCGAGCAAGACGCCGGTCTGGCGCAGCAAGTTCATCGTCGCGGCGATCGCGCTCGGCTTCGTCGGGCTGGCCGGCCGCGCGGCCTACGTGCAGGTGATCGGCAACGACTTCTACCAGCGCCAGGGCGAGGTGCGCTTCGCCCGCACGCTCGAACTGCCGGCCAACCGCGGCCGCATCCTGGACCGCAACGGGCTGCTGCTGGCGTCCAGCGTGATCGCCCCCAGCATCTGGGCGATCCCCGAGGACGTGGACCGCGACGATCCGGCGGTGCGGGCCAAGCTGAAACAGGTCGCGCGCCTGCTGGAGATGACGCCGGCCGCGCTCGACAAGAAGCTCGCCGACGAGGACAAGACCTTCGTCTGGATCCAGCGCCAGGTCGACGAGCCGATCGCCAAGCAGATCGCCGCGCTCGACATCAAGGGCATCTACCAGCGCAAGGAATACAAGCGCCAGTATCCCGAGGGGGAGTCGGCGGCGCACATCGTCGGCTTCACCAACGTCGAGGACCGCGGCCAGGAGGGCATCGAGCTCGCCTTCAACCAGGAGCTCGGCGGCAAGGCCGGCTCGCGGCGCGTGATCAAGGACCGGCTCGGCCGTATCGTGGAGGGCGTGGGCGAGACGGTCCCGCCGGTCGACGGCAAGGACATCCAGCTGTCGATCGACAGCAAGGTCCAGTTCTTCGCGTACCAGAAGCTGCGCGACCAGGTGATCGCGCAGAAGGCCAAGGCCGGCAGCGTGGTGGTGCTCGACACCGTGACCGGCGAGATCCTGGCACTCGCCAACTACCCGAGCTACGTGCCCGACAAGCGGCAGAACCTGACCGGCGAACAGCTGCGCAACCGTGCGCTCACAGACACCTTCGAGCCCGGCTCGACGATGAAGCCGATCACCATCGCGACCGCGATGGAGCTGGGCCGGGTCAAGCCGCAGACGCTGATCGACACCTCGCCCGGCCGGTTGACGGTGACCGGCTCGACCATCACCGACACGCACAACTACGGTATGCAGACGGTCGAGGGCGTGATCCAGAAGTCGAGCAACGTCGGTGCCACCAAGGTCGCGCAGAAGATGACGCCGCACGAGATGTGGGACAGCTTCTCGGCACTCGGCTTCGGGCAGAAGCCGCAGATCGCCTTCCCCGGCACGGTCAGCGGCCGACTACGGCCCTGGAAGACCTGGAAGCCGATCGAGCAGGCGACGATGTCGTACGGCTACGGCCTGTCGGCGAGCCTGTTCCAGATGGCGCGCTCGTACACCGCCTTCGCCCACGACGGCCAGATCATCCCGGCCACCATCCTGAAGAGCGACCAGCCGGCCGTCGGCACGCAGGTGTTCACGGCGCAGAACGCGGCCTCGGTTCGGCACATGCTCTGGCTCGCCGCCGGACCGGGCGGCACCGGGCAGAAGGCGCAGACGGTCGGCTATTCCATCGGCGGCAAGTCGGGCACCGCGCGCAAGCAGGCGGGCAAGGGCTATGCGGCGGGCAAGTACCGCTCCTGGTTCACCGGCATGGCCCCGATCGAGAAGCCGCGCATCATCGTCGCGGTGATGGTGGACGAGCCCAACGCCGGCTCCTACTACGGCGGCACGGTCGCCGGTCCGGTGTTCGGCGAGGTGGTGCAGCAGACGCTGCGCATGCTGGGCGTGCCGCCCGACATGGCGGTCAAGCCGCAGATCGTCGCCCAAGAGGTCGAGGAATCCTTCTGATGGCCGCCCCCGCGCTCCCGCCGCTCGACGGCGCCGGCGACGCCGTGGCCTGGCTGCGCGCGCGCGTGACCGGTACGCTGCAGACCGACAGCCGCCGCGTCGGCCCGGGCGACGGCTTCATCGCCTGGCCCGGCGCCGCGACCGACGGCCGGGCCCATGTGCGGGCCGCCTTCGCGCAGGGCGCGGCGGCCTGCCTGGTGGAGCACGACGGCGCCGACGCCTTCGATGTCGGCACCGGCGACGTCGCCGCGCTGGCGGGCCTGAAGGCCGCGACCGGCCCGATCGCGGCCGATTGGTTCGGCCGGCCGTCCGACCGGCTCGACCTGCTCGCGGTCACCGGTACCAACGGCAAGACCACCACCACCTGGTGGCTGGCGCAGGCGCTATCGAAAGTAGAGCACGCTGCGCAGACCCGGTGTGCGCTGGTAGGCACTTTGGGCACCGGAATCCCGCCGCAGGTCGACTACAACGGCCTGACCACTCCCGACCCGGTGCTGCTGCAGCGGGTGCTGCGCGGTTTCGTCGATGCCGGCGCTGGCGCCTGCGCGATCGAGGCCTCGTCCATCGGCATCGCCGAGCGCCGGCTCGACGGCTGCCGCATCCGCGTCGGCATCTTCACCAATTTCACCCAGGACCACCTCGACTACCACGGCACGATGGAGGCCTACTGGCAGGCCAAGGCCGGGCTGTTCGACTGGCAGGGCCTGCAGGCGGCGGTGGTCAACGCCGACGACGCAGCCGGCGCCGACCTGGCCCGCACACTGGCAGCCCGGCCGCTCGACCTCTGGACCTTCTCCTGCGGTGGCGCGGGCGCCGACACCGCACGGCTGCGCGCCGAGGCCATCGGCTACGGCAGCGACGGCCTGCGCTGCGTGGTGGTGGAGGGTGAGGATCACCAGCCGCTCGCCACCCGCGCGATCGGCCACTACAACCTCTACAACCTGCTCGGCGTGGTCGGCACGCTGCGGGCGCTGGGCGTGCCGCTCGCCGCGGCGGTCGCGGCCTGCCACGGGCTGGGTGCGGTTCCGGGCCGGATGGAATGCGTGGTGCGCGACGGCGCGCCGCTGGTCGCGGTGGACTATGCCCACACCCCCGACGCGATCGCGCAGGCGCTCGCCGCGCTGCGGCCGCTGGCCGACGAGCGCGGCGGCGCCCTGGTCTGCGTGTTTGGCTGCGGCGGCGACCGCGACGGCAGCAAGCGCCCGCGCATGGCCGCTGCGGCGGCCGCCGGCGCCGACAAAGTCTGGCTGACCAGCGACAACCCGCGCCGCGAGGACCCTCTGGCGATCCTGGCGCAGGCGGCGGCCGGACTGCCGCCCGGTCACCCGACGCAGCAGGAGCCCGACCGCGCGCGCGCCATCGCCGCCGCGATCGCCGCGGCCGGTCCGCACGACGTGGTGCTGCTCGCCGGCAAGGGCCACGAGGACTACCAGGAGATCGCCGGCGTGCGGCGCCCGTTCTCGGACCGTGCGGAGGCCGAACGGGCCCTCGCAGCCTACCGGTCCGGCACGGCGGCACGGCACGACGCCGCACAGGAGACCGCGCGATGACGCCACCCGCCCAGATGATGACCCTGGAGCAGGCTTTCGCCTGGACCGGCGGCATGCGCCTCGTCGGCAATGGCGCGCTGCCGATCGCCCGGGTGCACACCGACACCCGCACCCTGCAGCCCGGCGACCTGTTCGTCGCGCTGCGCGGCGAGCGCTTCGATGCCAACGACTTCCTGGCCGAAGCGCATGCCAGCGGCGCCGTGGCCGCGATCGCCCACGGCGGCCTGGAAGCCGCCGGCCTGCAGGGCATCCAGGTGCCGGACAGCCGCGCCGCGCTGGCCGCATTGGCCGCGGGCTGGCGCATGCAGTTCGACCTGCCGCTGGTGGCAGTCACCGGCAGCAACGGCAAGACCACGGTCACCCAGATGGTCGCCTCCATCCTGCGCGCCGCGCACGGCGATGCCGCCTTCGCCACGCAGGGCAATTTCAACAACGACGTCGGGGTGCCGCTCACGCTGCTGCGGCTGCGCGCGGCGCACCGGGCGGGCGTGGTCGAGCTGGGCATGAACCATCCGGGCGAGATCGCGGTGCTGGCCCATATCGCCCGCCCGACCGTCGCCCTGGTCAACAACGCGCAGCGCGAGCACCAGGAATTCATGCACACCGTCGAGGCGGTCGCGCTGGAGAACGGCGCGGTGCTGACCGCCCTGCCGAACGAGGGCATCGCGGTGTTTCCCGCCGACGACGCCTTCGCGCCGGTCTGGCGCACCCTGGCCGCCCAGCGGCGCTGCCTGACCTTCGCCGAGGACGGCACCGCCGACCTGTGGCTGCGCGACGCCGTCTGGGAGGGCGACGCCTGGTCGGTCGAGGCGCACACGCCCGCCGGCCCGCTCGCGTTCCGCCTCGCGGTCGCAGGCCGCCACAACCTGCGCAACGCGCTGGCCGCGGCCGCCTGCGCGCTGGCCGCCGGTACGCCGCTGGCCGCCGTCGCCGCCGGCCTCGACGCCTTCGCGCCGGTCAAGGGCCGTTCGCGCGCGGCACGGCTGACGGTCGAAGGCCGCAGCCTGACCCTGGTGGACGATACCTACAACGCCAACCCCGACTCGGTCCGCGCCGCGATCGACGTGCTCGCCGACCTGCCCGGCCCGCGCCTGCTGGTGCTGGGCGACATGGGCGAGGTGGGCGAGCAGGGTCCGGCGTTCCATGTCGAGGCCGGCGCCTATGCGCGCCAGCGCGGCATCGACCGGCTGTTCGCCTTCGGCCCGCTCTGCGCGTCCGCGGTGCAGGGCTTCGGCGGCGACGACGGCGCCGCGGTCCATTTCGACACCTTCGCCGCGCTGGACGCGGCGGTCGCCGGCGCCATCCCGCAGGTGGCCAGCGTGCTGGTCAAGGGATCGCGCTTCATGCAGATGGAGCGCGCGGTGCAGGGCATCGAAAGCCGCGCCGCCGCTCCATCCGCCACCACCCCCGATTCGCCGGAGTAAACGACGCGATGTTTCCTGTTTCCCTCTCGTTTTTCGGAGCTGCCGCATGCTGCTGAGCCTGGCCCAGTGGCTGCAGACGCTGTCGCCCGATTTCGGGACGCTGCGGCTGTTCCAGTACCTAACCTTCCGCGCCGTGATGGCCGCCATGACCGCGCTGCTGATTGGACTGGCGGCCGGCCCGTTCGTGATCCGCCGGCTGACCGCGCTGAAGATCGGCCAGCCGGTGCGCGGCTACGGCATGCAGACCCATCTGGTCAAGAGCGGCACGCCCACCATGGGCGGGGTGCTGATCCTGCTGGCCATCGCGATCTCCACGCTGCTCTGGTCCGACCTGAGCAACCGCTTCGTCTGGATCGTCATGGTCGTCACCGGCGGCTTCGGCGCGATCGGCTGGGCCGACGACTGGCGCAAGGTGGTCCACAAGGACCCGGAGGGCATGCGCTCGCGCGAGAAATACATGTGGCAGTCGCTGATCGGCCTGATCGCGGCGCTCTACCTGGTCTTCAGCATTTCCGAGAACTCCAACTGGCGGGTGATCGAGCTGTTCGTCACCTGGGTGCGCTCCGGTTTCGACGTGAACCTGCCGCCCAAGGCCGGCCTGCTGCTGCCGTTCTTCAAGGAAGTGAGCTATCCGCTCGGCGTGATCGGCTTCGTGGTGCTGACCTACCTGGTGATCGTCGGTTCGAGCAATGCGGTCAACATGACCGACGGCCTCGACGGGCTGGCGATCATGCCGGTGGTGATGGTCGGCTCGGCGCTGGGCATCTTCGCCTACGTGACCGGTAGCGCGACCTTCTCCCGCTACCTGCTGCTGCCGACCATTCCAGGGGCGGGCGAACTGCTGGTGTTCTGCGCCGCGATGGCGGGCGCCGGCCTGGCGTTCCTCTGGTTCAACACCCATCCGGCGCAGGTCTTCATGGGCGACGTCGGTGCACTGGCGCTGGGCGCGGCGCTCGGCACCATCGCGGTGATCGTGCGCCAGGAGATCGTGCTCGCGATCATGGGCGGCATCTTCGTCGCCGAAGCGGTGTCGGTGATGCTGCAGGTGACCTGGTTCAAGTACACCCGCAAGCGCTACGGCACCGGCCGGCGGCTGCTGCTGATGGCGCCGCTGCACCACCATTTCGAAAAAGCCGGCTGGAAGGAGACGCAGGTGGTCGTGCGTTTCTGGATCATCACCATGCTGCTGTGCCTGGTCGGGCTGTCGACCCTGAAGCTGCGCTGAGCACCGCATGAAGCATCTGCAGGATCTTCCCGTTCTGGTGCTCGGCCTGGGCGCCTCCGGCCTGGCCATGGCGCGCTGGTGCGCCCGCCACGGCGCACGGGTGACCGTGGCCGATACCCGCGAGGCGCCGCCCCAGCGGGCCGCGCTGCAGGCCGAGGTGCCGGATGCGGTGTTCGTCCCCGGTCCGTTCTCCGACGCGCTGGTGCAGGGCGCTGCGATGCGGGCGGTGTATGTCTCGCCCGGCCTGTCGCCCCCCGCCACCGCGCCGGTGCTGGAGGCCGCGCGTGCGGTGGGCCTGCCGGTCGGCGGCGAACTGGACCTGTTCGCCCGGGCGCTGGCCGATCTGCGCGAGGCGGATCGGCCGTCGGCCGATGCAGAGAACGACACCGATGCGGTGTCGGAGGCCGCGTCGGTTTCGGCGGATGCCATCATGGACGCGCCGCTGCCCGCAGCCGACGTTGACGCCGTCGCTGATGCCGATGCCGTGCATGCAGATACGGAAACGGACACTGAAACGGACACGGACCCGGCCGACGCCCCCGCCGCACTGGAACCGCCGCAGGCGCCCGCGCCCGGCTACCGGCCGGCAGTGCTGGCGATCACCGGCACCAACGGCAAGACAACCGTCACCTCGCTCACCGGCCAGCTGGTCGAACGCGCCGGCAAGACGGTCGCCGTGGCCGGCAACATCGGCCCGACGCTGCTCGACACGCTGGCGGCGCACCTCGATGCCGGCACGCTGCCGCAGGTCTGGGTGCTCGAGCTGTCGAGCTTCCAGCTCGACGGCGTGCAGGGCTTCGAACCCACCGCCGCGACGGTGCTCAACCTGACCCAGGACCATCTGGACTGGCACGGCGACATGGCCGCCTACGGCGCGGCCAAGGCCCGCATCTTCGGCGCGCACGGCTTGATGGTGCTCAACCGCGAGGACCCGGCGGTGATGCGCATGCTGCCGCCGCCGGTCAAGGCCAAGCTGCGGGCACCGCAGGAGCGGCCGCACATCACCTTCGGTGGCGACATGCCGCAGCGCCCGGGCGACTTCGGCATCGAATCGGTCAACGGCATGGCCTGGCTGGTGCGCGCCCAGGAGGCCGACGAGACCCGCAAGCGGCGACGCGGCGGCGATGCGGCCGACGAACTGCACATCCAGCGCCTGATGCCGGCCGACGCGCTGCGCATCCGCGGCCGGCACAACGCGGTCAACGCGCTGGCGGCCTTAGCGCTGGCGCAGGCCGCCGGGTGCCCGCTGGCGCCGATGCTCTACGGCCTGCGCGAGTACCGCGGCGAGCCGCACCGGGTGGAACCGGTCGCGGTGATCGACGGCGTCGAGTACTTCGACGACAGCAAGGGCACCAACGTCGGCGCCACCGTCGCCGCGCTGCAGGGCCTGGGCGCCGAGCGCCGCATCGTGGCGATCCTCGGCGGCGACGGCAAGGGCCAGGACTTCGCGCCGCTGGCCTCGCCGGTCGCGCTGTACGCCCGTGCGGTGGTGCTGATCGGCCGCGACGCGCCGCTGCTGCGCGCGGCGCTCGACGGCACCGGCGTGCCGATGGACGACGCGGCGACGCTGCCCGACGCGGTGGAGGCCGCCCGCCGCCGCGCGCACGCCGGCGACGCAGTGCTGCTGTCGCCCGCCTGCGCGAGCTTCGACATGTTCACCGGCTACGAGCACCGGGCACGGGTCTTCTGCGACACCGTCGCCGCGATGGCCGACGATGCACTGGCCGGAGGTACGGCATGAGCGCGGTCCCCGAATCCCGCGGCCTCGGCGGCCGCATCGCCGGCTGGTTCGGCAGCCTGTCGCAGGCGGCGGGCGACGCCCTGCCGGTGCGCATCGGCTCGTCGGAATATGCCCGCACCCAGACCGCCCCGGCGCGGCTGCTGGGCTTCGACCAAGCGCTGCTCTGGGTCACGGTCGCGCTGCTGGCCTGGGGCCTGGTGATGGTCTATTCCGCCTCGATCGCGATGCCGGACAACCCGCGCTTCGGCCGGCTCGGCTACAGCCAGACCTATTTCCTGACGCGCCACGTGGTGGGCCTGCTGCTCGGCTTCGTGGCGGCGGTGCTGGCGTTCCAGATTCCGGTGCGCACCTGGGAGCGGGCGGCGCCCTGGCTCTTCATCCTGTCGCTGCTGCTACTGGTGCTGGTGCTGGTGCCGCACGTCGGCCGCAGCGTCAACGGCGCGCGCCGCTGGCTGCCGCTGGGCATCATGAACTTCCAGCCGTCGGAACTCGCCAAGCTGGCGATCGTGCTGTATGCGGCCGACTACATGGTGCGGAAGATGGAGGTCAAGGAGCGCTTCTTCCGTGCGGTGCTGCCGATGGGCCTGGCCGTCGCGATCGTCGGCGTGCTGCTGCTGGCCGAGCCCGACATGGGCGCCTTCATGGTCATCGCCATCGTGGCGATGGGCATCCTGTTCCTCGGCGGCGTGAATGCCCGCATGTTCTTCCTGATCGCGGCGGTCCTGCTGGTCGCCTTCGCCACGATGGTGATGGCGAGCCCCTGGCGGCGCGAGCGGATCTTCGCCTACCTCGACCCGTTCAGCGAGGCGCATGCGCTAGGCAAGGGCTACCAGCTGTCGCATTCGCTGATCGCGATCGGCCGCGGCGAGGTCTTCGGCGTCGGGCTCGGCGGCAGTGTCGAGAAGCTGCACTGGCTGCCCGAGGCGCACACCGACTTCCTGCTGGCGGTGATCGGCGAGGAATTCGGCCTGGTCGGCGTGGTCTGCGTGATCGGCCTGTTCCTCTGGATGACCCGCCGCATCATGCACATCGGGCGCCAGGCCATCGCGCTCGACCGGGTGTTCGCCGGGCTGGTGGCACAGGGCATCGGCATCTGGGTGGGTTTCCAGGCGTTCATCAACATGGGCGTGAACCTGGGCGCGCTACCGACGAAGGGCCTGACGCTGCCGTTCATGAGCTACGGCGGCTCGGCGATCCTGATGAACCTGGTGGCGGTGGCGATAGTGCTGCGGATCGACTACGAGAACAGAGTGTTGATGCGCGGGGGGCGGGTCTGATGGCGAAGACCGCACTCGTCATGGCCGGCGGCACCGGCGGCCACATCTTCCCGGGCATCGCGGTCGCCGAGGCACTGCGTGCGGAGGGCTGGCAGGTGCACTGGGTCGGCGCGCCCGCGCCCAGCATGGAGGCGCGCCTGGTGCCGCCGCGCGGCTTCGCGTTCGAGCCGGTCGCCTTCGGCGGCGTGCGCGGCAAGGGGCCGGTCACGCTCGCGCTGCTGCCGTTGCGGCTGCTGCGCGCCTTCTGGCAGAGCCTGGCGCTGGTGCGCCGGGTGAAGCCCGACGTCGCCATCGGTCTGGGCGGCTACATCGCGTTCCCCGCCGGCCTGATGGCCGTGCTGAGCTGGAAGCCGCTGGTGGTGCACGAGCAGAACTCCGTCGCCGGCCTGGTCAACCGCATCCTGGCACTGGTCGCCGACCGGACCTACACCGCTTTCCCCGGCGTGCTGAAGACCGGCGAGTGGATCGGCAACCCGCTGCGCGCCGCGTTCACGCAGCAGCCGGCGCCGGCCGAGCGCTTTGCCGGCCGCAGCGGCCCGCTGCGGCTGCTGGTGGTCGGCGGCAGCCTGGGCGCCGCGGCGCTCAACGAGGTGGTGCCGCAGGCCCTGGCGCTGCTGCCTGAGGCACAGCGGCCGCAGGTCCTGCACCAGAGCGGCGAAAAGCAGATCGATGCGCTGCGGGCCCACTACGCCCGCGCCGGCGTGGCGGCCGAACTCACCCCCTTCATCGACGACACCGCCCGCGCCTTCGCCGACGCCGACATCGTGGTCGGCCGGGCCGGCGCCAGCACCGTCACCGAGATCGCCGCCGTCGGCGCGGCCGCGCTGTTCGTGCCGTTCCCGCATGCGGTGGACGACCACCAGACCGCCAACGCCCGCTTCCTGGCCGATGCCGGTGCGGCCTGGCTGGTGCAGCAGCGCGACCTCACCCCGCAGGGCCTGGCCGACCTGCTGCGCGGCCTGACCCGCGACGAACTCCGCACCCGCGCCGAGCGCGCCCGGGCCTTGGCCAAGACCGATGCGGTCGGCGCGATCGTGGCCGCCTGCCAGGAACTGACGACGTGAAGCACGCCATCCGCCATATCCATTTCGTCGGCATCGGCGGTGCCGGCATGAGCGGCATCGCCGAGGTGCTGTCCAACCTGGGTTACACCGTCTCGGGCTCCGACCTGTCGGACGGCGCCACGCTGCAGCGGCTGCGGGCGCTCGGCATCCGGACCTGCGTCGGCCACGACGCGGCCCATCTGGGCGCGGCCGACGCGGTCGTCACCTCGACCGCAGTGCAGGCCAGCAACCCCGAGGTCGTCGCCGCACGCGCCCGCAAGATCCCGGTGGTGCCGCGCGCCGTGATGCTCGCCGAGCTGATGCGGCTCAAGCAGGGCATCGCCATCGCCGGCACCCACGGCAAGACCACCACCACCAGCCTCGTCACCAGCGTGCTCGCCGAGGCCGGGCTCGACCCGACCTTCGTGATCGGCGGCAAGCTCAACAGCGCCGGTGCCAACGCACGGCTGGGGCAGGGCGACTACATCGTGGTGGAGGCCGACGAATCCGACGCCTCCTTCCTCAACCTGCTGCCGGTGATGGCGGTCGTCACCAACATCGACGCCGACCACATGGAAACCTACGGCCACGACTTCGGCCGGCTGAAGGGTGCCTTCGTCGATTTCCTGCACCGCATGCCGTTCTACGGCGCGGCAGTGCTGTGCATCGACGACCCGGCGGTGCGCGAGATCGCGCCGCAGGTGACCTGCCCGGTGACCAGCTACGGCTTCTCCGAGGACGCGCAGGTCCGGGCGGTGGACGTGCGGCCCGATGCCGGCCGCATGCGGTTCACCGTGCAGCGGCGCACCGGCGAGGCGCTGCCCGACCTGGACATCGTGCTCAACCTGCCGGGCGAGCACAATGTGCTGAATGCGCTGTCGGCGATCGCGATCGCCGGACGGCTCGACATTCCCGACGCGGCGGTGCAGAAGGCGCTCGCCGGCTTCCACGGCGTGGGCCGCCGTTTCCAGCGCTACGGCGAACTGCCCGCAGCCGGCGGCGGGACGTTCACCCTGATCGACGACTACGGCCACCACCCGGTGGAGATGGCCGCCACCCTGTCGGCCGCGCGCGGCGCCTTTCCGGACCGCCGGCTGGTGCTGGCCTTCCAGCCCCACCGCTACACCCGCACCCGCGACTGCTTCGAGGACTTCGTGAAGGTCATCGGCCAGTACGCCGACGCGGTGCTGCTGGCCGAGGTCTATGCCGCCGGCGAGGCGCCGATCGCCGCCGCCGACGGCCGCACCCTGGTGCGGGCACTGCGCCTGGCCGGCCGGGTCGAGCCGGTGTTCGTCGATGCCGTCGCCGCGATGCCGCAGGCCATCGTCGAACGCGCGCGCGACGGCGACGTGGTGATCTGCATGGGCGCGGGCTCCATCGGCGCGGTGCCGGGTCAGGTCGTGGAATTGCTACGAAATAAAGAGCAGGATATGAAGCAGGGACGGGCGCAATGAGCGTTTTTGGTCAAGAATCGCGGTCGTTCGGCAAGGTCGCGGTGCTGATGGGCGGCGCGTCGGCCGAGCGGCAGGTGTCGCTGATGTCGGGCGGCGGCGTGCTGGAGGCGCTGCGGGCGCGCGGCGTCGACGCCCACGCCTTCGATCCCGCCGAGCGCGATTTGTCGTTGTTGAAGGCCGAGGGCTTCGAACGCTGCTTCATCGCCCTGCACGGCCGCTTCGGCGAGGACGGCACGGTGCAGGGCACGCTCGAACTGCTCGGCATCCCCTACACCGGCCCGGGCGTGCTGCCGTCGGCGATCGCGGTGGACAAGGTCATGACCAAGCGCCTGTGGCTGGCCGACGGCCTGCCGGTGCCGCGCTACGTCCGCCTGGCCGCCGGCCAGCAGGATGCGGCGCAATTGCAGGCGGTACCGGACGTGCTCGGCCTGCCGCTGATCGTCAAGCCGCCGCGCGAGGGTTCTTCCATCGGCGTGAGCAAGGTGCGTGAGGCCGGTGCGCTCGGCGATGCGGTCGCGCTGGCCGGCCGCTACGACCCGGACGTGCTGTGCGAGGAATTCATCGACGGCGAGGAATACACCTGCCCGGTGCTCGGCACCGGTGCCGACGCCCGCGCGCTGCCGGTGGTGCGCATCGTGGCGCCCGGCGGCCTGTACGACTACCAGAACAAGTACTTCACCGACGACGTGCGCTACGACTGCCCGAGCGGCCTGCCAGCGGCGGAGGAAGCCGAACTGCAGCGCCTGGCGCTGGCCGCCTACCGCGCGCTCGGCTGCCGCGGCTGGAGCCGTGCCGACTTCATGGTGCGTGCGAGCGACCGCCGGCCATTCCTGATCGAGATGAATACCTCGCCGGGCATGACCTCGCATTCGCTGGTGCCGATGTCGGCCCGCGCCGCCGGCATCTCCTACGAGGACCTGTGCCTGCGCATCCTGGCGTCGGCCAGCCTCGACTACTCGGCCGCGCAGCGCGCCGCGAAAGCCTGACGCGATGGCCGATACGCTGCCCCAGCCGTTCGACGTACGCCTGATGAACGTGACCGCCGCGGTCCTGTTCGTCGGCTGCGCCGGCCTGCTGCTGGCCGCGGGCGGCTGGTGGGTGCTGCGGCATCCGGCGTTCGCTATCGGCAGCATCACCGTCGACGGCAGGCTCGCCCACCACAACGCCGTCACGCTGCGCGCCAACGTGGCGCACAAGCTGGCGGGCAACTTCTTCACCGTCGACCTGCCGGCCACCCGGGCGGCCTTCGAATCGGTGCCGTGGATCCGCCGTGCCACCGTACAGCGCGAATTCCCCAACCGGCTGCATGTGCGTCTCGAGGAACACGAACCGGTGGCGCTGTGGGGCCCCGAGAGCGGCTCCGCGATGCTCAACACCCATGCCGAGGTGTTCGAGGCCAACGTGGCGGAGGTCGAGGGCGACGACCTGCCGCGCCTCTCGGGCCCCGACGGCCATGCGCCCGAAGTGCTCGCGATGTACCGGACCCTGTCGCCGGCCTTCGAGCCGCTCGACGTGTCGATCGAGGCGCTGTCGCAGTCCGGCCGCGGCAGCTGGCGCGCCACGCTCGATACCGGCGCCGAGATCGACTTCGGCAGCGGCACGCCGCAGGAACTGCTGCAGCGCACCCGACGCTTCGTCAGCACGCTGACCGCCGTCACCGCCAAGTACGGCCGCCGCGCCGAGGCGCTGGAATCGGCCGACCTGCGCCACGCCGACGGCTATGCGCTGCGGCTGCGCGGCGTCTCGGTCATGACGCCCGAAGCCGCTGCCGCCGCCCAGCGCGCGGCCGAAGCCAAGGCCAAGGCGCGGGCGGCCCGCGCCGCGGCGCCCGCCACTCCGAAAAACAGGTGAGGACCGCCATGACCGCACCGCACACAACGAGCCCTGAGGGTTGAGAGCAATGTCGAAAGAGTACAAGGACCTGGTCGTCGGACTGGACATCGGCACCGCCAAGGTGAGGGCGGTGGTGGCCGAGGTGCTACCGGGCGGCGAACTCAAGCTCGCCGGCCTGGGCGTGGCGCCGAGCAACGGCCTGAAGCGCGGCGTGGTGGTCAACATCGACGCCACGGTGCAGTCGATCCAGCAGGCCCTGAAGGAGGCCGAGCTGATGGCCGACTGCAAGATCACCCGGGTCTACACGGGCATCACCGGCAGCCACATCCGCGGGCTCAACTCGAGCGGCATGGTGGCGATCAAGGACAAGGAAGTCACGCCGGCCGACGTGGCGCGGGTGGTGGAGACCGCCAAGGCGATCAACATCTCGACCGACCAGCGGCTGCTGCTGGTCGAGCCGCAGGAATTCGTGATCGACGGCCAGGACGTGCGCGAGCCGATCGGCATGAGCGGCATCCGGCTGGAAGCCAAGGTGCACATCGTCACCGGTGCGCAGAGCGCGGCCGAGAACATCATCAAGTGCGTGCGCCGCTGCGGCCTCGACGTCGATCAGCTGATGCTCAATCCGCTCGCCTCCAGCCAGGCGGTGCTGACCGACGACGAGCGCGAGCTGGGCGTGGCGGTGGTCGACATCGGCGCCGGCACCACCGACGTGGCGATCTTCACCAACGGCGCGATCCGCCATACCGCGGTGATCCCGATCGCCGGCGACCTGATCACCAGCGACATCGCGATGGCGCTGCGCACCCCCACCAAGGACGCTGAGGACATCAAGGTCGAAGCCGGCTACGCCAAGCAGCTGCTGGCCGACCCCGAGGCGCAGGTCGAGGTCCCCGGCCTCGGCGACCGCGGCCCGCGCATGCTGAGCAAGCAGGCGCTGGCCGGCGTGATCGAGCCGCGCATCGAGGAGATCTTCTCCCTCGTGCAGCAGGTCATCCGCGATTCCGGCTACGAGGAGATGCTGTCGTCCGGCATCGTGCTGACCGGCGGCAGCGCGGTCATGCCCGGCATGGTCGAGCTCGGCGAGGACATCTTCCTCAAGCCGGTGCGCCGCGGCCTGCCCAAGTACCGCAGCGCGCTGGCCGACATGGTCAGCCAGCCGCGCGCAGCCACCGTGATGGGCCTGATGGAAGAGGCCCGGCTCGCACGCATGCGCGGCTTCAAGGTCGCGCAGAAGCACGGTTCCGTGAAGACGGCCTTCGGCCGCTTCAAGGATTTCATCGTCGGGAATTTTTGACGCCGTTGCCATGAGTTACCCGCTCGTTTCCGGCTGCGCGCGCGACAATGCCTGTTCGATGCGACGATGGCGATGGCGGCCCACCGGGCCGCCGTGGCCGCCCTGGTCCTTCAGCTCCCCCTGATCGTTCACACCCCCTTTTTTGTTTTCAGCCGTCCAGATTCCAGGAGTTCCCCATGTCCATCGAAATGATCGAAGTCGAAGAGTTCAACCAGGGCACGCAGATCAAGGTGATCGGTGTCGGCGGCGGCGGCGGCAATGCCGTCGAGCACATGATCCAGCGCGCCGTGCAGGGCGTGGAATTCGTGTGCGCCAACACCGACGCGCAGGCCCTGGGCCGCAGCGCCGCGCACCGCACCATCCAGCTCGGCCAGAGCGGCCTGGGTGCCGGCGGCAAGCCCGACAAGGGCCGCGAGGCGGCCGAGGCGGCGGTGGACGACATCCGCTCGGCGATCGAAGGCGCGCACATGCTGTTCATCACCGCCGGCATGGGCGGCGGCACCGGCACCGGCGCCGCGCCGGTGATCGCACGCGTGGCCAAGGAGATGGGCATCCTGACCGTCGGCGTGGTCACCAAGCCGTTCGAGTTCGAAGGCGGCCGCCGCATCCAGCATGCCGACGCCGGCCTGTCGGAACTGGAAACGAACGTCGATTCGCTGATCGTGGTGCTCAACGAGAAGCTGCTGGAAGTGCTGGGCGACGACGTAACCCAGGACGAAGCCTTCGCCCACGCCAACGACGTGCTGAAGAACGCGGTCGGCGGCATCGCCGAAATCATCAACGTGCCGGGCCATGTGAACGTCGACTTCGAGGACGTGCGCACCGTGATGGGCGAGCCGGGCCGGGCCATGATGGGCACCGCTGTCTCGGAAGGTCCGGACCGTGCGCGCATCGCGGCCGAGCAGGCCGTCGCCTGCCCGCTGCTCGAAGGCATCGACCTGTCGGGCGCCAAGGGCGTACTGGTGCTGATCACCGCCGCCAAGGGCAGCCTGAAGCTGGCCGAATCCAAGCTGGCGATGAACACCATCCGCGCCTATGCCTCGCCCGACGCGCAGGTGATCTACGGCACCGCGTACGACGACAGCCTGGGCGAGCAGATCCGGGTGACCGTGGTCGCCACCGGCCTCTCGCGCCAGAGCCAGCAGCGCCGCACCGCGCCGCCGCTGCAGGTGCTGCGCACCGGCACCCACGACGTGCCTTTCAACCTGCCGGTCGGCACCGCAGGCGGCGCGCTCGCCGGCGGCGCCGCGGCGCAGGACTACGGCAACATGGCCGTGCCGAGCGTCTGGCGCACCAATCGCGCCCAGGCCTCGGCGCGCGTCGATGCGCTGGCGTCGGGCGGCATGGACGACCTGGAGATCCCGGCCTTCCTGCGCAAGCAGGCGGACTGACCCGCACGGTCGATCTCGGCGACGCCAACGGCCTCTTCGGAGGCCGTTTTCCATGGCGCCGGCAACGGGCGTCCTTTACCGGTCGCCGCTATCCCGGCGATAAATCCGTGCACGCCCGTGGCGAAAGGCGTCTCCCTAGAATCCCCGCATGCTCCAGCAACGTACCTTGAAGACGCTGACCCGCGCGGTCGGCGTCGGCCTGCACAGTGGCCAGCGGGTCGAACTGACGCTGCGGCCCGCGCCGCCCGATACCGGCATCGTGTTCCGCCGGGTGGACCTGCCGGAGCCGGTGGACATCCCGGTCTCGACGCGGGCGGTGACCGACACGCGGCTGGCCTCGACCCTCTCGACCGGCAACGCCAAGGTGTTCACCGTCGAGCACCTGATGTCGGCCTGCGCCGGCCTGGGGCTCGACAACCTGTATGTCGACATCACCGCCGAAGAGGTGCCGATCCTCGACGGCTCGTCCTCGTCGTTCGTGTTCCTGCTGCAGAGCGCAGGCATCGTGGTGCAGAACGCGCCCAAGCGGTTCATCCGGGTGCTGCGGCCGGTGGAGGTGCGCGAAGGCCAGGGCGCGTCCACCAAGTGGGCGCGGCTCGACCCGTACCACGGCTACAAGCTGAGCTTCGAGATCGACTTCGACCATCCGGCGGTGGACTCCACCGGCCAGCGGGTGGAATTCGACATGGGCGCCGGCAACTACATCCGCGATATCGCGCGCGCCCGGACCTTCGGCTTCACCCGCGACGTGGAGATGATGCGCTCCAGCGGACTCGCGCTCGGCGGCGGGCTCGACAACGCGATCGTCCTGGACGACTACAAGGTGCTCAATACCGGCGGCCTGCGCTACGACGACGAGTTCGTGAAGCACAAGATCCTGGATGCGATCGGCGACCTGTACTGCGTCGGCCGGCCGCTGCTGGCCGCCTACAGTGCCTTCCGCTCCGGCCACGGCATGAACAACCAGCTGCTGCGCGCGCTGCTGGCCGACGAGGCGAACTACGAGATCGCCACCTTCTCCGACGAGCGCCAGGCGCCGCGCGGCTTCGCGCAGATCGCCCGGGCCTGGTAGGCACCGGACGGACCGACCGCCATGCTGCTGTTCCGCTGGGCCGTGATGTTCCTGCTGCTCGGCTCGGCCGTGTGCTTCGCCTTTTTCATCGGCACCGGCGACCACCGCTGGCGGCGGCGCGGGCTGATCATCCTGAAATGGACGGTGATCGCCGCGCTCGCCTTCTTCGGCGTGCTGGTGCTGGAACGGCTGGCGTAGCGCGGCGCCGGCACCGGCCGCCGCGACGGGTGCCCGCTCCGACCCGCGTCAGAACCGGTGACGCACCCCGACCGTATAGCCGTTGCGCGACTTGGCGCCGTTGGCCGCGCCGTTCGCACCGTTCAGGCTGACGTCGCCGCTCAGGCGGGTGGCGTCGGCCTCGATATACACGTCGGTTCGCTTGGAGAACGCATAGTCCGCCGCCGCGGTCAGGAAGCGGGCACGGCCGTCGGCGTTCGAGGTCGGGCCGGACTGCCGCGCGTAGAAGTAGTGGGCGCCCAGGTTGAGCTGGGGCGTGACCTGGTAGCCGACGCCCAGCTTGGCGATCTCGCGCTTGTCGGCCGCGAGGAAGGCCGGACCGCCGAAGCCGCCGTTCATGCCGCCGCCCCAGAAGGCCGACAGCACCGCGCGGTCGGTGGCGGTCAGGCCTGCATCGACCTTGTTCTGGCCGTAGCCGGTGTTGAAGTACCAGGGGCCGACACGGTAGGAACCGCCGAGCGTCCAAGCCTCGATCTTGCGGCCCGAGCCGAACTGGTAGTTCTGGTAGCCGACGCCGGCGGCGATCGGTCCCTGGGCATAGCGCAGGTAGCCGCCCCGGGTCATACCGCCGGTCGGGCTCCGCTCGGCGGCCGAGGCCTGCAGCGCACCGCGGAACGGGCCGACTTCGATCAGGTACTTCGCCATGTTGTCGGCGCGTGCGCCGAGGGCGAAGCCGATCTCGGGCTTGTAGGCGTCGAAGTAGGGGGAGTAGGGATAGGACGCGTAGGTGCTGGTCACCAGGTCGAACAGCACGTTGTACTGCCGGCCGAGGGTGATGCGGCCGAAACTGGCGCTCTGCAGACCAACCCACGACTGCTGGAAATAGGGTGTCGTCGGCAGGCCGGTGTCGGCGCCGAAACGGTTCTCCAGGTTGGCCAGCGCCTTCAGGCCGCCGCCCATGTCCTCGGTCACGTTGATGCCCCAGCGGCTCTGCGACATGCCGCCGCCCATGAGTTGGGTGACGGTGCCGCGGTTGGACCCGGCCGACCCTTCGTTGTTGGTGTGGCGCACCGCCGCGTCGACGATGCCGTAGATCTGCACGCTGGACTGGGCGAAGGCCGGTGCGGCGGCCGACAGGCCGAGGACGCCGGTGGCCAAGACCGTCTTGATCTGCATGATTTGTCGCTTTCTGTGTGAATCGGTATCCAACTTTCGCGCGCCGTGTGGTGCGACGCTTCCGCGATTTCCCTAGATCGCTGTCGCACAGTCGACAGCAAGAGCCGATTCCGCAGGCGTGTCTGCCGCTAGTAACTGCGCCCGTTCCGGTACATCGCGTGCTGTCGGCGTTGTAACGGCGCAACTTCTTCCAGCCGCGCCATCGCCTGGCCCGCATGGGCGTGCACCACCGCGAGGCCGAGCGCATCGGCGGCGTCCGGCCCCGGGAGGGCCGGCAACTGCAGCAGCCGGCGCACCATCTCCTGCACCTGCGCCTTGGCGGCGCGGCCGTGGCCGACGACGGCCTTCTTCATCTGCAGGGCGGTGTACTCGGCCACAGGAAGGTCGCGCGACACCAGGGCGGTGATGCAGGCCCCGCGTGCCTGTCCGAGCAGCAGGGTGGACTGCGGGTTGACGTTGACGAACACGATCTCCACCGCCGAGCTGTCGGGCTGGTAGCGCTCGGCCACCTCGCGCACGCCGTCGTAGAGCACCTTGATCCGGCCCGGCAGGTCGCCGAGCGGCAGGTGGGTGGTGCGGATCGTGCCGCTCGCGACATAGCGCAGGGCATGACCGTCGAGGTCGAGCACGCCGAAGCCGGTGGTCTGCAGACCGGGGTCGATACCGAGAATACGCATGCGAGGGGTTTGCTACTGAATCGATAGCGAACTGCGCAGGTGCAGCGGGCGCAAAGGGCGGATTTTGTCGAAAAAGATGTCGGCTCAGCCGGCCGACGGCCGCGCCATGATGCCGTTCACCTTGGCCACGAGCTGTTCCGCACCGAACGGCTTCACCAGCAGTTCCATCGCCTGCCCGAGGAAGCTGGCGCGCATCGTGGCCTGCTCGGCGTAGCCGGTCATCAGCACGATGCGAATGCCGGGCAGCCGTTCGCGGGCGTAGTCGGCGAGCTGCCGGCCGTTCGGGCCGGGCAGGCCCATGTCGGTCAACAGAAGGTCGAAGCGTAGCGCGCCCGACAGCAGCGTCATGCCCTCGCTGCCGTCGGCGGCCTCCATCACTTGGTAGCCCTGTTCCTGCAGCAGGTCGACCACCAGCTGCCGCACCACCGCATCGTCCTCGACCACCAGCACCGATTCGGGCCGCGAATCGGACGGCTCGGCGGCCGCGCCCAGCAGGGCGGCGTCGCGCACGATGGCCGCGAAGCCGGTGCTGCGCGGCAGGTAGAGCTTGACGGTGGTTCCCTCGCCGACGGTGCTGTCGATCGCCGTATAGCCGCCGGACTGGCGGGCGTAGCCGTAGATCATCGACAGGCCAAGGCCGGTGCCCTGGCCGATCGGCTTGGTGGTGAAGAACGGGTCGAAGGCCTTGGCGATCACGTCCTCGGTCATGCCGACGCCGGTGTCCTGCACCGCCACCCGCAGGTAGTCGCCGGGCTCCAGCCCGCGCACGCCGGCGACCGCCTTGTCGGTCAGCGTCAAGTTCTCGGCGACCACGGTCAGCGTGCCGCCGTCGGGCATGGCGTCGCGGGCGTTGATCGCGAGGTTGAGGATCGCGTTGTGGAACTGGGGCAGGTCGGTGATGGCCGGCCACAACGCCGGCTGCAGCTCGAAGCGCAGTGCGATGTTCTCGCCGACCGTGCTGCGCAGCATGCCTTCGAGCTCCAGCAGCGCCTCGGCGATGTCCACCGCCTTGGAGTCGAGCGGCTGGCGCCGCGAGAAGGCGAGCAGCCGCTGCGTCAGGCTGGCGGCGCGCTGCGCGGAGGACAGGCCGGCCGCCGCATAACGCTCCACCCCGTCGAGTTCGCCGGCCTGCGCGCGGCGCTGGATCAGCTGCAGCGGCACGACGATGCCCTGCAGCATGTTGTTGAAATCGTGCGCGATGCCGCCGGTCAGCTGGCCGATCGCTTCCATCTTCTGCGACTGGCGCAGCTGCTCCTCGGTCTGTGCCAGGGCCTCCGCGCGCTCCCGCTCGGCGGTCACGTCGCGGCCCACCGCGTAGAGGCGGCCGGTCTCGTGCTCGTGCGTCGCCACCCAGGCGATCGCGCGATAGCGGCCGTCGGCATGGCGCATCCGGACGGTGAAGGCGATGGACGTGTCGCCCTCGGCGCTGCCGAGCGCCGTCGCGGCTTCGGCGACGTCGTCGGCGTAGAGCAGGGCGGACAGGGCGCCGCCGGCAAGCGTCTTTTCCGCATGTCCGAGGACCTGCGTCCAGGCCGGGTTCAGCGCCTCTAGCCGGCCCGCGCCGTCGATGATCGCCTTCAGGTAGGGCGAGCTGCGCCACCAGCGCGCCAGTTCGCGGCTGCGCTCTTCCACCCGCGCTTCGAGGGTGTCGGCCAGCTCCTGCAGCCGCTGCCGTGCCAGGTGCTCGGCGGTGACGTCGTTGCCTTCGACGAAGATGCCGTCCATCTCGCCCGCGGCATTGCGCACCGGCTGGTAGAGGAAGTTCAGGTAGTGCAGCCGCTCTGCAGTGCCGGGCAGGGCGATGCGGACCGGTACGCCGGCGCCGACGTACGGCACGCCGGTCCGGTAGACCTGGTCGAGCAGTTCGACGAAACGCTGGTCGACCAGCTCCGGCAGCATCTCGCGGATCGTGCGGCCGGTCGGGTCGCGCTGGCGCATCAGGCGCCGGCAGGCGGCGTTGGCCATCTCCACCCGGTGGTCCGGGCCGCGCAGGAAGGCGATGAAGCTGGGCGCCTGCTCGAAGAGTTCCTGCAGGCGGCCGAATTCCGCCGACCGCGCCTGGCGGGCGTGCACCTCGTGGGTGGTTTCGCGGCAGGCGCAGAACACGCCGGCGACGACGCCTTGTTCGTCGCGCACCGGCGTGTACGACAGGGCGAAATGCGCCCGCTCCGGGTAGCCGTTGCGCAGCACGGTGTAGGCGGCGTCTTCCTGGTGAATACCTTCGCCGTCGAGGACGCGGCGCAGGACCGGTACCAGTTCCGGCCAGACCTCGGGCCAGACATCCCGGAACGGCCGGCCGAGTGCCGCCGGATGCCGCTGGCCCAGGATGCGTGCGTAGCCGTCGTTGTAGAGCAGCGTGCATTCCGCGCCCCAGATCAGCCGCATCGGCTGCTCCGCCCCCAGCATGATGCCGACCACCGTGCGCAGCGGATGCGGCCAGCTCATCGGGTCGCCGAGCGGCGTACTGCGCCAGTCCAGCGAGCGCATCTGTGCGCCGACCGCGCCGCCGCCGGCCAGGAAGTTCGCGTCGGATTCGGGCATGGGGTGGAGGGAGGGCACGGGGGACGGGAGGGGCGGCGGTCATTACATCATGCGATCCGACCGCCGGTGTTTCGTGCCACAGTGCGCCGATGAGCAAGGCCTTCACCCGCGAAACCGACGCGCCCGAGGACGACGACGGCCCCGAGGCCGGACTGCCGCCGCTGCCGGCCGGCAGCCGCAACTACATCACCCGCGCCGGCTACACCCGGCTGCGCGACGAACTGCTGCAGCTGATCGACGAGGAGCGGCCGCGCATCGTCGAGATCGTGCACTGGGCGGCCAGCAACGGCGACCGGTCGGAGAACGGCGACTACCTCTACGGCAAGAAGCGGCTGCGCGAGATCGACCGGCGCATCCGCTTCCTCACCAAACGGCTGGAGATCGCCGAGGTGACCGATCCGGCGGTCCACCACGGCAGCGACCAGGTGTTCTTCGGGGCGACGGTGGACTACGCGATGGACGACGGCGAGGAGCGCACCGTCACCATCCTGGGCATCGACGAGGCCGACACGCAGCGTGGCGAGGTGAGCTGGGTGTCGCCGGTCGCGCGGGCCCTGCTGAAGTCCCGCGAGGGCGACACGGTGCGGTTGATGACGCCGGCCGGCTGGCGCGACATCGAGGTGCAGGCGGTACGCTACCCTGCGGCGGCGCCGGCCTGAGGCGCCGGGCGGATCCGGCGGGTCCGCAGCACCTGCGGCGTGCGCGCCAGGTTGCGCAGGGCGGCTTCCAGGTGCGCCGCATCGCGCACCTCGATCACGAAGCGCAGGTCGGTCGTGTCCAGCCCCGCTTCCTCGCCCATATCCACATGGGTGATATCGACCTCGGCCCGGGCCAGTTCGGCCGACACCCGGGCGAGCACGCCCTTGCGGTTGGTGACGGTGACGACGATGCCGGTCTCGAACAGCCGGACCGGCTCGTCGGCCCATGCCACCGCGATGAAACGCTCGCTGTCCTTGTACTGCAGCCGCGCGGCGACGGCGCAGTCGGCGGTGTGGACCGTCAGGCCCTCGCCACGGCCCAGATAGCCCAGGATCGCATCGCCCGGCACCGGCCGGCAGCACTTGGCGTACTGCACCGAAGCCCCTTCGCTGCCGTCGAGCGTGACCGCCCCCTGCGACACCTTCTCGTGCGAGGAGTAGCGCTCGCGGGTCAGCAGCAGCGCGTCGGGCCGTGCGCCGCCGCCTTCGGTCATCAGCACCACCAGCCGCTTGGCGACGATGCTCGCGATGCGCTTGCCGAGGCCGATGTCGGTCAGCAGCTCGGCACGGTCGCGGCTGCCGGTGAAACGCAGCAGCTTGTCCCAGGTCGGCTGCTGCGCCGGCGACTCGTCCGGCAGCGCCTCGATGCCTTCGGCACGCAGGGCCTGGGTCAGCAGCTTCTCGCCGAGCGTGCGGGACTCGTCCTGCTCCAGCGTCTTCAGGTAGTGGCGTATCTTCGAGCGTGCCCGGCCGGTGCGCACGAAGCCTAGCCAGGCCGGGTTGGGCGTGGACACCGGCGCGGTGATCACCTCGATCACGTCGCCGTTCTTCAGCTCGGTGCGCAGCGGCACCTGCTCGCCGTTGATCTTGGCCGCGACGGTGCGGTCGCCCACGTTGGTATGGATCGCATAGGCGAAGTCCACGACCGTGGCACCGCGCGGAAGCGCCATGATCTGGCTCTTGGGCGTGAAGACGTAGACCGCGTCGGGAAACAGGTCGACCTTGACGTGGTCCCAGAACTCGGCGGCGTCACGGGTCTCGTGCTGGATGTCGAGCAGCGACTGCAGCCAGCGGCTGTCGAGCCGCTCCGACGCCTCGGTCGGCTCGTCGCCCTTGTAGAGCCAGTGCGCCGCGACGCCCGACTCGGCCACCACGTGCATTTCCTCGGTCCGCATCTGGAACTCGATGTTGATGCCCGACGGACCGACCAGCGTGGTGTGCAGCGACTGGTAGCCGTTGACCTTGGCGATCGCGATGTGGTCCTTGAACTTGCCGGGCACCGGCTTGTACATCTGGTGCAGCAGGCCGAGCGCGGTGTAGCAGTCGGTCACGCCCGGCACGATGATGCGGAAGCCGTAGATGTCGGTCACCTGGGCGAAGCTCAGGTGCTTGTCGGTCATCTTGCGGTAGATGGAATAGAGCGTCTTCTCGCGTCCGGCGATGCGCATGCGCATGCCGGCAGCGGTGAAGACGGCGTCCACTTCCGCCTGCACCTTCTGCAGCAGGTCGCGGCGGCGGCTGCGGGCCTTGGCGACCGCCTTGGCCAGCGTGGCCTGGCGCCAGGGATGCAGGTAGCGGAAGGCGAGGTCCTGCAGTTCGCGGTAGGTCTGGTTCAGGCCGAGCCGGTGGGCGATCGGCGCGTAGATCTCGAGCGTCTCGGAGGCGATGCGGCCCCACTTGGCGCGGGGCATGTCGCCCATGGTGCGCATGTTGTGGGTGCGGTCGGCGAGCTTCACCAGAATCACCCGCACGTCGCGCGCCATCGCGAGCAGCATCTTACGAAAGGACTCGGCCTGGTTCTCCTCGCGGGTGTTGAACTGCAGCTTGTCGAGCTTGGTCAGCCCGTCCACCAGTTCCGCCACCGGCGCGCCGAAACGCTCGATCAGCTCCGGCTTGGTGACGCCGCAGTCCTCCATCGCGTCGTGCAGCAGCGCCGCCATCAGTGCTTGGGCGTCGAGCTTCCAGGTGGCGCACTGGGCGGCCACCGCGATCGGATGGGTGATGTAGGGCTCGCCGCTGTTGCGCAGCTGGCCGAGGTGCGCCGCGTCGGCGAACCGGTAGGCCTGGCGGACCTGCTCGATGCCCTCGGGCCCCAGGTAGTCGAGGCTGGCGGTCAGGGTCGCGAAGCTGGCGGCGGCCGCATTCGCCGCGGCAGCGGCCGAGGCGGGGGGTTTGGAGCCGGCAGGGGTGGTCGTGTGCAGCGCCGCGGTCATTCGTCAAATGTAGCGCGGGGTACAAGACCGTATTGCATCCGCGTTTAACGGGAACGGAAACAAAAAAGGCACCGCGTTGCGGTGCCTGGCGGCGGGGCGATCGACGCGCGTCAGGGCACGCGCTTGAGCATCTCGATACCGACCTTGCCGTCGGCGATCTCGCGCAGGGCGGTCACGCCCGGCTTGTTCTTGCTCTCGATCTTCGGCGCATGGCCCTGGCTCAGCATGCGCGCCCGGTAGGTCGCGGCGAGGACGAGTTGGAACCGGTTGGGGATCTGCGTCAGGCAGTCTTCGACGGTGATGCGGGCCATGGGATATCTCCAGGAGAAAAAGGGGCGGCTGCCGGACGGCTAGGGAGCGATGCCGAGCGACTGGAAGGTGTCGGCCCGGGAGCGGCGCTGGGCGGCGAACTTGAGGCGCTGGGCGTGAACCACGGCTTTCAGGTCGAAGAGCGCGCGCTCGAATAACTCATTGATTATAACGAAGTCGAATTTGCAGGCCTGGGCCATCTCCTCGGCCGCGTTCTGCAGGCGCAGCTCGATGATGTCGGGCGCATCCTCGCCGCGGCGCTCCAGCCGGGAGCGGAGTTCCTCCCAGCTCGGCGGCAGGATGAAGATCAGCACCGCGTTGGCAAAGGCCTGCTTGATCTGCACCGCGCCCTGGAAATCGATCTCCAGGATCACGTCGGCGCCCTGGGCGATCCGGTCCTCGATCGCGCGCTTGGAGGTGCCGTAGCGTTGGCCGTGGACATGCGCCCATTCGACGAAGGCGTCGTTAGCCACCATCATGTCGAATTCGCCGTGCGAGACGAAGAAGTATTCCCGGCCGTGATGTTCCTGGCCGCGCGGCGGCCGGGTGGTGTGCGAGATCGACAGCTGCACACCCGCATCCAGCTCCATCAGCGCCTTCACGAGGCTCGATTTGCCGGCCCCGCTGGGCGCGGCCACGACGAAGAGGTTTCCGGGATAGTCCATGGTGCAGGCCGGGCGGGGGAGGGTGGGAACGAGGCGGGAGAAAGGGCCCGTATTTTGCACGCACGTCCCGGGCGCCTCTTCGCCAATTTAGTTGACAACTAAACTATTGACGCATAGATTGGCTGCATCTTGGCGCCCGAGGGCTGTTCACCATGAAGATCGTCTGCATCGGCGGAGGCCCCGCCGGCCTGTATTTCGCGCTGCTCATGAAGCTGCAGAACCCGGCGCACGAGATCCGGGTGGTGGAGCGCAACCGGCCCTACGACACCTTCGGCTGGGGCGTGGTGTTCTCCGACCAGACGCTGGGCAACCTGCAGGCGGCCGACCCGGTTACGGCGGCGCAGATCCTTGACGCGTTCAACCACTGGGACGACATCGAGGTGCACATCGGCGGCCACCGGGTGCGCTCGGGCGGCCACGGCTTCTGCGGCATCGGGCGCAAACGGCTGCTCAACATTTTGCAGGCACGCTGCGAGCAACTCGGCGTGCATCTGGTCTTCGAGACCGATGTACAGGACGACACCGCCTATGCCGACGCCGACCTGATCATCGCCGCCGACGGCCTGAACAGCCGCATCCGCACCAAATACGCCGCCACCTACCAGCCCGACATCGACCTGCGCCTGTGCCGCTTCGTGTGGCTCGGCACGACGAAGCTGTTCGACGCCTTCACCTTCGCGTTCCAGAAGACCGAACACGGCTGGTTCCAGGCGCATGCCTACCGCTTCGACGACAAGACCTCCACCTTCATCGTCGAGGCGCCCGAGCACGTGTGGCGCGCCGTCGGCCTGGAGACGATGGAGAAGGAGGAGGCCATCGCCTTCTGCGAAAAGCTCTTCGCCGAGCAGCTCGACGGCCACCCGCTGATCTCCAACGCCGCCCACCTGCGCGGCTCGGCCCAGTGGATCCGCTTCCCGCGGGTGGTCTGCGGCCGCTGGGTGCACCACAACGGCCATGCGCCGGTGGTGCTGATGGGCGACGCGGCCCATACCGCGCATTTCTCGATCGGCTCGGGCACCAAGCTGGCGCTGGAGGATGCGATCGAGCTGGCCCGCTGCATCGGCCGCCAGCCGGGCGATCTGAGCGCCGCGTTGGCCGACTACGAGGCGGTGCGCAGCGTCGAGGTGCTGCGCATCCAGAACGCAGCGCGCAATTCGACCGAGTGGTTCGAGAACGTCGACCGCTATGCCAGCCTGCCGCCCGAGCAGTTCGCCTATTCGCTGCTGACCCGCAGCCAGCGCATCAGCCACGAGAACCTACGGCTGCGCGACAAGGGGTACGTCGAGCGCTACGAGGACTGGATCGCCGAACGCGCCGGCCTTCCGCGCGGCACCGCGACACGCGCCACGCCGCCGATGTTCACGCCCTTCACCCTGCGCGGCGTGACGCTGAAGAACCGCGTCGTCGTGTCTCCGATGGCGCAGTACTCCTGCGTCGACGGCCTGCCCGCCGACTACCACCTGATGCACCTGGGCGCCCGCGCCATGGGCGGTGCGGGCCTGGTCTTCGCCGAGATGACCTGCCCCTCGCCCGACGCCCGCATCACGCCCGGCTGCCCCGGCCTGTGGAACGAGGCGCAGCGCGACGGCTGGAAGCGCATCGTCGATTTCGCCCATGCCCACAGCACCGCGAAGATGGCGATCCAGCTCGGCCATGCCGGCGCCAAGGGCGCCACGCGGCTGGCCTGGGACGGCATCGACCAGCCGCTGCCCGAGGCCGACCGCTGGCGGCTGCTGTCGGCTTCGCCGCAGCAGTACCTCGACGGAGTGAGCGACTGGTCGCACGCCATGACCGCCGCGGACATGGACCGCGTCCTGCGCGACTTCGTGCAGTCCACCCGCTGGGCCGACGAGGCCGGCTTCGACTGGCTGGAATTCCACTGCGCGCACGGCTACCTGTTCAGCAGCTTCATCTCGCCGCTGACCAACCAGCGCACCGACGAGTACGGGGGATCGCTGGAAAACCGGCTGCGCTATCCGCTGGAGGTATTCACCGCGATGCGTGCCGCCTGGCCCGAACACAAGCCGATGTCGGTCCGGATCTCGGCGCACGACTGGGTCGCGGGCGGCATCACGCCCGACGACGCGGTGGAGATCGCGCGGGCCTTCAAGGCCGCCGGTGCCGACATGATCGACTGCTCGTCGGGCCAGGTCAGCAAGAAGGAGAAGCCGGTCTACGGCCGGATGTTCCAAACGCCGTTCTCCGACCGGGTGCGCAACGAGGCCGGCATTGCCACCATCGCGGTCGGCGCCATCTCGGAAGCCGACCATGTCAACAGCATCGTCGCGGCCGGCCGGGCCGACCTGTGCGCGGTGGCGCGGCCGCACTTGGCCAATCCGGCGTGGACGCTGAACGAGGCGGCGCGTATCGGGTATTTCGACGTGGCCTGGCCCAAGCAGTACCAGGCCGGCAAGGTGCAGCTGGAGCGCAACCTGGAGCGGGAGCGCGCCCAGGCCGCGCAGGCCTCGGCGATGACACCGGCGCAGCGAGCCCGCGAAGCGGAGGCCGGCTGATGGGGGCGTCGCTGCAGGGCCGCCACGCGGTCGTCACCGGCGCGGGACGGGGCATCGGCGCGGCGATCGCCGAGCGCCTAGCGGCCGAGGGCGCGGTGCTCACGCTGCTGGGCCGCAACCTCGACACGCTGCAGGCGCTGGCCGCGCGGCTGCCGGCGTCGGCTCGGGCGCTGCCGGTGGCCTGCGACATCACCTCGGACGCGAGCGTGACGGAGGCCTTCGCTGCGGCGCGGGCCGCGTCCGGACCGGTCGCGGTGCTCGTCAACAACGCCGGCCAGGCCGAGAGCGCGCCCTTCCACCGGATCGACGCCGACCACTGGCAGCGCATGCTGGAGGTGAACCTCACCGGCACCTTCCGCTGCATCCAGGCGGCGCTGCCGGACCTGCTCGCGGCCGGGGCGGGCCGCATCGTCAACGTCGCGAGCACCGCCGGGCTGCGCGGCTACGCCTATGTGGCGGCCTATGCCGCGGCAAAGCACGGCGTGGTCGGCCTGACCCGCTCGCTGGCGCTGGAACTGGCCGCCAAGGGCATCACCGTCAACGCGGTCTGCCCGGGCTACACCGACACCGACATCGTCCGCGACAGCGTGGCGCGCATCGTCGCCAAGACCGGCCGTAGCGCCGAGGCGGCGCAGGCCGAGTTCGTTCGCGGCAACCCGCAGCGCCGGCTGGTCGCGCCGGCCGAAGTGGCCGACACGGTCGCTTGGCTCTGCGGCGACGGCGCGGCGGCGGTCACCGGACAGGCGATCTCGGTCTCCGGCGGCGAGGTGATGTGACATGGGCCGCCCCGTTCCGCTCGTACTTGCCTCCGTTCCCGCGCCGGTCCTCGACGACGACCGCATCGGGCACGAGGCCCGGGCCGTCGCAGGCGACCACATCGACCTGAAGATCTGGCTGCGCCTGCTGGCCTGCAGCACCCAGATCGAGCAGCAGATCCGCCAGCGGCTGCGCACCCGCTTCGGCACCACGCTCGCGCGCTTCGACTACCTGGCGCAGCTGCAGCGCCACCCGGACGGCCTGCGCATGAACGCGCTGTCGCGCTACCTGATGGTGACCGGCGGCAACATCACCGGCCTGACCGACCAACTGGCCAAGGAAGGCTTGGTCGAGCGGGTCGATGATCCGGAGGACCGGCGTTCCTGGCGGGTGACGCTCACCGCCCGCGGCTGCACCGAATTCGCCGCGATGGCCACCGAGCACGAGGGCTGGCTCGCCGGCATGTTCGCGGAGCTGGCGCTGGCCGACAAGGAAACGCTGTACGACCAACTCGGCCGGCTGCGCGTGCTGCTGGCCCGCCACGAAACCGCGCACGACGCCGCGCCCGACCACCCTGACGCCGCGCCGCCCGCCGCTGACGCGCCGGCGCCGCGCGCCGCTCGCAAGACCCCGACCCCCCGCAGGAGACCCGCCCCGTGACCGCATCCGCCATCGATCCCGCACTGCTCGCCGGCAACCGCCAGGCCCTCGCCGGCTACCAGGCGACCCATTTCCTCTGGAGCGTGGCCGACGGTGTCGGCACCATCACCCTCAACCGGCCCGAGCGCAAGAACCCGCTCACCTTCGATTCGTACGCCGAACTGCGCGACCTGTTCCACCGCCTGCGGCAGGCGACCGACGTGCATGCGGTGGTGCTGCAGGGCGCCGGCGGCAACTTCTGCTCGGGCGGCGACGTGCACGAGATCATCGGCCCGCTGGTGCAGCTGAAGGCGCCCGAGCTGCTGCTGTTCACCCGCATGACCGGTGCGCTGGTGTCGGAGATGCGGCACTGCCCGCAGCCGATCGTCGCGGCCATCGACGGCGTCTGCGCCGGGGCCGGCGCGATCATGGCGATGGCGTCGGACCTGCGGCTCGGCACTACGCGCAGCAAGACCGCCTTCCTGTTCAACCGCGTCGGCCTGGCCGGCTGCGACATGGGCGCCTGCGCGATCCTGCCGCGCATAGTCGGCCAGGGCCGGGCGTCGGAGCTGCTCTACACCGGCCGCGCGCTGCCGGGCGACGAGGCCGAGCGCTGGGGCTTTCTGAACCGCCTGTGCGAGCCCGACGCGCTGGCCGCCGAGGCGCAGAAGCTGGCGCAGGACATCGCCGCCGGCCCGACCTTCGCCAACGGCATCACCAAGACGATGCTGCACCAGGAATGGGCGATGACGGTGGACCAAGCGATCGAGGCCGAGGCCCAGGCCCAGGCGCTCTGCATGCTGACCGGCGACTTCGACCGCGCCTACCGCGCCTTCGTGGACAAGCGGCGGCCGGTGTTCGAAGGTAACTGACGGCCCCCGCTGCGCGTTTGCTCACTTTTCGATAGCTGACTGCGCAGGTGCAGCGGGCGCAGAAGCACGATTTTCATCATAAAGCCGGCTTCCGGCCGGCCACGGAGACACCCGATGCGCGACGACGGCACCCTCGACTGGCCCTTCTTCGACGACCGCCACCGCGCGCTCGCCCGCAGCCTCGACGCCTGGGCCGCCGACCACGTGGCCGACGACGCCCACGGCCCCGACGTCGACGATGCCTGCCGCGCGCTGGTCCGCAGCCTCGGCGACGCCGGCTGGCTGCGGCACGCGGTGGCCGCCGCGGCGGGCGACACGATCGATACCCGCGCGATCTGCCTGATCCGCGACACGCTGGCGCGCCACGCGGGCCTCGCCGACTTCGCCTTCGCGATGCAGGGGCTGGGTTCCGGCGCGATCTCGCTCGCCGGCAGCGACGACCAGCGTGCCCGCTACCTGGGCAGGGTCGCGCGCGGCGAGGCGATCGCCGCCTTCGCGCTGTCGGAACCCGATGCCGGCTCCGACGTCGCCGCGCTCGCCTGCGCCGCGCGGGAGGAGGGCGGCGACTATGTCCTCGACGGCGAGAAGACCTGGATCTCCAACGGCGGCATCGCCGACTTCTATGTCGTGTTCGCCCGCACCGGCGAGGCGCCGGGCTCCCGCGGGATCAGCGCCTTCATCGTCGATGCGGACACGCCCGGCTTCGAGATCGCCGAACGGATCGACGTGATCGCGCCGCATCCGCTGGCGCGGCTGCGCTTCGCCGGCTGCCGCATCCCCGCGTCGCAGCGCATCGGCGCCGCCGGCGAGGGCTTCAAGATCGCGATGCGCACGCTCGACGTGTTCCGCACCTCGGTCGCGGCCGCGGCGCTCGGCTTCGCCCGGCGGGCGCTGGACGAGGCGATGGCGCGCGCCACGCAGCGCCGCATGTTCGGCGGCGTGCTGGCGGATTTCCAGCTCACGCAGGCGAAGCTCGCGCAGATGGCGACCGCGATCGACAGCGCGTCGCTGCTCACCTACCGCGCCGCCTGGCTGCGCGACCAGGGCCGCACCGTAACCCGCGAGGCCGCGATGGCCAAGCTCACCGCCACCGAGAACGCCCAGCAGGTGATCGACATGGCGGTGCAGATGTGGGGCGGCCTGGGCGTGGTGAGCGGCCAGCCGGTCGAGCGGCTCTACCGCGAGATCCGTTCGCTGCGGATCTACGAGGGCGCGACCGAGGTGCAGCAGCTGATCATCGCCCGCGACCTGCTGAAGACCTGGAAGGACGCCGGCCGCAAGGTCCATGCACCGACCTAGGGTGATCCCGCTGGCCTGCCAATTGCTTTAAGCCTAAAGTAATTCCCGGTTCCGACCGCTTCGCACCAAAAGGGGTTTTTCGCATGGCCAGCGCGCACATCGACACCTTCGCCCGTGACCGGCTGCCGCCGCTCGAGGCGCAGCCCGTCTACCGCTTCGACCTGCCCGAACTGCAGTTCCCGGCGCAGCTGAACTGCGCGACCGAACTGCTCGACCGTGCGGTCGCCGACGGCCGCGGCGACCGGCTCTGCATCCAGGGGGCCGGCGTGCGCTGGACCTATGCCGACCTGCAGGCGCAGGCCAATCGGATCGCGAACGTGCTGGTGCACGACATGGGTCTGGTGCCCGGCAACCGGGTGCTGCTGCGGGCGCCGAACACGCCGATGCTGGCGGCCTGCTGGTTCGCGGTGATGAAGGCGGGCGGCATCGCGGTGGCGACCATGCCGCTGCTGCGCGCCAAGGAACTGCAGGCGATCGTCGACAAGGCGCAGGTCACCCATGCGCTGTGCGACTTGCGCCTGGCCGACGAGCTGCGCACTGCGGCCGAGGCCTGCCCGGTGCTGCGGCAGGTTCGCCATTTCCACGACCCGTCGGCGAACGGCCTGGAGGCGGCGATGGCCGCGCAGCCGGCGCAGTTCGACACGGTCGACACCGCCGCCGACGACACCTGCATCCTCGCCTTCACCTCCGGCACCACCGGCGTGCCGAAGGCGACGATGCACTTCCACCGCGACGTGATGGCGATCTGCGCTTGCTGGCCGCGCCATGTGCTGCGCGCCCACGAGGACGATGTCTTCATCGGCAGCCCGCCGATGGCCTTCACCTTCGGACTCGGCGGGCTGCTGCTGTTCCCGATGGCGATCGGCGCGTCCACCGTGCTGCTGGAGAAGGCCTCGCCCGCGCAGCTGATCGACGGCATCCGCGACTACGGCGCGACGGTGCTGTTCACCGCCCCGACCTCCTACCGCACGATGGCGGCCGACGGCGAAGCGCTGCGCGCCGGCACGCTGCGCCGCTGCGTGTCCGCCGGCGAAGCGCTGCCGGCCGCGACCCGCGCGCTGTGGAAAGAGGCGACCGGCATCGAACTGATCGACGGCATCGGCGCGACCGAGCTGCTGCACATCTTCATCTCGGCCGACGAGGCCCATGCCCGCCCGGGCGCCACCGGTGTGGCGGTGCCCGGCTACCGCGCCCGGATCGTCGATGCCGAGGGCCGGGCGCTGCCGCCCAACACCGTCGGCCGGCTCGCGGTGCAGGGCCCGACCGGCTGCCGCTACCTGGACGATGCGCGCCAGGCGCAGTACGTGCAGGACGGCTGGAACCTGACCGGCGACGCCTACCGGATGGACGAGGACGGCTACTTCCACTACCAGTCGCGCACCGACGACATGATCATCTCGGCCGGCTACAACATCGCCGCGCCGGAAGTGGAGGAGGCGCTGCTGCAGCATCCGGCGGTGGCCGAATGCGGCGTCATCGGCGTGCCCGACGAGGAGCGCGGCCAGATCGTCAAGGCCTTCGTCGTCCTGCGCCCCGGCCATGCCGGCGAGGACGCGACCGCCCGCCTGCTGCAAGACTTCGTCAAGCAGACCGTGGCTCCGTACAAATACCCCCGTGCCATCGCCTTCGTGGCCGGTCTGCCGCGCACCGAAACAGGCAAACTCCAGCGCTTCCGCCTGGGCCGCGACGACACGGCCCCGGCACCGATTCCCGCCACCGCCGTGTCCGGCATCGCCTCCCGCTCCACCGACAGAAAGGTCGCACCATGAAGTCCGTTTCCGCATCGTCGCTCAAGCCCCTCGCCGCCGCTGTTCTCGCAGCGCTCGCCCTGTCCGCCCAGGCCGCGGACGCGGTCAAGGTCGGGCTGCTCAGCACGCTTTCCGGCCCGGGCGCCGGGCTGGGCATCGACATCCGCGACGGCTTCCAGCTGGCGATGAAGCACGGCGGCGGCAAGCTCGGCGGCCTGCCCGCCGAGGTGGTGGTGGCCGACGACCAGCAGAGCCCCGACGTGGCCCGCCAGACCGCCGACCGGCTGATCAAGCGCGACAAGGTCGACTTCATGACCGGCGTGGTGTTCTCCAACGTGATGCTCGCCGTCGGCGCGCCGACGTTCGCCTCCAAGACCTTCTACATCAGCGCCAACGCCGGCCCGTCGCAGTACGCGGGCGAGCAGTGCAACCCCTACTTCTTCAGCGCCAGCTACCAGAACGACAACCTGCACGAGGCGGTCGGCAAGACGGTGACCGACAAGGGCTTCAAGCGCGTTGCGCTGCTGGCGCCCAACTATCCCGCCGGCAAGGACGCGCTGGCCGGCTTCAAGCGCTTCTACAAGGGCGAGGTGCTGATGGAGGCGTACACGCCGCTCAACCAGCTCGACTACGGCGCCGAGATCGCCAAGATGCGCGCTGCCAAGCCGGATGCGGTCTACATCTTCCTGCCGGGCGGCCTGGGCATCAACTTCATCAAGCAGTTCGTCGGCTCCGGCCTCTCGAAGGACATGACCCTTTTCGGCCCGGGCTTCTCGGCCGACGAGGACGTGATCAAGGCGGTCGGCGAGCCGATGCTCGGCATGTTCAACAGCTCGCTCTGGGCGCACGACCTGGACAACGCCGCCAACAAGAAATTCGTCGCCGACTTCCAGAAAGAATACGGCCGGCTGCCGTCGCTCTATGCAGCGCAGGGCTACGACGCGGCCCGGCTGATCGACGGCGCGGTGCGCGACGTGAAAGGCAGGATCGAGGACAAGGCTGCCGTCCGCAAGGCGCTGGAGGCGGCGCGCTTCGAGTCGGTGCGCGGACCGTTCAAGTTCAACACCAACCATTTCCCGATCCAGGATTACTACCTGCGCGTGATCACCAAGGACAGCCAGGGCCGGGTCACCAACCGCACGCTCGGCACCGTGTTCAAGAACCATGCGGACGCCTACGTCGGCGCCTGCAAGATGCCGGCGGCCTGACGCGCATGAGCGGCGTGCTGGTTCTGGAGCAGTCCCTGAACGGGCTGCAGTTCGGGCTGATGCTGTTCCTGCTGGCCGCCGGCCTGACGCTGGTGTTCGGCATCATGGACATGATCAACCTGGCGCACGGCTCGCTCTACATGGTGGGCGCCTACCTGATCGCCACCGCGGCCGCCGCTTCGGGCTCCTTCTGGATCGGCCTGGGCGCGGGTGTCGTCGGCACCGCGCTCGTCGGCATGCTGCTGGAGGTGACCGTGCTGCGCCGCCTCTACAAGCGCGACCACCTGTCGCAGGTGCTCGGCACCTTCGCGATCCTGCTGATGGCCAACGAGGGCGTGCGCATGATCTGGGGCTCGCAGCCGGTTGCGCTCAACCCGCCGGCCAGCCTGTCGGGCCCGATCGAGCTGCTGCCGGGCTTCTCCTATCCGGCCTATCGGCTGCTGATCATCGGCGTGGGTCTGGCGGTGGCGGCGCTGCTCTACGTGCTGGTCACGCGCACCCGCATCGGCATGCAGGTGCGCGCCGGCGCCTCCAACCGCGAGATGGCGCTGGCGATGGGCACCAACGTGCAGCGGCTCTTCACCGCGGTGTTCGGCCTGGGCGCGGCGCTCTGCGCGGCGGCCGGCGGCATGCTCGGGCCGCTGCTGGCGGTGCAGGTGGGCATGGGCGAGAGCATCCTGATCCTCGCCTTCGTGGTGATCGTGATTGGCGGCATCGGCTCGATCCGCGGCGCGCTTTTCGGCGCACTGCTGGTCGGCGTGGTGGACACCGCCGGCCGCACGCTGATACCGCTGGCCTTCGGCGCCTGGCTGGGGCCGGAGGCGGCCGGCAGCGCCGGGCCGGCGGTGGCATCGATCCTGATCTACCTGCTGATGGCCGCGGTGCTGTTCTGGAAACCGCGCGGGCTGTTCCCGGCGCACGGATGAAGGGCCCGACCGCATGACGACGACGATTCCATCCCCCGCGGGCGCCCGGTCCGTACCGGTGCCGGACGCGGCGCCCGCCGGCCTGCTCGACCATGCGCTGCGCCCGCGCTGGACGGTGCCGGTGCTGCTCCTGCTGGCCGTGCTGCCGTTCGCCGCGCGGGCGATCGGCGAGGACTTCTATATCGGCCTGGCGACCCGCATCCTGATCTTCGCGCTCGCCGCCACCAGCCTCAACCTGGTGCTCGGCTTCGGCGGCATGGTGAGCTTCGGCCACGCGGCCTTCATCGGCATGGGCGCCTATGCGGTCGGCATCCTGATGCAGCAGGGTATCGCGTCTGCCTGGATCGCCTGGCCGGCGGCGGTGCTGGCGAGCGCGCTGTTCGCCTTCGCGGTGGGGGCCGTCAGCCTGCGCACCCGGGGCGTCTACTTCATCATGATCACGCTGGCCTTCGCGCAGATGCTGTTCTACCTGATGGTGTCGATCAAGGCCTGGGGCGGCGAGGACGGCCTGACGCTGGCGGGCCGCTCGGTCCTCGGCGGCGGTGTCGATCTGGCGGACGACACCCGCTTCTACTACGTGGTCCTGGTGCTGTTCGTGCTGGCCTTCCTCGGCATCCAGCGGCTGCTCAATGCCCGCTTCGGCCATGTACTGCAGGCGATCCGCGAGAACGAGACCCGCATGGGCGCCATCGGCTTTCCGGTCTACCGCTACCAGCTGGCGGCCTTCACGCTGGCGGGCGCCATCGCGGGCCTCGCCGGCGCGCTGCTGGCCAACCAGTCGAGCTTCGTCAGCCCGTCGCTGCTGCAGTGGAACCAGTCGGGCCTGCTGCTGGTAATGGTGATCCTCGGCGGCGTCGGCCATGTCTGGGGCGGCTTTATCGGCGCGGTGGTGTTCCTGCTGCTGGAGGAAATCCTGGCGGCCTACACGATCCACTGGCAGTTCGGCCTGGGGGCGGTGCTGCTGCTGGTGGTGCTGGTGGCGCCGCACGGCCTGGCCGGGCTGCTGCAGCGCAGGAGGAGCGCATGAGCACGCGCGCCGACACGCCACCGCTGCTGCACATCGACGGGCTGGTCAAGCGCTTCGGCGGGCTGGTCGCCACCGACCATGCGCAGATCGCCGTGCAGCCCGGCGAAATCCATGCGCTGATCGGCCCGAACGGCGCCGGCAAGACGACGCTGATCCACCAGATCTCCGGCACCCTGGCGCCGGACGCGGGCCGCATCCTGTTCCGCGGCGAGGACATCACCCGGCTGCCGATGCCGCAGCGGGTGCTGCGCGGCCTGGCGCGGTCCTACCAGATCACCAGCATCTTCCGCCGGCTGTCGGTGCTCGACAACGTGGCGCTGGCGGTGCAGGCGCGCGAGGGCAGCAGCATGCGCTTCTGGCAGGCCGCGCGCAGCGAGCGCGCCCGCTATGCGCAGGCGGCGGCCGTCGTCGAGCGGGTCGGGCTGGCCGCGCAGATGCATGCGGTCGCCGGCGCGCTGGCGCACGGCGAGCAGCGGCAGCTGGAGGTGGGCCTCGCGCTCGCCACCGCGCCGCAGCTGCTGCTGCTCGACGAGCCGATGGCCGGCATGGGCCCCGACGAATCCGAGCGCATGGTGGCGCTGCTGCAGTCGCTGCGCGGCGAAGCCACGGTGCTGCTGGTGGAGCACGACATGGATGCGGTGTTCCGCCTCGCCGACCGCATCTCGGTGCTGGTGTTCGGCCGGGTGATCGCCTGCGGCACGCCGGACGACATCCGCGGCAACGCCGAGGTCCGCCGCGCCTACCTGGGCGACGAAGCCGCCGAGGAGGCCGCCGCATGACGACGCACGCCCCACACTCCGCCGACGTGCGGCAGCCCGCCGTGCCGGGGGACCGGCCGGCCCTGCTCGAGGTCGACGACCTGCAGACGTCCTACGGCAGCAGCCAGGTGCTGTTCGGCGTCGGGCTGCGCATCGGCGCCGGCGACGTCGCCACGCTGCTCGGCCGCAACGGCATGGGCAAGACGACGACGGTGCGCTCGGTGCTCGGCCTGGTACGGCCGCGCGGCGGCACGGTGCGCTTCCGCGGCGAACGCATCGACCGGCTGGAGCCCGACCGCATCGCCCGCATGGGCCTGGCGGTGGTGCCCGAGGGCCGGCAGATATTCCCGAACCTGTCGGTCGCCGAGAACCTGCGTGCCTTCGGCGCCAACCGCAACCAGTCGGCCGACCCCTGGACGCTCGACCGGGTGTACGCGCTGTTTCCGCGGCTAGCGGAGCGTTCGCGCAACATGGGCAACCAGCTGTCGGGCGGCGAGCAGCAGATGCTGGCGATCGGCCGGGCACTGATGACGAATCCCTACCTGCTGGTGCTCGACGAGGCGACCGAGGGCCTCGCACCGCTGATCCGCGAGGAGATCTGGCGCTGCCTCGCGCAGCTGCGCGCGCAGGGCCAGAGCATCCTGGTCATCGATAAATATGTGCAGCGGCTGATCTCGCTGGCCGACCGGCACACGATCGTGCAGCGCGGCCGGGTGGTGTGGCAGGGCGATTCGGCGGCGCTGGCGGCCGACCCGGGCCTCTGGCAGCGGTACATCGGCGTATGACGCAGCTCGCCTTCGCCGACCCGACGGTGGTGTTCGCGCAACCGCTGCGCATCCGCTTCGCCCACTGCGACCCGGCGGGCATCGTGTTCTTCCCGCAGTACTTGGTGCTGCAGAACGGGCTGGTCGAGGACTGGTTCACCGACGGCCTCGACATCAACTACGCCGACCTGCTCGGCCGCCGGCGCGTCGGCGTGCCGATCGTGCAGTTGCAGTGCCAGTTCCAGGCGATCAGCCGGATGGGCGACGCGGTGCGGCAGACGGTCGGCATCGAGCGCGTCGGCCGCAGCTCGCTGACGCTGGTGCTGCAGTGCCGCGGCGACGACGGCCTGCGCATGCAGTCGCGCCAGGTGCTGGTCACCACCGATCTCGATACCCACAAGGCTGTGCCGCTGCCCGATGACCTGCTGGCGGCCCTGCGCGGCCTGCCGCAGGGCAGCGACCCACCGACGACGACCGACCGGAGATAACCCGATGCAGACCCTTCTTCCCCCCGGCTGGCCCCGTCCGCGCGGCTATGCCAACGGTGTCACCGCCCGCGGTCGCATGGTGTTCGTCGCCGGCATGATCGGCTGGGATGCTGACGGCGTTTTCCACACCGACGACCTGGCCGGTCAGGTGCGCCAGGCGCTGCAGAACGTGGTCGCGGTGCTGGAGGCCGGCGGCGCGAAGCCCGAGCACATCGTGCGCATGACCTGGTACGTGACCGACCGCAAGGCCTACGTCGCCGCCTATCCCGAGATCGGCAAGGCGTTTCGCGAGCTGATCGGCAGCTTCAACGCGGCGATGACGGCAGTCGAGGTGTCGGGCTTGGTCGAGGACCGGGCGAAGGTCGAGATCGAGGTTACGGCCGTCGTACCGGACTGAGGCGGTCGCCGTGCTCCCGCTGTACCGCGACTTCACGACGCAGGAACAGATCGACGCGCAGTACGACACCGCGATCCCGGTGGCCGACCGCGCGGCCGAGCTGCGCCACTACGCGGAGCGCAGCGCCCATGCGCGTGCCACGCTGCGCTGCATTCTCGACGTGCCCTACGGCCCGACCCGGGCCGAGTCGCTCGACATCTTTCCGGCGGACCGTCCGGGCGCGCCGGTGTTCGTCTTCATCCACGGCGGCTACTGGCGCGCGCTGTCGTCCAAGGAATTCAGCTGCGTGGCGCTGGGCCTGCAGCGGCGCGGCATCACGGTGGTGGTGCCCGACTATGCGCTGTGCCCGGCGGTGACGGTCGGCGAGATCGTCCGGCAGATGCGCGCGGCCTGCGCCTGGGTCCTGCGCCAAATCGAAAACCACGGCGGCGATCCGCGCCGGGTGGCGGTGGGCGGCAGTTCCGCCGGCGCCCACCTGGCTGCGATGTGCCTGCAGACCGAATGGGACGCCGACTACGGTCTGCCGCAGGACCCGTTCGCCGCCGCGGTGCTGGCGAGCGGCCTCTACGACCTGGCGCCGCTGCGCTGGAGCTGGCTGCAGCCCAAGATCCAGCTGACCGAAGGCGACGTGCGCCGCCTGTCGCCAATCCATGGCGTGCGGTCCTGCGCCACGCCGGTAATGCTCACCTGGGGCGGCCGCGAGCAGGCCGAGTTCGCGCGGCAGTCGCTCGCCTGGCGCGATGCCTGGACGGCGGCGGGCAACGCATCGTCGCTGCTGGACCAGCCCGACGCCCACCACTTCTCGGCGATCCACGGCTTCGAGGCGCCGGACAGCCCGCTGTGCGACTGGCTGGCGAACGTCCTGCAGCAGGGCTGACGCCGGGACCGACTCCCGGCGGAGCGCCTCACTCCAGGTTCTGCACCTGCTCGCGGATCTGCTCGATCAGCACCTTCATGTCGACGCTGATCCGCGTCAACTCCAGCGCGGCGGACTTTGAGCCCAGCGTGTTGGCTTCGCGGTGCAATTCCTGGATCAGAAAGTCGAGCCGCTTGCCGAGTTCGCCGCCCTTGCCGAGCAGCCGGTCGATCTCGTCGAGGTGGGAGTCGAGCCGGGTGATCTCCTCGGCCACGTCGATGCGGATCGCGAAGGCGGTCGCTTCCGACAGCGCGCGGTCCTGCGCGGCTTCCGGCAGCACGGTGCCTTCGCCGAGGGCCATCGCCTCGCGCCAGCGTTCCATGAAGCGCTGGCGCTGCTGTTCCACCAGCTGCGGCACCAGCGGTGTGGCCTGGGCGGCCAGGGCGCGCAGCTGGGCGACGCGGTCGCGCAGCATCGCGGCCAGGCGCGCGCCTTCGCGTTCGCGTGCGGCCTGCAGGTCGGCGATCGCCTGGTCGGCGAGCGCCATCAGGCTGGCGCTCCAGTCGTAGGGGCGGCCGCGGTCCTGTTCGGCCGCCGAGAAGCGCAGCACTTCGGCGACCGACAGCGGCACCGCGCCCGGCAGCCAGGCGCGCACCGCATCCTGCAGTCCGTTGAGCCGTTGCAGCATGCGGACCGACGGGTCGGGCAGGGCGGTGTCCGCATCGGTCTCGATGGCGGCACGCACCTCGACCTTGCCGCGCTTGATGCGGGTGGTGATGCGTTCGCGCAGGGCCGCCTCGTGGCTCCGCAGCTCGTCCGGCAGCCGGAAGGCGATGTCGAGGAAGCGGCTGTTGACCGAGCGGATCTCGAGTCCGAGCCGGCGTGCCGGCCCGGCGCGGCCGTCGCCTTCGGCACCGGCTGCGGGGCCGGTGTCCTGGACGCTGGCGTAGCCGGTCATGCTGTAGACTGCCATGAGAATTCTGGAAGGTTGG
>CAJYQL010000098.1 GCA_913776965.1 uncultured Xylophilus sp.
TTCACGTTCTGCACCTTCCTCATCGAGCGCGATGCTCGACAGCGGCAAGGTGAGGAAGGTGCAGAACGTGAAGAACAACGCAACAAGGAAGCCAATTGAGCGACACCCCTGAGCGCCTGCTGCTCATCATCGAAGACGACGAGGCCTTCGCCCGCACCCTGAGCCGCTCCTTCGAGCGGCGCGGCTACCGGGTCCTGGTGGCCTCCGGCCACGACGAGGCGGCCGTGCTGCTCGAGGCGCATTCGCCCGGCTACGCGGTGGTCGACCTCAAGCTCAAGGGGAACAGTTCGGGCCTGGCCTGCGTCCAGCTGCTGCACGAGCACGACCCGGACATGCTGATCGTGGTGCTGACCGGCTTCGCCAGCATCGCCACCGCGGTCGAAGCGATCAAACTGGGCGCCTGCCATTACCTCGCCAAGCCGTCGAACACCGACGACATCGAGGCGGCGTTCGGGCTGGTCGAGGGCAACGTGGAGGTGGGCCTGACCAACCGGTCGACCTCGATCAAGACGCTGGAATGGGAGCGCATCCACGAGGTGCTGGCCGAGACGGGCTTCAACATCTCGGAGACGGCGCGGCGGCTGGGGATGCACCGGCGGACGCTGGCAAGGAAGCTGGGGAAGCAGCAGGTGAAGTAGCCGCGAACGGCGGCCGCAGCGGGCGGACCAAATTAGCACGGCGCAATGTGCCCTGAATGCCGCGCCGTGCAGCACCGACTCCCCGTCGACGGAAGTCTGACGGCCCGTTCATACTCCGTGCCGTGACCGACGCCGCCGACCCCTCCCCCGCTCCCGTGCCGGCAGCGCCCTCCCGCGCCCTGTGGGCGATGTTCCTGTGCCTGCTCTCCGGCTTCGCGCTGAGCCAGGCGTTCCGCACGGTCACCAGCATCATCGCCGTTGGGCTGGAGGCGGACTTCGGCCTGTCACCCAGCTCCCTGGGAGCCTTCGCCGGACTGTTCGGCTTGTCGTTCGGGGTGACCCAGTTGCTGATGGGCATCGGCATGGACCTGTACGGTCTGCGCCGCACGGTGCTGACCGTGTTTCCGCTGGCGGCGATCGGGGCAGCCGTCTCCGCGAGCGCGCCGAGCTACGGCTGGCTGATGCTCGGACAGCTGCTGATCGGCGTGGGATGTTCGCCGGCGTTCCTGGCCTGCACCGTGTTCATCGCCCGTCACTTTCCGCCGCAGCGTTTCGCCTTCTTCTCCGGCGTCGGGATGGGGGTGGGCGGCCTGGGGCTGATCTTCACCGGGACGCCCCTGGCGTGGATCGTCGAGCACGGCGGATGGCGCCGGGGCTTCTGGGTACTGGCGGTGCTGTCTCTGCTGTCGTGGCTGCTGATCCATTTCCGCGTGCACGAGCCGGCGCTGCCGCAGGCAAGCAACCGACCACGGGAATCCTGGGGCCGGGCGGCGGCCGGTTTCGGCACGCTGTTCCGGATGCCGCACACCTGGGGCATCTTCGTCCTGGGCATGTGCTGCTATGCCGCATTCCTCTCGCTGCGCGGACTGTGGCTCGGGCCGCTGCTGTCGGGCCGCTTCGGTTTTTCGCTGGTCGAGATCGGCCACGTGACGCTGGTGCTGTCGCTGATCGCCCTGTTCGTGCCGGCCTGTTTCGGCCGCCTGGACCCGGGGCCGGCGCGCCGCCGCCGGTGGATCGTGTCGCTGGCGCTGCTCACGGCCGGCATGTTCGTGGTGCTGGCGTTCCTGCAGCTCCGCGTGGCTACGGTCGTGCTGATCTTCGCGATGGGACTGCTGTCGGGCTACAGCGTCCTGCAATACGCCGATGTGCGCTCCTCCTACCCGGCCGAGGTGACGGGCCGTGCCCTGTCGCTCTACACCATGTCGATGTTCCTCGGAGTGGCCCTGATGCAGTGGCTGACCGGATGGGTGGCCGCGTGGGCCCGTCACCACGGCGACGACGCGTTCCGCGCCGTGATGCTCTGCATCGCCGGGATGCTGGTGGCGGCGTCGGCGGCCTTCCGGTTCCTGCCGCGGTCACCGCTGCTGCCGCGCCGCAGTCCACCGTAAGCCGGGTCGATCCCGCCACGACACAACTCACCGTGAGCGGGGTCGATGAGGCAGGCGCGACGCGGGGTGGTCGGCCCTCAGTCGGACGCCAGAGGCGTACCCAGATAGGCCGTCTGCACGCGCGGATCGGCGGCGATGGCGGCCGGCGTGCCCTGCGCCAGCACACGGCCTTCGGCGAGTACGGTGACCTGCTCGGCGAAGCGGAACACCAGGTCCATGTCGTGCTCCACCAGCAGCACGGCGACCGCAGCCGGCAGGTCGGTCAGCGCGGCCGCCAGGCTGCCGCGCTCCTCGGCAGGAATGCCGGCGGCCGGCTCGTCGAGCAGCAGCACCCGCGGCGCGCACGCGAGGGCCAGCGCCAGTTCCAGCAGGCGGCGCTGGCCGTACGCCAGGTGACGCACCGGCACGGCGGCGACGGCGGCGAGGCCAAAGCGCTCCAGCAGCGCGTCGGCGGTTCGGCCGGCCTGCGCGTGCCGTGCAAGGGGGCGCCACCAGGTGCCGCTCTGCCCGGCCGCCTGCGCCGCTGCCAAGGCGAGCGCCTCGCGCGGCACCAGCGACCGGAATCCGGCGCCGATCTGGAAACTGCGCACCAGCCCCGCGGCGGCGCGGCGGTGCGGCGGCAGTGCCGTCACGTCGCGCCCGTCCAGCAGCACCCGGCCGGCCTGGGGCCGCAGCTGTCCGCCCAGCAGGTGCAGCAGCGTGGTCTTGCCGGCGCCGTTGGGGCCGATCAGTGCGTGCCGGGCGCCGGGGGCCAGATCCAGGTCGATGCCGTCGGCAGCCACCACCCCGCCGAAGCGCAGCCGCAGCCCGCGCGCCTGCAGAACCGGCGTCATGCGCCGTGCCCCCGGCCAGGCAGACGCAGCCGCCACCGGTCGCGGCCGGCCAGGGCCAGCACCACCATCACCAGTCCCAGCCAGAACATCCAGTACTGCGGCGTGAGGGCCGACAGCGCGTCCTGCAGCAGCTTGAGCACCACCGCCCCGACGATGCCGCCGTACAGCCAGCCGGCACCGCCGATCACCACCGCCAGCAGCACCTCGGCCGAGCGGTGGAAGGCGAGCACGTCGAGCGACACCACGCCCGCCGTCTGCGCCAACAGCCCGCCGGCGATGGCGGCCAGCGTCGCGGCCAGGGTGTAGGCGCAGACGATGCGGCGGCCGACCGGAATGCCGATCGCCTCGGCGCGGCGCGGATCGTCGCGCAGCGCCTGCAGAGAGATGCCGAAGGGCGAACGCACCACCCGCCCCACCAGCAGCACCGCCGCCAGCAGCACCGCGAGCGAATACCAGGCCGCCGTGCGGCCGTACAGGTCGAACGCGAACAGGCCGAGCAGTGGTCTCGGCACGATGCCCTGCAGCCCGTCCGCGCCGCCGGTGAGGCCCGACGCGCTGTTGGCCGTCTCCAGCAGCAGCAGCGCCGCGCCGAGCGTCACCATCAGCCGCGACAGGTCGGTGCCGCGCCGCACGGTCAGGCCCGCCGCCGCGCCCAGCCCTGCACCGGTCGCCGCGGCCACGGCCAGCCCCGCCAGCGGATCGGCCGCGACGTGCCGGGCGAACAGCCCCGCCGCATAGGCCCCAGCGCCGAAGAAGGCCGCATGGCCGAGCGACACGATGCCCGCATAACCCAGCACCAGGTCGAGCGACAGCGCAAACAGCGCGACGATTACAACTTCGTTGACCAGCAGTGCATGGCGCGGGAGCAGCGCCGGCAGCAGGAAGGCCACCACCCACGCGAGCCCCACGACGGCCGTGCGCACCGTGCCTGTCGGTACCCGTCTCATGCCCCGCCCCGGCGCGCCAGCAGCCCGTGCGGCCGCCACAGCAGCACGCCGATCGCCAGCGCATAGACGGTGAAGGCGCCGGCCTGCGGCAGCCAGTATTTGCCCATCACGTCGGCCACGCCGAGCAGCAGCGCGGCTGCCAGCGGACCGGCGACGGTGGCGGTGCCGCCCACGGCCACCACCACCAGGATCAGCGCCAGGTGCTTGAGCGCGAACGACGGGTCCAGCCCCATCGGCTCGACCGCCAGCGCGCCGCCCAGCCCGGCCAGGCCCGAGCCGACGCAGAAGGTGACGAGGAAGATGCGGTCCACGTCGATGCCGAGGGCCGCGGCGATGCCCGTATCCTCCACCGCCGCCCGCAGCCGCATGCCGAACCGGCTGTAGCGCAGCAGCAGTTGCAGCCCCAGCGCCAGCACGCCGCAGACCGCCGCCACGAACAGCCGGTAGTGCCCGACCGCCAGCTGCCAGGGACCGGCGCCGATCTCGGTGCGGCCGCGCAGCCACGCCGGCAGCACGACCGTCTGCTGCGACGGCCCCATCCACCAGGTCGTGGCGGCGACCGCCATGAACGCGAGCCCGATGGTGAGCAGCACCTGGTCGAGATGCGGCCGGCGGTACATGCGGCGGTACAGCGTCCGCTCCAGCGCCAAGGCCAGCAGCCCCGTGCCCGTGAAGGCGCAGCCCAGCCCCGCGAGGAACGGCAGCCCCGCCTGCCGGGTGGCCGCGACGGCGATATAGCCGCCCGCCATCGCGAACGCACCGTGCGCCAGATTGACGAAGTTCATCAGCCCCAGCGTGACCGACAGGCCGAGCGACAGCACGAACAGCAGCATGCCGTAGGCGAGTCCGTCGAAGAGCAGGGTGAACATGGGCGCCGATTCTCGCCGGGCGGGCCGCGGCTCTCGGCTCGCGCGGAGCGTTCGGAGCCGAATCGGCACCTTGCGCCCGCCCGGTCTGCGCGAAGCGCTATGCAATCCATAGCAATCCGGATGGCGCGCCCACCCGCCTCTCTGGCACACTCCCCCACCCGATTTTTCGCCGCCCGCCGTCGCCATGGCCGAACGCCCTCCTTTCGAACTCGCCCGCGAAACGTTCAAGCTGCTGGCCGCCCGTCGCCTGCTGCCGACACCGGACAACTACCGCGCGCTGTACGACGAGATCGCGGGCCAGAAATCGCCGGTCGGCTTCCCCGATGCGCAGCTGCGGCAGATCGCCAAGATCCTGCCCGCGCAGCTGCCGTCGCAGATGCGGCTCCTGACGCAGTTCGAAGCGGCCATCGCCCAGGCGAGCTGGCCCGATCTGCAGCGCACGCTGGTCGGCTATGCGAACCTGGCGCTCGCGGGCACCACCACGGCGGCAGCGGACCCCGACGCAGGGGGCGCCCCCGCGTCTGCCGGCCTGCCGACCGCCCTGGGCGAGCAGGTCGCGCGGCTGGTCGAGCACCTGCTGCCCGCCCTCGGCACCGAGGACACACGGCTGCACGAGCAGGCGCAGCAGCTGCTCCACGTGCTGCGGCAGCCGGCCGGCGACCTGGATGCGCTGCGGCTGATGCTTCAGAACTTCGGCTTCAAGGTGTCGTTCGCCGCGGAGGAGCAGGCCGCGATCCGCACGGCGCTGCTGCAGGCGCTGCACCTGGTGATCCGCAACATCGCCGAGCTGGCGATCGACGACCGCTGGCTGCACGGCCAGGCGGAGGCGCTTGCGGCCGCCGCCACCCCGCCGCTCACGCTGCGCCGGCTCGACGACCTGCAGGCGCGGCTGAGGGACGTGATCTTCAAGCAGTCCGAGGCCAAGGCCCGCACGGTGGAGGCGCAGGAGCAGGTGCGCCAGATGCTCGCGGCCTTCATCGCCCGGCTGTCGAGCATGACCGAGGCGAGCGACGTCTACCACGACAAGATCGAGCGCTGCGCCGAGCAGCTCGGCCATGCGACAACGCTCGACCAGATCGCGCCGGTGCTGCAGGAGGTCATCGTCGCGACCCGGGCGATGTCGCTCGACAGCCGGGTGCACCGCGACGAACTGGTGCAGATGCGCAGCCGCACCGACGCGGCCCAGGCCGCCGTCGGCAAGCTGCAGCAGGAACTCGACCGCGCCAGCGCCGAGGCGCGGCACGACACGCTCACCGGCGCGCTCAACCGCAAGGGCCTCGACGAGGCGGTCGAGCGCGAGATCGCCCGCTGCCGCCGCGCCGGCCTGCCGCTGTGCCTGGCGCTGCTCGACATCGACAACTTCAAGAAGATCAACGATGGGCTGGGCCACGACACCGGCGACCGGGCGCTGGTCCACCTGGCCCAGGTGGCACGCGAATCGATGCGGCCGCAGGACCTGCTCGGCCGCTACGGCGGCGAGGAATTCGTGGTCGTGCTGCCGGACACCCTGCCCGACGACGGCGTGCAGACCATGCAGCGGCTGCAGCGCGAACTCACCCGGCGCTTCTTCCTGAAGGACAACGAAAAGGTGCTGATCACCTTCAGCGCCGGGGTGGCCCAGGTCGCCGGAGACGAGGACGGCCAGGACACGATCCGCCGCGCCGACGCCGCGATGTACCTGGCCAAGCGGGCCGGGAAGAACCGGGTGATGCTGGGCTGAAGGACACGGACGCAGAACGGGCCCGGGCCGAAACGGGCGGTGCGGGCTGCGGGCTGCGGGCTGCGGGCTGCGGGCTGCGGACTGCGGACTGCGGACTGCGGGCTGCGGACTGCGGACTGCGGGCTGCGGGCTGATGTTTGATGTTTGATGTTTGATGTTTGATGTTTGAGGTTTGAGGTTTGAGGTTTGAGGTTTGAGGTTTGAGGGCTGAGGTTTGAGGGCTGAGGGCTGAGGGCTGCGCTGCGCTGCGCTGCGCCGGACGTTGGCGCCGCGCCACGACATCCGCCGATACAGACTCCCCGCCCGCCGCGCCTACCATCGGTCGGACACCGCCCCGCAGGACCGCCGCCCCGTGCCGCCCACCGCCCTCGCCGCCCGCCTCCGCCCGGCGCCCGCCTCCTGCGGGCACCGGCGCACCGGGCCGCGCCGGAGCCGCCTGCCGTGATGCCGCACCTCGCCCTGTCGTGGCTGCCGTCGGTGCTGCAGCACACGCTGATCGCGGCGATCGCGGTGCTCACCTACGTGATCACCACCCGCGCCCGCCACGAGCGCCGTGCGCCGTCCACCGCGATCGCCTGGGTGATGGGGCTGGCGTTGCTGCCCTATCTGGTGCTGCCGGCCTACCTGCTGTTCGGCCGCCGCAAGATCCGGCCGGCACCGCCGCCGCGGCCGCCGCGCACCACGCCGGTCGGCCACTGGGCCGCGGAGCTGATCGAGAGCTTCGGCCTCGCGCCGCCGACCCGCTGCCGCATCCGGCTGCATGCCGACGGCGCCGCCGCCCGCGACGCGCTGTGGGCGCTGATCGACGGCGCCACCGAGCGGCTCGACGTCTGCACCTTCCTGATCGGCGACGACGCCCTCGGCCGTGCGACCGTCGCGCGGCTGGCGGCCCGGGCGCGCGCGGGCGTGCGGGTGCGGGTGCTGCTCGACGGCTTCGGCGCGCTGCAGCTGCC